>NZ_JBKFAJ010000006.1:0-168378 GCF_053345565.1 Microbacterium sp. M1A1_1b
TCCTGGTGATGGCAGAACTAGACAGCTCCATCAAGCCAGGAGGCCTCGTCACGTCACAAGACCCGAAGTGTCACCAACGTCATGGCCGGGTACAGCTAGTCGCGCAGTCCGTCGTCGATCCGGGTCAGCACCGCGAGGGTCGTGGCGACGCCCGCGTGGTCCGTCCCGAGTGCGCGTCGGAGCTGCTCGGCCCAGCGCGCGTGCAGCACGGCGATGCTCTCCGTCGCCCGTGCGGTCGAGAAGAGCTGTACGAGCCGGGCGTCGTCGGGGTCCGGACGGCGGTCGACCATGTCCTTCGCCACCAGCGCGCGGAGTGCGGCGCTGAGGTTGCTCCGCTGCAGCCCGGTGGCCTCGGCCGTGGCACTCGGCGAGGTGCCCTGGTGGCGGTCGATCCACCGCATCACGAGCGCTTCGGTACCGGTCAGCGGGACGATGTCGAGCGCGTGCGACGCACTCGGGTCGACCTCGCGCGAGATGCGCAGGACGACGTCGGCCAGTTCGGCCAGGTCGTCGTCGGTCGGGGCGGGATCCATGCGCCGACTGTACCGCTGGTCGAGAATGGGTTATGGTTTCATAACCATGACGATCAACACCGGCTCGAACCGCGCGGACCTCGCGGCGCCCACGACACGACCGCAGGGCATCACCACCGCACTGCTGCTCGCCCTCGGCCTGCTCAGCGCGGTGGCACCCTTCGCCACCGACCTGTACCTGCCGGCCTTCCCGGAGATGACCACCGAGCTGCAGACGTCGGCCACGACCGTCCAGCTGACCCTCACCGCGTTCCTGGTCGGGGTGACCGCGGGGCAGCTCGTCTTCGGTCCGTTGTCCGACCGCTTCGGCCGCGTGCCCCCGCTGATCGCCGGCGCCGCACTGTGCGTGCTCGCCAGTGTCGTCGCCGTGCTGGCGCCGAACGTCACCGTGCTGATCGTCGCCCGGCTGCTGCAGGGCCTGGGCGGCGCGGCCGGCATGGTCATCGGGCGCGCGGTGATCTCCGACCTGGCGACCGGCAAGCCCGCGGCCCGCGCGTTCTCGCTCATGATGATCGTCAGCGGGGTCGCCCCGGTCGTCGCGCCGCTGCTCGGCGGGCTGCTCACCGGCCCGATCGGGTGGCGTGGACTGCTGACCATCGTGCTCGGGCTGGCGGTCCTCATGCTGGTGACGGTGCTCGCCGTCATCCGCGAGACCCACCTGCGGTCGCACCGGGACGCCCAGCGTGCGGCACGCTCCGCGTCGTCGTCACCGCTGGCGGCCCTGCGCTCGCGGACGTTCCTCGGCTACACCGCGGTGTTCGGGTTCGCCTTCGCCGTGATGATGGCGTACATCTCGGCGTCGCCGTTCCTGTACCAGGACATGCTCGGCCTGGGCACCGTCGGCTACGGGCTGGCGTTCGGGCTCAACGCGCTGGCACTGATGGGCGTGAGTGTGCTGTCGGCCAAGCTCACCGAACGTCGCTCGGTGACCGGGGTGCTGTCGCTCGGCATCGTGCTGGTGCTGGCGTCGACCGTGGCGTTCGCGCTGCTGGTCGTCACCGCGGCGCCGGTGTTCCTGCTCGCCGTGCCGCTGTTCACCGCGGTCGGCAGCCTCGGCCTGGTGCTCGGGAACGCGACGGCCCTGGCGCTCGGGGCCGTGCCGTCGGCGGCGGGCAGTGCCTCGGCGGTGCTCGGCGCGCTGCAGTTCGGACTCGCGGCGCTGGTGTCACCGCTCGTGAGCATCGGCGGGTCGAGCACGGCCGCGCCCCTGGCGATCGTGATGGTCGCCGCCGCGGTCGTCGCCGTGGTCGCGCTGCTCGTGGCCCGGGATCGGCGGGCAGCCCGCGCCGAGTGACTCGGCGTCGCGCCCGCGCCCGCGCCGGCCCTGCGTCGCGCCCGCACCCGCGCCGGCGCCGGCCCTCGTCCGCGCCCGCGCCGGCCCGGCGTCGCCGAGTCTCGGCCCCGCGGACAGAATCGCGGCGCAGAGCGGCGCAAAGTGTCCGCCGGGGCGAGACTCGGCGCGGCACGGTGTGGCCCGGCAGCACCGCGGCGGCGCGTCAGCGGGCGACGGGCTTCGCGGGGCGCAGGTACGGCAGCCGCGGCATGAGCAGGTCGACCCAGAGCACCCGGGCGGCCGGGGCCACGGCGAGCGCCCACGCCACCGAGGCCAGCGCGTCCGTGGGGAAGTGCACGGCGTCGATCGTCACCGCGAAGAACACGACGACGACCGCGACCGCGCCGAGCGTCACGGCCAGGGTGTGCCACCGCGTGTCGCGCAGCACCCAGCAGATCGCGATCGTGAAGGCCACCATGAAGACGGTGTGGCCGCTCGGGTAGCCCGGGTCCGGCTGCACGGCGAACGGGTGCGACAGCACGGACACGTCGGGGCGAGCGCGGTGGACCAGCTCCTTCACGATGTCCGACGGCACCCAGGTGATCGCGACGACCCCGGCGAAGGCCGCGGCCGGACGGACGTTCCGCTGCACCACCCAGATCACCGCGGTGACGATCACGGTGACGACGATCGCGGGCGCCGGGCTGATCGCGTGGTAGACCCCGTCGGTGAACGCGCCGAGGGCTCCGGTGTGCAGGGCGTTGAGCGCGCGGGCCAGCCCGAGGTCGACGGTGCCCAGGAAGAAGCCGATGACCGTGAGCACGACGACCGCTCCGATGCCGATCGTCAGCGTCGCGAGCGGGTACGGCGAGCGGACCAGGATGCCGTTCGCGTCGGGCTCGCGGCGGCGTGGGCGCAGCGGCGGCGCATCGTCGATCATCCGTCCATGGTCGCAGCACCCGGCGATCAGCGGGCACGCAGCGGTCACCGAGTCGATCCGAATGCGCTCAGCCGCGCTCCGTCGCTCAGCCGCGGTCAGCGGGGGACGACTACACCGGAAGGTGTCCACCACGAGAGGAACCGCATGCCCACCGTCGCCGAGAACATCGTCGCCACCCTCCGCCTGAACGACGTCCAGCGGGTCTACGGCCTGCCCGGGGACTCCCTCAACGGCTTCACCGACGCGTTGCGCAAGGACGGCACGATCCGGTGGGAGCACGTCCGGCACGAAGAGGCGGCCGCGTTCGCCGCGTCGGCCGAAGCCGAGCTCACCGGCGACCTGGCGGTGTGTGCCGGCAGCTGCGGCCCGGGGAACCTGCACTTGATCAACGGGCTGTACGACGCCAACCGCTCCCGCGTGCCGGTGCTGGCCATCGCGGCACACATCCCCACGGCGGAGATCGGCTCCGGGTACTTCCAGGAGACCCACCCGCAGGAACTGTTCCGCGAGTGCTCGGTGTACGTGGAGTACGTCGCCGACCCGTCGCAGATGCCCCGCCTGCTCGAGATCGCGATGCGCGAGGCGATCGAGAAGCGCGGCGTCGCCGTCCTCGTGATCCCCGGGGACGTGCTGCTCGCCGAGGCGAAGGACACCAGGACCACCCGCATCGAGCGCACCACGCCGCGCATCCTCCCGTCCGACGCCGAGCTGCAGCGCACCGCGGACCTGCTCAACGGCGCGGACAAGATCACGATCCTGGCCGGCGCGGGTGTCGCCGGCGCGCACGACGAGGTCGTCGCCCTGGCCGAGCGGCTGCAGGCGCCGATCGTGCACGCACTGCGCGGCAAGGAGCACATCGAGTACGACAACCCGTACGACGTCGGCATGACCGGGCTGCTCGGCTTCGCGTCCGGCTACCGCGCGATGGAGGACGCCGACGTGGTGCTCATGCTGGGCACCGACTTCCCGTACCAGCAGTTCTTCCCGGCGAAGGCGAAGCACGTGCAGGTGGACGTGCGCGGCTCGCAGCTCGGGCGCCGGCACCCGGTGGACATCGGACTGGTCGGCACCGTGAAGGACACCGCGCTCGCGCTCATCCCCCTGCTGGACGGAGCGAAGCCGGCCCACCACCTGCAGGACGCCCGCAAGCACTACACGAAGACCCGCGAGAAGCTCGACGACCTGGCCGTTCCCGCTGGCAAGCACAAGCCGCTGCACCCGCAGTACGTCACCCGGGTGCTCGACCGGCTGGCCGCCGACGACGCCGTGTTCATCCCCGACGTGGGCTCGCCGGTCGTCTGGGCATCGCGGTACCTGACGCTGAACGGCAAGCGACGGCTGATCGGCTCGTTCGTGCACGGCACGATGGCGAACGCCGTGCCGCAGGCGATCGGCGCGCAAGCGGCGTTCCCGGACCGTCAGGTCATCGCGATGGCCGGTGACGGCGGCCTGACGATGCTGCTCGGCGAGCTCATCACGATCGTGCAGAACAAGCTGCCGGTGAAGATCGTCGTGTTCGACAACTCGTCCCTCAACTTCGTCGAGCTCGAGATGAAGGCCGCGGGCTTCGTCACGTACGGCACCGAGCTGCAGAACCCCGACTTCGCCAAGGTCGCCGAGGCGATCGGCATCAAGGGCTTCCGCGTGGACGAGTCGGACGACTTCGAGTCGGCCATGGCCGCGGCGCTCGCCCACGACGGCCCCGCGCTGGTGTCCGTCAAGGCCGACCGCCAAGAGCTGTCGATGCCGCCGGCGGTCACGTTGGAGCAGGCCAAGGGCTTCACGCTCTACGCCATCCGCACGGTGCTCAGCGGCCGCGGTGACGAGCTGCTGGACCTGGCCTCGACCAACTTCCGGCAGTTCATCTGACCGGACCCGACGACGGACGGGAGGCTCCCACCGGGTCCGGTAGGAGCCTCCTGTCCGTCACGGATCACCACCCGAGCGGTTCGCCGTCCTCCAGGAACACGCCGGTCGGGCCCTGCGGGCCCTCCGACGCGGCGGCCACGACGGTGGCGGCGCTGACCCCGACCGGGCGCCCGTGCGCGTTCGGCACGCCGCCGAGCTCGGTCGCGGTGTAGCCGGGCTCGAGCACCACGAAGTGCACCTCGGGCACGGCGCGGGCGTACTGCGACGTGAGCATCGACACGGCGGCCTTGCTCGCGCCGTAGACGATCGCGTTCACGGTCGACGCCGGCTTGGCGGGGTCGTGGGTCGCGGCGAACGAGCCGAGCGCGCTGCCGATGTTCACGACGATCGGGTTCGCCGAGCGGCGCAGCACCGGCAGCGCGGCCTCGGTGGTCCGGACGATGCCGACGGCGTTCGTGTCGAACACGGCGAGCGCGTCGGGGCCGTTCAGCCCGAGCATCGCGATGCCGGCGTTGTTGACCAGGACGTCGAGTCCGCCCTGGGCGTCGAGGTGCGCGAACGCGGCGGCGACCGAGGCGTCGTCCGTCACGTCGAGCTGCACCGCGTGGGCGCCGATCTCCTCGGCGACCGCGGTGCCGGCCTGCAGGTCGCGGACGCCGATCCAGACGGTGTGCCCGGCGGCGACGAGCTGGCGGGCGGTTTCCTTGCCGAGGCCACGGGAGGCGCCGGTCACGAGTGTCGTTGTCATGGCGGCAGCATGCGCCTGACCGATCGCGCGCAGGCAGTCGCCCGGTTGTCGTAGGACTCGCCGGGCCTGGCCCGCACGAGGCCCGCGCGGCAGACTGTCGCCATGGACCACTCCGAGTTCGGCACGACGCTGCGACGGCTGCGCGACCACGTCGCCCCGTCGGCGGTGGGGGTGCCGATCGGTCCCCGTCGCCGCGCGACCGGGCTGCGGCGCGAGGAGCTGGCCGGACTGGCCGGGATCTCGGCGGACTACCTGACCCGGCTCGAGCAGGGCCGGGCGACGTCACCGTCCGCCCAGGTGGTCGAGGCACTTGTCCGCGCGCTCCGGGTGTCCGACGCCGAGCGTGAGCTGCTCTACGCGCTCGCCGGGCACGCCACTCCCGGCGCGGACGTCGTGCCGACGCGGATCCCGCCGAGCGTGCAGCGCCTGCTCGACCGCCTGGCGGACACTCCCGTCGCGGTGCTCGACGCGGCGGGGAACCTGCTCGTGGCGAACCTGCCGTACGACGCGCTGATGGGGCCGGTCGGTGCGCTCCGCGGGCACGAGCGGAACACGGCGTGGCGGCACCTGGTCGGGCCCGGCAGCCGCGCCCTGCACACCCCCGCCGAGCAGGCCGCGTTCGAGGAGAACGTCGTCGCCGGGCTCCGAGCGACCGCGGCTCGCTACCCGCTGGACCGGCAGCTGCAGCAGCTCGTGCGGGACCTGCGCGCCGCCAGCCCGCGGTTCGTGGCGCTGTGGGAGTCCGCTGCAGCGCCGGCGGTCGAGCACTCCTCGCGGCAGAAGACGATCCTGCACCCCACCGTCGGGCCGATCCGGATCGACTGCGACACGCTCGTGGTGGGGCCCGAGGACCTGCGGATCATGGCCTACACCGCCGAACCGGGCACGCCGGACGCCGAGCGGTTGGCGCTCGCGATCGTGCTGGGGACGCAGGAGCTGGTCGACGAGCGGGTCGGTCACTGACGCGCTGGTCCGGTCGTCGGCCCCGCTGATGCCCGCGGGTTCGCACCCCCACGCGAACATCGCGCCCCGTCAGGACGGGGCGCGATGTCGTCGCGGGGGTGCGACCCAGGGAATCCGGTCGGGCTCGTGACTCAGAACGCGGGCGTGCCGCCGGCGATCGTGATGGTCGAGCCGGACTGGTAGCTCGACTCCGGGCTGACCAGGTGCACGTAGGCGGCGCCGAGTTCGGCGGGCTGCCCCGGCCGCCCGAACGGCGACTGCTCCCCGAAGTGCGAGACCGTCTCGGCGTCGTCGGACCCGGGCTGCAGCGGCGTCCACACCGGACCGGGTGCCACGGAGTTCACGCGGATGCCCTTCGGCGCGAGCTGCTGGGCGACGGCCTCGGTGAAGAGCTTGATCGCGCCCTTGGACACGGCGTAGTCGATCTTGTCGGGCGACGGCGTCGACGCCTGGATCGAGCCCGTCGTGACGATCGTCGACCCCGGCTCCAGGTGCGGCACCGCGGCCTTCGTCAGCCAGAACAGCGAGTAGATGTTCGTCTTGAACGTCGAGTCGAACATCGCCGTGTCGAGCGTCAGGATGTCGTCGTTGCTCTCCATGCGCCCGGCGACCATGACCAGGGTGTCGAGGCCACCGAGCTCGTCGACGGCCTTCTGCACCAGGTCCGTGCAGTACTGCTCGTCGGAGATGTCCCCGGGGACCAGCACGGCACGACGCCCTTCGGACTCCAGCAGGTCGCGGACCTGCTCGGCGTCCTCCTGTTCGTCCGGCAGGTACGACAGCACCAGGTCGGCGCCCTCGCGCGACATGGCGATCGCGGCGGCGCGGCCGATGCCCGAGTCGGCGCCCGTGACGATGCCACGGTAGCCCGTCAGCCGTTCCTTGCCGACGTAGCTCTCCTCGCCGTGGTCGGGCTCGGGGTCCATCTTCCAGGCGGCACCCGGCAGCGACTGCTCCTGCTTCGGGTACGGCGGTGCGGGGTAGAGGGCGTTCGGGTCGCGCTTGTCGTACTGGCTCATGGTTCCACGGTCCTCGGCCCCGCACGGACGCACACCCAGGTCCGGCCGCGAGCGGTCGGACACGGACCCGCGCTCGGTCCGGTCGCGGCCCGAGCTCAGTCCGTGGTCTCGCCCCGTGCGATGACCTGCCCGGCGAGCGGCGCGTACGCGACCCAGTGTCCACCATCGGAGCCGTCGTCCTCGGTCCCGTCGTCCGAGCCGCCCTCGTCGTCGTCAGCATCGCCGTCCCGCGTGCCGAGCAGCTTGCGGGTGAGCGCCGAGCGCGCGGTCAACAACGACTCGAGCGCATCCGCCAGGTCCTGGTCCTCGGGCTCGGCTCCACGCAACGCCGCCCCCAGGACACTCCGACGCATCAGCTCCTTGGCGAACGAGCCGGTGGTGTCCTCGGCCCGTTCGGCGGCGTCGGCGATCGCCTGGTCGGAGAAGGGCAGCGACCCCGCGTAGCGCCGGAACAGCCGCGTGCGCTCGGGGAGCGCGGGGAGCGGGACCTCGACGGCCAGGTCGACGCGTCCGGGCCGGTCAGCGAGCGCGCGTTCGAGCACCGACACCCGGTTGGTCGTCATCACGAAGGCCACGTCGGCGTCTCCGTCCAGGCCGTCCAACGCGTCGAGCACCTCGAACAGCAGCGGCTGCGGCGAGGCGGTCCGCTCCATCGCGACGAGGTCGATGTCCTCGAGCACGACGACGGACGGTTGGAACGTGCGGGCGATCTCGGCGGCAGCACCGATCGCCGCGATGCTCGATCCGGTCAGCAGGACGGCGGTCACGGTCGGTGTCCGGGTCAGCAGGTGCCGGATGGTCAGGGTCTTGCCCGTGCCGGGAGGCCCGTAGAGCAGGACCCCGCGCTTCAGGTGCTGCCCGGCGGCGAGCAGCGCCGCACGCTGTTCACCGATGCCGACCACGTGCGCCACGACCTCGTCGAGCAACCCGTCGGGCAGGACGACGTCGTCGGCGCTGACGTCCGGGCGCCGCAGGAACGTGGCGCCCGCGTCCGCGCCGTACTCGGAGCGCGTGAACGACAGCACCTGTCCGCGCAGCACGCTGTGCTCGATCATCAGGGCACGCAGCCGGACGAGGAACGCCGACGCACGGTCCTGGTCGGCGGAGAGCACGTCGAGCGTCGCGCTCGCCCGCCCGTACTCGGGCTTCGCCGCGCGCTGCAGGACGGCGATCGGTGTGCCGTCGATCGTCAGCAGCCACAGCCCGAACGACACGACGCGGCGTGTGGTGTCCGGTCCGGTCGCCCTCGCCGCGTAGCTGACCGGGCCGATCGACCACCGCGAGTGTGCGTGTGCGATGAACTCGCTCAGCGAGCTGTGGAACCGGCCGTCGTCCCCGGCGATGCCGACCAGGGACGCAGCATCGCCGCCGCTGAGGACCTCGAGCGCGATGTCGGCGTCCACCAGTCGGTGGTCAGCGATCTCTTCGGTGACGACGGGGACGGTCTGCGGGTCGACGCCCAGGTGGTCGCGGATCCGTTCGCCGATCGGGGTGAGCTCGGTCCGCTCTTCGCGGCCTGCCAGCTCGTTCGCGTGCTCGAGGTAGCGCCTGAGCGCGAGCATCATGGTCCGGTCGTCGTCATCCAGCACGACCGCATCCTGGCAGCACCGGGCGGCGCTCGCCATGAACGCGACCACAGGAAGGACGGGAGGCCCGTGGCGGGTCCGCCACGGGCCTCCGGTTCGTCAGTGGGTCAGATGCCTGCGGTCGACCGGATCCAGGACGCGGACTGCGCGAGCAGGGCGTAGTTCGAGCCGGCCGTGGTGTTCGCGCCCGGGTCGGCGCTGTCGCCCGTCGAGCACACGCCGACGACCTTGCCGTTCACCAGCAGCGGCCCACCCGAGTCGCCGTGGTTCGACGCGCCGCTGATGCCCGTCACGTGCTGCGCGGTGCCGCTGTAGGCATCGGTGCTGGCACCCGTCAGGGACACCGAGGCCTGGTACAGCCCGGTCGACTGCTGGGCGTTGGCGCGCAGGCCGTAGCCCTCGATCGTGCCGGTACCGCTCGACTTGGCGGTCGCGCCGAGGTCGAGGGACGCGTAGGACGACAGCGCGTACGTGCTGCGCAGGTGCACGAGCGCGATGTCCCCGGTCGGGGCTGCGCTGACGCGGTCGACGGCGACCGGGGTCCCGCGGTTCGCCGTGGAGTTGGAGTGGTAGACGTTCATCGCACCGATGCCGTCGATGCAGTGGCGAGCGGTGAGCACCCACGAGGCGTTGATCTGCTCGCCCGTGCAGTTGCTGACGTAGCCGGCGGGGATCGATCCGCCCGACGCCTCGAGCTGGACGGCCCACGCGGTTGCGGGCGCGGTCGAACCGCCGACGATCTGCGGGCTCGAGGTCAGCGCCGAGGCCGGCGCGGCGGCCGCCAGGCTCCCCGCGACGACGACGACCGCGGCGAACGCGGTGGCGATGGACTTCTTCATGACGACTCCTCTGTCGGTGGAAGGACCTGCCCAGTTGCGCTGTGCAACTGGGCACCATCCTCGTCCCCTGTTCGAGGGTGGCACCAGTCCGCTTTTCGACGGAGCCATGTTGTCAACCGCATCCGCTGCAAACCGGCAGCGCATCCGCTCCGAATCTCCTGAGACACACAGGGACGTCGGACGACGACCCACCAACCACGAAAGGTCTCGTCATGACCGCACACGCAGCAACCGGCCGCACCGGCTACGGCTCGACCTGGACCCAGAAGGGTTCCCTGGTCTTCGGGGTCGTCTTCCTGATCGTCGGCATCGCCGGGTTCGTCCCCGGCCTGACGATGGACATGGGCACGATGTCGGCCGCCGGCAACGGGTCGATGGCGCACCTGCTGGGCCTGTTCCAGGTCTCCGTCCTGCACAACATCGTCCACCTGCTGTTCGGCATCGTCGGGCTCATCGCAGCCCGGTCCGCCGCGGGCGCGCGCCTGTACCTGCTGGTCGGCGGCATCGTCTACGCCGTGCTGTTCGTGTACGGCCTGTTCACGGCGAACATGACCAGCGCCGCGAACTTCGTGCCGCTCAACAGCGCCGACAACGTGCTGCACGCGGTCCTGGCGGTCGCGATGATCGTGCTCGGCGTGGTCCTGCCGCGCGTCGGAGCCCGCCGGGCCTGACCCGCACGGCCTCCCCGCACGGCTCCACCCGCACAACCGGAAGCACCTCGCGCCACGGATCGTCGTGGTGCGGGGTGCTTCTCGTTGTGCGAGCGCGCCGGACCGCGGCTACGCGAGCTCGGCGTCGAGCACCAGGGAACGCACCTGCGCGGCGGCCCCGAGCGCGACCGCGTCGGACCCGAGCAGCGCCGGCTCGACACGGATCGTCGCACCGGAGACGGGCGGTTCGGCAGCGATCGCGTCGGCGATGGCCGGCCCGAGCAGGTCCCACGACCGAGCGACCCCACCCCCGACGACGACCGTCGTCACGTCGAGGATCCCGGCGGTCAGCAGGATGCCACGGGCGATCCCCCACCCAGCGGCGTGGAACACCGACGCGGCGTCCGCATCCCCCGATCGGGCGGCATCGGCGATCGCGTGCACCGGCAACCGGGTGCCGGTCAGCGTCGCGAAGCGGTCCGCCATCCCCCGGGCGGCCGCGATCGTCTCGAGGTGACCGTGCTGCCCGCACGTGCACAGCGCGTCGCCGAACCCGGGCACGTGGCCGATCTCGCCCGCAGCGCCACGGGGTCCGGCGAACAGCGCGCCGTCGAGCACGAGGGCACCGCCGACCCCGGTTCCCAGGGTCATCCCGAGCACGTCGCGCTCGCCAACGACTGCGCCGGCCGCGACCTCGCCGAGCAGGAACGCGTTCACGTCGTTGTCGAGCGTCGCGGGCACGCCGAGCGCCTGGGTCACCGCCTCGGTCACGCCGTACCCGGCCCACCCGGTGAACGAGTTGCCGGTCACCAGGACGGTCCCCGTGGCCGCGTCGACCACGCCGGCCGCGCCGATCCCGACACCCGCCAACACGGCCCGGTGCGTGTCGAGCAGACCGCTCACCGCTCCGAGCGCACTCGTCACGATCGCCGCGCCACCCGCGTGCGCCGGCGTCGGCAGGTCGATCCGGTCGACCACCTCGAGCGCCGGGGTCGCGAGCACCACCTTCGTGTTCGTCCCGCCCACGTCGATGCCGGCGAGCACGCGCATCACGAGCTCACCGCGGCGAGGGTCGCCAGCCGCTCCGTCCGACGCTGCCGTTGCAGCACCGGGTCGGGAACGGGCACGGCGGCCAGCAGACGTCGGGTGTAGTCGGTGGTCGGGTGCAGCAGCGTGGTGCCGGTCGTGCCCTGCTCCTCGATCACGCCGCGGCGCATCACCACGACGCGCTCGGCGAAGTGCTGCACGACGGCCAGGTCGTGCGAGACGAACAAGCACGCGAAGCCGAAGTCGGCCTGCAGCTCGGTGAGGACCTCGAGCACCGCCTCTTGCACGCTGACGTCGAGCGCCGACGTGGGTTCGTCGGCGACGAGCAGCCGCGGCTCGAGCACGAGCGCCCGGGCCAGGCTGACCCGCTGCCGTTGCCCACCGGACAGCTCGCGCGGTGCCCGGTTCGCCAGCGCCCGGGGCAGCCGGACGGCGTCGAGCACCTCGTCCACGCGCCCGCGACGCTCGGACGCGGACATCCCGCGACGGTGCACGGCGAGTGGTTCGGCGATGCACTCCCCCACCGACATCCGGGCGTCGAGCGAGGCGACGGGGTCCTGCAGCACGACACCGATCCCCGAGCGCAGCGCCCGTCGATCGCGCCGCGGAGCCCGACGCAGGTCCTGCCCGAACAGGCTGACCGTGCCGGACGTCGGCGCGATGAGCCCCAGGGCCACCCGCGCTGCCGTGGACTTGCCCGAGCCGGACTCGCCGACCAGGCCGACCGTCTCGCCCGCGTGCACGGCGATGTCGATGCCCTGCAGCGCGTGGACGGCGCGCGCCCCGCGCCCGAAGGTCACCGAGACGTCCCGCAGGTCGACCGCCGGAGCCGGGTCGGGCCTCCCGTCCGACGGTCCCGAAGCCGAAGCCGACACCGACGCGGAAGCGGACGCGGACACTGCCGGGGCCGCCGCCCGCTCGCGCAGCGCGATCGTCTCGGGGGTGTCCAGCCGCGGCACCGCGGCGAGCAGCCGCTTCGTGTACGCGTGCTCGGGACGGAGCAGGACGTCCTCGACGGATCCGGTCTCGACGATCTCGCCCTGCAGCATCACCGCGACCCGGTCGGCGAAGTCGGCCACGACACCCATGTTGTGTGTGACGAGCAGCACACCGGTGCCGCTGTCCACGGCGAGCGCGCGCAGCAGCTCGAGGATCTCGGCCTGCACCGTGACGTCGAGCGCGGTCGTCGGCTCGTCCGCGATCAGCAGCTTCGGCGCGTTCGCGATCGCCATCGCGATGACGACACGCTGTCGCTGCCCGCCGGAGAGCTGGAACGGGAAGGCCTTCGCACGCTCGGACGGGTCCGGGATGCCGACCTTGCGGAGCAGTTCGACGGCCTCGGCGGATGCTTCGGACGCCGACGCCTGCCGGTGGTTCCGGATCACCTCGGCGATCTGCGCTCCCACGCGGGTGAGGGGGTCGAGCGCCGTCGCCGGTTCCTGGAACACCATGGACACGGTGCTGCCGCGCAGTCCGCGCAGCGCGGGTTCGGCGGCACCGATGACCTGGTGTCCGGCGATCTCGGCGCTGCCGGTCGCGGTCGCGTTGCCGGAGAGCAGCCCCATCGCGGCGAGCGCGACGGTGGACTTGCCCGAGCCGGACTCGCCGACCAGCGCCAGGGTCTCCCCCGGAGCGACGGTCAGCGAGACCCCGCGCACGGCGTCGACCGGTCCCGACTCGGTGGTGAACGTGACCCCCAGGTCGGTCATCTGCAGGATGTCGGTCATCCTCGTCCCCTCACGTCGAAGGCGTCCCGCAGCCCGTCGCCCACGGCGTTGAACGCGCAGACGACCAGGATCACGGCCAGGCCCGGTGGCACGATCAGCCACCACCGTCCCGAGTACGCGGCGGTGAGTCCCGCCGACAACATCCCGCCCCAGTCCGTCGCGGGCGGCTGCACCCCGAGGCCCAGGTAGGACACGTAGGCGACGAGCAGGATCGCGTCGGCGACCTGGAACGTCGCGGCGACCACGATCGTCGACACCGAGTTCGGCAGCAGGTGCTTGCCGATCGCCCGGGCGTGCGAGCCGCCGATCGCGCGGAGCGTCAGCACGTAGTCGCGGTTCTTGAGCGTCAGGGTCTCGGCGCGGATCAGGCGCGAGGGCACCAGCCACGACACCAGGCCGAGGATCACGATCAGCCCGGCGACGCCCGGCGTGGTGATCGCCGAGATGACGAGCAGGATGAACAGCGCGGGGATCGCGATGCCCGCGTCGACGATGCGCATCATGACGGCGTCGACCCAGCCGCCGACGTACCCGGCGACGGAACCCCAGAGCGTGCCGACGACGGTGGCCAGCACCCCGGCGGCGATGCCCACCATGAGCGAGACCTTGCCGCCGTACATCAGGCGACCGAGCACGTCGTGGCCGACGGCGTCGGTGCCGAGCCAGTGGGCGGCGCCCGGGCCGAGGTTGGCCTGGGACAGCTGGGTGTGGGTCTGGTCGGTCGGGTACAGGAACGGCCCGACGAAGCAGAACAGCACGATGACGACGATGACGGCCAGGCCGATCACGGCGAGCGTGTTGTGCGAGAACCGGCGGGCGGCCAGGCGGAACCCGGTCGCGGCGACCGAGACGGGGGCGCCGGGGGCTTCCGGTGCGATCTGCACGGTGGTCATGCGCGGTCCGCCTTCACTGTGCGGTAGCGGTACGTGTCGATGAGGGCTGCGTCGGTCATGCGCGGTCCGCCTTCACTCGGGGATCGATCAAGGACTGTGCGACGTCGGCCAGCAGGGTGCCGATCACCGTCGCGATCGAGATGACGAGCACGCAGCCGAGCAGCGTCGGGTAGTCCGAGGTCTGGGCCGCGTTCCAGAACAGCAGCCCCATGCCCGGGTAGTTGAACAGCTGCTCGGTGACCAGCGCGCCGCCGAACAGCACGGGCAGGTAGTAGCCGAGCATCGCGACGACCGGGGTCAGGGAGTTCCGGAACACGTGCCGCCGCAGGATGGTCGCGGTCGAGGCGCCGCCGGCACGGGCGGTGCGCACGTAGTCCTCCTGCAGGTTCTCGAGCGTCGAGGCCCGCATGTACCGACTGAACACGGCGATCATCGCGAGCGCTCCGGTCAGCACGGGCAGCACGAGTCCGGCGGGGTCCTGGAACACCTCGGCCAGGGTGGTGCCGCTCGGCGCCTGCGAGGGCAGCCACGGCAGCTGCTGCGTGAAGACGACGATCAGGACCAGGCCGAGGAAGAACGCCGGCGTCGAGTAGAAGACGAACGCCAGCGCCGTGACCGTGTAGTCCACAGCACCGTTGCGGCGGGCCGCCTGCCACATGCCGACCGGGATCGCGATGACCAGGCCGAGCACCGCGGACAGGCCGGTGAGCACCAGGGTCTTCGGCAGGCGCTCGCGGATGAGCTGCGCCACCGGTTCGTTGAGCGTGTACGAGGTGCCGAGGTCGCCGCTGAGCAGCCGGCCGAGGAACCGCAGGTACTGGATCGGCAGCGCCTGGTCGAGGCCCTGCGCCTGGTTGAACGCGGCGATCTGCGCGGGCGTCGCGGAGACGCCGAGGACACCGCGGGCGGGACCGCCCGGCAGCGCGTGCAGCAGGCAGAACACCACGATCGTGACGATGAACACCACGGCGAGCGCCTGGAGCACCCGCCGGGTCAGGTAGAGGACTGTGGTCATGCGGCTTCCGTTGGTCGGTTCTTGCGTGAGCCGGCTGGGAGGCGCGGTGCGGGTAGGACCCGCACCGCGCCTCCAGGCCGTGGTCGCGTCAGCGGCCTACTTGCTCCACTTCCACTGGGCCGGGTGGAAGTTGGCCAGCGAGTCCTGGTCGAACCCGGTCAGGCCCTGCTTGACGACGGAGATCTGGTAGTCCGGGCTGGGCAGCCAGATCACCGGCAGGTCCTTGGCGACGGCGGCGCTGTAGTCCTGCACCGCTGCGGCGTCGGTCGAGGTGGTCGTCGCGTTGATGAGCGCGTCGACCTGCTTGTTCGAGTAGCTGCCGAAGTTGGCCGAACCACCGGTCTGGAACAGCGACTCACCCGTCGGGTAGGCCGGGAAGTACCAGCTGCCCGCGGTGCCGAAGAACGACAGGTCCCAGTCACAGCTCGCCTGGTCCGAGGTGCAGGTCGGGGTCTGCGACAGCACGCTCGACACCGGCGCGGTCTTGATCGTGAAGCCGATGCCGGTCTTCTGCAGCGACGACTGGATCGCGCTCATCATGTTGTCGGTGACGGTCGAGCCGGACTGCGACAGGACCGACATCGTGAACTTCGTGCCCGCTGCCACGCCCTCGCCGCACTGGCTGTCGCCGGAGCCGGCGTCGGTGCAGACCATCGTGCCGCCCTTGGCCGTCCAGCCGTGGCTGGTCAGCAGGGCCTTGGCCTTCGAGGTGCTGAACGGGTAGGGGTTGTCCTTCTGCGTGCTGGACACGTAGTCGGACTCCTGCGCCTGCGGGATCGGACCGTAGGTCGAGGTGGCGGTGCCGTTGAACACGACCTTCGACAGCGAGGCCTGGTCGATCGACATCTGCACGGCCTGGCGGGCGTACAGCTGCTTGAACACGGCACCCATGGTCGGGTTGTTGAAGTTGTACGGCATGTACGTGATCGCCCACCCGGTCCACGGCTTGACGTCGTAGCCCTTCGACGTGAAGGAGTCCTTCTGGTCGAGGTCGGTCGCGTTGATGTAGCCGTAGTCGACCGCGCCCGAACGGACCGCGTTGGTCTCGGCGTCGGTGGTCGTGTAGGGCAGCAGGTTCACCGTCGTGATCGAGGGCTTCTCGCCACCGTCGTACTGCTTGTTGGCGGTGAGCTGCACCTTGCCGGCGGTGCTGAACGAGGTCACGCCGTACGGACCCGAGATGGTCTTCCACAGGTCGTCGGTGGCGTAGTCCGAGATCTTGCCCGCGGCGGTGTTGAGGTACTTCCACACGGCCTTCGCGCCGGCGGTGGTCTCGTCGGCGTCCGTCACCTTCGCGCTCGCGCTCGTCTTGTCCCAGGCGTGCTGCGGCAGCGGGATGATGTGGCTCAGCTGGTTCGCGAGCATCCAGTCGGCGTTGTACGCCTTGTCGAACGTGATGGTGAAGTGCGTGTCGTCGACGGCCTTGAACGACGTCCAGTTGTCCGGCGCCTTGCCCTCGGAGTACGACCCCCACTGGTCCTTGTTCGCCTTGATCAGGTTGAACCAGAACTCGACGTCACGGCTGGTGATGGGCTTGCCGTCCGACCAGTGCCGGTCGCCGAGCGTCATGGTGACGCTCGTGCCGTCGCTGGCGAAGTCGGCCGCCGTGGCGACGGAGCCCGCCTTGTTCCACGCGATCTTGCCCGTCGAGCCGTCGTACGCCACCAGGGGCTCGTACAGCGACTGCGCGATCGAGCCGTTGTTCGTGTTGAGGTGTGCGGCGGTGCCGATGGGCAGGATCCAGTTCGGCGTGAAGTTCGCCGGCAACGCGTAGTTGATCTCGTCGGACTTCGTGCTCGAGGTGGCGGAACCGCCTCCGGAGCATCCGGCGAGCAGGGCGCTCACCGCGAGCGCTGCTCCGGTGAGCAGGGCCCAGCGACGGGGCTTCATCATTTGGACTCCTTGTGCGGGGACGTCGGGATGCGCACAGTCAATGGCCAAAGTCGTTGGAAAAACAAACATTCGCGTGTAAATAGTCTGTTTCTGCCGATCCGACGAAAGCCCAGACCGCCGTTCCGCCCATAGAGTTCCCACCAGACGGCCGGGTCCGGCCGTGCTTCGTGCATGATTGGAGAAAGTCGTGGCCGATCTCAGTTCCCGGGTGCTGGAGCTCATCGCCTCGGGTCAGGCGTCCAGCCGGACCGAGATCGCACAGCTGCTCGGCGCGGCCCCGTCGACGGTGTCGCACGTGGTCGGGCAGCTGCTCGAGCACGGCATCCTGGCCGAAGAGGGCACCGACGTCTCCACCGGTGGTCGCCCCCGCAAGGTGCTGCGGATCGGCGGCGCGGACGAGTACGCGGTCGCCGCCGACGTCGGTGGCGGGCACGCGCGGGTCGGCATCGTCCTGCCAGGAGGCTCGCTCGAGTCCGTCGCGAACGTCCCGTTCGCGCTGTCCGACGGTCCCGACGCCGGGCTCACGCGCCTGGCGACGCTGTTCGCGTCGCTGGTCGAGTCGCGCGGCAGTGCCGGGCTGCGCGGCATCGGTCTGAGCCTGCCCGGCCCGGTCGACGTCGAGGCCGGCGTGGTCGACCTGCCGAGCCGGATGCCCGGGTGGAACGGCTTCCCCGTGGCGGCGTGGCTGACCGAGCGGTTCGGGGTGCCCGCGGCCGTCGACAACGACGCGAACTGCATGGCCGCGGGCGAGCAGACCGTGCAGGACCCGCGCCGACGCCAGGCGATCACGGTGAAGGCCGGATCGGCGATCGGTGCCGGCATCGTCATCGACGGCCGGCTGTACCGCGGCTCGACCGGCGCCGCAGGCGACATCACCCACGTCCGCATCGACGCGGCCGGCGACACCCCGTGCTCGTGCGGCAACACCGGGTGCCTGGAGACCGTGGCGTCCGGAGCGGCGCTCGTGCGGATCCTGTCCGCCGCGGGAGCGCCGGTGACCTCGACCGCCGACGTCGTCCGGCTCGTCTCGGACGCCGACCCCGAGGCCACCCGCGCGGTCCGCCTGGCCGGGCGCTACCTGGGCGAGGTCCTGGCCGCCAACGTGAACTTCTTCAACCCGGACGCCGTCTACCTCGGCGGCATCCTCTCCACCCTCGACCCGTTCGTCGCGGCCGTGCGGAGCCAGCTCTACGAGAGCTGCCACCCGCTCATGACCGAACACCTCGCCATCGAGCGCGCCTCGCTCGGCGCGGACGCGGGTCTCGTCGGTGCCGGACAGTTCGCCCTGCAGCGTGGGCTGGCCGCCTCGTTGCACGAGCTCTCCGCACCGATCCCCCAGTCGACCACCAGGAACAGGAGCGCCCGTGTCTGACACGACCACCACCACCCGTCCGGTCATCGCCATCGCCGGGCTGGCCATCGAGACGTCGACCTTCACCCCGACCAGGACCCACGCCGCCGCGTTCCACCCGGACCGCGGCGACGAGGTCGTGACGCGGTACCCGTTCCTGGCCGACCTGAACGCGGACTTCCACGGCGCGCTCATCGGGCACGCGCTGCCCGGTGGCATCGTCGACCGCGCGTCGTACGAGGAACTGGCGTCCGAGATCGTCGAGCGCCTGCAGGCCATCGTGTCCGCGAACTCCGTGGACGGCCTCTGGTACGACATCCACGGTGCGATGGTGGTCGAGGGGCTCGACGACGCCGAGACCGACCTGCTCGGACGGATCCGCGCGGTGATCGGCCCCGACGTCATCGTGTCGGCGTCGATGGACCTGCACGGCAACGTCACGGCCGAGCTCGCGCACCAGGTCGACCTGGTCACCTGCTACCGGATGGCCCCGCACGAGGACGCGATGGACACCAAGGAACGCGCCGTCCGCAACCTGGTCGACGTGCTCACCACCCGGCCGGTCGGGTCGCAGCGCCCGGTCAAGGCCTGGGTCCCGATCCCGGTGCTGCTGCCCGGCGAGCAGACCTCGACGCGCATCGAACCCGCCGCGTCGCTCTACGCCCAGGTGCCGGTCGTCGAGCAGACGGACGGCGTGCTCGACGCTGCGATCTGGGTCGGGTACGCGTGGGCCGACCAGCCGCGCGACCGTGCGGTCACCGTGGTGACCGGATGGGACCGCGACGCCGTTGCCGCGGGCGCCGAACGCCTGGCACGTGCGTTCTGGGACGTGCGCCAGGACTTCGTGTTCGTGGCGCCGACGGGCTCGTTCGACGAGTGCCTGGCTGCCGCACTGGCACCGGACGCCGCACGGCCGTACTTCGTCTCCGACTCGGGCGACAACCCGACGGCCGGCGGCTCGGGCGACATGACCTGGGGGCTCACGCAGGTCCTGGCGCGACCCGAGTTCGCCGACCCCACCGGCCCGGTCGTCATCTACGCGAGCGTGCCGGGACCAGCCGCGGTGGCCACGGCCGTCCAGGCCGGTGTCGGGGCGACCGTCACCGTGACCGCCGGCGCCGCGGTGGACGACCTCCACGCCGGGCCGATCACCATGACCGGCCGCGTCCACGCGATCAAGCACGGGGACCGCGACGCCGAGACCGAGGTCGTCCTGCAGGTCGGCAGCGTCTTCGCGATCCTCACGACGCTCCGGAAGCCCTACCACCACGAGCACGACTTCACCGACCTCGACCTGGTGCCGCGCGAGGCCGACATCGTCATCGTGAAGATCGGCTACCTCGAGCCCGAGCTGTTCGCGATGGCCGCCGACTGGATGCTCGCGTTGACGCCGGGTGGTGTCGACCAGGACCTCGAGCGGCTCGGGCACCACCGCATCGTGCGGCCGATGTTCCCCTACGATCGGGAGCTCCCGTCGGCCCCGGACCTGGGTGCCCGGATCATCCCGCCGTCCAACGAACCCCTCGGAGTCGTCGCGTGACCACAGCCCTGTCCGTCCCGGTCCCGGTCTCGGCCGCACTCGAGATCGCCGTGACCTCACCGACTGGTGCGCTCGTCGCCCGGGACGGCGGGGCCGACCGGGTCGAGCTGTGCGTCGGGCTGGAACTCGGCGGCCTCACCCCGTCGCAGGCGCTGGTCGAGGCCGTGCACGAGACCGGGATCCCCGCGCACGCGCTCGTCCGCAGCCGGCCGGGCGGCTTCGTGTACGACGGAGACGAACTCGACCTGATGGAGCGCGAGGTCCGGGCCGTGCTGCGGTCCGGTGCCGCCGGTGTCGTGGTCGGGGCCCTGCGCCCGGACCACACGCTCGACGTCGATGCACTCCGACGGTTCGTGGACGCTGCCCGTTCGGTGCGAGCCTCGGTCGAGGTCACCCTGCACCGCGCGGTCGACCACGCCACCGACCCCGTCGTCGCCGTCGCACTGCTCGCCGACCTCGGGTTCACCCGGGTGCTGACGTCCGGTGGAGCACCGACGGCCTCGGCTGGCGCTGCGACGATCGCCCGCATGGTCGATGCCGCCGGCCCCGTGCAGGTGATGGCCGGCGCCGGGGTCACCCCACACGACGTCCCGGCCCTGCTGCGCACGGGAGTGGCAGCCGTGCACCTGTCGGCGAAGCGCTCGGCCGGCAGCGCGCACGACGGGGTCCCGATGGGCACGGGTGACGACGGCTCAGCGCACTTCGTCACCGACGCCGCGGTCGTCGCCGCGGCGCGGGCCGCACTCGACGCCTGACGGCGACGCGGCCGCGTGGCCGCCGTGCGTCGAACGCGTCGCACCCCCTGGCGGACGTCGCGCCCGGGTGCACCAGGGCGCAACGTGCGTGGCGGGGTGCGGAGCCCACCGGTACCGCCCGCCGGACAGGAGGTTCGGTGCGCGTCGGCACCGCGCCTCCCGCCCGTCAGCCCCGCCGGCCCCGCCGGCCCCGCCGGCCCGGCGCACCGTGTCAGGGCGCGACGGCGGGCCGCCACATCGAGATCGGCGCAGCCGACCGGAACCCCGGCACGGGCGCCCCGTCGCTGAACCCGTGCCGCCGGTACAGGCGCCGGTTCACGGGCGTCGAGGACTCCAGGTAGGCGTGCTGCGCCTGCCCGTCGACCCGATCGAGCGCGTGCTCGAGCAGCAGCCCGCCGACCCCCTGCCCACGGGCGACCGGTGCGACGCCGATCCCCAGCAGGTACCAGTGCGGCGCCTCCGGACGCACGCGGTCGGTCCGGCGCAGGTGCCGCAGCGCCGACAGCCCCCCGACCACCCCGAAGACCCCGAGCAGCGCCGGGAGCTGGCGGACGAACGCGATCGTGCCGCCCGGATGGGGTCGCGGTGCCTCCCAGAACGCTGCCCCCACGACGCGGCCGCCGGTCTCGACGGCGACGTCCAGCGCGCGGGACCCGGCCGGCACCGAGCGGACGAGCGCGGCGAACAGCCTGCCGAGCACGGCGACACGGTCCTCGTCGGGGCGGGGCGGCCGGAACTCCGCGAGCACCGGGTCGGTCGCGAACGCCTCGCCCAGCACGGCTGCTGCGACCTCGATCTCCCGCTCGGCGGCGGGTCGGACGGTGATCTGCATGATGACTCCTCGCAATGTTGGCCAAGCGGCCAGATTCATGGTGGCGAACCTGGCTGCGCGGGAGCCGTACGCTTCCTGTGATGGACCAGGACCAGCAGCCGCGGCACTACCGCAGCCGTGCCGACCGCCGCCAGGAACTGCTCGACGCCGCGGCCCTGGTCGT
The DNA here is from genome assembly GCF_053345565.1 of Microbacterium sp. M1A1_1b. NCBI lineage: Bacteria > Bacillati > Actinomycetota > Actinomycetes > Micrococcales > Microbacteriaceae > Microbacterium > Microbacterium sp. M1A1_1b. Next base: position 21,637 of record NZ_JBKFAJ010000006.1, read on the forward strand.
GCGGGACGACGGGCTGTCCGGGCTGACGACGCGCGCGGTCGCCGATCGTGCGGGGGTGGCGCACGGCGTCGTGCACTACGTGTTCGGCGCCCGACGGAACCTGGTGATGGCCCTGCTCGAGCGGCAGGCGCGCGCAGCCCTGCCGCCGGTCCTGGCCGCGGCCGACCAGCACGACGACCTGCACGGCGCACTCGACGCCGCCGTGGCGACGTGGATCGGCCTGGTGCGGCAGGAGCCCGAGCGCTTCCGGCTGCTCGAGGCCATGAGCACCACCGTGTCCGGAACGAGCGGCGACGCGACACTGGTCGAAGCCGAGCGCCGGCTGTGGCACGACGCGGTCTCGGCCGCCATCGAGCGATGGACCGCGACCCGCCGCGTCGCGCTGACGGAGCCCGTCGCAGACGCCGCGGCCGCGGTGATCGCCCTGGTCGACGGGCTCGCGCGGGCGTCGTGGAGCGACCCGGACGGCGCGGCGACCGATCGCTCGCGAGCGTTGCTGGTGCGCGGGCTGGCGTCCGCGCTGACGACGGACAGGTGACGACCGGCCGCTGCCGACCATCGCGCTCGGGTGTCGGTGGCCGATAGGGTGCGGGGACCATCGACGAGGGGACCACGATGACCGACCACGACCCACACCAGCCGGCACCGCCGCACCAGGACGCGCCGCCGCAGTACCGGCAGCCGGCGGCCGCGCAGCAGCAGCAGGCACCGCAGGCGTACGGCCAGCAGCAGCACTTCCAGCAGACGCCCCAGGCGTACGGGCAGCAGCCCCACCCCGGGTACCAGCCCGCACCGCCGCGCGGCCTGAGCATCACGAGCATGGTCCTCGGCCTGGTGTCGATCGTCGCCGGCTTCACGCTGGTGGTCCCGGCCGTCGGCCTCGTGCTCGGCGTCATCGGCATCCGGAAGGAACCCGCCGGCCGCGGGATGGCCATCACCGGACTCGTGCTGAACGGCATCATCATCGCCGGGTGGGTCATCCTGCTGCTGGTCATGCTCATCGCGGGCATCGGCCTGTTCGGCGCAGCGGCCACGAGCAGCACCACCAGCCCGTAGGCGGGTACCGCCACACGACGGACGGGAGGCCCGGTGCCAGCTGGCACCGGGCCTCCCGTCCGTCCCTGCGTCAGCAGGTCAGGGGCGTCAGCCCTTGACCGGGATCGACTGCGCCTTCAGCGCCGCGATCGTCTTGCTCTGCCCGGACTGCAACGCCTGGGCGAGCGTGCCCTGGCCGGACGCGGCCTGACCGAAGCCGTCGGAGACGTCGGCGTAGGTCTGCGTCATCGTCGGACCCCAGGTGAACGGCTGGATGTCCTTGGCGGCCGAGGCGAACTCCTCGTAGATCTTCTGGTTGCCGTAGAAGGGCAGGCCCTCGGTCAGCGCGGGGAGCTCGGCACCGGTGGAGGACGCCGGGTACAGGTTGGCTTCCTTGTTGAGTGCGGAGAGCGCCTCGGTCGAGGTGTTCAGCCAGACCAGGAACTTCGACGCCTCGGCGGGGTGCTTGCTGCCCGCGAAGACGACGTTCGACGAACCGCCCCATGCGGCGGACTTGCTGTCACCGGACTTCCACTGCGGCATCGGGGCGACGGCCCACTTGCCCGAGGTCGACGGCGCACCGCTCGAGATGGTGTTCGCACCCCAGACGGCGGAGACCCAGGTCCAGTCCTGGCCGCTGTCGTAGGCGCTGTTCCACTGGTCGGTGAAGCTCGGCAGGGTGTTGACGAGCTTCTTGTCGATCAGGTCCTGCCAGTAGTCGGCGACCTTCTTGGATGCGCTGTCGGTCAGGTCGACCTTCCAGTCCTGGCCGGAGTTCGAGAACCACTGGCCACCGGCCTGCGAGACGAGCCCGGCGAACTGGTTGACGTCGCCCTTGGCGAAGTTGGTGATGTTGCCGCCCATCGCCTTGATCTTGACGGCGTCCTCGGCGTACTCGGCCCACGTCTTCGGCGCGGACAGGCCGGCCTTGTCGAACAGGTCCTTGCGGTAGTACAGCGCCATGGGGCCCGAGTCCTGCGGGACCGCGTACACGGCCTTGTCCTCGCCGAACGTGACCTGGTTCCAGAGGCCGCTCGAGAAGTCCTTCTTCGCGGTGCTGATGCCGGAGCAGGCGCCGATGTCCTCGAGCCCGCCCTGCACGCGGAACGCCGGCAGGGTGTCGTACTCGACCTGGCCGATGTCCGGTGCCTGCTTGGCCTTCAGCTGGTTGAAGAAGTTCTGGTAGGTGCCGCTGTTGCCGTTGGCGACGATCGAGGTCTTGACCTGGATGTCCGGGTTCGCCTTGTTCCAGATGGCGACGACCTTGTCCATGTTCGGGACCCAGGTCGTGAAGTCGAGCGTGACCTTGCCGCTCGAGGGCTTGCAGCTCGATGCGCTGCTGTCGGAGGAGCCGCTGCTGCTGCCGCTGCCGCCGGTGCTGCAGCCGGCGAGGGCCACGGTCGCCGCGACCGCGATGGCGGCCACGCTGAGGAACTTCGTTGTCTTCATGCTGGTTCCGTTTCGGGATGTGGTGGGGATGGTGCGAAGGGAAGGAGAGGGAAAGCGGGGCGCTACTTCAGGCCGCCGGAGCCCAGGCCGCCGCGCCAGAAGCGCTGCAGGCTGAGGAAGGCGATGAGCAGCGGGATGATCGAGACGAACGACCCGATGAGCACGAGGGTGCGCAGGTCCGGGTACTGGTTCACGCTCGAGTTCCACGTGTACAGACCGAGGGTGACGGGGAACAGCGACGAGTTCCGGAGCATCACGAGCGGCAGGAAGAAGTTGTTCCAGATGGCGACGAACTGGAACAGGAAGATCGTCACCAGGGCCGGGGACATCAGCCGGACGGCCACGGTGAAGAACGTGCGGACCTCGCTGGAGCCGTCGATGCGGGCGGCCTCGATGATCTCGTCCGGCACGCTCGACGCCGCGTACAGGCGCGACAGGTACACGCCGAACGGGCTGACGATGCTCGGCAGGAACACCGACCAGAACGTGTCGGTCAGGTCGACCTGGCTGAAGATCAGGAACAACGGCAGCGCCAGCGCGGTCGCGGGCACCAGGACGCCGCCGAGGAACACGTTGAACAGGGCCTCGCGGCCGCGGAACCGGTACTTCGCCAGGGCGTACCCGCACATCGCGGAGATGACGGTGCCGATCAGGCCGGCGACACCGGCGTACGCGATGCTGTTCGCCATCCAGCGCAGGTAGATGCCGTCCTGCCGGGTGAACAGCTCGCCCAGGTTCGTGATGGTGTCCTGCACCGCGGTGCCGCTGAACCACAGCGGCGCCGAGGTGTTGAAGTTGCCGACGGTCTTGGTCGACGACATCAGCAGCCAGAAGATCGGCAGCAGGAAGTAGACGGTGAAGACGCCCATCACGATCATCGCGGCGCTGCGCGAGATGACGCTCTCGCGCGGTCCGCGGGTGCCCCGCTGGGGCGGACGGGAGGCCCGGTTCGACTCGAGCGGTCGGCCTGCGTCGAGCACGGCTGTCGCGGGGTCGGCGGCGCGCGCGGCGGCGCTCGGGTCGGCGGCGCGCGCGGCGGCGCGGTCGGCGGGGGCGTTGACGGTCATTCGGCGGCCTTCCGAGGGGACGTTGACGGTCATTCGGCGGACTTCCGCTGGGTCAGTCGGAGGAACCCGATCGACAGGATGAACGTGGCGAGGGCGAGGACGACCGAGAACGCGGCCGCCAGGTTGAAGTTCGGCACCGAGGACGTCGAGTACACGAGCATGTTCGGGGTGAACGTGGACGAGATCGTCGACGTGAACTGGCGGAACACGGTCGGCTCGGTCAGCAGCTGCAGGGTCCCGATCACCGAGAACACGGCGGTCAGCACCAGCGCCGGCACGACGAGCGGGATCTTGATCGACACGGCGATCCGCCACTGGGACGCCCCGTCGAGCTTGGCGGCCTCGTAGATCTCCGCCGGGATCGCCAACAGCGACGAGTAGATGATCAGCATGTTGTAGCCGACGTAGACCCAGGTCACGACGTTCGCGACGGCCCACAGCACGGTGTCCGCGCCGAGCAGGTCGAAGCGCGTGGTGACGGCGGAGAACGGCGACAGGTTGGGCGCGTACAGGTAGCCCCACATGATCGCGGCGATCACCCCGGGGACCGCGTACGGCGCGAAGAACGCCAGGCGGAAGAACCGCTTGCCGCGCAGCAGCGGGGAGTCGAGCAGCAGCGCGAAGACGAGCGCCAGCAGGAGCATGACCGGCACCTGCACGATGCCGAACAGCAGCACGCGCAGCACCGAGCTCCAGAACTCGCTGTTCTGGAACACCAGGGCGTACTGCGTCAGACCGCCGAACACCTGCGTCGGGGCGCCGAACGTGCCCTGGCGCTCGATCTTCTGCAGTGACTGCCACACGGCGTACAGGATCGGGACGAGGTAGAACGCGGTGAACAGCACCGCGAACGGGGTGATGAAGATCGCGATGGCCCGCCGGTAGCGGAACCCGCCGGCGGTCCGGCGTCGTCGTGACGCCCGGGTGGGCTGGGCGGAGGTGGTCATGAGCGCTTCCTGTCCTGGCGGATGATGTGGGTCCCCCCGGGGGCGAGTGCGGTCCGGCCGGCCACGGGGTGGTCGCCGACGAGTTCGTGGCCGGACTCGTCGTGGTGCACGGTGCGGTCGGTGTGGTTGAGCAGGAACACCCACTCGTGGTCGTCGTCACGACGGCGGACGACCTCGACGCCGTCGCCCGCCGGAAGGGCACCGGCACGGACCCCCGCGCCGTCGAGCACGCGGCGCAGCAGCGCGCGGCGCGCGTCGTCCTCGAGCACGGTGGAGACGTACCAGGCGGTGCCCTCGCCGTGCGCGTTACGCGTGACGGCGGGCATGCCGTCGAGCGGGCCCTCGGCGTAGGTGGTGACGGCCTCGGCGCCGCGCAGGGCGACGGGCTCGGACCAGAGCGAGCCGCGCGACCCGTCCGACAGGGCGAGCGTGCCCCCGACCGGCAGCGGCATGAACTCGTCGACGTGCACGCCGAGTAGATGGCGGAAGGCGCCCGGGTAGCCGCCGGTGCGGACGGCGTCACGCTCGTCGACGATCCCGCTGAAGAACGTCACCAGCGCGGTGCCTCCGGCGGCGACGAAGCGGTCGATCACGGCCGCGTGCTCGTCCCGCACCAGGTACAGCTCGGGGACGACGACGACCGCGTACCCGTCGAGCGGGGTGCCGGGTGCGACGACGTCCACGCCGACGCCCAGGTCCCACAGCGCGCCGTACAGCGCGTGCACCTGCTCCAGGTAGCGCAGGTCACCGGTCGGGTGGGCTTCGAGGTCGGCGGCCCACTGGACCTCCCACCCGAAGACGACCGCGACGTCGGCGACGACCCGCGAGCCGCGCAGTTCGCCGAGCCGTTCGACCAGCGAGCCGAGGGCGACGACCTCGTCCCAGGTGCGGGAGTCGCGGCCGGCGTGGGGCAGCAGCGCCGAGTGGAACTTCTCGGTGCCCTGCACCGAGGCGCGCCACTGGAAGAAGCAGACCGCATCCGCGCCGCGGGCGATGTGCCCGACGGTGTTGCGGAGCATCTGCCCCGGGGCCTTCGCCAGGTTGCGCGGCTGCCAGTTCACGGCGCCCGTCGAGTGCTCCATGAGCATCCAGGCACCGCCGCGAGCCAGACCGCGGGTGGTGTCCGCGGCGAAGGCGAGCTCGACCTCGGGGCGGTCCAGACGGTGGTCCAGGTAGTGGTCGTTGGCGATGACGTCCATGTCGTCCGCCCAGCTCCAGTAGTCCAGCGCCGTGATGTGGGCTGCGACCATGAAGTTCGTCGTGACGGGCAGGGCGCTGTGCTGCCGGATGACCTCGGCCTCGGCGCGGTAGTGGTCGAGGAGCTGGTCGGACGAGAACCGGTCGAAGTCCAGGGTCTGCGCGGGGTTGACGAACGACAGCGTGGCCCGCGGCGGCAGCACCTCGTCGAAGGCCGAGTAGCGCTGGCTCCAGAACGCGGTGCCCCACGCGGCGTTGAGCGCGTCGACGTCGGCGTACCGGGCACGCAGCCAGTCGCGGAAGGCGTCGGCCGAGACGTCGCAGAAGCAGTACGCGTTGTGGCAGCCGAGCTCGTTCGACACGTGCCACAGCCGGACCGCCGGGTGCTGGCCGTAGCGCTCGGCGGTCGCGCGGACCAGGGCGAGGGCGTGCGAGCGGTAGACCGGGGAGCTCGGGCAGAACCCCTGGCGGCCGCCGGGGAAGCGACGGGTGCCGTCGGCCACCATCGGCAGCATCTCCGGGTGCAGCGTCGTCAGCCACGGGGGCGGCGAGGCGGTGCCCGTACCGAGGTTCACGCCGATGCCTGCCTGGTGCAGCAGCTCGATGACGGTGTCCAGTCCGGAGAAGTCGTACTCGCCGGGCCGGGGTTCGACGTGCGACCAGCCGAAGACGTTGATCGCGACCAGGTTCACGCCGGCCTCGCGCATCAGGGTGACGTCCTCGGCCCAGACCTCGGGGGTCCACTGCTCGGGGTTGTAGTCGCAGCCGAACACGAGTCCGGTCGTGCCGAGGCCGAGCGCGGTGGTGGCCGGCGCCGGCAGGGTGTTGGTGTCCACGGGTCCTCGTGCTTCCGGGGTGACCGCTCCCTGCCAGCGGTCGTCCGACCCCTTCGGCAGTGAAGGTCACCCTTGTTCTGGGAGCGCTCCCAGATCGCGACGGCGGATTCGCGTCGGATCTGTCTGGGAGCGCTCCCAGATCAAAGCCCATGACGGCGTCGATGTCAACACGAGCGTCCTCAGGAGCGCGCTGCGCACCGCTACGCTGGCCAGATGCCCGACGGCCGACCCACGCGCTCCCGCGTCACGATCCAGCACGTCGCGGACGAAGCCGGGCTCTCCCGCGGCACCGTCTCCCGGGTCCTCAACGACGAGCCGTACGTCTCCGACGAAGCCCGCGATGCCGTGCGTGAAGCCGTCCGCCGCGTGGGCTACGTGCGGAGCGCCGCCGCTCGCAGCCTCGTGACCAGCCGAGCCGGGGCGGTCGCGCTCATCGTCCACGAGCCGCACGTCGTCGTGCTGGACGACCCGAACATCGGGAACATCCTGATCGGCACGAACACCGTCCTGTCCGAGGCCGACCAGCAGCTCGTCACCGTCATCGTCGACTCCGCGCGGGACAGCGAGCGCGTGGTCGAGTACCTGCGCGGCGGGTTCGTCGACGGCGCCATCGTCCTGTCGGCCCGCACCGACGACCCGATCACGCGCGCCATCATCGAGATCGGGCTGCCCGCGTGCTTCGTCGGGCGCCCCTCCGACGCGGTCGACATCTCGTACATCGGCATCGACAACGCCGAAGCCGCCGAGCAGATCACGCGTCGTCTCGTCGCCACCGGGCGCAGGCGGGTCGGCATGCTGGCGTCCGGACTCGACCGCGACTCCGGACAGGACCGCCTGGCCGGGTTCCGCGCGGCACTCGGGGACCGCTACGACCCGCGGCTCGTGGTCGACGACCCGCTGTTCAGCTACGCCGCAGGGGGGACCGGGATGCGCGAGCTGCTCGAGCGCGCACCGGACATCGACGGGGTGTTCGCCGCGTCCGACGCGGTCGCCGCGGGCGCGATGGACCACCTGCAACGCCGGGGCATCGACGTCCCCGGGCAGGTCGGCATCGTCGGGTTCGACGACAGCGCGTGGGCACTCCGCTGCGACCCACCGTTGTCGACCGTGCGGCAGCCGGCGCTGACCCTGGGCGAGGACGCCGCCCGCCGCGTGCTGCTGCAGATCGAGGGTTCGACCCCCGAGCCCCGCGGCCTGATCCTGCCGACCGAGGTCGTCTGGCGCGGCTCGGCCTGACCGGTCAGTCGTCTGCCGCCGACGTCGCACCCCGTTGCGGACATCGCACCCCGCCACAGCGGGGCGCGATGTCCGTATCGGGGTGCGATGCGCATCGGCCCCGCATGCGCTGCGTACCGCCTGGACCGGAAGGTACGGTGGGCCGGGTGACGACCGCGTCCCCTGCTCCGCCCCGACCGGGTGCCCTCGAGCGCTGGGCGGGCCGGCACCCAGCGGCCATCGACGTCCTGCTCGTCGTGGTCTACAGCATCGTCACGACCGGGCAGCTGCTGTCGCTCGACGCCTTCACCACCGCGCCGCTCGGGGCGACGGCACTCCTGGTCGCCGGGTTCGTCGTCGGCGTGCTCCGACGACGGGCCCCCCTGGCGGCGTTCGTCGTGGCCGGCATCGCGGCGACCCTCGCGGCCCCGGTGCTCACCCTGCCGTCGATCCTGCTCGTCGTCGCGACGGTCGTCACCCGCGTCGGCGCCCGCACCGGGTGGATCGCGTCCGCCGCCGTCGTGCTGATGGTCACGGTCGTCGGGACGCTGACGCTGCACGATCCGTCCCGGGGCGTGTTCGGCGCGGTCGTGCTGCTGGCCGGCATGGTGCTCGGGCTCTGGATCCGGACGCGCCGCGCGTACGTGCAGGCGCTCGTCGACCTGGCCGACCGGGTCAGGGCCGAACAGGAACAGCGTGCCGTCGCCGCGGTCGAGGACGAGCGCGCCCGGATCGCCCGCGAGATGCACGACGTCGTCGCCCACGGACTGTCGGTGATGATCCGGCTGGCGGACGGCGCGGACGCCCTGGTCGACAAGGACCCGGAGCGCTCGCGGGACGCCGTGCAGCGCATCGGAACGGTCGGGCGTGACTCGCTGGCCGACATGCGCCGCGTACTCGGTGTGCTGCGGACCGGTGACGCAGCCGCCCGCCAGTCGCCGACCGACCCGCAACCGTCGTTCGCCGACCTCGACCGACTCGTCACCGACCAGCGCGCGGCGGGCCTGCCGGTGACGCTGCACTCCGACGACGTCGACGGACTGCCCGACAGCCTGGCCACCACGGTGTACCGGATCGTGCAGGAGTGCCTGACGAACGCGTCCCGGTACGCCCTCGACCCGACGACGGTCGACGTGCGGGTCACCCGGTCGGGCGGCTCGGTCGTCGTGGTCGTGGAGGACGACGGCGGCGCGCAGGGCCCGGTCGCGTCGCAGGGCTCGGGACGCGGACTCGTCGGACTGCGCGAACGGGCGGCGCTCTACGATGGCCAGGTGGAAGCGGGACCGGTGACACCGCACGGCTGGCGTGTGCGCGTCGTCCTGCGTGCCGGAGGGACCGCATGATCCGCGTGCTGCTCGTCGACGACCAGGACCTCATCCGGATGGGGACCGCGATGGTGCTCGGCGCGACCGACGACATCACCGTGGTCGGCGAAGCGGCGACCGGACACGACGCCGTCGAACGCACCGCGGCGCTCGATCCAGACGTCGTCGTGATGGACGTCCGCATGCCCGGCATGGACGGGCTCGAGGCCACCCGCCGCATCGTCGACTCCGGCGCCCGGGCCGCGGTGCTCGTGCTGACGACCTTCGACCTGGACGAGTACGCCTTCGGTGCGCTCAACGCCGGGGCCAGCGGCTTCCAGCTGAAGGACGCCCGCCCCGAGGAACTCGTCAGCGCCGTCCGGACCGTGGCCGCTGGCGACGCGATCGTGTCGCCGCGGGTGACCCGGCAGATGATCGAGCTGCACCGCGGGAAGTTCCCCACCGCCACCGGCGTCGACGACCAGCTCGCAGCCCTGACCGACCGCGAGCGCGAGGTGTTCGTGGCCATCGGTCGCGGCCGGAACAACACGGAGATCGCCGGCGAGCTGTTCCTGTCCGAGTCGACGGTGAAGACCCACGTCGGGCGCGTGCTGGCGAAGCTCGAGCTGCGGGACCGGGTGCATGCCGTGATCCGCGCGCACGAGCTCGGCCTGGTCTGACGCCGCGGCGACGACGCCGCAGCAACACCGCAGCAACACCGCAGCAACGCCGCAGCAACGCCGCAGCAACGCCGCAGCAGCGACGCAGCAGCGACGCCGGTACCCGGGTACCACCGGCGTAGCCCCGCGGGGCGATGGGCGTCGCCGCACCGCTCCGTAGCGTCGGAGCCATGATCGCAGCACGCAACCTGACCAAGCGGCACGGCGCCCGGACCGTGGTCGACGACCTGTCGTTCACGCTCGAGCCCGGCACGGTGACGGGCTTCCTCGGCCCGAACGGTGCCGGCAAGTCCTCGACGATGCAGATGATCGTCGGCCTGGACCGCCCGACCTCGGGCACCGTCACGGTCGGCGATCGTCCCTACGCCGACTCCCCCGCCCCGATGCAGCTGCTCGGCGCGATGATCGACGCCAAGGCCGTGCACCCCGCCCGCACCGCCCGCGCCCACCTGACCGGGCTCGCACTGACGCACGGCATCGGCCGGCGCCGCGTGGACGCCGTCCTCGACATGACCGGTCTGGCAGGCGTGGCGAACAAGCGCATCCGCACGTTCTCGCTCGGCATGGGCCAGCGACTCGGCATCGCCTCCGCGCTGCTCGGCGACCCGCAGGTCCTGATGCTCGACGAGCCGGTCAACGGCCTCGACCCCCAGGGCGTCGTCTGGGTGCGCCAGCTCTGCCGGTCCTTCGCCGCCCAGGGCCGCACCGTGCTGCTGTCCAGCCACAACATGGCCGAGACCGCCGCCACCGCCGATCGACTCATCGTCATCGGCAACGGCCGCCTGGTCGCCGACGGCACCACCGACCAGCTGCTGGCCGCGTCACCACGCCGCAGCGCCACCCTCGAGGACGTCTTCTTCGACCTCACCGCCGGCCACACCAGCCACGACGCAGGAGCCATCCGATGAGCACCGCCACCATCACCTTCCCCGGCCTGCTGCGCTCCGAGCTGCAGAAGACCTGGTCGGTTCCGTCCATCGGGTGGCTGCTGCTGCTGGCCGGACCGGCGATCGTCCTGACGATCGTCGCCGCGGCACAGTACAGTCCGGGGGTCGCGGTCGCGACCGGCAGCATGGTCGGGGGCGCCGTGCTGGCGCTGGCCGGCGGGCTGTCCGTCGCCGGCGAGTACGCCACCGGGTCGATCCGCACGACCTGCACGGTCGTCCCGCAGCGCGACCGCGTCGTGCTCGCCAAGGGCCTGGCAGTCGTGCTGTTCGGTCTGGCGATCGGGTGGGTCGGCGCACTTGTCGGCGCTGCTGCGGTCGGCATCCTCGGCGCCGCGGTGGTGCCCGTCCTGGCGGCTGGTCCCGCGGTCGCGGCGACCGGGCTGCTGGGGCTGTTCCTCGGCTTCCTGATCCGTCGCGTGGCTCCGACGGCCATCGTCACCGTGATCGGCCTCTTCCTGGTGAGCGGGCTGATCGGCGGCGTGCGGATCGGCGACGGCTACGTGGTCGACTGGCTCTTCACCGACAACGCGACCGCACTGGTCGCCGGCACACCCGACTGGGGCCGCCCGCTGGTGAGCGTGGTGCTGTGGCTCGTGGCCACCGGTGCCGTCGCGGTCGTCCGGCTCCGACGGTCGGACGTCTGAACCACCGGACAGGAGGCCCGGTGCCAGTTGGCACCGGGCCTCCCGTCCGGCAGTCCTGCGGTCTCCCCGTCAGCGCCCGTCCGACAGGACGCCCCGCAACGCTGCCCACTGCAGCAGCATGATGGTCTTGCCGTCCACGATCCGACCGTCCTCCACCATGGCCAGCGCCTGGGTGAACGGCAGCTCGAGCACCTCGATCTCCTCGCCCTCGTCCGCCACGCCCCCGCCTGCCGTCACGCGATCGGCGGGGGTGTACTCGGCTGCGTAGAAGTGCACCCGCTCGGTGACGGACCCGGGGCTCATGTACGCGTCGAACACGTGCGTCAGGGTGCCGACGTCGACGCCGAGCTCCTCGCTGGCCTCGCGGCGGATCGCGGTCTCGGGGTCCTCCTCGTCGAGCAGCCCGGCCGCGGTCTCGATGAGCATGCCGTCCGGGTGGTCGTTGACGTACGCCGGGAACCGGAACTGCCGTGACAGCAACACGGTCCCGCGCGACCGGTCGAACAGCAGGATCGTCGCACCGTTGCCGCGGTCGTACGTCTCGCGCTGCTGCGTCGACCAGGTCCCGTCCCGACCGCGGACGTCGAACGTGGTCCGGCGCAGCACGTGCCATCCGTCCGACGTCACCTCGACGTCGCGCACCACCACGTCCGGGTTGCGGTCCAGGTGACGTCCGACCCGGTCGAGTCCCGTTCGGCCACGACTGTCGGGTGTTCGGTGCACGGGGGTGTCCTGCTCGGTCGAGGTCATGCGCTCATCGTCGCATCGCCTCGGTGAGCTTCACGCGGCCACCGGTGCGGAGCAGCGCGTTCTCGTACACGCGGGCGCCGACGACCACGACGAGGGCAGCGGACGCGATGACCACGAGCAGCGACACGATCGGCTCCCACCACTCGGCCGTGCCCAGGAAGATCCGCATCGGCATCCCGATCGGGGCACTGAACGGCACGTACGACATGATGCCGACCACGGTGGGGTTGTCCGCGGCGAAGATGATCAGGAAGTACGGGATCATCAGCAGCATCATCACCGGGGTGGTCACGCTGCCGACGTCCTCCTGCCGCGAGACCAGTGCCGCAGCGGCCGCGAACAGCGACGCCACCAGCACGAACCCGATCGCGAAAAACACGACGAACCACAGCATGCTCGGCCCGAGCAGCCCGAACAGGTTGTCCTGCCCGGTCACGGCGAGCGCCACGGCGGCGGCGATGGCGATCGCGACCACCTGCCCGAGCGCCATGATGCTGCTGCCGATCACCTTGCCGGCCAGCAGCGCGCGGGCCGGGATCGCCGCCATCAGGATCTCCACCACGCGGGTGGACTTCTCCTCGACCACGCTCTGCGCGATCGACTGTCCGAACGTCACGGCGGCAGCGAAGTACACGATGCCGAACGCGATCCCGATCAGCGAGATCAAGCCCGGCGCCATCGCGTTCGGGTCGAGCAGTTCGACCTTCGGTGACACGCTGAGTGCCTGGATGACCTCGGTCGGCGCCTTGTCGAGGCCGACCACGCCGAACCCGAGCGGACCGGACTCGGGCACGATCGCGGCGTCGACGTCCCCGGAGCGGACGAGCTTCTCGGCCGCGGCCCGGTCGTCGACCTGCGTGACCTTCAGCCCGTCGGACGACGGCAGTGACACGCCGTTCACGACCGCGACCGGTGTGGTGTTGCCGGCGGTGGACTTGCCGACGATCCCGCCGACGACGATCGAGGCGACGACCATCACGAGCAGGATGACCGCCGAGATCACGAAGGCCTTGCTACGCAGCCGGGCCTGGATCTCGCGGACGGTGACCAGGCGGACCGCCATGGCGAAGGAGTTGTTCATCGGACGACCTCGCGGAAGACCTCGCTGAGTCGGGGCACGCGCGGGCCGAACGACCCCACGGTCCCGGTGGTGACGGCGCGCTGCAGCACGCGCTGGGCAACGGTCTCGTCGGCCTCGAAGACCGCGTAGCCGCCGTCGAACTCGCGGACGTGCACGCCGGGTTCGTCGCGCAGCCACGCGGCGTCGCCGTCGACCAGCAGCTCCCACGCCGCGGGACCCGCGCTGCGGCGGAGTTCCTCCTGCGGACCGGCCGCGCGGATGCTGCCGCCGGCGATGACCACGACGTCGTCGCAGAGCCGTTCGACGACGTCGAGCTGGTGGCTGGAGAACAGCACCGGGACGCCGTCGGCCGCTGCCTCGCGCAGGACACCCAGCACGACGTCGACCGCCATCGGGTCGAGCCCGGAGAACGGTTCGTCGAGCACCAGGACCTCGGGGCGGTGGGCCAGCGCGGCGGCGACCTGCACGCGCTGCTGGTTGCCGAGCGAGAGCTTCTCGACAGGGTCGTCGGCGTGCTGCCCGATCTCGAGCCGTTCGAGCAGCTCGGCCGTGCGGGTTGCAGCGGCGCGACGGTCGACGCCGTGCAGCCGCGCCAGGTAGGTGATCTGTTCGGCGACCGGCATCTTCGGGTACAGGCCGCGTTCCTCGGGCATGTACCCGAAGCGGCGGCGGTCGGTCGGCCCGATGGGCTGTCCGTCGATCGAGACGGTCCCGCCGTCGGAGTCGAGCACCCCGAGCATGATCCGCATGGTGGTGGTCTTGCCGGCGCCGTTGCCGCCGACGAACCCGGTGAGCCGACCACGACCCACCTCGAACGTCACGTCGTCGAGCACCCGGCGTTCGCCGAAGTGCTTCGTCACTCCTTCGACCCTGAGCATCGTTTCCCCTTCCGGCGGTGAGCTGCTTCCCACCGCACCACCGACGCTACGGAGGACCTGCGCTCGGTACCTCCCGCGCCGGACGGAACCCGGGCCTCCATCCCGAGACGGAGCCGAGCTCCAGCACGACCGTCCGCGCTTCATCCGCCGGAGCGGACCACCCCGTGCTCGTACGCCCACACGACGGCCTGCACCCGGTCACGCAGCTGGAGCTTCTGCAGCACGTTCGACACGTGGGTCTTGACGGTGGCCTCGCCGACGAACAGCTGCGTCGCGATCTCGGCGTTGCTGCAGCCGCGGCCGAGCAGCCGCAGCACCTCGGTCTCGCGCTCCGTCAGCCCCGGCACCGCGGCATCGGGTGCGACGACCGGCACCGTGCCCGTCGTCGCGCGGCTGATCACCCGGCGTGTGACGTCGGGGGCCAGCAGCGCGTCACCGGCCGCGACCGTCAGGACCGCATCGACCAGTTGCTCGGGCGTCGCGTTCTTCAGCAGGAAGCCGCTCGCGCCGGCATCGAGCGCGTCGAACAGGGTGTCGTCGTTGTCGAACGTGGTCAGGATCAGGACTGCCGGCGGATCGGGCAGCGCCGTGATGCGACGGGCGGCCTCGATCCCGTCCACCGTCGGCATCTGGACGTCCAGGCACACCACGTCCGGTCGGTACTGCTCGACCGCGCGGATCGCAGCCGCGCCGTCGGCAGCCTCGGCGACCACGACGATGCCGGGCTCCGACTCGAGGATGACCCGGAACCCCGCCCGCACCAGGTCCTGGTCGTCGGCGAGCACCACCCGTACGGTCACGTCGTCGGCAGCCATGCGCGCACCAGGAACCCTCCCCGGGCTCGGGGCCCGATCTCGACGGTGCCGCCGACCGCGGACACGCGCTCGCGCATGCCGACGTGGCCCAGGCCGCTGCCCCCGCCCATGCCCGTGCCGGTTCCGGCAACGCGGTCGGCGTCGTGGTCGTCCGCGCCGCTCGGACGCACGGCACGGCTGCCGACCCCGGTGTCCGTGACCTCGACCTCGATCGCGTCCGGCAGGTAGCGCAGCCGCAGGTCCGCGCGGGCGTCCGGCCCGGCGTGCTTCAGGACGTTCGTCACCGCTTCTTGTGCGATGCGGAAGGCAACCGTCGCCACGGTCGGGGGCACCGGGCGGACGTCGCCGACGACCGTGTACTGCGCGGGGTGGCCGGCCGTCCTGGCGGCGTCGGCGAGCTCGGCGATGCGCGCGATGCTGTCGGTGCTGGGGGCAGTCGTGCGTGCGGTGCGATCAGCGTCGAGGAGACCGTCGGCCGCATCGGCGTCGCTCTCGCGCAGCGTGCCGAGCATCCGCCGCAGTTCCTCGACCGCCGTGCGGGCGCTGTCCTCGACCACCCCGAGGGACGTCGCCGCCTGGGCCGGGTCACGCTCGAGCACCCGACGAGCGGCCCCCGCCTGCACACCCATCAGCGACACGTGGTGGGCGACGACGTCGTGCAGCTCGCGGGCGATGCGCACCCGCTCGAGCGTGATCGCCTGGGCAGCCGTGCGCTCCCGCTCGACCGCGAGCTCGGCCGTGCGCTCGTGCAGCGCGTGTTTCGCCACGGCCGACGCCCACGCCCGGTTGCCCGAGTACCAGGCGGCACCGAAGTACACCAGGTTGATGATGATCGACAGCAGCGCGTTGGCGATGAACGGCGGGATGAGTGAGTCGCCCTGGTTCGGCAGTGCGCTGGGGACCGACCAGCGGAACACGATCGCCAGGAACAGCCAGATGAACATGCCGACGATCACGAACCACCGGACGAACTCGGCACGGACCCGGTCGGAACACCACGCCCCCACCGTGTAGAGCCCGATGAACAGCGTGAAGTTGATGAAGATGGCCTCGGGCACCCGCAGCAGCTGCGTGCCGACGAACGCCAGCGCGACGACCACCGCCACGGTCATCGGGAAGCGGCGGCGGAACGCCAGCGGCCCGGCGTTCGCGACGACCATGAGCGCGGAGACCCACCACGGTGCCTGGTCGTCGTACATGCCGGCAGCGCCGGACAGGACTGCCGAGATCGCGATCCCGCCGGCGAGCACCAGCGCGACGACGACGTCCTGCCGGTACTCACGGCGGCCGACGGGCAGGCGCGACCAGCCGTCGTGCGCGGCCACCCCCGTCGTCGTCATGGGGACCACGGTAGCGGGCCGACCGCTGCGGGTGGCAGCGTCGCGGGAGGCTGTGGAGAGCGGACGGGAGGCCCGGTGCCAGCTGGCACCGGGCCTCCCGTCCGGACCGTGGTCGCAACGCGACCCGTCAGCTGGTCGGCGGAGCGTACAGCTGCAGGTCGTTGCCCTCGCTGTCCTTGAAGGGGACGATCTTGCCCCACGGGTGCTCGCTGATCTCGCCCTGGATGTCGGCGCCGCGCTCCTTGAGGGTGGCGACCTCGTCCTCGATGCTGCCGTCCGGCTGGAACGACACGACCGCGCCGCCGTCGCTGGACGCGCTGGCCGACTCGCGCGCGTTCAGCCCGATGCGCAGGCCGTTCGCGTCGATCTCGCTCCAGTCGTCGTCCTGGCTGGTGACCTCGAGCCCGAGGGTGTCGCGGTAGAACGCGACCGCGCGGGCCATGTCCGTGACGGGGACCCAGACTGCTGCAACTCCTGTTGCCATGATGATGCCTTCCGTGGTTGGTGACCCGCACGCTCGGCGCAGGGCGATGGGCACCGGCTCAGGAACGTGCACGGACCGCACCACGGGCGTAGGTTCCGCGGCATGAAGCGGGTCACGTACTCCATGGGCATGACGGCGGACGGGTTCATCACCGGACCGGACGGCGGCTTCGACTGGGGCGCCCCGGACGCCGAGGAGTTCCGCGCCTCGATCGACGAGATCCACGGCGTCGACGTGCACCTGCTCGGGCGGAAGCTGCACGAGACGATGGTCTACTGGGAGGACCCGGTGCAGGCGGCCACGTGGGACGAGGCCGAGCGCGAGTGGGCCGACCTGTGGAACGCCCTGCCGAAGGTGGTCTTCTCGCGCACACTCCCCAGCGTCGACGCCAGCAACACCCGGTTGGCGACGGGCACCGTCGCGCAGGAGATCGAACGACTGCGTGCCGAACCCGGGGACGGCGAGATCGCGATCGGTGGGGCGACGCTCGCCGCAGCGGCGGCAGAGCTGGGGCTGATCGACGAGTACCGCGTGCGGGTCTCCCCTGTCCTGGTCGGCGGCGGGACCCCGTTCTTCGCCCGGCTCGAGCGGCAGGTGGACCTGGAGCTCCTGAGCAGTCGGACGTTCCGGATGGGCACCGTGGCACTGCGGTACGGCGTGCGACGGTAGACGCCCGGCCGTCACCCGACTGGCCGACCGGCCACCGGGAGAGCCGGGACCTCGTTCTTCCGGAGGATGCCTCGAGGATCCGACCCGCCGTATCGTCGGTCACACACGGGGGGCGCGCCAGTTCGGGGCGCTTCATCTGGTTCGATTTCCGGAGCCCTCCACGCGCTCGGCATGGTCCTGGCAGGCTGCAGGCATGACCGACAACGACGCACTCAACACGTCCGGTGTGACCCACGTGGTCCTGGTGCAGTGGCACGACGGCGTCGACCACTCCGCCCAGGCCGATGCCCTGTCGCAGCAGCACCTCCCCCGGATCGACGGGGTCCTGGCGGTGTCGTCCGGCACGAGCGTCAGCACCGAGGGGCTCGAGGGCGGCTTCGACTGGATGCTCGTCGTCCGGTTCCGCGACCGCGATGCCCTGGTCGGCTACCTGCCGCACGCCGAGCACCAGCCGGTCGCCGACTGCATCGGTGCGGGCAGCAAGCGGGTGGTGGTCTTCGACATCGCCGCCAGCTGACGTGGCCCGCAGAACGTGGGTTCCGGTCACGAACGGTCGGAACCGGGCAGTATCTGTACGGACGGTCCCGAAGGTCGAGGCCGGAGGAGGACCACCAGCATGACGTCGAACCCGTACCAGTCGAACCCCTACCAGTCGCCCGCGGCCGGTGCAGCACCCCGCCTCGTCACCATCGCGTTCTGGCTGTACCTGGTGACCGCGCTCATCCGCGTCATCAGCATCATCGTCAGCGCCACGCAGCTGCCGGCGGCCAAGCAGGCTGCCAAGGACGCGATCGCCCAGACCGGCGGTTCGACGAACGGCATCAACGTGGACGCCGTCGTGCAGGCCTCGTTCGTGTCCGGCATCGTGATCGGTGTGTTGTTCATCATCGCGTTCGTGGTGTTCGACCTGCTCATGCGCCGTGGCGCGAACTGGGCCCGCATCGTGCTGCTGATCATCACGATCCTCGGCCTCACCGGTGTCGTGGGGGGCGTCGTCGCCGTCCTCGGCGTCCTCGCGTCGATCGTGGCCGCCGTGCTCACCTTCCTGCCCGCCTCGAGCGCGTGGTTCCGCGCGGTCAAGGAGCAGAAGCTCGCAGCGAAGCAGCGCTGACAACTGACCGACGGGAGGCGCGGTGCCAGCTGGCACCGCGCCTCCCGTCGTTCTTCCCCACGGCCCGACCGGCGCGTACAGTCCCCCGCAACGAACGACCGGTGTGCGATCAGGGGACACGATGCGACGGATCATGGGTACGGGACTGGCCGCGGTGCTGGCAGCAGCCGCTCTGGTCGGCGTGGCGACGCCGGCGGCCGCAGCCGGCTCGGGGTCGATCTCCGTGCAGCTCACGACGCCGGACGGCGCCCCGATCCGGCTGCCGGACGTTGAACTTGCCGCGATCGGGACCGACGTCGTCGTCGGGAACGCGACGACGGACGCGGACGGCACCGCGACGTTCACCGGCATCCCGGCGCCGGACACCGTCACGGTGACGACACGGGTGGTCCCGCCGCACGGAGCCGCGACGTACGCACCCGGGCTCCGGTCGGGCATCGCGGTCAGCGGCGGCTCGAGCGCCGCGGTCACCGTGCCGCTCGTGCTCGGTGCCACCGTGCGTGGTGCCGTCGTCGGACCCGCCGGGCCGTCGGCGGGCCGCCTGATGTACGCGTGGAACGAGGACACGTCGCAGGTGTTCCGCACAACCTCCGACCGGGCGGGTCAGTACGAGTTCGTCGGCCTGAGCACCGGTCTCTACCGCATCGAGGCGCACGCCAACGGGCTGGCCTCCCCCGCCGTGTGGAAGACCCGGGTGTACCAGCAGCGCGGAACCGTCCCGGCGTCGCAGGTGACGCTGTCGCGGCACTACGCGCACGACGACTACGACCTGACCGTCGACGCCCACGCGGCATCGCTCCGACCCTCCGCCGAGCTGAGCGGTGCGACCGTCACGGTGACGGAAACCACGAGCGCGGCGTCGTTCTCCACCCGGTTCTCCGGTGTCCTCGACGACGAGCAGACTGCCCAGTTCCAGATCCCGTCGGGGCAGTACGTGGTCGAGCTCCGGACGGTCGCGACGTCCGCCACACCGGCACGTGTCCTGTGGCTCGGACGCCCGGGTGGCGTGTACCGGTACGTGACCGAGCGGGCGCAGGCGGTGCCCGTGCGCGTCGTGTTCGGGGGCATGAACGGGTGGGGTGGGGCGGTGCCGGAGCCCGCCGGGCGCTGACGAGGGGCGGGGCGACGTGCCACGACGTCGAGTTCCGGCATGCCACCAGGGTCGTCGGGCCCGGCCGCTCCGACGTCCGTGCACCTCCGGCGTCGTGGTCGGCGACGCAGCCGCAGATGCAGACGGATCAGCGGCCCGGAAGGGTACCCAGCGACTGGGAGCGCTGCGCGAGCAGCTCGGCGTAGGTGCCGTTCTTCTCAGCCCACCGCAGACGCTCCGCTGCCTGGACGACAATCTCGTTCGGCGTCGGCGTCTGCGTGACCAGCCCGATGACCTCGTCGAGGAAGTCGCCGAGCGGCAGCGCGGCGGGGTTCAGCTTCTCCTGGCCCGCGTTCGCGACGGCCGGTGGGATCAACTCCGTGACCCCGACACCGGTGCCGTCGAGGTGCGCGCGCAGCGACTCCGTGTACGCGTGCACCCCGGCCTTCGTCGCACCGTACGTGGGCATGAGCGGGAACGGGAGGAACCCGATCCCCGAGGTCACGGTCATGACGTCGCCGTGGCCTTGCTGGATCAGGTGCGGGGTGAAGGCGTCGATGACCCGGATGGTGCCGAGGAGGTTGACCTGGATGCTCGTCTCGGCGTCGCTGAAGTGCGCCGGGTCCCGGAGGTCCTCGACGAGCATGACGCCCGACATCGTCACGACGAGGTCGAGGTCCGGGTGTGCGGCGAGGACCTCGTCCCGGGCGTTCGACACCGACACCGAGTCGGTGACGTCGATGCGGACGGTCTCGAGGTCGTCGACCTGGTCGGTGTTGCGGCCGCCGACGACGACGGTGCTGCCGGCGTCGGCGAACCGGTGGGCGAGGCCGAGGCCGATACCGGAGGTGCCTCCGACGACGAGGACGGTGCGGTTGGTGATGTCCATGGGGTGTGCTTCCTGTCGATGAGCGGTACCCCCAGAGCCTCCCGCGCGGTCGCGGGCCGTGGAAGGACCCTGCTGGCCCAGGGGTCTGGCAGGACCCCCGCTGCGACCACGATCACGAACTAGCGTGATCGGCATGGACGACGACGCTTCGGCAAATCGACTCGGGGCCTACCTCCGTGCCCGCCGCGACCTGGTCACCCCCGCGATGGCCGGTCTGCCGGAGAACGCGAACCGCCGCGTCCCGGGGCTCCGGCGTGAGGAGGTCGCCCTGCTCGCCGGGATCAGTGGCGACTACTACCTCAGGCTGGAGCGGGGGCGGGACAACAACCCGTCCCCGCAGGTCCTCGAGGCCCTGGCGAGGGTGCTGCAGCTGGACGACGTCGAGACCGAGTACCTCCTCGGCCTCGGCGCTCCTCGTCCCCGGGCTCGACGCACGCGCCGCATCGACCGGGTTCCCGCACGGCTTCACCATCTCCTCGCCGCCGTGGACGTCCCGGCGTTCGTCGAGAGCCGCACCTTCGACGTCCTCGCATCCAACGCACTCGCACAGGCCCTGTCGCCGCGGCTGGTCCCGGGCCACAACCGACTCCGAGATCTGCTGCTGGACCCCGAGGAACGCGCGTTCCACGACGACTGGGACACGGCCGCAGCCGATTCCGTGGCGTCGTTCCGGAGCACGGTCGGCGACGACATCTCCGATGCCCGCGTCGTGGAACTCGTCGGCGAACTCTCCCTGTCGAGTGCTCGGTTCCGTCAGCTGTGGGCACGCCAGGACGTCCGACACCTCGAGGGCGGGACGGCCAGCGTCCACCACCCCACGATCGGAGCACTCACCCTGAACCGCGAGAAGCTCCCCGTCGGAGACCTCCTCGTCGTGCTCTACTACCCCGACCAGGGATCGTCCACCGCCGACCGACTGCGCCTCCTGGCATCCGTGACGACGACGCCCGCTCACCGAGACGCGTGGACCACCGACCTGACGCCGGCGCAGCCGTCCGATTGACCGGCCGGTCTCACCGAGACCGATCTCGTCCCTGACCGGCGACGGCGGCGTTCGCCGACGGGCGGCACTCGTTCGGAGACCTCCCCGCGACCGAGTCTGCGGCGATGTCGCGGAGCCTCGTCAGGCGGTCGTGCGTGTCGGTGAGGGCTGCGATCTGGCGCTGGATCCGATCTCCTTCCTCGTCGAAGTGTCCGAGCATCGTCGGCGTGGCGACGCCGGTGTCGAGGAACGGCAGCAGCTCGCGGATCCGGTGGCTGGGCATGCCCGCTGCGTACAGCATCTGCAGGAAGCGCACTCGGGTCACGTCCGGCTCCCGGTACTCGCGGTGCCCGCCCGTGGTCCTGGTGGACGACAGCAGAGCCTGTTCCTCGTAGTACCGCAGGGACCGCACGCTGACGTCCGCACGTTCCGCCAGTTCTCCGATGCGCACGTGGTGTCCCTTCGACTTGAACCTGACGCTGATGTCAGGTTCTACGGTAGCGCCATGCACATCTCTGGAGCCACTGCCCTCGTCACCGGCGCGAACCGCGGCATCGGCCGTCACCTCGCGGCCCAACTCGTCGAACGCGGCGCGAAGGTCTACGCGACCGCTCGTCGCCCCGAACGCATCGACCTCGACGGCGTGGAGCGCGTCGCGCTCGACATCACCTCGCCGGCATCCGTCGCCGCAGCCGCCGCGATCGCCACCGATGTCGACCTGCTGATCAACAACGCCGGGATCGCCACCTCCGCGAGCCTGCTCGGCGACCTGGACGCAGCGCACTTCGACATGGACACGAACGTGTGGGGCACCCTGTCCGTGATCCGGTCCTTCGCACCCGTCCTGGCCGCGAACGGCGGTGGCGCGATCGTGAACATCGCCTCGGGCGCCTCGTGGCTGGCGATGCCCGGAGCGTCCGCCTACGCCGTGTCGAAGGCCGCCCTGTGGAACATGGGCAACGCGTTGCGTCACGAGCTGGCCGAGCAGGGGACGACGGTGACATCCGTCCATCTGGGGGTGGCGGACACGGACATGACCGCAGGACTCTCGATCGACAAGACCGACCCTGCTGACGTGGCACGCGCCACCCTGGACGGGGTGGAACGCGGCGACTGGGAAGTCGTCGTCGATGAACAGTCGTCGCTGATCAAGCAGATGCTCGCCCGTGACCCCAAGGAGCTGTACGCGGTGGTGGCGCAGATGCTCGCTTCCTGAGGCCGACCATCCTGGTCTTCCGGCAGCGCTGTGGCCTCATCTCGGCATGTCCGTTTCGATGCGCAGACCCGCTGCCGGTTCCGTCGACGAGGTCGTCGCCGCGCTGGGCCGCCTCGCATCTGACGCCGTAGATCGACAATCGTCAGGTGACACGAGTTCGCGAGATCATGAACGTGGACGGTGCTCAATATTGTCTCGGTGTCGTTCCAGCCCACCATCGCTCGACTTCGTCGCGAGCTTCGGCTTGCCTCGCGTCCGACTTTCGAGATCTGCCACTGAGGAATGGCGTCACGATCAACTCGACCGATTTGTCGTGCTGTTCGACATCGAGCCGGGGGAACCGTGTCACTGCCGAGACCGCGTCTCGGTTGATCCGCTTCGTTCGAGTAGCTCCGTGGACGACCATCTCGTCACTCCGAAGGTCGACACCCGCCGTCAACTGCCTCACCGCGAGGTAGATGCCTGCGACTGCGAGCACACAACCGATGATCAGCCAAGCGGGGCCGCCCAACGTCGCCATGTAAAGAGATACCGCCGCCAGCACCCACCACCCGATTGAGTTGGTTACTCGGACCCGGACCGGCTGATTCAGCCGTCGGCCCGCGGCTTCGTCGATCAAGCGTTACTTCTTTCCTCGACGATCGCGCACGAACGCGATGATGACGCACACGATCAAGACCGCGAAGATTGGAATAGCGAGCTGACCCGCGAGGGGAGAAAGCATTGTGCCTCAATTCGAAAGGAGACTGGTACCGGTCTCGATACCGGTGTATCCGGCTGCAGTGACCGTCTTTGTGAGCGTGGGAACCTCCAGCGCCTCCCCCAGTCCCCCGAGACCGAGCGTTGCGGTTCCAAGTAGACCCGCGCCTACCGCGCCGCTGGTGTCGCCTACGACAGCGCGAGCGCCAACCGATGCGACGGTAGACCCTGCGGCCAGCCCCAGTCCAAGTCCGATCGGAGCGCCGATACCGGTCGCCGTCGCGAGATCGCCTCGGGCGCCTCGTGGCTGGCGATGCCCGGAGCGTCCGCCTACGCCGTGTCGAAGGCCGCCCTGTGGAACATGGGCAACGCGTTGCGTCACGAGCTGGCCGAGCAGGGGACGACGGTGACATCCGTCCATCTGGGGGTGGCGGACACGGACATGACCGCAGGACTCTCGATCGACAAGACCGACCCTGCTGACGTGGCACGCGCCACCCTGGACGGGGTGGAACGCGGCGACTGGGAAGTCGTCGTCGATGAACAGTCGTCGCTGATCAAGCAGATGCTCGCCCGTGACCCCAAGGAGCTGTACGCGGTGGTGGCGCAGATGCTCGCTTCCTGAGGCCGACCATCCTGGGACGCTCGCCAGCGGCACCTCGTTGACGTGGGATCAGGGAGCCGAGATGGCGGCCCACCGACAGTTCCACATCGCGACCGGGGTTCCCGTGTTCGTCTGCGATCCCGCGAGCGCCTCGCGAGCCTGCTACGAACGAACTGACCCCACCGGCGTTGCGACCAGAACTGGAATCTGCCAGCTGGCACCGGGCCTCCTGTCCGTCTGTGGTCGGGCCACTCCCACGACGACTGCGTCAGAGAACCTGAGAACTTCTTCCGAGATACGGAACTGTGCGTCTGCACAGGGTTAACGTCTCTTGCATCGGGCGGGAGGGACGCCCGGGACGGGGGAGTGCGACATGCAGCGGGACTACGGGCGCCAGTTCGCCGACGTGTACGACGAGGTCTTCCCGCCCGACGGACAGCTCGTGGCGGCGCTGCTCGACAGCCGGCCCGGCACAGCGCTGGAACTCGGGATCGGGACCGGACGCGTGGCGGTGCCCCTCGCGGCTGCTGGGGTCGCGGTCACCGGGGTCGACCTGTCGCCCGAGATGCTCGATCGGGCACGGAGTGCGGCCGAGCGCGAGCAGGTGCCCCTCGAGCTCGTCGAGGGGTCGATGACCGACGTCCGACTCGACGACCGGTTCGACCTGGTCTACTGCGTGTGCGCCTCCATCTCGATGCTGCTCGAACGGCGCCAGCAGCGGCAGGCCCTCGAGGTCGCCGCGGGCCACCTGGCTCCCGGCGGCCGGATCGTGGTCGAGACCCACAACCCGGACGCAGTTCGATCGCTGCACGACGGTCGACGGCGGGAGACCTGGTTCGTGCCGTACCCGGGCACCGGCCGCGGCCTGCAGTCCTACGGTGTGCTGGACGAACCACGGTCGCTCTGGCAGGTGAGCCACCTGTGGCACGACGGCGGGACGACGAGTGTCGGGAGCGAGGTGAGCCTCCTGACGCCACCCGAGGTCCTGACGGGCCTCGCGCAGCACGCCGGGCTCGCGGTCCGGTCGGTGCACGGTTCGTGGCGGGGCGGCCCCGTGACGCCGGACTCCCCGACCTACGTCGCCGAGTTCGGAGCAGCGGCGTGATCCGGGCCGTGGCCGGCGCGGTCGAGGGGTTCGCCCGTCGGGTCATCGCCCGCGGCACCGACCGCGACGCTGTCGTCACGGCCACCGAGCGCGCGTCGGCGCTCGTGGTGCTGATGGGGAGCCTCGAGCACCTCGCCAACGCGGAGAACCGACGCACCGGAGGCCTGAACGACTGGGCGGTGTTCCGCGACTCGGCCCTGATCCGGAGGGAACGGGTCCGTCGCGCCCTGGACGTCGCCTACCGACCGGCCATCGTCACCACGATGCACGCCCTCCGTGTCGCCGCTGCCCTGGTGCACCTGTCTCCGGTCCGCGACCCCCGTGCCCGAGCGCTCGCGTCCGGGGTGACCGTCGCCACCGGGTACGTCCTCGGGCCGCTGCACCACAACGGCGGCGACGGGAGCGACCAGGCGGCGTTCTTCACCCAGGCCCTGTCCGGAGTCGCACGTGTCTCCCGCCGGACGGCCACAGTCGACACCGCCCTGTGGGCGATCGCCGCGCAGGCCACGCTGTCGTACGTCGTGTCCGGCTGGGTCAAGCTGCTGGGCGAGCCGTGGCGGAACGGCTCCGCGCTGCTCGGGGTCATGCGCACGCGCGTGTACGGCTCGGAACGGGTGTGGCAGCTGCTCCGCCGCCGGCCGGGCCTCGCGCGGGTCGGCGAGGTCGCCACCCTCGTGCTCGAGTGCGGGTTCCCCCTCGTCTTCGTGCTCGGACCCCGCGCGCGACTCGCGCTCCTCGGCGCCGTGGGCGGCATGCACCTGACCATCGCGGCGACCATGGGTCTCGGCCGGTTCCTCCCGGCGTTCCTCTCCCTGCAGCCGGCAGTGCTCTTCGTCACCACGGACCGACGAGCCGCTCGGCCCGCACGTGACGACACGCTCCCCGTGGTCCTCGGCGCGCTGGCGGCGGTCATCGGTACCGTCGCGGCGACCCGACAGGTGCTCGACGCCGTCAAGAGCACGCGTCCGCGCGACGGACAGCAGCTCCTCCGCACGTCGAGCGGATCGGTCCTGGCGGTCCGCCACCGTCCGTCGACGCGACCCGACGCCCCGCTGGTGGTGTTCGAGAACTCGCTCGTCGCGGTGCAGGAGTACTGGGACCCGATCATCGACGGTCTCGGTGCCGAAGTGTCCACGCTGACGTACGACCGGCCGGGCACCGGGGCGAGCGCCGTCCCGCAGCAGACCCTCGCGACTTACGGCGACGACCTGGTGGAACTCGTCGACCGCCACGCCGGCGGACGCCCCGTGTGGTTCGTCGCCCATTCCTTCGGCGGCCACCTGCTCCGAACCGAAGCGCACCGACTGGGCGACCGGGTCGCCGGTGTGGTCCTGCTGGACCCGACGACCGGGCTCGCCGGTCGACCCGACGGCGAGGTCCTCACTGCGCTGCGCTCGCTGACCGCGGGCTTCCCGCTCATGGAGTGGTCGCTCCGTACCGGCTGGGGGTGGCTGCTCGACGCCACCACCTGGTCCATCCCCGCACGGCCGGCCAGCAGCCTGGGGCTGGCCTCCGTGTACCGGAACGCCCGACTCTGGCGGACCGGGCGGTCCGAGTGGGAGGCCGCCGAACCGGCACTCGTGGATGACCGCCCCGGCCGGAGGTTCCCCGAGGGTGCGACGGTGGTCGTGGTCACCGCGAGCTCCAGCGACGAGCTGCAGCCCGCCGTCAGCGAAGCGCACGCACGCGTCGCCGCCGAGCACGGCGGACACCGCGTCGTCGTCCGGGCCACGCACGACGGGCTGCTCGTGCACCCCGGGCCGGTGCGCCGTGTCGTCGAGGTCATCCGCGAGACGATCGGCAG
Source organism: Microbacterium sp. M1A1_1b (assembly GCF_053345565.1). NCBI lineage: Bacteria > Bacillati > Actinomycetota > Actinomycetes > Micrococcales > Microbacteriaceae > Microbacterium > Microbacterium sp. M1A1_1b. Next base: position 48,475 of record NZ_JBKFAJ010000006.1, read on the forward strand.
CGGCGAGGACCTCCGCACCCCCGCGCTCGGTGGCAGCACGTCCGGGGAAGAACGATGAGCCGGTCGAACCTCCCCCTTGCCGTCGCCCTCGGGGCGTGGCTCGTCGTGACCGTCATCGGGCAGCATCCGAACCGACGCTTCGACCGGGTCCGCCATGTCGACACTGCGGCGCTGCTCATCCCGAACTGGCGGTTCTTCGCGCCGATCCCCGCCTCGACCGACTTCGAGGTGCTGCACCGGTACCGCGTCGACGGCCGTGTGACCGACTGGACCCGCACGAAGGCCGTCGCCGGACGGCGTCTGCGCGACATGGCGTGGTTCCCGTCCCGACGCGTCGACAAAGGACTGTTCGATGTCATCGGCCGGTTCCTGGTCGCCGCCGAGCAGATGCCGGACGGGTACGAAGCCGGGGCCGACTACCGGGCCCTGCTCGGGTTCGTCCGCCGGGCAGCCGCTCGGCAGTCCGACGGTCACGCGGACGCCGTGCAGTTCGCGATCGTCAGGACCGGCGGTCACGACGACGCCGTCCCGGTGGAAGAACTCTTCGCCTCCCGTCGAGAGCCGATGATCGAGCACGCGCCCCGGTCGCACGGTGTTCCGTCCGCAGCCCCCGGGCAGGCGACGCCCGGGTCACCATCCGCAGAGGAAGCATCACCAGAGGAGAACGCATGAACGCCAACACCCGCACGATGCTGTGGTTCGCCGCTCCGGTCGTGCTCATCGCCATCGTGGTCGCGATACTCCTGTTCGACCTGCCCGGGCTGGCCTGGCTCTCGGTGCTCGTCGTGCTCGGCATCGCCGCCGGCGTCTTCGTCGTGTCAGCACGACGCGAGTGACCTCGACCACCGGTCGAGCTGCCGTCCCGACCGGGACGGCCCCTGATGCACCACCACCGTGAAAGGACGACATCATGACGACCATCGCCGACATCGCGTTCGACACCAGCCGCGGCCAGCGATTCGCCCCAGAACAACCACTCGCTGCGACACCACTCGCAGCACTCGCAGCGAGCTCCGTGTTCACCGGTGCCATCGCCGCGTACGCGGTCGAAGAAGCCGTCGGGAACTGAGCGAAGAAGAGAGGACCTGACGATGCAACAGGACATGCGCGGGCTCGACGCCCTGCCGTTCGACTCCGACACCGCGACGACCTTCCGAGCACTCCGGCCGGTCGCGGCCACCCCGGCAGCGGTCGCCTGGGCAGGCGCTGTCGTGGCGGCCGCCGGTGTCGGCGCCGCCATCGGCGACGCGGTCGACTGACGAACGCTCGCCGACGAACGCAGACCCCCGGACCCTTGTCCGGGGGTCTCCGTGCGCCCCGTCACAGTCACGGCCATGGTGCTGGCCTTGGCCTTCCGGCAGCGCTGTGGTGTCATCTCAGCATGTCCGTTTCGATGCGAACACCCGCCGCCGGTTCCGTCGACGAGGTCGTCGCGGCGCTGGGCTCCTGGCAACGCGACGATGCTCTCGTCCAACTCCATCCGGGCGACCTCGGTTGGGCCTGGCGCCACGGTGAGGCCGCAGTCGCGGAGTCGCTGCGAGTCTGGTGGGACGACGGCGTCATCGTCGCCGTGGGTCTCATCGACGGACCGACGGTCCTCCGCATGACCGTCGCCCCCGACCGGTGGTCAGACGACGGCCTCGCCCGCCGGGTGCTCAGCGATCTCGACGGAGGAGCCCTCGCGCCCCGTCTCGGTTCCGTGGAGATCCCGACCGGAACAGCAGTCCATGCGGTGCTCCGCTCCGCCGGGTGGACCGCTGGTGAAGCCTGGACACCGCTCGCCCGTGACCTGACGACGACGGCCGTCGAGCCGAGTGGGCTGCAGGTCCACGTGGTCGGCCCGGACGAGGTCGAGGACTTCACAGCGGTGCACCGATCAGCGTGGGGCAGCGAGACCTTCACCGACGACGTGTGGGAAGTCATGTCCCACGGGGCACCGTTCCGCAACGGACGGTGCCTGCTCGGTCGGGACGCAGCCGGGAGGGCCGTTGCCGGGGTGACGGTCTGGTCAGCGGGCGACGGACAGCCCGGGCTGCTCGAGCCGATGGGCGTGCACTCCGAGCACCGCGGCCTGGGCCACGGCAGAGCGGTCTGTGTCGCTGCGGCCGCTGCCCTGCAGGAGCTCGGCGCATCGACCGCGTGGGTGTGCACGCCGAGTTCGTTGCGCAGCGCGGTGGCGACCTACCGGTCGGCCGACTTCACCCCGCTGCCCGAACGACTCGACTGCGTTCGACCTCGATGAGCTGACGTCGGCGGCTTGCTCGTGGCCTCGTCTGGGCACCGACGACAGGCACCACACCGCGAGCGCGCGCTGACAGCGCCCTGAACGAGGAAGACCCCCGCATCAGCGGGGGTCTTCTGTGGCGGGTCATTTGCAGGTCTCGTTGATCCGCGCGGTTGAGCGGATGCAGACTCCCCAGCTCCGGCTCATTAGCCGAGTTTCCCCTGGGCTGGCTCCGATTTTCCCCTCTCGGAAAAGCCCTGGTCAGGAATGAGGCGGGACTGCACGATGGAGGAGCGCCTGCGGCGAACTGGTTTGTCGCGAGGCGCTCCGAGGCCGCGCTGTGGATCGCGTGTCCGGGGGGCTCGATGACTCCTTCGGTAGTGACGGAGAGGGACTTGAAGGTCGGCGGCCCGAACCTGTTGCGCACCGTTCCTACGATTACGATCCTGGTCGTGGATCAACAATGGAAGGACTCACTCGAGGATGCGGGTTCAGCGCTGGCGCAAGTTGCGGCGGGCTTCGTTCCGGGAGTTGGGCCACTTCTCGCCGCCGCGGTCCCTCTGATCGCCGGCTCCGCTCAGATGCGCCGCGTGGAGCGCGACCTCCTTGCGTTGCGAGCCGATGTCGAAGACGCGGTTCGCAGCGGCAGAATCCCAGACGTCGAGGCGGCACTCACCTCCGAGACGTTCCTCGCCGGGGTTCAGTTCACTGTTCAGCACATGCTTGAGACAGCGTCTGCGGAGCGTCGGCAGCGGTTACGAAACGCGCTGGTCGCCGGTACAGCGGGCGAAATCCGAGATCCGGAAGCGACGCTGCGACTCACCGACCGCCTCGAAGAGCACCACGTCCAAGTGCTTCGCGCGTTGCGGCACCTCGGCGTCTCCGCCGAGAGCAGCTTCCTCTCCGTCGATGCCGGGCGGCTGCGAAACGCCCTAACCCAGTCCCCCGGCAAGGCGATGTCCGAATCGCAGGTCCGCAACACCTGCGCCGAACTCGCGGGGTTCGGTCTACTACAGGCCTTCCAGCACCTGGAGCTGGATGACGCCACAATCACACGACCCACTCGTGACAGTGCCGGGGAACTCGGCAATACAGCGGTCGAGGCGGACGAACAGTACCTGCTGGCCGATGACGGGCTCGATGTCATCACCGCGTTACTGCGGAGCGAGTAGGTCCTTGTTGTCGTAACGGCACGAACGGCCTCAGCCCTGCGATGGACCCTGCTGCGGATTGCGTTGAATCGTTGGTTCTGTGCGGACGTCGCCCGTCGACGGGACGATTCATCCGTGGACGACGCTTCTGCGCCGACGACTGTCCCGGACGATGACGCCCCTGGGTCGACAAGCGGTGACAGCAAGACGTCCGACTTCATTGAGGCGTTTCAGTGGCGTGCTGACGACAACATGGTGGCGCTCCGGTTCCGAAGCGGGCTCGTGCGAGGTTTCGGCGGGGACGCCTCGTTCGCTACGCACGCGACGGACTTCGCCGTGGTGGAGGTTCATCCATGGCGGCGGAACGTGTTCTTCACGACGACTCGAGGGGATGGGTTCTCGTCGAGGTTCGGATCACGGTTCAACTCGTCGCCCGTTCATGACCGTCCCGTGGTCTACCTTGATCAGAACCAGTGGAGCACGCTGAGCAAGTCCGTCAACGCTCCTTGGCGGGTGCGGTCGGATGGTGAGCTCCGAGCGGCTTGGCTTCTCATTGGTATGGCTTCGTCGGGGAAGGTGATCCTGCCACTGTCCGCCGCTCACCTCGGGGAGACCGGCACTTGGGGTAACGCCGACGGACGCTATGAACTTGCGGTTGCAATCATGTCCTGCAGCGGCGGATGGCAGATGCGCGACCCACTGCAGGTTCGTGCTGCAGAGTTCCGTCGAGTCCTCGCCCGCTCCTCCGGCAAGCCGGCGGCGCCGGTGCCGGACGTCTTCTCCGCTCGAGGTTCCTGCCGACGTTCCTGCTGAATGGGGTTACGCATACAGGGCGTCGTTGTCCAACATCGTCTACGCCTCGATGATGCTCGACCAGCAGGCAACGCCTCGCGGGAACATGGCCGGCTGGGTGCAGCGAGTGCAGGGGTTCTCCACCTGGCTTTCCGGAGAGACCAACCGAACGAAGCAGCAACGACGGCGTGCCGCAGAAGTTTTCATGTTCTCGGATGCCATCCGCGAAATCGCGCAGGCCGCCATCGATGCGAGGCTCACCCCTAGCGAGATGTCCGCGTGGACACAGTCAACCTGGCACAGCCCGGGGCTGGGGGCACCCGCGATATCGCTGTTCCGCGCCACGATGATTGACAAGCTGCTCGGCTCAGGTCGGTGGGAAGGCAATGACCTCTCCGACCTTTTCTACCTATGCACAGCAGCCGGGTACGCCGACCACGTCGTTGGTGAGCGACGAACGATCGGTTACTTCAGCAGTCCGTTCGACGTCTGGGAGCTCCGGTGCAACTGCACCGGACGCTGGTGTCGGTGGTGGACGCCCTGACCAGCGAGCACGTGTAACGTGCTGACACCCTACGAGGTCAGCGCTCCGGGCGGAGCTTCGGCTGGGGCGACACTCATCGCGTCCGCGGTCGACATGTGATGCAGGCCGCGGCATCCGGATGACCTGGATCGGATCCGATGACGATGATCGTCGAAACTTCTGCTACTGGTCGGGAACTCCTGCTACAGATGGAAGCGGCGCTAGCCCTGGCCTTGGTCAGTGAGACGCCAACCGTCGCCGGTCTTGGTGTAGCAGAAACTCCAGTCCCGTTCGCCGTCCATCATCTCCTGCTCGCCGGACGCTTTGCTCGTGACAGTTGTCGCGACGCAGGTCTCTTTGGTTTCGCCAGGATTGAAGGGAACGACTTCGGCCTTGTCAGTGACTGTGTAGGACTGCAGAGTCGGGTTCTCACACCATGCCCACGTGCTACTTCGTGTGAGCGCCTTCGTGACATCACACTTCTTCGCTTTGGCAGCGGCTAGGTAGACCTTCGTCAAAGCCACGGGATCCGTCGACTTCGGCGGGAGCTCAGGCGAGCTACAGGCCGACAGAGCCCCGAGGAGCGCTAGTGCGGCGACGGTCGCTGTGAGTGTTCGTTTCACTTTGCTTCCACGGGTCGAGTCACCCAGAGGTACAGGTGCGAGTTGTAGCCCCGCCACGAGTGCCACCCCTTTTCGTTGTTGAGGGAGTCGATGGTGTTGCTTGTGTGCTGAGCGATGTAGGCGTTTTTGCTGGTCACCCGGACGATGACGCCGGTGTGGTCGACGTGATTGCCGCTGCTGTCTCCGTTCCAGTTGACATACACGATGTCACCGGTACCCATACCGGCGAGGGAATGGCTCACCGCGGTACCTTCGTTACGAAGGAACGCAAAATTGTTCTTTGCTACGCCCCAGGATGTGGAGTAGCGGGGGTAGACACTGTTCCCACCATGGTACCAATGGTGATCGTTGGAATCGTTGTGCGGAAGTACCCCGCCGCCGCTTGGGAAGATCATGTGCATTCCACCGCCGTAGTACATGGCGCGAGATGCGAAGTCTGTGCAGTCATCTCCGTAGCCGTTGTTGTTGGAGCCGCGCGCATTGTTCGAAGCCCACGTCGCAATGCCACTGTAATTGACGCTGACGTACTTCGACGCAGCCCGACTCACGACAGCGCTTTTCACTGCCGCGCTGGTGGGCGCACTGGTCGACGTGAAAGCGCCGGTCTGTGTATTGAGCTCGATCGGCGCCGCGCCCAGGGATGCGGTCGTATCGCTGGCTGCTGTCAGACTGTCGGCCGCTGTCGGGGCAACGGGCAGCGCCAGGGCGCTGGTGTCCCCGGTGCTGATGACCGTTGGGTCGCCGCTAGTCGTCAACGTGAAGGCCAAGTTGTTGACGGACCCGGTTTGGATAGTGAAAGCGTTGTTCGGGTCGCTGGTGTCAACCGTGGTGCCCTTATCAGTCACGGTGGTAAAGACCGTGGCAGAGCCTGCGGCGGCGTTGTAGGACACCAGAGTGTTGGACAGGGTCGTGGCACCTGGCGTGTTCGCTTGGTCGTTCAGCTCGGCCGCGTCGCTCTGGGTGATGAGCTGCCCGCCGTTCACACCGAGAGCATCTCGAACTGTTGCGTCACCCTGCGAGGCGTCATCGGTGCTCTGGCTGGCGCCGGACTCGAGCTGCGTCTGCGCAGTCGTGAGCGTCTGCACCTCCGAGGTGTATGCCGCAGTTCCGTTTGGGACCGCGACCGGCGTGCCGATGACTAATGCTGCCGGGCCAACGCCGATCGGGTTCTTCGCAGTCACTGCAACCTGGTACGCAGCAGCGTTCGTCAGGCCGGTGATGACAGTTGAAGTGTCGGTGGTGGTCGCGGCGATGCTTGTGCCGCCGGCGGACGGAGTTGCGGTGACGGAGTAGCTCGTCACCCCGCTCGTGGTCCCGCTTTGGTCGAGGTAGCCGGTGTCAGTCGGCGCAGCCCAGCTAACGAGAAGACCACTATCACCGGCGGTGGTCCGCAGCAGTGTCGGAGCGGCTGGGACGGTCGGTGCTGCGTAGGTGACTTCGAGAGATTCGGCAGGGTCGAGGTGGAATCCGGTGGAGCTGGTCGCGGCGGAGAGGATCGCGCCGTTGTTCGACACGGAACCTGCTCCGTACCAGGACTGCACTAGAGCGGTGAGGTCGGTGTCGCCACCGTTGCCGCTGAGCGACACGGCGTCACTGGTGACCGGGACCGCTGCGGCGTCGTCCGGGGAGCTCAATGCTGCGACGTCTGAGTTCGACGGAGTCAGCGATGCGGACGTGGACGTGCAACTCGAGCTCGTCAAGCAGACGGCGGATCCGCCGTGCAGGACGGCTTTCACGATCCGGGATCCGATGGGCAGTGTCGAGAAGTTGACCTTCATCGAGGAGACCCACTGCGCGGATCCGTCCGTGCCGGCCGTCAGCGGGCCGCTCGCGAACGCACCGCCGACGGGGCCTGCTTGGATACCAAGGTCAGCGCCGGTCAGCTGCACGGTCGTGGTCATCGGCGCGAGAGTCGTGTCTTGCCCCATCGTGAAGTTCTGCTTCGCGGATGTTGCTTGCGCGGCGCAGGAGTCCTTGGTGCTGGCATGCATCCACCACGTGTACTTCGCACCAATCGTCAGCCCGGACGGATGGAAGACCGCTGATGTTCCCGAGTCCACGGTGCCGGTGGCGGTCGGCGTTGCACCGACCGCGTTGCCACTCGCGTCGACCAGGTAGAGCGCTGTGTCGATGCTCTGCCCAATTCCGTTGGTCACGGCAGCGGATAGGGTCGGCACCGCGTCTGTGGCGCCAGTGGTGGCGATGTTCGACAAGGTGACGTCGTCGTGGTTGCACAGCGTTGAGGATGCGCCGGTGTACCAACCCTCGATGTCGATGATGAAGTCGACGGTGGTGTTGCTGAGGTTGCGGATTTGGATTGCCCCATCGAGGCCGACCGGCACTGTGTTGGTGTTCGATCGGATCGAGTCGGGTGCGTACTCGAGGGCAGAGATGTTTGGCTCAGCGGTCCCGTCCGCCCATGTTCGAGCGAAGCCGGCAGTGTCGTTCGACGCGTGCAACGCGGTGAGGTCGATAACGACCGACGAGAGGCCTTCGTAGCTGTTCGGAATCCCGTGCGTGCCGCCGAGCGGGACGGTCAACGTCTTGCCTGCAGCGACCGCAGTGTGCGGCTTGACACGGGTGTCGTACGCGCGGCCAGCACCAGCGGTGAAGGAACCCGCGGTCGAGGACCCCTGGACGAAATACCCCTCGACGTCGATGTTGAGCTTGATCGCCGAGCCCACGCGATTCCACACTTCGAGCTTTCCGTCGGAGCTCAGCGATACATGCGCGCTGGTCGCGGTTGCCACGTTGGCCACACCAGGATAGTTCAGCGACGTCACCGGCGGGTTTGCCGCGGCGGGACCGGGAGAGATGTATCCCTGGGAGGTGCCCTGGTTCTTCACGATGAAGTCTGCCACGACGGCAGTCGCGTTCGCAGGGATCCCGTTCACGCCGGTGATCTGGATGGTGAAGTTCCCTCCCGCCGCGATGGTCTGATCCCCCACGTAGCGCTTGCCAGCAATCGGGACGTACCCGCCGGAGGCCGTCGAAGACGTGGAGTAGTACCCCTCCACGTCAATCACGAGCTGCGTCGATGCGTTCGCCATGACCTGGATCGTGCCGTCACTGTTTACCGCTACGTCCGCCTGGTTCGACGTGATCCCCAGATTGCCACCATCGAACGTCCCGACAAGCGTCGACGCGGTGTCCGCGTTCGGCCGAGCGCTGACCTGCCCCAAGCCGCTCGGGCTGACCTCGGTCAAGTTCAGCGCGACGGCCGTCACGGACGATGTTTTCGGAATCCCTGCAAGGCCGGTCACCTGCAAGGTGCGCCACGTGCCTGCGGGCATCGCCGTCTTGTACCCGCCGGTGCCGTCGCGCGTGTCCATGATTCGTCCCGTCGCGGAGACGAATTGACCGCCGCCAGCAGCATCCGCGATTGCGGGAGCCGGCGCCGTGACGAACAGCGTCGCGAGCAACGCGAAGACTGCAGCGATGGCGACCACCAAGAAACGAGTCGGCGTGAACAGTCGGCTCAAGCGCACCGGTATCTCCTTGCTCCACCAGGTCCCTCCTCGGCAGATCGGTGCAAGCAAAGCGTAAGAAGACGCCGAACATCCATGAGCACCCGCACAGCCCACGGCCCCACAACAGGGGTCTCAGCGGACCACGAAGATGGCAGCTCTTGAACTGATACACGTCTGGGCAGTGCAGGAGAGGTCTCAGCGGACACCACCACGCAGAACAACCTGGACAACCTCCCGCCGTTCTCACGGCCACGGGCTGCCGCCACGGACTTGTGGCGGCATCTCGGCGGTGATCGTCTGCGGGGGCTGCCTTCTCACCAGCTCGTGAGATGCCGTTCAACTTCGTCTTCGGCCTGTGACCACCAGCTTTGGTATCGGTCCCCGTTGGTGAGGGCGACTACGAGCCTTCCAGCAGGTAGGTGTTCGTCGGCCGGCACTGTCGTGGCTTCGATGAACGAGATCCACGGGATGGTCGGGCTGTCCATGGTCCACCGTTCATACTGCGGTGGGTAGAGGACTTCGATGACCACCGGGACGAGTTCCAGCAGGATGTTGTCGAGGTCTTTCCCAGCGGGACCTGGCGCGTAGAAGATGCTCAACCCGACGGGCACTTCAACGGTCTGCCACCATCGGTTTGCCGCTTTGAATTCGGTCAACACCTGATGGAACCGGCCTCTGAAGTCGGGGTGCTGACCGCGTTCACTAGGCAGCTCACCGAGGTTGAAAGCGGGTACTCGCCTGCGGCTCAGGTGCGCCAGAGTCGCCCCTGGGCTCAACTCACCTAGCCGCTTTTCGGCGATCAACCGGTACACCAGTCCGATGGTCTCGTCCGCGGAGCCCAAGTCATATGACTGCCAGCATCGCCGGACGCGCTGCTCTGCTGACTCTCGCTCCTCAGCCGAGTCAGGCATGCTCTTTGCACGCTTCAGGTCGTCGAGGGCGAAGTCGAGTTCCGCGTCCGCACGATGGCGGTCCCACGGCCGATCGTCGAGGTCGTCGAAGTGATCTCGCTCATCGGGGTCGTGGCGTCGCCGGAGCGCGGCTCGAGCGTCCGCTGCCGTCCGTGCGCTGATCAGCATCAGCGGATCTCGTTCATCGCGCGGCGGCCAGCACCGGGCGTAGAGCATTGCGACCTGCCGGTCGTCGGCGTACACAGCAGGTCGGGTCTTCGAGCCAAGAATGTCCAAGAGCCACTTGCACACGTGGTCGACCCGCGGAGGCCGCCTACTTGAGACGGAGACGTCGAGTGCGATGCCGGCACGGGGCTTCGGCCATCGGTCGCGGGGAAGCGCTCGGTAGATCTCCGTGGCGCGGTCGAGCAGCTCGGCGAAGTCAGCGTTTCTGCCCTTGCTCCGCGCCGCTGACCGTTTCGTCAGCGGCTGGCGATCGACACGAATGTTCAGGGTTCGCAATCGTCGCGACAGGTCTTGTGTGCGCCTACCTTCATCGCTGTTCCAGTAGCTGCGGTCACGACGTCTCAAGCGATCCTTCCCCTCGACGCCAGTGTGCTGTCACCGCGACGCTCCTCCGGCGCCGATGGGTGCGCAGCGATCACCTCGCCCCCATCGAACGAGATCGCTTGGACGGCGACCTTCATTCTGACGCGAGCCGGCTACTCCTTCGGCGCGTTGTTCGCCGGTCGAGTAGCAGGCGCCGGGGAAATGCCCGACGGCGGCGTCGGCCCGGTCGGGAGCACGACGCGGGCCAACGGCGTGGTTGCGCCTCGTGCCCCTTCGGACACTCGGCCCGTCCGAGCACCGAAGTGTCCTGTCGCCCCGGCTCCGTGGGTCAGCGAATCGGATCGGTCATTCTCGGCCATCTTCTGCCTCCTGCAGTTCAGTTGCGGTGTACGAGGGGTTCAGGAACTCGACGATGTGCTCGTCGCTGACCTCCAGCCACAATCCTGCCGTACCTGGCAGCGGTCCCGCGAAAGAACCATCGTCGTTCATCTGGTACTGGTGGCTCAGATAGAGGTCTCTGGGTTCTGGGTAGGTACTTACGTAGGACCCTGGGCCGAAAAAACCGCCGACGAATCGACCGTCAGTGAGACGCACTCGGACAAGCCGCTGCGACGGGTTCGTCGCCGCCCAGTCCCATGCCGTCGGTACCGAGTCGTAGTACACCGTCCGGCGGAGCTGCACCGGCATCCGCTCTGCAATTTGCCGCAGACGTGGCGGAGTCGGCGCGGTGCGCCGCGTCGCGCCCTCATGGGCGGATCGACCCCGCCGGAACTGGTACGGGCTGTAACGCAATGCCGCCAACAGGGCCGGCAACGCAACGGCGCCGACGAGAATCGCAACACCCAGCGGAACTGGAGCTTCGATAGCGACTTCGCCCCCGAGAAGGTCACTAGCGAAGCAAGCCACGCGCCACCAATGACAACGTAAAAGGCGTCCAGCGCGACGCTGATGACAAGCGCCTGAGCGATGCGAGCATCAAGAGTGAGATCGTCATACTGAAAACCTCGGAGGCCGCGGCGGACCAGTCCAAACGCCAGTCCTGGCACGACCATCACAACCACGACTACGACGCCGAACGCTGACGTTGGCACAGGCATGACGACCTCCGTTCTCGACGATCTTTCACGGCAAACCCTAGGGTAGCTAGATCACGGACGGTAGCGGCCAGCGTTCTGGAGACTTTGCCCGCACCGGCCGGCAGGTCCGTCCGGACCGGTCTACTTGATTCACAGCGACAGCGTGCCCCGTCAGCGAACGAGCATGTCGTGAATGAACCGGTTCCGTCTCGCATACAGCCTGTTCGCTGCGGTCAGCGTCGCGTTCACCGCTCGCTGGCCGGCGTCGTCAATGCCGTCATGCTGGGAGAGGAGCGCTTTGCACTCCTTGATGATGGTTGTGATGTACCGCGGAGCGTCGAGGAACGCGTCGATCTCATGACGCCCGCGCAGAGCAGCATGCACGAATCGGAGTGCCGCGTCGAGGCTCGTCGTCTCAGAGGTCACCCGGCCGAGCAGGAACACCCGTTGATCGGAAGGCGGAAGCGTGCGCAGCGTGTTGAGGTCCACACATCGACTTTGGCAGGCGAGTGGGAACAGCGACGCGGGAACCGCCTGAGCCTTCCCGTCAGGGCGCTGTTTCTCCGCGGCCGTTGTGCAGCTGCGCGAGCGCTCGGCACGCCGCTTGCAGTTCACGGGCTTGGTCTGCGTACGCGATCGCCGAGCCCGGTGTCGGGATCTCCTTCGCGTGAGCAACAGCGTTCCGAAGTTGGCGGAGCTCGTTCGCCGTCTCGACAAAAAGGTCGTTGACGACGCCAGCGCGTTCGAGCGCCGCTGCTGCAGATGCAGCGTTCGTCGCGCGCACTCCGGGAACGCGCGCGTGCGCGAGTCCGATGATCTCCTCCGACAGATGCTCCCAGGAGCGCAGAACCAGTGCCGAAGGCTCCACTGGCTCGGAGTCAACGTTGCCTGCCTCGTCGGAGTCCGCCGCTTCCGGTTGACCGGATGCAGCTTCAGCACCCGTCGCCGACGCCTGGAACTTCTCGAATGTGTTCTCGGCCTTCGCCAATCCCTCGCCGAACGTCGCCTCGCCGCCGGGCACTTTCAGGTGTGTCAGCCGGGCGACAAGGCCCGCAACTTCGGTCCGGAATAGCAGTGCTGCGATGAGGACGACAGTAGGCCACGCCAGCGACCGCACCAGCGAGTCCACGAAAACCGAGCCAAGACACATGCCCATCATGGCCCATGCCACCGGCCGAGACCCTCCTGCCGACCGGGACGAAGCCGGGACGAAGCCGGGACATGGATTTACCGGTGGTGTGGCTCAATCCGGGAGGGCCTGAATAGTCCCACGCTCAGAAGCGAGGCTGCTCTTGCCGCAACCGGTGATGTCCTCGTGTCTCGAGTCGCCGGGTGAGGGTCGCGGTGTCGTCTCAACGCAGCTCGCTCGCGAGGCGTCACTCGACGTCTGGCCAGTTCGACGTCAGGTGCGTCGACGTGTTGGGTCCCGTCCCGTGTCAGCCGGCGAAACGACGGAAGTTGCGCGCCGCGCGCTGTGCGCGGACGCGCTGACCCTTCATCTGCATCTGCGCGAATTGCTCGCTCACCCCGTACACGTGCGCCACCCGTGCGTTGTCCCAGCCGTTGAACGCGGCTTGTTCAGCCGCCTTCATCGGCACGAGGAGCTCGCCGGAGACGTACTTGGCCTCCTTCTCCTGCTTCGCGTCGAACTGCCGCTCGTGATCCTCGTCGAGAAGGACCTCGTCGAACGGGTGCTCGAGCAGGAAGTGCCCGAGTTCGTGCGCGATGCTTGAGCGGCGCCGAACCGGAGCGTGACTGTCGTTTTCGAGGATGATGCGCGCACTTTCGATGGGGATGAGCGCAGCAGACCAGGCGCTCGCCCGTCGCAACGTGAAGTGAACCACCGCGTCCAGGTCCCCTCGGCCATCGAAGGACGACACGGGGTAAACGTTGATTCCGTGCAGCTTGCATAGTGCGTACGGATCCAACCTGTCGCGCGGCCCGATGCCGAGGTCGGCGCGCTCTTCAGCGGCAATCTCCCGCATCTCAGCCTGCGTGGTCACCGATCAACTTTCGCCTCGCTCGCTTCGGAAACGTTGAACGGCGCTGCCGATCAGCTGCTCGAGGTACCGCACGTCATCATCGCGCAGGTCACTCCGGGCGCGAAGCAGTGGAGCGAGTTGTGCGACAAGCTCTGGCTCCGCGTCTGTGGCCGTTGTGCCGGGCGTTCGGTAGAAGTCCTCCGCGCTCATACGCAGCCAGGTGGTCATCGCGGCGAACGCGGTGACGTCCGGGCGCAACCCGTTCGCCATCCTCGAGATGGTGGAGGCGCTGACGTTGAGGGTCTTCGCGAGCTGCCGCCAGGACAGCCCCGCTTGCAATCGGGCGGCGTCAAGGGCTGCGTGCAGCGCCTTGACGTCGACCTCTGGTGTCGAATCGGTCATTGATCTCCTCGGGGTGCTCGACACTTCGAGCGATGGTGCTATTCTAGTCTTGCTCGACATGTCGAGCAGTGTGCAGCAGATGCAGCACGTAAACGAGATGAAAGCGAGGTGGCCATCGTGGCCAAGAACACCGGCAAGGGCTTCCGACGAGGCGAGGTCAAGGAACGCAGCGAGTTCCAATCGAAGGGCACCTGGTTCAAGCGGGACACCGCCACCGGCCGCATCATGGACGGCTCAGCCCGCCAGCACAAGGGTGTGAGGAACGAGAAGTGAGCGCGGAACTGAAGGTCCACAAGGAGACCGAGTTCGCCATCGTCATCAACGGCGAGCTCGCGGTTGTGCCAAACCAGCGGGTGTCGTTCGAGGAAGCGGTGGCGATCGCGTTCCCGGTGCCCCCGTCGCCGGAGACGACGTTCACCGTCGTGTTCCGGAAGGCGAAGAGCAACCCGCACAACGGCAACCTTGCCGAGCATCAGGCGGTCGAGGTACGGAAGGAGGGAACGTCGTTCGATGTCTACCCGACTGGTCGGTCGTAGTCCCGACCTGCAGCGGCTCCTCAGCGAAGGCTTTGAGATGCGCATCGAGGGCGGCATGCTCGTCGTCGATCACGTCCCGTACGTCACCGTCGAGAAGACGGTGGCGTACGGGGCGCTCATCAGCGAGCTCACCACCGACGGCACGGCGACGCTGCGCCCCTCCGACCACACAATGCATTTCACGGGGGTGCCGCACGACAACGACGGCCGCCAGCTCACGAAGGTTGTCAACACCGAGGAAGACCAGCTGTTCGGCACGCTGCGGTCCCTTTCCTACCTGTCGAGCAAGCCGCAGGTCGGGTACTACGACGACTACTACGCGAAGGTGACCGCCTACGTCCGTATGATCAGCCCGTGGGCGACGCACATCGACCCTTCCGCAACGCCGAACACGTTCGCACCGTTGGCACGCGACTCGGAGGATGCTGTCTTCGACTACTTTGACTCCGCGACCAGCCGTGCCGGCACCGGAGACTTGAACGACCGGCTTCTTGGACCGGTTGCGATCATCGGCACCGGTGGCACCGGCAGCTACATCCTCGACTTCGTCGCGAAGACCCCGGTCGCGGAGATCCACCTCTTCGACGCCGACGACTTCCTCGCACACAACGCCTTCCGAACCCCCGGCGCCGCAAGCATCGACGACCTCGCCGCGCATCCAACGAAGGTTGACTACCTTCGCGACCGTTACGCAGCGATGCGCCGCGGCATCCACGCGCACGCGGAGGGACTCGACCACACGAACGCGTCGGCGGCCCTCGCCCCGATGCAGTTCGTCTTCATCAGCATGGACGCCGGCCCCGCCAAACGCGACATCATCAACGCGCTCGAAGAGCTGAGCGTCCCGTTTGTCGACTGCGGTATGGCCGTCGCGCGCCAAGGCAACGCCCTTGGCGGGATCGTCCGCGTGACAGGAAGCGTCCCAGGGGAACGCGGACACGTCCGACAGTGGGTGACGTACTCCAACACCGATGAGGACGAGTACGGCTCCAACATTCAGATCGCCGAACTCAACGCCCTCAACGCCGCGCACGCGGTCATCTGGTGGAAGAAAGTCAGCGGCTACTACGTCTGGTCCGACCATGAGATGCACACCACGTACACCGTCTCCGGCAACCTGCTCATGAACGGCGAAGCGACAGCATGAACACCGACCGATTCCGTCGAGAAGACGTCGAGTTCATCCCGAGCCGACGTGACGACGGTGTTCTCTACGTCACGGAAGCGCACAAAACCGCGGTCCATAACTGCGCCTGCGGCTGCGGCGTGAAGGTCGTCACCCCACTCAGCCCGGCCCGGTGGACCGTCACCGACGGAACGGCCGGCCCCTCGCTGGCGCCATCGGTGGGGAACTGGCAACTCCCCTGCAAGTCGCACTACTGGATCCGAGACGGACAGGTGCGCTGGTCCACTCGTTGGACGGACGAGCAGATCCGTCGCGGAGCGGCGGCAGACCGCCGTGCCGTCGAAGCTGAATACCGGCAGCTGCCGCTCATCACACGTGTGACGCAAACGCTGCGCAAGTGGTTCAGGAGACGTTGACAGGGCACCACCAACATCGTGCCGACGGCGCTTGGGAGCCTCGAGCGCGCTGCGAGGCGACCACGCCATTGCACTCCTCGACTCCCTCGAAGCGCGCGGCTACGAACTCACCCGGTTTTCGTTCGACCGGGGGTACTCGCAGCTCACCGACGCGTTCCACGAGGAACTCGTTCGACGGCGCACCCCCGTTGTGAAGGACTACGTCGAACGGCAGAAGGGCATCACCAACGGTGCGCTCGGCGGCGCCATCATGGTGAACGGACGGTACGCGTGCCCGTCCACACCGATGGACCTGCTCGAAGCAACTGAACGGTGGGACCGCGGCGAGCTCACCAACATCGATTACTGGAAGGAACTCGAAAAGCTCGAGGGCTATGAACTCAGCGTCCACGAGCAGAAGGCCGACGGCACACTCCGGCTCAGCTGCCCAGCGTCCGGCATCTCACCCACCGCGTCCTGCCCACTGCGGACGCTGCACCCCAAGGCCGTGCCGGACGACGAAGCCGACCGCGTGCGCATCCAAAGAACAAACATCACCGACCGGCAGAAGAACTACAAGGTGTGCTGCCAGACCAGCGTCACCGTCAAGCCGACCGAGCACGTGCAGCAACGGCAGATGCTCCGTCACAACACCCGGCAGTGGCTCAAGACGTACCGGTCCGACCGCAGCAGCAGCGAGTCCACCAACGATCTGCTGCAGCGCGACCACAAGCTGAGCGTCACCACAAACCGGCCCATGCGCGGTCTCGCCGCCCAACAGTTCGCCCTCGCCCTGTTCGCAGTCAAGTCCAACATGACCCGCATCACCGACTTCGAAGCGGAGATGCGGAAGCAGGCAATGCGAGAAGCAGCCGGCCGACGCCGCATCCCCCGAAAGCAGGAAGGCGAGTACCTCCAGCGCTCACGCGACCGCCGAGGAGAAAGCCGCTACATGCGGAACCCACCGCCCCGCGAACTCGTCCCCCACGTGGAACCGGAGATGCCTGCGCCGCCGGCGTAGCGGGAACAGAAGAGCCCCCAGCGTCGGCTGGGGGCTCTTCTGTTTGGTCAGACTTGCAAACGCTGGAACCCCAGACTTGCAAATGACCCTGTGGCGGTACCGGTGGGATTTGAACCCACGGTGGAGTTACCCCCACACATGTTTTCGAGACATGATCCTTCGGCCGCTCGGACACGGTACCGGGGACGAGTTTACACGATCCGGGAGGCCCCTCGCGACACCGCAGGTCGGCTCCCCCTCCACAGATGGTCACCTCCAGGACGTCACCCACACCCCCAGGATCCGCTCTGATCCGACGAGTCCCACGGGCGTACCGTCCACGGCATGAAGTCCCGAACCCTCATCGCACTGCTCTCCTCGATCGGCGGCGGCCTGGTGGTCGCCGGTGGCGCGGCCATCGGCGCCCGGGCCGGCGTCAAGGGACAGCGCGCCGCTTCACAACGCGTGGTCGAGATGCTCCCGACGCACGCGGAGTGGTGGCGCGAGCGACTGCACCACGAGGGTCAGCTCACCTACCTGGCGATCGGCGACTCCGCGGCGCAGGGCGTCGGCGCGAGCGTGCCCTCGCGCGGGTACGTCGGACTGCTCGCTCGGCGGATCCGGCACCGATCGCGGATGACGCTCCGGGTCGTGAACCTGAGCGTGTCCGGCGCGACGACCTGGGGTGCCAAGGAGGACCAGCTGCCGAAGCTGCAGGGGTTCACGCCGGACATCTGCACGGTGTCGATCGGGGCGAACGACATCGCCGACTTCCACCCGGACAAGTTCGAGCGGAACCTCCGGGCGATCTACGGCGCCGTGCCGTCGCACGCGGTCGTCGCCGAGCTGCCGTGCATGTTCGCTCCCGACCGTGAGCGCAAGGTCGCCGTCGCGAACGAGATCGTCCACCGCGTCGCCGACGAACTCGGGCTGACCGTCGCCCCGCTGCACGCGATCACCAAGCGGGTCGGGATCCGCCGCACGTTCTTCAACTCCTACGGCGACCTCTTCCACCCGAACGACCGCGGCTACGAGGTCTGGGCGAGTGCGTTCGAGCCGGCCATCGACGCCCGCGTCGACACCGTCGCCGCGATCCGGCACTACCTGTCAGCGCGCGAGGCCGAGGACCTGGGGCGCGAAGCCGGTGCCGTGGCCAACGCCCGTTCCGAGCAGGACGTCGCAGGTGCCGAGGAGATGGAGCACGCGCACCGCCCGAACCGGATCGACCGGCTGCGCGAGCGCATGACCGGGGGCATCCCGATCCCCGGTGCGCAGGACCGGAAGCAGAGCGAGCAACAGTCCGAGCACCAGCCCGAGGGCCCGCATGACGAGCACTCCGACGACGACTCCGACGGGCCGCAGCAGCGGTCGGGTGATGTCGGCGGCGCGGCCTAACCTCGACCCATGGCCCGCCCCCAGTCCACGTTCCGCTGCTCCGAGTGCGGGTGGACCACGATCAAGTGGGTCGGCCGCTGCGGTGAGTGCCAGTCGTGGGGCACGGTCGAAGACACCTCCGCCGTCACGGCCAGCGCCCGCGGCACCACCGCCGTCGCGGTCACGGGCACCCGGATCGCCCAGCCCATCACGCAGGCCCGCGTCGGTGCGGTCCCCCGGTGGACCAGCGGCATCGGCGAGTTCGACCGCGTGCTCGGCGGCGGGATCGTCCCCGGCGCTGCCGTCCTGCTGAGCGGCGAACCCGGTGTCGGCAAGTCCACCCTGCTGCTCGAGGTCGCCTCGCGCGCGGCTGCGACAGGCAAGCGGGTGCTCTACGTCAGCGCCGAAGAGTCGGTCGACCAGGTCCGGCTGCGCGCCGAGCGCACGGGCGCCATGCACGACGAACTCTTCCTGGCCAGCGAGGTCGACCTGGGCGTCATCCTCGGGCAGATCGACCAGGTGCAGCCCGACCTGCTGATCGCCGACTCCGTGCAGACGATCTCCTCGGCCTCGATCGACGGCATCGCGGGCGGGACGTCCCAGGTGCGCGAGGTCGCGTCGACCCTGATCCGCGAAGCCAAGCAGCGCAACCTGCCCGTGCTGATCGTCGGGCACGTCACGAAGGACGGCTCGATCGCCGGTCCGCGGCTGCTCGAGCACCTGGTCGACGTGGTCTGCCACTTCGAGGGCGACCGGCAGACGGCGCTGCGGTTCGTCCGTGCGCTGAAGAACCGCTTCGGCCCCACGGACGAAGTGGGCTGCTTCGACATGGCGGGTGACGGCATCCACGAGGTACCCGACCCGAGCGGGCTGTTCATGTCCCGCAACGGCACGCCCGTGTCCGGCACGTGCATCACGGTCGCGATGGAGGGCCGTCGCGCGTTGCCGGTCGAGGTCCAGGCGCTCGTCGTGCCGAGTTCAGCGCCGCAGCCCCGCCGGGTGGTGAACGGCGTCGACGCCTCGCGCGTGGCGATGCTGCTGGCCGTCCTCGAACGGCGCGCGGGCATCAAGCTGTCCGACGCCGACGTGTACGTGTCGACCGTGGGCGGCATGAAGCTCACCGAGCCCGGTGCCGACCTGGCGATCGTGCTCGCCCTGGCCAGCGCCGCACGCGATCGCCCGTACCCGCACACGTTGGCGGCCATCGGCGAGATCAGCCTGGCCGGCGAGATCCGCCAGGCGACGGGCGCCAAGCAGCGTGCGAGCGAGGCGCGACGACTCGGGTTCACGACCGTGCTCGGTGCCGACGCAGAGCACCTGCGCGAAGCCCTGCGGGTCGCCTTCTCGATGACGAAGTCCGTGCGCGAACGCGAGCTCGACGCCGCGTTCTGACGCGCCGGCATGGCGGCCGCGGGCCGAGCCTCCAGCCCGACCCGCACCTGCGTGGCGGACGCGGGCCGAGCCTCCAGTCCGACCCGCAGGGTCAGCGCACCGGCAGCCGGTCGTCCTCGACACCCAACCGTGCGACGGCCGACGCGAACCCACGACGGTCCTTCGTCACCAGCAGCCCGATCACCGCGGCAACTGCCAGCGCGGACGCGACCAGCCCCGAGAACGGCAACCCGCTCGTCGACAGGAGCGCCCACCCGCCGGAGCCGAGCGCCCAGCGCACCAGTCGCTGCCCCACACCGGGCGTCGGCACGGGCCGCAGGCGCACGACGGCCTCTCCGAGCGTGCGGCCGGTCGCGAGCACGACCACCAGCTGCACCAGCGGTGCGACGAACCCGACCAGAGCCTGCGCGGTCAGGGTCGCGGGCGAGCGCAGGTCGACGCCGAACGCGTTGAGCGCGAGCGTCACCCCGACGACCAGCACACCGCTGGTCAGGGACAGCGCCAACACGTCGGCCAGGATCCCGAAGGCCCGACGCCAGAACGTGACCGGGCGAGCGGCATCAGGAGACGGCTGTCGTCGTGATGCCAGGAACACCCCGAGCAGTGGCGCCGCCAGGGTCCCGAGCAGTGCGCCCGTCGTGTTCGCGATGAGGTCGTCGACGTCGAACAGCCGGTATGCGCACGGGTACAGGAACCAGTCGCCCGTGAGCTGGGTGAACTCGATCGCGAGCGAGACGACGAACCCGGCCGCACCGCCGATCAGCAGCCCCCAGAACCAGCGGCGCGGTGCCAGCGCGTTCCGGACCAGCGCGCCGAGGGGGAAGAACAGCAGGACGTTGAACACGACCTGTGCGGCAGCGGGGTTGCTCAGCAGGGAGCGTGGACCGGACAGGCCGCCCTCGCGGGAGACGTCATCCAGGAACGTGAACGGGTGCAGCTGCGGCATCGCGGACACGCGGCAGGCTGCGGCAGCGTCGGTGGGCAACGGCAGCAGCGTGTACGTGACGAGTGCCAACGCGTAGACCAGGGTGACGAAGGCCAGCACGCTGCGGCGGAACCCAAGTGCACCGTGCCGGCGGTACTGGATCGCGGCCCACGGCACGACCGCGGCAACGGCGAGGAACCCGCCCAGGACGAACGCGATGATCCCTGGCAGCACGGTGGTCCCCATGCGGCGACAGTACCGACAGGACCGGGATCGCGCCGACGGGACCGGGATCGCGGCGACTGGTCCGGCGTCGTCAGGCGCGGAGTGCGTCCAACAGGTCGGCGGGCTCGGCCTGCATCGTGTGCGGGCCGGCGATGTCGAAGAAGACCCCCTCGAGCGAGTCGAGGTGCGCGGCGAGGAACTCCTCGAGCCGGGCGGCGTCGTAGACCATGACCTGCCGGACCTTCTCGCCCGGGACCATCGCCGTGTAGGTGTCCGCCGACGAGAACAGCAGCAGGATGCGCTTGTCCGAGCCCTCGCGGCCGAACACCCGCACCTGCATGTCCTTCTTGCCGGTGACCAGCCGCGGCACGATCACGATGTCGTTCCGCAGCGCGTACGCCACCGCTGCCACGTCCTGCTTCGCGAGCGCGTCCTCGAGCTGTTCGCTCCGGAACCGCTGTTCCTTGTCTGCCATCAGGGTCAAGTTCACCAGATTTCCCGAATCGGGGCGACCGCGTCTGGCCCTGGGCCCCAAGACCCGCTACGTTGGTACCACCGCTTCGGCGGCGTCCAACGTCCGGACGAGGTGGTTTCGCCCCTCAACCGGACTCATGGGTCAGTACATCCGGGTCTTCGACCCACCGTCTGATCCCGCACCCGTCCCGCCGGCACCTGCCCGCGTGGCGCATCATCCTCGTCGACATACGTCGAGGCTCCGTCTGCGTGTCATACCGCGATGGAAAGCAAGAACAGTTAAGGAAACGCCATCATGGCAACTGGAACCGTCAAGTGGTTTAACAACGAAAAGGGCTTCGGGTTCATCGCCCCGGACGACAACAGCGCGGACGTCTTCGCGCACTTCTCGGCGATCTCGGGCAGCGGCTACCGCGGTCTCGAAGAGAACCAGAAGGTGGAGTTCGAGATCACTGAGGGCCGCAAGGGCCCGCAGGCGGAGAACATCACCGTCATCGGCTGAACCCCAGGGGAACGCTGACCGTCATCCGGTCGGCTGACCCCGAACACGACCGCGGTCGGACTCGATCGAACCTTCGTCATGACGAAGTTCGATCGGCCGGCCGCGATTGTGTTTGTATGACCATTCGCAGCACCATCACCCGTGCGTCCGCCGCTATCGTCCTGGGCGCAGCAGCCCTCGCTCTGACGGGTTGCACGCAGATCCACCAGCAGTTCGGCGATGCCTGGTCCGTCACCTACGAAGTCAGTGTCGACTCGTCCGACGCCACCACGTTGCACGCCGTCTCGTACCTGGGTGCCGAGTCCCGTGGCGATGCCGCCACGACGCGCACGCTGTCGACGGCCATGACCAAGCCCGGCGCCGGCAGCTCCGACGGCAGCGCGTCATGGACGCACGAGACGATCGTGCTGGCCGAGTCACCAGCCTCGGTCGCGGCGACCCCCGCAAGCGGCCGCACCGCCACCTGCCGCATCCTGCTGGACGGCAAGCGCGTGATCTCCGAAGAGCAGGGGCAGCCCGGCCAGCCGGTGCGCTGCAAGGTCGACACCCCGAAGTTCAGCTGATCCCGCCCGGCCCCGGACTCAGTTCAGGATGAACTGCGCCGAGTCCGTCGAGGTGATGTTGCCGACCGACACGGACAGGTGGTAGCTCGCTCCCCCACCGGTCACCGACGGCCGTGACGAGTCGCACGTGCTGGTCGACGAGCGGGTGCGGTCCCACGCGATGGCCGGCGTGGTCAGGGTCTGCCCGGCCTTGATCGTCACGTCCTGGTTCGTCCCGCCGGTCTGGCAGTCCTTCGACGACCAGTACTGCTCTTCGCCGGAGCTGATGGTCAGCACCTGCTGCGCCGACCCGAGGTCCAGGTGGCAGGACTTCGACCCGGTGTTCTCGATCGACATCGCGATCTTCGGGTCTTCGGTGGGTCCGTAGGTGCTCTTGTCGAGCACGGGCTTCAGGGTGATCTGCCCCTTGGCGCACGTGGACCCGTCGGCACCCCCGGGATCGGCCGTGGCGGACGGTGCCGGCGTCGCATCGCCCGACGTCCCGGACGATGGCGCCGACGACGCGGATGCCGCCGGTGCTGCAGCAGCGGACGAGGTGCGCGCAGACGCAGACGGCGACGGCGCTGCCGCAGGAGCACCGTTCCCGCGCCCGACGACGATGAGCACGACCACGATCACGACGACCGCGATGATCCCCAGCACGGTCAGACGACGGCGCCAGTACACGCCCGGCTTCTGCGGGCCCACGGGGTGACGGAACGACGACATGCGCACAGGGTAGACACCGCGCGGCGCTAGGCGAGGGAACCCCGCCGACTGCGACGAGAAAGCGTCAGAGGATCTTCAGCATGCGGGTGTTGCCGAGCGTGTTCGGCTTGACCCGCGCCAGGTCGAGGAACTCCGCCACGCCTTCGTCTGACGAGCGCACGAGCTCGGCGTAGACGGACGGTTCGACGACCTGCTCGCCGATCTCCAGGTACCCGTGCTTGGCGAAGAACTCGACCTCGAACGTCAGGCAGAAGATCCGCGCGACGCCGAGTTCGCGGGCGTCGTGCTCGAGCGCTTCGAGCATGCGGTGCCCGACCCGCTTGTGGATCCAGTCCGCGTCGAGTGCGAGCGTACGGACCTCGGCGATGTCGTCCCAGAACACGGCCAGGGCGCCGCAGCCGATCGGCGTGCCGTCGGGCCCCTCGGCGATCCGGAACTGCTGGATCGAGCCGTACAGGGCGACGTTCTCCTTGCCGAGCAGGATCCGCCGGTCGACGTACGGCGCGATGAGCCGCTGGATGTGCGGGACGTCGGACGCCAGGGCGGGGCGCACCAGGATGCCGTGGTCGTCCCGTTCGTGGAACGCGTGCTTCCCGTGCTGAGTCATCGTCCCAACCCTAGCCCGACCCTGTGCCGCACCCAGCACCCGCCGCCTACCGTCGACGTCATGCCCCAGATCATCGAGACCATCGACGTCAACGTCCCCGTCAGTGCCGCCTACGGCCAGTGGACCCGCTTCGAGGAGTTCCCGCACTTCCTCGACGAGGTGCAGCGGATCATCCAGGTCGACGACACCACCACCGACTGGACCGTGAAGGTCGCCGGTCAGGAGCGCGAGTTCCGCGCCGTCATCACCGAGCAGCACCCGGACGAGCGTGTCGCCTGGACCGTGAAGGACGGCGAGACCGACCACGCCGGTGTCGTCACGTTCCACAAGCTCGCCGACAACGAGACGCGCGTCACGGCGCAGATCGACTGGCAGCCCATCGGCTTCCTCGAGAAGCTCGGTTCAGCTGTCGGCGTCGGCAGCCACGCGGTCAAGAAGGACCTGCAGAACTACAAGGAGCGCGTCGAGTCCACGCCCGCCGACGCCGGCTGGCGCGGCGACGTGCAGGCCTGATCCACGGCACCACGAGACGGAACGGGAGGCCCGGTGCCAGTTGGCACCGGGCCTCCCGTGTATCCGTGGTCACGATGTGTACATGACATGTTGGATACGCTGTGAGCTCCTACCTTCGACAGGAGCACACATGCGCACCAAGCACATCACCGCGGTCGCGATCGGGCTGGCCCTGGCCGCCGGACTCGCCAGCCCCGTTGCCGCGAACGCCGCCACGGCCCACCAGCACATCCAGAGCCGCGGGATGCACACCCCATCGGTCACCTCGGACAAGCCCGACGACGCGGCGTCGCCGATCCGTCTGACAGCGGGCACCACGTTCGTGCCCGGTGCGTCCACGACGCTGACCGGGACGGCAACGCCCGGGCACGAGTTGTTCGTGAGCGTCCCCGGGGCCGACATCGCGACGTCGGTCACCGTGGACGACGACGGCACGTGGTCGGTCCCGCTCGGGACGCTGCGCGGCAGCTCCTACGACGACAACGTCGCCTTCGACCAGGACGACATGGCACAGAACGTCGTCTTCTCCCTGACGTCCGCCGGCTGACGGCTGGCGGCCTGGCGGCCGGCACCGCGGACAGACGGGAGGCCCGGTGCCAGCTGGCACCGGGCCTCCCGTCTGTGCGTCGTCAGTCCTAGGACTCGATCTCGCCCTGCGGAGCCGCGTCCGTTCCGGACTCGACGGCGGCTGCTCCGGCGAGGACCTCTTCGCGACCCGGCTGACGCCCGGTCTCGAACTCGAACTTGCCCTCTCGGAAGTCGACCTTGACGTGGTCGCCCGCCGTCAGCTCACCCTGCAGGATGTGCTCGGACAGCTGGTCCTCGACCTCGTGCTGCATCGCGCGGCGCAGCGGTCGAGCACCCAGGGCGGGGTCGAACCCGACCTTGATGAGCTGCTCCTTGGCCGGCAGCGTCAGCTCGACGGTCATGTCGCGGTCGAGCATGCGGTCGGACAGACGCTTCACGAACAGGTCCACGATCTGCAGCAGCTCGGGCTGCGACAGCTGCGGGAACACGATCGTGTCGTCGACGCGGTTCAGGAACTCGGGCTTGAAGTGCTTCTTCAGCTCCTCGTTCACCTTCGCGCGCATCCGGTCGTAGCCGACGCCCGAGTCACCCTCGACCTGGAAGCCCACCGGGCCACCGGCGATGCCCTGCGAACCGAGGTTCGTGGTCATGATGATGACGGTGTTCTTGAAGTCGACGACACGGCCCTGACCATCGGTCAGGCGGCCCTCTTCGAGCACCTGCAGCAGCGAGTTGAAGATGTCCGGGTGGGCCTTCTCGATCTCGTCGAACAGCACCACGGAGAACGGCTTGCGACGCACCTTCTCGGTGAGCTGGCCACCCTCTTCGAACCCGACGAACCCGGGAGGGGCACCGAACAGGCGCGAGACGGTGTGCTTCTCGCCGAACTCCGACATGTCGAGCGAGATGAGCGCGCCCTCGTCGTCGAACAGGAACTCAGCCAGCGCCTTGGCGAGCTCGGTCTTGCCGACGCCCGTGGGGCCGGCGAAGATGAACGAGCCCGAGGGGCGGTTCGGGTCCTTCAGACCGGCGCGGGTGCGGCGGATCGTCTTGGACAGGGCCGAGATCGCCTCTTCCTGACCGATGACCCGCTGGTGCAGTGCCTTCTCCATGAAGACGAGACGCGAGGTCTCCTCTTCGGTGAGCTTGAACACCGGGATGCCCGTGGCCTGCGCCAGGACCTCGGCGATGATGCCCTCGTCGACGGTGCCAGAGGCGGCCACGTCACCGGCACGCCACTGCTTCTCGAGGCGGAGACGCTCGCCGAGCAGCTTCTTCTCCTCGTCACGCAGCGACGCAGCCTTCTCGAAGTCCTGCTCCTCGATGGCGGCTTCCTTCGACCCGCGGACGGTCGAGATCTTCTCGTCGAACTCGCGGAGCTCCGGCGGTGCCGACAGGATCGACAGACGCAGGCGGGCGCCGGCTTCGTCGATCAGGTCGATGGCCTTGTCCGGCAGGAAGCGGTCCTGCACGTAGCGGTCGGCCAGGTTCGCCGCAGAGACGATCGCACCGTCGGTGATGGACACCTTGTGGAACGCCTCGTACTTGTCGCGCAGGCCCTTGAGGATGTTGATGGTGTGCGGCAGCGACGGCTCGTTGACGGTCACCGACTGGAAGCGACGCTCGAGGGCGGCGTCCTTCTCGAAGTGCTTGCGGTACTCGTCGAGCGTGGTGGCACCGATAGTCTGCAGTTCACCGCGAGCCAGCAGCGGCTTGAGGATCGACGCGGCGTCGATCGCACCTTCGGCAGCACCGGCACCGACCAGCGTGTGGATCTCGTCGATGAAGACGATGATGTCGCCGCGGGTGCGGATCTCCTTCGTGACCTTCTTCAGGCGCTCCTCGAAGTCACCGCGGTAGCGGGACCCGGCGATGAGCGAACCGAGGTCGAGCGAGTAGAGCTGCTTGTCCTTGAGCGTCTCGGGGACGTCGCCCTTGACGATCGCCTGGGCGAGACCCTCGACGACGGCGGTCTTGCCGACGCCCGGCTCACCGATCAGGACGGGGTTGTTCTTGGAGCGGCGGGAGAGGATCTGCATGACCCGCTCCATCTCCTTCTCGCGCCCGATGACGGGGTCGAGCTTGCCGTCGCGCGCGGCCTGGGTGAGGTTCCGACCGAACTGGTCCAGGACCTGCGAACCCTGCTGCGCGTTCTGCTGCTGCTCGCCGCCAACGGCGACCGCTTCCTTGCCCTGGTAGCCGGACAGCAGCTGGATGACCTGCTGGCGGACACGGTTCAGGTCAGCGCCGAGCTTGACGAGGACCTGGGCGGCGACACCTTCGCCCTCGCGGATCAGGCCGAGCAGGATGTGCTCGGTGCCGATGTAGTTGTGGCCGAGCTGGAGCGCTTCGCGCAGGGACAGCTCGAGGACCTTCTTGGCGCGCGGCGTGAACGGGATGTGCCCGGTCGGCTGCTGCTGGCCCTGCCCGATGATGTCCTGCACCTGCTCGCGCACGGCGTCGAGCGAGATGCCCAGCGACTCCAGCGCCTTGGCCGCAACGCCCTCGCCCTCGTGGATGAGGCCGAGGAGGATGTGCTCGGTGCCGATGTAGTTGTGGTTGAGCATCTTCGCTTCTTCTTGAGCGAGGACGACAACACGACGGGCTCGGTCGGTGAATCTCTCGAACATGTGCTCTCCCTTGGCCCTTCGAACCGGGCCGACAGCTGCACCGGTCTCGTGTGAGTCCGGTCACGTACTCCGAGAGTAACCAGCGCTCCCCCCTCCAGCTGCCCCTGTTCGCCGTGGGCGTGACCTCCTTGGCCCTGGCGGGCGGCAGACGGACAGGAGGCCCGGCGCACGTCCGGCACAGCACCCGCTGTCGGCCTGTTGGTCACGCTCTGTCGGCCTGTTGGTCGCGCTCTGTCCGCGTGCTGGTGGCGCTCGACGACGTGCGAGCCAGGTCGGCCCGGTAGCATCCGGCCATGGAGCAGCCCGTCGTCGGCCTCGTCGTCCACCCGACCAAGAACGTGCAGGAGTCCGTCGCGACCCTGCAGCGCTGGAACTCCTCCGGCCGCGGACGCCTGGTCGCCCGGCGGATCGACGCCGCCCGCATCAGCGCCACGATCGACGTCGTCGAGGACGAGGACTTCATCGGCATCGTCGACCTGGTGGTGGCACTCGGTGGCGACGGCACGATGCTCGGCGCGATGCGTCTGGTCGCAGGGCGTCCGGTGCCCGTGCTCGGCGTCAACCACGGGAACGTCGGGTTCCTGGTCGAGATCGAACCGCCGGAACTCGAGGCCGCGCTCGAGCGCCTGTCGGCCGGCGACTACCAGCTCGAGCCGCACCACGCGCTCGAGGCCAAGCTGTCCTGGAGCGGCGCCCGCACCGACTACCTGGCGTTCAACGACCTGACCATCGTCCGCCGCCCGGGTGCCGGACAGGTCTCCGCCGACCTGAGCGTGGGCGGGTTCGGGTACGGGTACTACCGCGCGGACGCCATCGTCGCGGCGACCCCGGCCGGGTCCACCGCCTACAACTACGCGGCCGGCGGCCCGGTGCTCTCCCCCGCGCTGTCCGGGTCCGTCGTCACGCCGGTGGCACCGATGGCCGGCATCGACCGCGCCGTGGTGCTCGCCGCCCGCGAGCGCTACCGCTTCGACATCGCCGAGGGCACACGGAGCGCCGCGCTCGAGGTCGACGGGCTCGTCGTCGGCGAGGTCGCGATGGGGGCGCAGATCGACATGCGCCTGCGGAAGGACGCCGGCAGCGTGGTGCGGCTCGACGCCGAACGCCACGGGCGCACGGGGCGCGTCAAGCTGAGCCTGCTGGACCTGCCCGTCCGACCGGACCAGCTCATCGAGCTGATCCCGAGCGACCTGCGGCAGAAGCTGCGGCGCGAGGTCGAGGACTGACACCGAGGACACGGCCGCGGGTGACCGGCCGTCAGTCGAGCAGCCGATCGCGCAACGCCGTCAGGTCGTCGTCGGACAGGCCGGCCGCCCGCAGGGCGCCGGTCGCCGAACCCCACCGCTCGGTCAGGTGCGCGATGGCCGCCTGCATCGCCGTCCGTGGCGACCGGGTCGCGATCTGCTGCACCGCCTCGTCGTCGACGTCCATGCCCTGCTCGTGTGCCGCCCGGACCATCGCCGAAGCCGTCGCACCGAAGGTGTCGGGCAGGAACCGCTCGGTCGCCTGGTAGTCGTCGAGCACGTCCTCGGGGTCGACACCGACCGCCAGCAGCACCAGGGCGATCACCACGCCGGTGCGGTCCTTGCCGGCAGAGCAGTGCACCAGGACGCCCGGTTCGTCGCGGGCGACACGGCGGACCGCTTCGGCCACGGCCGCCGGTTCGTCGTCGAGCAGGTGACGGTACAGCTCGGACACCGTCGGCACGGTGGTCATCGTCGACGCTGCGCCGGCGAGCATCGGGATCGCCGTCGCCCGGACCGCGGATCCGACCAGGGCGTCCGGCGCCGCGAGCCGCTCGGCGTCGGAGCGCAGGTCGATCACGGACCGCACACCGAGCGCATCGAGCTGGCCACGCCCCTGGTTGTCGAGGCCCGCCAGGCTGCCGGAACGGAAGAGCCGCCCGGTCACGACCGTGCGACCGTCGGTGGTCCGCAGACCGCCGAGGTCACGCAGGTTGAAGGTCCCGGAGACGGCGGCGGATCGCTCGTCGGCGGTACGGCTTGCCAGGGTGTTCGCTGCGTCGGACATGGAGCTCCCGAGTCGTGGTCGATCCAGGACACGATACATCACACATCGGGACGGAGACCCCCGGACATGGATGTGGCCCGCCCGAGCAGTGCTCGAACGGGCCGTCCCATCACCCCACCGGATCGTCTTCCCACAGAACGACCCGGTTCCCCGGTCCGGCGTCGCAGTGGACACCGGCCGAAGTCGTCAGCGCTACTCGGTCAGGTAGAGCTGCATGTCCTGCGAGACCGCCTTGGCGAACAGGCGGAGCTTGGCGCGCGACTCGACACGGCTCACCGCCTGGCGCGTGGTGTGCACGATCTTCGAGATCTCGTCGAGCGTCATCGGCTTGTCGTCGTCCAGGCCGTAGCGCATGCGGATCACGTTCGCCTCGTCGCTCGGCAGTTCGGCGACGATGGACCGGATGTCGCGGTGCAGCAGCGTGGTCTCGGTGAGCTCGTTCGGGGACGCGGCGTCCTCGTCCTCGATGAAGTCACCGAGTTCGCTGTCGTCGGAGTCGCCGACAACGGTGTGGATCGACACGGGCTCGTGCGAACGGCCCTTGAGGTCGACCAGCTCTTCCACCGACATGCTCAGCTCGGCGGCGACCTCGTCGGGCATCGGCGCACGGCCGAGGTCGACGGTCAGGTCACGCTCGGTGCGCGAGATCTTGTTGATCAGCTCGACCGTGTGCACGGGGATGCGGATCGTGCGGGCCTTGTCGGCGAGACCGCGCGAGATCGCCTGACGGATCCACCAGGTGGCGTACGTCGAGAACTTGTAGCCCTGCGTGAAGTCGAACTTCTCGACCGCACGGACCAGGCCGAGGTTGCCCTCCTGGATGACGTCCATGAAGGGCAGTCCACGCTGCGAGTAGCGCTTCGCGATGCTGACGACCAGGCGCAGGTTCGACGTGATCATGCGCTCCTTGGCACGTTCGCCGTCGCGGACGAGCCACTTGAGTTCGCGCTGCAGGGCCTTGGGGAGTCCGGCTTCGGTGACCAGCTTCTCGCCGGCGAACAGCCCGACCTCGATGCGGCGGGCGATGTCGGCTTCTTCCTCGGCGGTGAGGAGTGCCAGACGACCGATGTGGCGCAGGTAGTCACCGACCTGGTCGACCGATGCACCACGGACCCCGGCGAGCTGCTCGTCCGCCTCGACCTCGGCCACGGCGCCGAGCGTCGTGCTCTCGACCTTCGTGGCCTCGGTCGTCGCGGCGGCCTTCTTGGTCCGGCGCGAGGTGGTGCTCGGTGCTGTCGTTGCGATCGTCATGTGACTCTCCCTGCATTGACGGTGACGGCGGTGGGTGAGACCAAGTAGAGCGGTCCGGGGGTGTACCCCACAAACCGATCCGATCGATTCCCAGGCTTCTCCGTGATTCACCATGGGGACCGCCGCCCTCGGGGTACACCGTGCCGCCAGTCTGCCGCGGTCGCATCCCCGAGATCAAGCGGTTCCCGTTGTGAATCCGGTGATGCAGAGGAGTTTGTTGCACGACAGCAAGGTTGTACCCCGGGGTGCAGCGCTTCGTGGACAAGCAAAAGGGGTACGTCGATCCGGATCAGGTCGATCCGGTCGCCGTACCCCGAACAGCAGGTGACGGGTGACTCACCAGGAGGGCTCGAGCCACCCCGCCCGGCGCTTGGAGACCTCGAGGTCGGCATCGCGGTCGTACTCGTCGTACTCGCTCTCGATGTCGCCGACGAGGCTGCGGACACGGAGGCGCTGGATGAGGGACATGGCGACGATGTTCACACCGCATGGCAACGCCCGCGTGAACGCGCGGCGACGCTCAGACGTCGATGTCGTCGTCGTCCTCGTCGTCCCACACGCCGTCATCACGGGCCGGGTCGGGCAGCACGGTGTGGCCGAACGCGTCGGCCGGGTCGAGGTCCGGGTCGACGGCAGCGGCGTCGTCGCTCGGCTCGCGAGTCCACGGGTGCATGCGGCCCACGGTGACACCGCCCGGTGAACGCCCGGTGTCGCGGTTCGGGCTCCGTGCGCGGACCGATGCCCCGCCGAGTCTCGGCCACGCGGACACTTCGCGGCGCACAACAGGCGCGAACTGTCCGCCGAGCCGAGACTCGGCGGGCGAGATGGCCGGCGGCGGCCGGGCTACTCCGCCGAGGCGGGGGCCGGCGCGGGGACGCCGTGCTCGCGTTCGAAGCGGGCGCGCTCCTCGGCCTCGACCTTGGCGTACGCGGCGCGCTCGGTCCGGTCAGCCCGCATGATGGCGCGCATGACGAACCAGAACACGAGGCCGACCACGACGGTCGGCGTCAGGGCGAAGATGATCCCGGTCACGACTCCATGCGGCACGCGTGCATCTTAACCCTTTCGTGGTGGACGAACCGGACTCGCAGGCTCCTCCGGGGCTGGCGTCGCGCAGCGCTGGCGCGCTGCCCTAAGCTCCAGCGCCCTTCACGAGCGGGAACAGGATCGTCTCGCGGATGCCCAGGCCGGTGATCGCCATGAGCAGCCGGTCGACGCCCATGCCCATGCCACCCGACGGCGGCATCGCGTGCTCGAGTGCCCGCAGGAACTCCTCGTCGACGCGCATCGCCTCGGGGTCGCCGCCGGCCGCCAGCTTGGCCTGCTCGACGAAGCGCTCGCGCTGGACGACGGGGTCCACCAGCTCGGAGTACGCCGTCGCGAGTTCGAAACCGCGCACGTACAGGTCCCACTTCTCGACGATGCCGGGACGGGTGCGGTGCTCGCGGGTCAGGGGCGAGGTGTCGACGGGGAAGTTCATCACGAACGTCGGGCGGTCGAGCGAGTCGATGACGAAGTGCTCCCAGAGCTCTTCGACGTACTTGCCGTGGGTGGCGTGTGCGACCTCGACACCCTCGGCCGCAGCCAGCTCCTGCAGCTCGGACAACGGGGTCTCGGGGGTGATCTCGCGACCGGCCGCCGACGACAGCGAGCCGTACATGTCGATGCGCGGCCACTCGCCGCCCAGGTCGTACGCGGACCCGTCGGGCAGCGTCACCTCGAGCGAGCCGCCCGTCACGGCCTTGGTGGCGTTCTGCACGAGCTCCTGCGTCAGGTCGGCCATCTGCTCGTAGTTGCCGTACGCCTGGTAGGCCTCGACCATCGCGAACTCCGGCGAGTGCGACGAGTCGGCGCCCTCGTTCCGGAAGTTCCGGTTCACCTCGAACACCCGGTCGATCCCGCCGACCACGGCCCGCTTCAGGAACAGCTCGGGCGCGATGCGCAGGTACAGCTCGGTGTCGAAGGCGTTGGAGTGCGTGACGAACGGCCGCGCCGAGGCACCCCCGTGCTGGGTCTGGAGCATCGGGGTCTCGACCTCGAGGTACTCGTGCCCCGTGAAGGTCGCACGGAGCGAGGCCATGACGGCGGCACGGGCGCGGACGGTCGCACGGGCCTGGTCGCGCACGATCAGGTCGAGGTACCGCTGGCGGACGCGGGTCTCCTCGCCGAGTTCGTTGTGCAGGTTGGGCAGCGGCAGGATCGCCTTGGCAGCCATCGCCCACGCGTCGACCATGACCGACAGTTCGCCACGGCGCGAGGAGATCACCCGGCCGTGCACGAACACGTGGTCGCCCAGGTCGACGAACTCCTTCCACTGCGCCAGCGCGTCCTCGCCGACCTCGGCCAGCGACACCATCGCCTGGATGCGGGCACCGTCGCCGGACTGCAGCGTCGCGAAGCAGAGCTTGCCGGTGTTGCGCGAGAACACGACGCGGCCGGCGATGCCGACGACGTCGTCGGTCTCCTGACCGGTCTCGAGGTGCTCGTACTGCTCCCGGACCGCGGGGATGGTCGTCGTGATCGGCAGCTCGGCCGGGTAGGCCTGCACACCGGACTCGAGCAGCCGCGCGCGCTTGTCGAGGCGGACCTGCCGCTGCTCGCTGGTCTCCTGCTCGGCGAGCGCGGCAGCGTCGGCGTCGGCGAGCGCGGCAGCGTCGGTGTCGGTGGTGGCGGTCTCGTCGGTCATGCGGGTGCGGCTCCGGAGGTCGTGGGGGGACGCGTCGATGCTACCCGGCCGCGCGCACTCCCCCGGCTGCTCCGGAGACCGGGGACCGAGCACCTACAGCCGCGACTGCCCGTCCGCAGCGGCCAGCGCGTTGTCCACGGCGGACCGCACCAGGGCGCCGAGGACCCGACCGGGGTGCTCCACCCCGATGCCCGACAGGGTGCCGGCGGACTGGTCGACGATCGCGGTCGAGAAGCTCACGGCCGCCCGCACGGCATCGGCGTACGCGGGCCGGTCCTGCTCGGCGACGACGAACGGCTCCGCCCCCATCTCGACCACGAGCGCCTGCGCGATCGGCAGCACGGGCGACGGTGCCGTCACGGCGCAGTAGGCGTCGCGGAGCCGGGCGAGGTCGACACTGGTGCCGGTGAACGCCATCGCGGGGTGGATCGCCAGCGGGATCGCGCCGGCCGCCATGGCGGGAGCGAGGATGCCGACGCCGTGTTCCGGGCTCGTGTGCACGACGAGCTGCCCCGGCTGCCAGATCCCCGCGTCGGCGAGCCCCTGCACGAGCCCGACGAGCTGGTCGTCCGGCACCGCCAGCAGCACGAGTTCGCTCCGCTCGACCAGCGCGGGCGTCTCGAGGACGGGGACCCCGGGCAGCAGGGCCTCGGCGCGGTCGACACTCGACTCGGACACGGCGGTGATGCCCACGACGGCGTGCTCGGCGTTCGCGAGCGCAGCACCGAGCACCGGTCCCACCCGGCCGGCCCCGACGACGCCGACCCCCAGGCGTCCGGCCCTCACCGCACCGCTCCGGTGGGCGGGACGTCGCCCCACCCGGCCGGCGCCGGGGACCAGACGGGAGGCCCGGTGTGCCCTGGTGCCGCCACCTGCGGTCCCGCAGGTGGTGCGCTCACGTGCCCCCGGGCCTCCTGGCCGGCTGCGTGCCCCGAGGCGGACCGCCAGCGGTGCGACGTGTCGGAGGCCGCGGCCTCGACCGCGCGTTCGGCCGTGTCGGCCCAGAGCTGCTGGGCGTCGCGCGCGTCGAGCGCGCCGATCGCCGCGGTGACGGGACCGTGCACGGTCTGCACGTGCACCGACGCCAGGCGGAGCAGGCGCTCCACGGGGCCCTGCGAGACCTTCACGCTCTGCACCCGTGGCAACGGGACGACGACGAGCGTGCGCCAGACGGCCCCCATCCGCAGCAGCACGGCGCCGGGGACGAAGCGGTACCCGTTGCGGCGCGCGGACAGCGGGCGGAGCAACCGGCCACGGCGGGGCGAGTGCTGGAAGCCACCCCGGTCGCCCGTGGTGGTCAGGCTGTCGTCGACGACGCTGACGGCCTCGGCGGATCCCTCGCGCATCCGGTCCTTCGTCGCGCCCGGGCCCACGACGGCGCTGCCGACGAGCGACGGCAGGATGATCTCGAGGACCTGGCGCACGTCCTCGGCGGTGCCCACCGGCAGCACGATCGACGACACCTGCTGGTTGTTCGACGCGCCGTTGCCTGCGTTCGTCGCCCGGTTGATGCGGATGTCCCACCAGCCGAACGGTCGCCACAGCAGCGGCTGCGCGACGCTGACGGCGTGGATGCGGCCGGGCGGCAGCGTCTCGTTCGACGTCGACACCAGGCCGAAGCCGATGCGGATGCCGTCGCGGGTGTCCGCGATCGTGTACTGCAGCGACTTCGAGAACTTGCGGACGTAGTAGCCGCCGGCGCCGATCACCGCGGGGAACAGCGAGACGAGCAGGAAGTACTCCCCCGTGACGGCGATGCTGACGATGATCGCAGCGAGCACGAGCAGCAGGAACACCGTCGTGCCGGACAGCAGCAGCGACGCGACGAGCCGCCCGGGCTGCACCTTCACGATGCGCGTCGCGTGCACGGCACCGGCGTCGAGCTCGGGCGACAGGAACTCGTGCACGCGGTCGGACACGAGCCCCTCGGAGTCGTACCGGGGCTGACCGTCTGCGGCCTCGGCCTCGTCCTCCTGCGCTCCCGACGCCAGCACCAGGATGCGCTGCCGCAGGTCGTCGCCGGCCTTGGCACCCAGGTAGGCGAGCTGGACGTTGGCGTCGTTGCCGGCCTGGGCGATCTCGAGCTTGGCGGTGCCGAACAGCCGCGGGATGAGCGGCCGCGAGACGTTGATGCCCTGGATGCGGTCGAGTCGGGCCTTGCGGTGGTTGCGGAACAGCACGCCGGACCGCACCTCGACCACGTCGCCGGTGACCCGGAACTCGTGCATCCGCCACGACAGGTAGAACAGCCCGATCAACACGATCACGAAGCCCACCAGGCCGAGCAGCACCCAGCCGACGGCGCCGTGCTCGTAGACGTAGCGGACGGGGTCGCCGTCCTGTTGCGGGCCACCGCCGGGGATGACCATCTCGACCAGGGTGTCGCGCAGGTTGTTGAGCAGGATGCCGAGCACGACGATCAGGACGATGCCACCGCGCAGCAGCGGGGTCAGCGGGTGCAGGCGGTGCCACTCGCCGTCGGTCAGGGGTGCTGCCGCGGCGGCGTTCCCCCTGCGCGCCGGGGCGGGCGGTGGTGGGCCGGGTCGGAACGTCACGATGTCCCCTAGAGCCCGGCCCGGCGGGCCTCGGCGAGTTCGACGAGCCGGTCACGCAGCTCGTCGGCGTGCTCGGCGGGGATGCCCGGGATGCGCACGTTCGTCGACGCGGCCGCGGTCACGAACTTCAGCTCGCTCATGCCGAGCGCCCGGTCGAGCGGGCCGCGGTTGACGTCCACCAGCTGCAGGCGACCGTAGGGCACCGCGGTGAAGCGCTGCCACATCAGGCCCTTGCGGAGCACGAAGTCGTCGTCGCGCAGGGCGTACCCGATGGCACGGACACGGCGCGGCGTCAGGATCGCGGTGATCAGCGTGACGATGCCGACCGCGGCGCCGATGAGCGTCCAGACCAGGCCGGCGCCGTCCGACGGACCGCCGCTCGCGACGCCGATCAGCACGCAGCCGACCGTGACCACGACCCCGGCCAGGACGGTGGTGATGAGTTCCGTCCACACGAGCTTCGTGGACACCCGCGTCCAGTCGATGCCGGTCAGTCCGAGTCCCTGCTCGTCGAGTCGTTCGCGCGGCATCGGGCCCTCCTGGTGGTCATCGTGCCGTGGTGCCGCCCCGCGGTTCGTCGCGGTCGTCGTCGTCCGGTGGGGCGATGCACATGCGCTCGGCGACGAGGGCGCACACGGTCAGCACGATCCCACCGCCGACCGCCACGGCACTCGGCAGGGTCGAGCCTAGCGAAGGCACCACCGATCGGGTCAGCAGGTACACCAGCAGCCCGAGGGCGAAGGTGCCGAACAGCACGCCGCAGATGCTCGACGCCTTGGCCAGCACCACCACGCGGGTGGCGTAGATCGGGTCCACGCGGCGGCCGGGGTCGCCCCGGGCGTGCCGACGGACCGGCACTGCGAGCGCGATGAGCACGATGCCGATGAAGGCCAGGGCGAAGCCGAGGGGGCTGACCAGGATGAGCGCGGGGGCCTGGCGCGAGGCCAGTGCGGCGTTCAGGGCGAAACCGGCGATGCCGGCGACGACGGCCAGGCTGACGAGCGTCGAGGCGCGGGTGGTCCTCACGAGGGCGCGTCCGCTCGGTCGGGCTGTCCGGACTGCGCAGTCTGCGCCGCCGGTTCCGGACGGGAGGCCGTGGTCGCGTCGTCGAACAGGCGCGGCTCGTCGACGCGCTCGGTGTCGTCGCCGAGTGCGGCCAGCAGGTCCGCCACCGGTCCGCGCCCGGGCAGCACGGCGTCCGGGTCGGCGTCGAGCCAGGGCGCCAGGACGAACGCCCGCTCGTGCGCGCGGGGGTGCGGCACGTCGAGGGTCTCGGTGGCGATGTGCGCGTCGCCGTAGGTCACCACGTCGAGGTCGAGCGTGCGGTCGCCCCAACGGACCTGGCGGGTGCGGCCGTGCGCGTCCTCGACCGCGTGCAGCGCGTCGAGCAGCTGCTGGGCGCCGAGCTCGGTGTCCACGACGACGACGGCGTTGCGGTACCGGGGCTTGCTCGTGTCGAGGCCGTCCAGGGTCAGCGCGACGGACTCGACCTCGTGCGACGACGCGACGGCGTGCACCCCGGGGATCGCGGCGACGGCGGACGCAGCGGCGCGCAGGGTGCTGCCCCGGTCGCCCAGGTTGGCACCGAGGGCGATGACGGCGCGGGTCACGCGGCACCCGGGTCGGCGGTGCGCACGCTGCCGACCGTCGACGCGGAGCGTTCACGCCGGATCGAGATCGACACGTCGGTGAACGGCACCGTGATGGGGGCCTGCGGCTTGTGCACCGTGACCTCGGTCGCCAGGGCAGCGTCGTGGGTGAGCACCGCGGCGGCGATCCGCTCCGCCAGCGTCTCGATCAGGTCGACCGGGTCACGCTCGATCTCGGCGACGACCTGCTCGGCCAGCACCCCGTAGTGCACGGTCTTGGCCAGGTCGTCGGGACCGGCGGCGGCGTGCGCGTCGATCTCGACGGCGACGTCGACCACGAAGTCCTGCCCGTCGGCGCGTTCATGGTCGAAGACCCCGTGGTGTCCGCGGGCGCGGACCCCCGTCAAGCGGATGGTGTCGTTCACGATCGAGCTGCCCTCCAGGCTTCCCAGACGTCGAGCACGGCGCGGGTGGGGACGGGATCGTGCACGCGCACGCCCCATGCTCCCCGCTCCGCTGCCAACAGGCTGATGGCGGCGGTCGCCAGGTCGCGTTCCGCCGGTGGTGCGCCGGCAGGACTGCCGACGCCGTCGAGGAACCGCTTGCGCGACGCCGCGACCAGGACGGGCAGGCCGATCGAGGCGAACCGCTCGTAGCCGGCCAGGATCTCCCAGTTCTGCACGCCCTGCTTGGCGAAGCCCAGCCCCGGGTCGATGACGACCTGGTCCTGGTGCACGCCGAGCACGATGAGTTCAGCGACGCGCATCTCGACCTCGCGGCGGACCTCGTCGACCGCGTGGGCGTAGACCGCGTCGCGGTACATCCGGTCGCTGTGCCCGCGCCAGTGCATGACGACGAAGCCGCAGCCCGTCGACGCCACGACCCGGGCCATGTCGTCGTCGGCCAGGCCACCCGACACGTCGTTGACGATCGTCGCGCCGAGCTCGACCGCGCGTTCGGCCGTCGCCGCGTTCATGGTGTCGACGCTGACGGCGATGCCCTCGGCGACGAGCTGCTCGACCACGGGCAGCACGCGCTGCTGCTCGACCTCGACCGGCACGCGCTCGGCGCCCGGACGGGTGGACTCGCCCCCGACGTCGACGATGTCGGCGCCCGTGTCGACCAGGTGGCGGGCATGGGCCACGGCGGCGTCGTACGCCGCGTGCAGTCCACCATCGGAGAACGAGTCGGGCGTGACGTTGAGGATGCCCATGACCCGGGTGCTCCCCTGCTGGGAGACACCCGGGTCACGGCGACGGCTGGCCGCGGCGAGGCGGCGGTCCCGTCTCGTCGGGAGGTCGGTCATGCCGGCCTAGGCGGGAGCGATGCCGGGGTTGCCGAACGGACGGTGCCGCGGGGTCTTCGACGGCTCGCGGTCGTTCGACTCGGCTGCGGTGTTGGCCGCCTTGCCGGGGACGTCGATCGCGGGCAGGTTGCTCACCGGGCGCTTGTCGCTCGACAGCCACTGCGGGCGCTCGGGCAGCTTGCGGACGTCCTTGAAGATCTCGACCAGCTCGGGCGCGTCGAGCGTCTCCTTCTCGAGGAGCTCACCGGCCAGGCGGTCGAGGACGTCACGGTTGTCGTTGAGCACCTGGTAGGCCTCGTCGTGCGCGGCTTCGAGCAGTGCGCGGGTCTCGGCGTCGACCGTCTCGGCGATGTTCTCCGAGTAGTCGCGACCGGTGCCGCCGCTCATGTCACGGCCGACGAACGGCTCGGTGGACCCGGCGCCGAGCTTGACCGACCCGACAGCGCGGCTCATGCCGTACTCGGTGACCATCTTGCGCGCGGTGCCCGTGGCCTTCTCGATGTCGTTCGAGGCACCCGTGGTCGGGTCGTGGAAGACGATCTCCTCGGCGACGCGGCCACCCATGGCGTAGGTCAGCTGGTCGAGCAGCTCGTTGCGGGTGACGGAGTACTTGTCCTCGAGCGGGAGCACCATCGTGTAGCCGAGGGCACGGCCGCGCGGCAGGATCGTGATCTTCGTCACGGGGTCGGTGTGCCGCATCGCTGCCGCCGCCAGGGCGTGTCCGCCCTCGTGGTAGGCCGTGATCAGGCGTTCCTGGTCGGACATGATGCGCGTGCGGCGCTGCGGTCCGGCCATGACGCGGTCGACGGCCTCGTCCAGGGCGCGGTTGTCGATGAGCTGCGCGTTCGAGCGGGCCGTCAGCAGAGCGGCCTCGTTCAGGACGTTCGCCAGGTCGGCGCCGGTGAAGCCCGGCGTCTTGCGTGCCAGGAGCTCGAGGTCGACACTCGCGGCGAGCGGCTTGCCCTTCGCGTGCACCTCGAGGATCTGCTTGCGTCCGGCCATCCCCGGGGCGTCGACACCGATCTGGCGGTCGAAGCGGCCCGGACGCAGGAGTGCGGGGTCGAGCACGTCGGGGCGGTTGGTCGCGGCGATCAGGATGACGTTCGTCTTGCCGTCGAAGCCGTCCATCTCGACCAGCAGCTGGTTCAGCGTCTGCTCGCGCTCGTCGTTGCCACCACCGATGCCGGCGCCGCGGTGACGGCCGACGGCGTCGATCTCGTCGATGAAGACGATGGCCGGCGAGTTCGCCTTGGCCTGTTCGAAGAGGTCACGGACACGGCTGGCGCCGACGCCGACGAACATCTCGACGAAGTCCGAGCCGGAGATCGAGTAGAAGGGCACGCCCGCTTCGCCGGCGACGGCGCGCGCGAGCAGGGTCTTGCCGGTTCCGGGAGGGCCGTACAGCAGCACGCCCTTGGGGATCTTGGCGCCGACGGCCTGGAACTTCGCCGGCTCCTTCAGGAACTCCTTGATCTCGTGGAGTTCCTCGATCGCCTCGTCCGAACCGGCGACGTCGGCGAAGGAGACCTGCGGGTTCTCCTTGTTGTTCATCTTCGCCTTGGACTTGCCGAACTGCATGACCTTCGAGCCGCCGCCCTGGGCGCTCGAGAGCAGGAACCAGAACAGGCCGAGGATGAGCAGGAACGGCAGGAGCGTCAGGACGAGCGAGACGAACCAGTTCGACTGCTGGACGGTGTCGTTGTAGCCCTTGGGCAGGTCGGCCTGCGCGATGGCGTCCACGACCTCGGCGCCACGCGGCGTCGAGTAGTAGAACTGCTCGGTCGTGCCGCCGTCCCGCAGGGTGAGGTCGACCCGCTGCTCGGTGGAGTTGACCACCACCGACGAGACCTTGCCGTCAGCGAGCTGCTCGAGCCCCTTCTGGGTGTCGATCTGCTGCGTGCCGGACTGGCTGATGAAGGCCCATCCGATCCAGATCCCCACGAGTGCGATGAGCACGTAGAGGTACGGCCCGCGGAGGATGCGCTTGAAGTCCATGTGATCCGGGCGCCGTGGCCCGAGCCTTTCTCTGCCGGAGTTGCGTGCTGATCAGCATACGGCCGCGATTCTGTGGCGAGAATGGATGTCCTCTGCGGGCGAACTCGGAGGTCGGCTACGAGTAGATGTGCGGGGCCAGGACCCCGATGCCACGCAGGTTGCGGTACCGCTCGTCGTAGTCGAGTCCGAAGCCCACCACGAAGGCGTCGGGGATGTCGCAGCCGACGTACTTGACGTCGACCTGCACCTTCGCTGCCTCGGGCTTGCGCAG
This sequence comes from Microbacterium sp. M1A1_1b, assembly GCF_053345565.1. NCBI lineage: Bacteria > Bacillati > Actinomycetota > Actinomycetes > Micrococcales > Microbacteriaceae > Microbacterium > Microbacterium sp. M1A1_1b. The sequence goes on from NZ_JBKFAJ010000006.1 coordinate 89,360, forward strand.
CAGCGTGACGATCTCGACGCTGGCGGCCCCGCGGGACTCGAGGTTCTGCTTGAGCCACGACAGGGTCAGGCCGGAGTCGATGATGTCCTCGACGATGATGACGTCGCGGCCGTGCAGGTCGGTGTCGAGGTCCTTGAGGATCCGCACCACGCCGGACGACTTCGTGCCGGAGCCGTAGGACGACACCGCCATCCAGTCCATCTTCGCCTGCAGGGTCAGGTGGCGGGAGAAGTCCGCCATGACCATGACCGCACCCTTCAGGACACCGACCAGCAGGGGGTCCTTGTCGGCGTAGTCCCGGTCCACCGCGGCGGCGAGTTCGGCGATCTTGTCGTCGATCTGCTCGGGGGTGAAGAGCACTTCGGAGAGGTCGTCCTGCACGTCGGAGAGTTCCACCACGCCAGCCTAACGGTCCGGATGCACCTGCCCGGCGGCGAACGACAGCCGGTCCCCGTCGCGGGACACCCGGATGCCGGGCAGGTCGATCGGCCCCTGCCCGCTCCACTCGGTGACCAGTCGGCAGACCTCGAGCGTCTGCAGTCGGCTGAGCGTCACGCCGAACTCGCTCTCGACCGCCAGCCGCACCAGCCGCTGCCGGAGCGCCGGCGGGTTCGCCTGCAGCTGCCGAACCGACAGCGCGATCCCCGCCTCGGAGTGCTCCGCCAGGTCCTCGGCCATCTCCTCGGCGAAGTGGTCGAGCGCCGCGGCGTCCTCGCGCAGCTGGTCGGCCGTGCGGGCGAGGGCTGCGGCGACGTCGGCACCGAGCTCGCGTTCGAGCACCGGCATCACGGCGTTCCGGACGCGCACGCGGGTGAACGCGGTGTCCTGGTTCTGTGGGTCGTGCCAGGGCGCCAGGCCGGCGGCGGCGCACGCCTGCCGCGTGGTGTGCCGACGGACGCCCAGCAGGGGGCGGCCGTAGGCCGGACCGTCGACCCGACGGGCGAGCGGCGGCATGCCGGACAGACTGTCCGGCCCGCTGCCGCGCAGCAGGCCGAGCAGGACCGTCTCGGCCTGGTCGTCCAGGGTGTGCCCGAACAGCACCAGGGGCGACCCCAGGTCCGACGCGACGTGCGCGATCGCGGTGTGGCGGGCCTCCCGTGCGGCGCCTTCCGGACCACCGTCGGAGCCGACCGTGACGCGGCGGACGGTCACCGGGTCGAGTCCCAGCTCGGACGCCTGCCGGGAGGCCCGGGTCGCCACCGCCTCGGAGCCCGCCTGCAGCGCGTGGTCGACGACCACCGCACCGGCCCGGAGCCCCTGCTTGGGCGCTTCGAACGCGGTGGCCGCGGCCAGTGCCAGCGAGTCGGGCCCGCCGCTGAGCGCGACGAGGACCAGGTCGCCGGGACCGACCACCGACGTCTCGAGCGCCTGCGCCAGGAGCGCACGGACGCCGCGCCGGGTCTCGGCGACGGCGGGATCGAGCCGGGGACGCGGAGAGTTCACCCGGTAACGTTAGCCGCGCTCTCGGAACCACCGACAGCCCCAACGACACACCAGGAGTGCAGACATGGCCGCGTACGACGTCGTCGTCGAGATCCCCAAGGGCAGCCGCAACAAGTACGAGGTGGACCACGAGACCGGTCGCGTGTACCTCGACCGCGTGCTGTTCACCTCGTTCGTCTACCCGACGGACTACGGGTTCTTCGAGAAGACCCTGGCGGACGACGGCGATCCCGTGGACGCGCTGCTGCTGCTCGAGTACCCGACCTTCCCGGGCGTCGGCGTCAAGGTCCGCCCGGTCGGCGTCTTCAAGATGAGCGACGAAGCCGGCGTCGACGCCAAGGTCCTCGTCGTCCCCGCGAAGGACCCGCGCTGGGCGCACATCCAGGACATCTCGGACGTCGACGAGCAGACCAAGGCCGAGATCGCGCACTTCTTCGAGCGCTACAAGGACCTCGAGCCGAACAAGTGGGTCAAGGCCGAGGGCTGGGGCGACGCCGCCGAGGCCGAGGCCATCGTGACGGCCGGCCAGGCCGCGTACGTGCCCGGCTCGCACTGACGCTCGTCGGTCGGCGGGCCGGCGTCGCCGTGACCCGCTGATCGCACCGCGTGCTGATCGCCCCGCTGTGATCGCACCCCCGCAACGACATCGCGCCCCGTCTCCACGGGGCGCGATGTTCGTTGTGGGGCGCGATGCGCCGTCGTGTGGGGGACTACATCGAGCCCGACGGACGGGCGACGTACGGCAGCAGGTCGCCCGTGCCCCAGACCGCACGCTCGACGACGCCCACACCGGGTCGCGCGGCCTCGATCATGCGGCCACCGCCCGTGTAGATCGTGTCGTGGTACCCGCCCGACGCGGCACCGTTGTGCGAGAAGAACAGGATGTCGCCGGCCTGCCGTTGCGACAGCGGCACCAGCCGACCGATCGAGCGGAAGTAGTCGTACTGCCAGACGACGTTGTGGCCGCCGGTCGCGATGCCCTGCGAGCTGTAGGCCATCATCACCAGGCCGGAGCAGTCCCAGACGTTCGGGCCGGCGCCACCGAGGACGTAGGCGTCGCCGAGCTGTGCGCGAGCGAAGGCGATCGCGCCCGCGGCCTTGGACGGGGTGCTCGGCGCGGTCGGCGTCGTCGGCGCGGGAGCCGGTGCCGGGGCTGGTGACGGCTTCGACGGGGCGGGAGCCGGCGCGGGCGCGGGAGCTGGCGCTGGGGCCGGGTTGCTGTTGCCGCCGCCGCTGTTGTTGTTGCCGGACTTGCTCGGGGTGCCGCCGGTGCTCGGTGCGGGGTTGTTCGTGGTCGTCGTGCCCGTCGGCGCGCTCGATCCGCTGGCCGCGTCCTTCGCTGCCTGCGCCGCCAGCTGCGTCTCCGCCTGCTTCGCGCGCTGGTCCGAGTAGTAGGCGCTCTCGGTCGCGACCGTCGTGCCCTTGAGGAACGCGAGCTGCTCGAGCACCTCGTTCTGCTGGTTCTGCGCGTCCTGCAGCTTGCCGCTGGCCTGGGCCGCGACAGCGTTGGCGGTGTCGAGCGCGGTCTTGGTGGCGTCGGTCGCCTTCCCGAGGGCCTTCGTCGCCTGGCTCTTCTGGGCTGCGACCGAGTCGAGCGTGTTCTGGTCGGCCTGGGCCTTGGCCAGGACCGTCGCCGAGCGCTCCGACAGGTGCGACATCGTGCCGACCTGGTAGAGCAGGTCCTTGGCGTCCGAGGCGTCGACCAGCATGCTCGTCGTCAGGTCCCCGCCGCCGCTGCGCGAGAGCTCGACCACGAGCGCGGCGACCTGGCCGGCGGATGCGTCGGCGGCCTGCTTCGCGCGCTTGGCCTGGGCGTCCAGGTCGTCGAGCGTGGCCTGCACCTCCTGCTGTTCCGATGCTGCCAGCGCGTACGTCTGCCCGGCCTGCTGCACCACGACACCGGCCTGGTCGGCGGAGTCCTGCAGTCCGGACAATCGCGAGGCGAGCTCGTCGACCGTCTGCTGCGTGTCGGCCTGGTCGGCCTTGGCTGCCTGCACGTCCGCCCACGACGGGGCCGTCGCGGGGGTCGCCCCTGCCGGTCCGGCGATGCCCACCGGCAGCCCGATGCCGAGCAACGAGACGGTGGCGATGCCGCAGGCGAGGGAACGCGCAGGCTTCTTCATGTGGTGTCAGGGCCTCTCGGGCGCGCACACGGTCATACCGAGATCCCCCGCGCAGCCATGAAGGGGACCGGGTCGACGGCAGCGCCACCCACCCGGGTCTCGAAGTGGAGGTGGCAGCCCGTGGACCAGCCGGTCGAACCGACCTGGGCGATCTGCTGCCCGGCGGAGACCTGCTGGCCGTTCGCGACCATGATCCCGCCGTTGACGATGTGGCCGTAGGCGGTGGAGATGCCGCCGCCGTTGTCGAGGATGACCTCGTTGCCGTAGCCGCCGCCGTTGCCGGCGAACGTGACGGTGCCGGAGTGCGCCGCGTAGATCGGCGAGTAGCAGCCCGGTGCCAGGTCGACGCCGGCGTGCAGCGCGTGTGCGTGCGTGTAGGGGTCGATGCGGTAGCCGTAGGGGCTGGTCTGGTAGCCGGCACTCGGGCGGACCCAGCCGGACGACGTGGGGGCGCCACCGCCGGAGCCGTTCGAACCGCTGCCCGAACTGCTGCCGGCTGCGGGGGTGCGCGCGGCGGCAGCTGCTGCGGCTGCCGCGGCCTCGGCACGCTGCTTGGCGAGCGCGGCCTGACGGGCCTTCTCGACCTGCACGCCCTTGTTGTACTTCGCCTCGACGTCGGTGGCGTTCGAGGTCAGGAGCGTGAGCTGCGCCTCGAGCCGTGCCTGGTTGTCGTTCTGCGCGTCGACCGCGGTCTGTGCGGCGTCTGCGGCGCTCTGCGCGGCCTGCATCTTCTGCTGCGCCGCGTCGGCCAGGGCGCCGAGCGCCTTCTTCGCAGTCTCGGACTTGTCCGACTGCGCCTGGGCGGTGCCGCGGTCCTGGGTCGCCTGCGCGTAGATGCCGTCGGCCTGTTCGCTGAGCTTCGACATCGCGCCGAGCTCGTACAGGTAGTCCTTGGAGTCGGTCGGGTGCGTGAGCAGGTCAGTCGTGACGTCGTTCGCACTCGCCCGCCCGAGCTGCGCCGCGAGCTGACCGGCCTGCGCCTCGGACTGCGATGCCGTCTTCTCGGCGTCATCGGCCTGCTGCTGGAGCTTCTGCTGCTGCAGGGTCGCCGCGTCGTACTTGGTCTGCGCCGTCTGGTAGGCCGTGCCGGCGTCCTCGGCAGCCTGCTGCTTGGCGGTGGCCTGCGAGGTGAGGTCCGCGATCAGGCCCTTGATCTCGGTGACCTTGTCCTGCTGCGCCGACTGCGAGGCCTTGGCGGCCTGCACGTCGCTCCAGCTGGGGTAGCTCGTCGCCGACGCACTGTCAGTCGGTGCGATGGCGGCAACGGCCCCGGCCGTGAGCACGACGGCGACCGCGGCGGCGATCACGCGGCGGCGGAAGCTGAGGAGGGAGAGGGAGGAGGTCGACATGGTCTCGATTTCGTAACAGCGCGGCATGGCTCACGCACGTAACACTGTCAACAAGCGCAACAGTAACAACAGGTGCCGGCCCGGTGCAGCCCCTCGCACGAGGGACACGGCCGACGACGATGCTCGCACTCGAACACCGACGGCGCAGAATCGCAACCCGCAGATCGGTGGCAGGTCCGTGGCGAGTGAAGCCCGCGGAGCACCCCCGGCCGGGTGCGACACGCCGGGCGACACGGGCGCGACGGGTCCGATTTGTCATCAGCGCGGGGCTTCCGTATGCTTGACCTCCGGTGCAGCGATGTACTGCTTGCGGCCCCATCGTTTAGTGGCCTAGGACACCGCCCTTTCACGGCGGCAGCACGGGTTCGAATCCCGTTGGGGTCACTCCACGTGAGACAGCAAGCAGCACGGACGGACACCACAGCATGATCAGCACCACCAGTAATTCAACATGGCCCTGTAGCGCAGCTGGTTAGCGTGCCGCCCTGTCACGGCGGAGGTCGCGGGTTCAAGTCCCGTCAGGGTCGCCACGGCTGGATAGCTCAGTTGGTAGAGCGTTCGACTGAAAATCGAAAGGTCCACGGATCGATGCCGTGTCCAGCCACAGCAGGAAGCCCCCGGTGAAGCCGGGGGTTTTCTTGTTTCCGGGGTCGGATTCGATGCCGCTCCGGTGACGCTGTGCCGGTTCTGTGCCGGTTGCTCGTCGCCAGGCAACTCCCCCAGGGCTCCCGATCGAGCTAGCGTCGGAGCATGGAAGACGCACGACGAGTACCCGAAGATGGAGCTCCGACGTTCGACTTCGATGCCGTCGACTTCGTCACCGCAGACCATCACTTCGGGCATGCGCGGATCATCGAGCACGCGAGGCGTCCGTTCGGCAACGTCGAGACGATGGATACCTCTCTCGTCGAGCGCTGGAACTCAGTCGTCCCGCCGGAGGCCATCGTGCTGCACCTCGGCGATCTGCTCATGGCCTCGATGAACGACGTCGGTGATGCTCTTGCCCTCACCCGTCAGCTGCACGGACGTCGGCTGCTCGTCCCGGGCAACCACGACTGGGTCTCGCGAGCGACGCAGACAAGGACTCGCATCCAATCAATGACGCCTCTGTACGAAGCCGCCGGCTGGACGGTGCTCCCCGAGGTGCTGAACGGGTCACGACACGGGCAACTGCTCCGTGCTTCGCACTATCCGTATGACACTGTCCCGATCGACAAGCTCAAGAAGGTCCGTCCGGTGGACGATGGTGTTCCACTCGTTCACGGGCACACGCACTCGACGGCGGTCTTCACGAATGACGACGCGATGATGCATGTGGGCGTCGACGCTTGGAAGTTCGCACCGGTCCCGATGAGCGCGGTCGACACCTGGCTCCGAGAACGCATCTGAGCGCGGCCGTGCGGATCACTCGGTTGTTCGAAACTGAAGGACGGAGGTTCCACTTACGCTCGCCCCATGTCTTGGACTGAAAGCTATGGACTCATCTGCCAGGTGTGCTCGTTCGACAGCTCTGTCGTCTCGTTCACGCCGATTGAGAACGGCGGGGTCATCTGCTCTTGTGGAGCAGCTTGGAACGCGGATGGATCGCGACGCAGCGACTACACGCCCCCAGCACCCTTCGGGGACTACCCCGACCTGACATTGGCAGAGTGGGTGTCTCGCGGAGACGCCGGGACGCTCCCTCCCGTCACACGACGGGCCGATTGACACAGAGCCGTAGTACCCCTGCTCCCTCGCGCAGGAGGCCACGAATTACTGTTCCCCTGTGCCGGCCGTCGCAATCGCCGAATCTGATGCCGCCTGGCGATCAGAGCGGTTGGCTACTGGTCCGGTGGACCGCGATCAAGGTCTCGAGAGCCAGGACAAGCACTTCACGGTCAGACTTGCTACCCGTTATTTGCCTCGCCTCATCGAGCAGCTCTCGGTCGATTGACACTCGGGCCATGGGCTAAGCCCCCTGCCATTGGGCCGACTCTCGATCGAGTCCGTCACGGAAGCGGTCGATCAACGCTGCGTCATCGAAATCTGCAACTGGCCGGTGCGCTCCCAACAGGAGAGTCATCACGTCGCGGTCCTTCTCAGCGTCATACCGGGCCTCCCACATCGCTTCACGGAGGGCCACCCCGCCGACCTGCAGAGACATCCGCCCGCTGCGTACGAACGCATAAGCGGGCTCCACAGCACTGAAGAAGAACCAAATCGTGTGCAGCTTGGCCGCAAACCCAGGCGTGCGGACCAGATTCGCTCGCTCTACTCGCCGCGGGAAGCCGTCGACCTCGACCACATCATCCGGGAAGTCCCGCAGCGACTCTGCGACGGTCGTCTTACCGTTCACGGACCCGTCCCTCCTAGAAACAGCTGGTCAAGTGCGCCGGTTGCTCGCACTGCGGAGTCGGAACGTGCACGACTGTAGCGCTCCGTGACCTGCATCGAAGAGTGTCCCAGGATGGCCTGCACGTCGTTGGCAGCGCTCCCGGCATCGAACAGGAGCGTTGCGAGAGTGTGTCGGAGATCGTGGATGCGCAGATCTGGCCTGTCCAGGACTCGTCGAAGGTTCTCCCAGTCGACGGCCCTACGGACGTTCGACACCTGCAGGCGTCCCCCCTTGGGACCGGTGAACACGAGATCGTTGCGGCGTTTACCCTCGACCTGCTCGGTTATCGAGGGCAGGAGCGTCCCTGGCAGGGGGACGGTTCGCTCCTTGTGACTCTTCGGGCTCTGCTCGATCAGCTCACCATTACGTCCCGGCGAGAAGCTCCGACGAACGTGGATCACTCGTCCCGCCAGGTCGACGTCGGACACCCGCAGAGCACTCGCCTCCCCCGCTCTCATCCCGGTGAACACGAGTGCCGAGAGGTATGCACGGTAGGGACCGTCCTCAATCGCAGCGAGAAGCGTGCGGACCTCCTCGGAAGAGAGCGCTCTCGACCGAAAACTCCGTGCTCCGTCTTCGCGAGGCCGACGAACCAGTCGCGCCGGGTTCCCGCCGATCACGCCGAACCGGACCGCACCGTCGAGAAGCCGACTGAGCATGGCAAGAGCGTCGTTGCGCGTCGAAGCCGATCCGCTCCACTGTCCGATTGCCTCATCGACATCGCCGGCAGAGATCGTCTCCAACTTGCGGTGCCCGAACCACGGCTGCACTCGGCGTCGCCACGCAACGTCGTAACCACGAGCCGTAGCGGGACGGATACTCGATTCGATCGTCGGCCAGTAGCGCGAGTGCCAAACATCGAGGGTCATACCGCCGTCTGGCTTGATCCGAGTTCGAGCTTCACTCCGCACACGCTTCGCTTCGGCAAGCGACCCAACGAGGAAGCTCCGCTCTCGATCCTCACCGTTCAGACCTGTAGCCCATACACGGACCTGGTACTTCCCGCGGTCGGTCCGGTACCTGATTCCTTCGGGGAGCGGCTTGCGAGTCCGCGGGTCCAGCCGCTCAGTGCGCTCGGCCACTGGTACCACCCGATTCGAGGAAGCCGACGATGGTCGACGTCTTCCACAGCACGTGTTTCCCCATGCGCGCGTCCGGGTACGGAACCCTGGACTGGCGGCGGAGCGCATCGAAGGTCGAGAGCGGGACACGGCAACGAGCAGCCGCCTCGCGTCGCGTGAGGTAAGCGTCCTCCTCGACGAGTGTCGTTTCTTCGTGAGCTTCCTGATCAGCGAACATCGCCGTCTCCTTTGTCTGGCCTCTTGGTGTTTCGCGAATCTCTCCATTCCCTCGCCGCACGGGCAGCCTCGATCGCGAGAGCCTTGTCGCCCTGCGAGGTCCATCCCATCCCGGCGTAGGACCAACTCCCAACGACGAGCACGCTCTCGACTTCTCCCGCGTCAGGCTCACTTGCAGCCGCGGCGATGCGTTCAAGTCGCCACTGATGTCGTGCTTCCCGGAGAGAGCCGAGCGTTACCGAGTAGCGCCTCGACTTCGTCGAGAAGTGGCCACGAAAGCCGAGCATCCGAGACCAACGCTCAAGAAGTACGTAGGGCGACTGCGGTTCTGCAGCGACTCCGATCTGCTCGGCGACGTCGCGGAGCCTGACGAGGTGTGGACGGGGCGAAGCCCCCACATCCAGATCCTCCGTCGCCTTGGTCGCGTACTTGGCGATGTAGGCGGCGACCGCACGATCCGACAGCCGTCCATCGAGACCTTCGCCTCGAACGATCGGCTTCACGTCGATTTGCCGCCCCCAACGGAGCACGTTCGGGAAGCGTCCAGAGGGAAGGCTGGGCGGTTGATACCGCACCGCACGCGCAGCCTGGCGGATCGCTTGCGTCAGGTGAGCGGTCGTCATGCGATCATCTGGCGCTGGGAAAGCATCATCGCTGTCGACACCGTCGAGTCGGACGATCGCGTGGAAGTGGACGGCGCCCCGCTTCTGGAACTCCGCCACTTTCGCGAACTGTGGTCGAACGAGAGTGGAAGCCTGTCGCTGACTCATGCCAAGGACTCTGGCGAGCTCCCTACGAAGCTGGATGGTGAATCGCCTCCACAGCTCGGACGCGAAGTACTGCCACACGACGTGGCCCTCGTAGTCGTAGCAGTCTGGGCAGATCGCATCGCCGAGCTCGGGTCTGCCTCCTCCGTGTCCGGTCCCGCATTCCGGTCGGCCACCGTGTCTGCAGGGTTTGGCCCGGGCGCAGGCCGCGCCGTGTACGGCTCCGAACGAAGGAGCGGTCAGTGTGAGGAAGACCATTGGGTGGGCCGCGACTGAGTTGGGAACGCCCTTCATACCGCCGGCTGCGCCAGCCATGATCATGTGCCAGGTGTCGCCCTTGTACTCGTGGCTGCACGAGGCGCAGCGTTGCGCGCGGCGGTTACCGCAGCGAGTGAAGAGGACGTGGTCCGGCTGGTCGGCAGACGAGAACCTGGCGCGCTCCTCCCCCGTCTCAGATCCGAAGGTCGTGGATGCTCCGACCAGCCGAACCGGGTTCGTGCAGAAGCCCACCCGGGCGGCACCCCGCATCCAACGGTCGAACTCCGGACTGCGGAGACGGCGCGCGACTGACTCAGCGAGGCCCATCAGACACCACCAGTTCGGGGACCGCGCATCCGATCGGGTACACGTACCCAGTCACATCGTCTGTGCGCAGCACTGGACGGCAGACGTCTACCGCGGCGTGCTCCTTGCGTCGTTGATTGATCCAGTCGGTGAGCTGCGCGTCAGTGCACGACTGGTTCGCGATTTGCCCGTACCGCTGGACGAGTGAACGGTCTGCAAGATCTGGCGCGACGTAGATCGCGTGCTCTACACCGTTCGTCGTGTCCCAAGAGATGCGCAGGTTGCACATCGAGGGTTTTGCCTCGGCCGCGGCTGGAGCGTGTTTCGCTGCGGTGAAGTGACCGAGGATCGCGCCGCCGGCGACGAGCACCCCAGCGACGACGATGACCAGTGCGGATCGTGCGATGTTCTTCATGACTCCTCCTTCGATTGAACAGCGCTCCGCGTCCGACGTCGCGGACGGGCGGGCTCACGTGCACTTTGTGTCTCAGGTACGACCACCGGCTTGAAGCGCGGCGCTGCAAAGGTTCGTGCCGTGTGCGTGATCAGGGCGTCGTCCGCGTACCCAGCCCGCACCCGCTGCGGTGTCGCGAGCTCGTCGGACAGGACGTAGGCGGTGCCGGGCGCGCCGATCGGGATCTCGTGGCAGAGCGCACCGGCAGCGACAGAGCCGTCGCCGAGCACCATCGACGTCTCGGTCCGGTCCCGGAGACGAAGCCCGATCGTCTGGGTGAAGAGCCCCCGCGCGGGCAGCGCCTCCTTGCGTGGATCCTGCAGGCACGCGATCACCACGAAGCCGACAGCACGCCCTTGTGACGCCAGCGTTGCGATGCTGGCGTTAGCCCGGCGCTGCAGATCCCGGTCTGGTTCGTACGCCGTCAGAGCAGCGAGTTCGTCGATCAGGACGATCACGAGAGGGGCCTCAGTGGAAGCTTCATGCTGCCGAGTCGTCCCGGCGAGGTCGCGAGCCCGTGCCTGCATCTGAGCGACGGCCTCCTCGAGCATGGTCACCGCGTGCACCGAGTCGTTCGCGAAGCGAGTCAGGAGAGGCTTACCCATCCCGAGCTCCATGCCGCCCTTGAGGTCGACGCCCCACACTTCGACCATCCCGGATCGGACTGCGCCGGCGAGCCCCAAGAGGAGCGCCCAGACGATCGACGCTTTGCCGCTTCCCGAGGCCCCTGCAACCAGCGTGTGCGGACCGAGACGGAGCCTCCAATCGTCGCCCTCCTCAGTCCGGCCCATCGTGACCGCTCGTCCGTCCCACTCATCGCTTGGAGCAAGTACGAACGGTTCGGCAAGAGGGTCGGCGTAGTACAGGCGAAGTCCGAGCTGATCGATCCGCGTCCCGGACAAGGTGGCGCGACGCGCCCCGAACGCTGCCGCGATCCGGTCCAGGTGAGCTCCGACGTCCCCGGACGTGAGACCGCTCGGGAGGTACAGCGGGACAAGACACGCATCTGCGTCCCAGCTCGGTGAACCGATACCGGCTGCGATACGCGATCCACTCGGACCATGCGCTTCAAGCCGGAGTGTCTGCGCAAGAGCCGGCCAGGCGGCCACGATGTGCCGGGAGATCGAGCGCTGCTGCGCTCGGTGGAGGGCTTCGTCGATGGTGCCCCACACCCGCAGACGGCGAAGCACGAAGATCAGTGCCACGAAGCCGTTGAGCGACCACACAAGTGGCAACCAGGTGGTCAAGAGATCCACGAGAGTGAGGATCATCAGTCCGATCAGCACCCACCGGAAGCGTCGGGCGAACCCCTCGAACTCGTCAGCCCAATAGCGGACCTCCTTACGAACGGACCAACTCATCACTCACCACCCCGCGGCTTCGCAGCGGCCTTCATCTCGCGAGCCCGGAGCGAGTACGCGACGCGTGGTCGACCGCCGTTCTCCTTCACGTACGGGGTGACCGACAGACCATCGAAGACGACCGGACGGAACGGGAGGCCTTGGATCTCCGGCGGGGCAACCGGCTCGCTGATGCTGATGATCTTGACCGTGACCTCGTTCTGGCCCTTGCGCGCGTCAGGATCAGCGTCGATCACGCGCACCTGCCACATCGGCTGACCGGAGTTCTTGTCGAGGTCCTGCCCCTGACGCTGCCCGTCATCGGACCACTTCACGACCGGCTCGACCTCACCCACCATGAACGCACCCTTCGGGAAGTACGCGTCGAAGCTCACCGGGATTGCTGACTGGAGTGCCATGAGATTCCTCTCTAACTTGGTCTATCTAGATACGTTGCAGTAAGTTCCTACCGGCACCTACTGAGATCAACGGTAACTTATCTAGACAGGCAAGTCAACCAACGTGACCGGCGCACGGCCATCACGAACGGTCTCCGCACGAATGACCTCAACCCCGCCGCTCAGTCCGACATGCCGCGTGACAAGCACCGGCTGCTCCCTCGGCAGAAGCAGATCCGCAGCCTCGCTCCGAGTCGGCATCCTGCTCAGGACCTCCTCGTGCAGTCCATCCACCGAGTCGGCCACCGCGCACAAAGTCGCTACGGATTCGGTGACAGAGCCGCCATGCGCCAAGGCCTCAGGGAGGACGTAGCGGCTCACGGCGAAGACCTGGCCTGAGTGCTTGTGGAAGATCTCCAGCAATCGGCCCTCACCCAGCCACTGCGGAGCGGAAACCAGCCCTCCTCGATCAGACAACGCGAGAGAGTCGGTCACACGAAGGTCACCCGTGGCGAGCTTTGCCAACACGTCAGCGAGGTCCGGGGGCTTCGGCAGCGCACCAGTCAGCGGAGGCAACACCGACGCGTCGAACGAGAGCGTCCTCATGGCCACGCGCAACGGCGGTGGCCCGTCCACGTACACCCCCTTGCCCTTCTCCGACACGATCCGACCCTCTGCGCGAAGGACGTTCAACGCCTCGCGGATCGTCATGGGTGCCACGCCGAAGTGCCGAGACAGCTCGGGGGTCGACGGCAGCATGTCCCCAGACGCCAGCGCACCGGTCGCCATGAGATCGAGGAGCCGGTCGGCGATCTGGCGATACAGCGGATCGCCAGAAGCTCGGTCGAGCTCGCCGAGGTCAGAAGCAGCCAGACGGTTCATATCTAGACAGGTTACCCGACTGCCCCGGCCAGCGCTTCAGCCCGAGCTGTGAGAACTTTCTCTACTCGTTCAAGGCCGGCCTAGCGGCCGGGCCGGCGCGCGACGCCTCCGGTGCGTCCGGTCCTCGCTTCGCTGCGGTCCGGGCGCTCCTCGCCCTCGCACCCCGGCGCACCGTCGGCGGATGGTGCGAAGATCAGCACGCGCCACAGCAGGTCCCCAAGCCAGGCGGTGTAACCCGCTGTGGTAACTTCCGACAACGCCTCACGTTGTTCGACAGGAGACCCAGTTGGTGCAAATCACCCGAGCTATCGTTCACGAGATCCCGAAGGGCAGATACGCTGCAGACGGCGAGCACCAGGTTGGCCTCTCAGCAGAGGAAACCGTTTTGGCCCCTCAGACCAAGCGCTTCATCGAAGAAAACATGCTGGACTTCGCTCTAAAGAGCCCGCGGCAGGTCATTGAAGACTCTGGCGCGGGCTCGACCACGCCCGATCAGGTCCGCAGCATATTCAAGAATCCGGACACCTTTGTTACGGCCTCGCAAGAACTCGCGCACAATCTCCACCGATCCCAAACCGGGAATAGCCCTTCAGGCATTCTCATCGTAGCTATTGCGACGAACAACGGGGAGTCCTCTTTGATCCTTCTCAAAGCTGAGCACGCGGAAGGCATGCGGCTGCGCCGCGTCGGAGACGAAGCCACGGGACATTTCGACCTTGAGCACCTGAATGAGCTAATTGTCGGTAACAATTCGCGAATCTACAAGATTGCAGTACTCAAGGTCAGCAACTCTCTCGTGATCGGGCAGATGGTGGACCAACAAAACGGGGTTGCCTTCGCGGAGTTCTTCATGTCCACCTTCCTCGGCTGCCGCCTTGCGGACAACTCAGAGGTTCAGACGAAACAATTTATGCAATCCGCCATGGGCTGGGTAAACCAGACTTCGGCGGATGACGGCACGCAATCACGATACGCGACTGCCCTCCTTGCTTACATGAGCGCTCCCGCTCCAACCTTCCAAGCCTCGGAATTTGCAGATCAATTTCTAGAGGCGGAAGATCGAGACAGTTTCATGAATTCACTACCCGAAGATGTTTCGCAGGCAGTTGTCTCAAAAGATCTCGCCCTAGTCCCTGGTCACGGCGCTGGGCTGCGCATGTATGGGCACGGAGTCGTGGTCTCAGCAAGTGCTTCCGCCCTTGACCGTGGGGATGTAGAGATCGTCTCAGAGGGTTCCGACGGGACCACGATTTATATACGGGGTGCTTTGCGGCGGTACGGCTTAGGTACAGCCCCAAAGGATTGACGAATGAGTATCACTAGCCTGACCGAACGCTACTTTCAGGAGAAGAGCTCCCTTCACGAAGCTCTCACCGCCTGGAAGCTGCTCCTTGAGCCTGCAGCACATCGCATTGATCCAGCTGCTGCGATCCTCGGTCGGGTTAAGACTTACAGCAGCATGCTGGGGAAGGCGTACCGTAAACCCAGTCACGTACGCCAATGGCACGAGTTCGGTGACCTTGTGGCTTTGAAAGCAATCTTTCCGACCACACAGGGCGTGGACGCGTTCACCGACTGGCTGCTCAAGCAAGCCGAATGGGAGCCAGTACTAGATCACAAGGAACTAAAGCCCGATGAGATGAAGTACAGGTCGGAGCAATTTGATCTCGTCTCGAAAGAAATCACGGACTCAACTGGTCAGCCGATCAAGATTGAAGTTCAGGTTCGCACTGCAGCTAGCGATGCGTGGTATGTGGTCGACCATCGGCTCCGCTACAAGGGTGCGGTGGAACTCCCCGACGAACTCAAGCGGAAACTGTTGAGGCTTATTGTCCTCACCGAACTCTTCGACGAAGAAGTCAAGGCGGTAATAGAGAAGCAGGCCGAGATGCCTGAGTATGCCGTTGCTCGTACCTACGACAATTTGCGGGTTCAAATTGAACGCTTGGTCGACGATCAGACGAGAACTTCAAGACCAGAAGGGCTTCTCGAGCTACTGCTCGATGCGTATACGCCCGAGGAGATGGAAGACCTCGACCGGCGCCTATCGACCTTTGTGGATGTCAATGAGGAAGCACTCAGGGCCACACTGATGGCTCATCATCACGAGTCGCTTTCCTACGTCGAGGAACGCGACTGGATCTATTACGAGCCCGAGGTGCTTATGATCGCAGAACGTTCGGCGACCAAACCTGCCCTCTTGCGCTCGAAGGTCGAGTATTCAGACTTCGGAGGAATTATCGGGCCCGCAATACAGGTGTTCATATTAGCTCTTGCCTAAAGCCCTCGCGCGGAGGATTTCCGACTATGTACAGGAGGGTTTGCTACCTCGCCTTGGCCTGACCGCTAAGTGCGTCCTGAGGGAGTCAGAACTTGACGCGGTAGAAGCCGGAAAGACGAGCCACCGTGCCGGTAACGTGCCGGGAAACCAATCAATCTGGCCAGGACTAACTAGCGCCAAACCGCCTCGCACCCTCGTCCGACCTGGACATCAAAGACCAACGGGTACTCGACTACCGGCAATTTCCTGACTGAAAATCGAAAGGTCCACGGATCGATGCCGTGTCCAGCCACGGTGAAAGGCCCCTCACGGAAGTGAGGGGCCTTTTTCCGTGGTACGGCTTCGGGTGTTCTGCGTGCGCGGTTTGCGCCCGAACAACCGGAAGCACCTCAAACCACGGCGATGCGCGGCGCGAGGTGCTTTCGGTTGTACGACCGAACCCGTCAGGCCTCGCGGGTCTTCGGGCTGCTGTCGTTCGTCTTCGCGGGGTCGCGCTCCACGACACCACCGAGTGCGTCGTCGATGCGCGACAGCAGCTCGGCCGGGATCGTCACACCTGCGGCGCCGGCGTTGTCGTGCACCTGCTCCGGACGCGATGCCCCGATGATCGCCGACGCGACGTTCTCGTTCTGCAGCACCCACGCCACCGCGAGCTGCGCCATCGACAGGTCGAGTTCCTTCGCGATCGGCTCAAGCCCCTGCACCGACGTCAGGACCTCGTCGCGCATGAACCGCTTGATCATGTCCGCGCCGCCCTTGTCGTCCGTGGCGCGCGACCCCTCGGGCAGCGGCTGACCCGGCTTGTACTTGCCCGTCAGCACCCCCTGGGCGATGGGCGACCAGACGATCTGCGAGATGCCGAGTTCCTTCGACGTCGGCACGACCTCGGCCTCGATGACGCGCCAGAGCGCCGAGTACTGCGGCTGGTTCGAGATGAGCTGGAAGCCGAGCTCCTTCGCCAGTGCCGCACCCGCGCGCAGCTGCTCGGCGGTCCACTCCGAGACGCCGACGTACAGGACCTTGCCCTGCCGCACGATGTCGGCGAAGGCCTGCATGGTCTCTTCGAGCGGGGTCTCGTGGTCGAAACGGTGCGCCTGGTACAGGTCGACGTAGTCGGTCTGCAGCCGGCCGAGCGATCCGTCGATCGACTCGAGGATGTGCTTGCGCGACAGCCCGACGTCGTTGTGGCCCTTGGGCCCGGTCGGACCGAAGACCTTCGTGGCGATCTCGAGCGACTGGCGTCGTTCGCCCTTGAGCGCTTCGCCCAGGACGGTCTCGGCGCCGGTGTTGGCGTAGACGTCGGCGGTGTCGAACGTCGAGATGCCGACGTCGAGCGCCGCCCGGACGCAGGCGATCGCCGCGTCGTTCTCGACCTGGGAGGCGTGGGTCAGCCAGTTGCCGTAGGTGATCTCGGAGACCTTGAGGCCCGAGTTGCCGAGGTAGCGGTACTCCATGTGCGTGTCACTCCTGTCGTGGCCGCGTCGATGCGACTCACGGGGTGACGGTAGTCCCCCGAAACTGCGCGGCATCCGACGCCGCACGTGGTTTCGTGGACGCATGACCAGCAACGGAGCGAGTGTCCTGTTCATCGGCGGGAGCGGCGTCATCAGCGCCGCGTGTGTGGCGGAAGCGACCCGACAGGGGATCGACGTCACGGTCCTGAACCGCGGGACCACCGGGGGCAGGCCGCTGCCCCAGGGTGTGGAGCGCCTCCAGGCCGACGTGTCGGACCGCGACGCCCTGGCAAAGGTGCTCGGCGACCGCCGCTTCGACACGGTGGTGAACTGGATCGCGTTCACGCCCGACCAGGTGCAGGCGGACATCGACTTCTTCGCCGGCCGGACCCGGCAGTACGTGTTCATCAGCTCGGCCTCGGCGTACCAGACGCCGGCGACGCACCTGCCGATCACCGAGTCGACGCCGCTGAAGAACCCGTTCTGGCAGTACTCCCGCGACAAGATCGCGTGCGAGGACCTGCTCATGCAGGCGTACCGCGAGCAGGACTTCCCGGTGACGATCGTCCGGCCGTCGCACACCTACGACGAGACGAAGCTGCCCCTGTCGGGCGGGTGGACGGCGGTCGCGCGCATGCGGGCCGGCAAGCCCGTCATCATCACGGGTGACGGGTCGTCGCTGTGGACGCTGACGCACAGCCGGGACTTCGCGGTCGGGTTCACCGGGCTGCTCGACAACGCGTCGGCGATCGGCGAGGCCTTCACGATCACGAGCGACGAGGCCCCGACGTGGAACCAGATCGCGGCCGAGATCGCTGCGGCGGCCGGTGTGGACGACCTGCGCATCGTGCACGTGCCGGCGGACGCGATCGCCGCCGTGGACGCCGAGTGGGGCGCGGCGTTGCTCGGCGACAAGGCGAACAGCTCGGTGTTCGACAACAGCAAGATCCGCTCGCTCGTGCCCTGGTACCAGCCCCGCACGCCGTACCGCCAGGGTGTGCGCGAGGTCATCGCGTGGTACGAGGCGCACCCGGACGAGCAGGTCGTCGACGAACGGCTCGACGCCCTGATGGACCAGCTCGCCGAACGCTGGGCGGTCTAGCTGCCGAGCGTCCATCGAGGGAGCAGGAATCGTCGGGTGGTTCGGGCCGACTCGACGATTGCTGCTCCCTCGACGGGGTCCCGCACGGGGTCCCGCACGGGGCGCGGACGGGGCGCGGACGGGAGGCCCGGTGCGGGCCCGGCGCGTCAGCTGCGGTCGTGCAGGACGGCGCGCAGGGCCCCGATCGCGTCCGCGATCTGCTCGTCGGTGACGACGAGCGGCGGCGCGAAGCGGATCGTCGACCCGTGGGTGTCCTTGACCAGGACCCCGCGTGCGGCCATGGCCTTGGCGATCTCCTTGCCGGTGCCGATCGCGGGGTCGATGTCGATGCCCGCCCACAGTCCGGCGACCCGGTGCGTCACGACTCCGCGTCCGACCAGGTCGTCGAGCAGTCCGCGCAGCAGCGGTTCGCCGTCGAGGGCCCGCTGCTGGAACGTGCCCTCGGCCAGCATCGCGACGACTTCGGAGCCGACGGCCGCGGCCAGCGGGTTGCCGCCGAACGTCGACCCGTGCTCACCCGGACGCAGGACGCCCAGGACCTCGCGCGACCCGACCACGGCGGACACCGGGACGATGCCGCCGCCCAGGGCCTTGCCGAGCGTGATCAGGTCGGGGCGCACGCCGACGCGCGACACCGCCAGGGTGTGCCCGGTCCGACCCAGGCCGGACTGGATCTCGTCG
This sequence comes from Microbacterium sp. M1A1_1b, assembly GCF_053345565.1. Lineage (NCBI taxonomy): Bacteria > Bacillati > Actinomycetota > Actinomycetes > Micrococcales > Microbacteriaceae > Microbacterium > Microbacterium sp. M1A1_1b. The sequence continues at coordinate 107,870 of NZ_JBKFAJ010000006.1, forward strand.
GCGATGAACAGCGCGCCGAACTCGTCGCAGACCGCACGCACGGCCGGCAGGTAGTCGGCCGGTGGGATGACCACGCCACCCTCGCCCTGGATCGGCTCGAGCAGCACGGCCACGACCGTGTCGTCCATCGCCTCGCGCAGCGCTGACGCGTCGCCGTACGGCACCGTGCGGAACCCCGGCGTGTACGGGCCGAAGTCGTTGCGGGCGTCGGGGTCGTCCGAGAACGAGATGATCGTCGTGGTGCGGCCGTGGAAGTTGCCGCTCGCGACGATGATCGTTGCGCGGTCGGCGGGGACGCCCTTCACCCGGTAGCCCCAGGCACGGGCGACCTTGATGGCGGACTCGACGGCCTCGGCGCCGGTGTTCATCGGCAGGACCATGTCGGTGCCGGTGAGCTCGGCGAGTGCCGACGCGAAGGGGCCCAGCCGGTCGCTGACGAACGCACGGCTGGTCAGCGTGACGCGGTCGAGCTGCGCCCGTGCGGCGTCGAGCAGCCGGGGGTTGCCGTGGCCGAAGTTCACGGCCGAGTACGCGGCGAGCCCGTCGAGGTACTGCTTGCCGTCGACGTCGGTGACGGTCGCACCCGAGCCGGATGCGATGACGACGGGCAGTGGGCTGTAGTTGTGCGCGAGCGAACGGTCCTCGACGGCGAGCGCCGCCGCGGTCGCCGATCCGGTCGCGGTGACGTCGGTGGTGCTCATCAGGACCGCGCCACGGAGGTGCCGGTACCGTCCGGGTGCAGGTCGAGCGTGCAGCACTTCACGCCGCCGCCGCCGAGCAGCAGCTCGGACAGGTCGACGCCGATCGGGTTGTAGCCCTTCTCGCGGAGCTGCTCGGCGAAGGTGGTGGCCCGCGCGGCGATCACGACGTTGTACCCGTCCGAGTAGGAGTTCAGGCCGAGGATCGCGGCGTCCTCCTCGGTGGCGATGATCGCGTCGGGGAAGCGTTCGCGCAGGATCGCCAGCGACGGCTCGTCGAACGCGCTCTCGAGGTACGCGATGTTGCTGGTCCCGTCCGCGGACGGCTCCGGGTCGAGCACGGCGATCGCGGTGTCCAGGTGGTAGAAGCTCGGGTTGATGAGCTTGAGGGTGACGACCTCGCGTCCGTAGACCTCGGCGAGCTCTTCGTGCGAGGTGCTGTCCGAGCGGAAGCCGGTCCCCGCGTAGATGGTGTTGCCGATGAGCAGGAAGTCGCCTTCGCCCTCGTTCGTCTCACGCGGCTCGGCGACCCTCAGGCCGGCACTGCGGAACCAGTCCATGTACGCGGGGCCCTCGGGCTGGCGCTCCGGGTACTGGAACTTGGCACCGTACGCGACACCGTCGAGCACGAAGCCGCCGTTCGCCGCGTAGACCATGTCCGGCAGGCCGTCGATCGGGTCGATGTACGCGATGTCGAAGCCGAGCTGCTCGTAGACGTCGACGAGCGACTGCCACTGCTGCACCGCCTTGGACGTGTCCGTGGGCTGCTCGGGGTGCATCCACGGGTTGATCCGGTAGCTCACCGTGTAGAAGTCCGGCTTGCACATGAGGATGGTGCGCTTGGTCGCGGTACGGGCGGGGGCCGACATCGTCTCGGTTGTGGGATTCGACACTGGAGTCCTCCTGGGGGACTTCGGGCCCGAGCCTGCCAGGAACCACCACTCGAGGAAGAGCTCGGTGAGATGCAGGCTCACTCACCGTGTTCCGAGGCGGACCAGGTCGACGCCTGGGATCAGTCTAGGGAGACTCGAGCCCACACAGGCTGCGAACGCGCGCACGTTTCGTGCGTCCAGCACGGCGACCTCGCAAGAACTCCGCGTAGGATCCTCAACGATGGATTCGCTCGACCACCGCATCCTGGATCGACTCCGGGACAACGCCCGCGCCGGCTACGGCGACATCGGGGCGGTCGTCGGGCTCTCGGCGTCGGCCGTCAAGCGCCGGGTGGACCGCCTGGTCGCCGACGGGGTGATCCGCGGGTTCACGATCAAGGTCGACCCCGCGGTCGAGGACCGGGGCACCGAGGCCTGGGTCGAGCTGTACTGCCGCGGCACCGTCTCCCCCGACGAACTGCGTGCGCTGCTGGACTCCGTGCCCGAGGTGGTGGATGCCGGCACCGTGACCGGCAGCGCCGACGCGGTCGTGCACATGCGGTCGCGTGATCTGCCCGCACTCGAAGAGGCGCTCGACCGCGTCCGGTTGGCCCCCCAGGTCGACCACACCCGCAGCGCCGTGGTGCTGTCCCGCCTGGTTTCCCGCGAGACCGCGTAGCGTCCGGCCCATGGCTCGGATCGCGTCGTCCAGGAGGCCCGACTCGGCTCCCACAGGATCGCGTCACGCCCGCCGCCTGGTCACCGCCGCGACCGCTGCGTACGTCGCGAACTGCGTGTGGGGCACCGCCGTGGCCGTCCGGCTCATCCGGACGAAGAAGCTCCGGATCGTGCACCACGGTCTGTTCGTCGTGACGGCGACCCTGACGGGTGCCGCCGCGACGACCCCGCTGTGGACACACTCGCGCTCGGCGCTGTTCCTGCTCCCCGCTCTGGTCCCGCTGGCCGTCGCGCCGCGCACGAACCCCCGGTCGAGAGCACACTGGAGCGTTGCGGTCGCCGCCGCGCCGTCCTACCTGGGGGCGCTGCTCGCGCGGCGTTGACCGGACAGGAAGGACAGCACGTGGAGCTCTTCGAGGCCATCCGGCGACGGCGCACGACGAACGGGCCGTTCCTGCCCGACCCTGTCTCCCAGGAACACCAGCGGCTGCTGGTCGAGTTGGCCGGGCGGGCACCGTCACAGCTCAACAGCCAGCCGTGGCGGTTCGTCCTGGTCGAGGAGCGGCCGACCATCGAACGCGTCGCCGAGATCAGCGGCCGCTCGATGACCCGAACGATGGCCGAGGGCACGTTCTTCCAGCGCTACAAGCCGTACTTCCGGTTCAGTCAGGCCGAGATGGACGAGCGACGCGACGGCATGCTGTTCGACAAGCTCCCCGGGCCGCTCAAGCCGTTCACCAAGCAGGTGTTCACCAAGCGCGGGCAGACCCTCATGAACGCCCTGCGCGTGCCGCAGACCCTGGGCGAGGAGAACCGGAAGCTGGTCGCCGGGTCGCCGTTGCTGCTGGGCGTGATGCTCGACCGTCACGAGTACCGGGCAGAGGAGTTGTCGGGCTTCTACTCGGTGTTCAGCATGGGCGCGGCGATGGAGAACGTCTGGCTCGCGACGACGGAGCTCGGACTCGGCATCCAGTTCGTGTCCTTCCCGATGGAGACCCCGGGTGCGTGGGTCGAGATCGAGGGCCTGCTGCGGGTCCCGCCCGAGCTCGAGCTGATGGCCGTGTACCGGATCGGCTACCTGCCACCAGAGCGTCGGCGACCCGCGATCGACTGGACGTCGAGCGAACGGAAACGGCCGTCGCAGTACGTCTTCCGCGGGACCTGCGACACCCCGCAGCAGGGATGGGACGACGCGCCGGTCGCCGGCCACATCGACGAACGGAGTGACTCGTGACCGCCGGCCGGATCGACGGAGGCGGGTCGGGCCTCCAGTCCGTGTCGTCGGCCGCGCCGGCCCTGACCGGCCGTCCGTGGATCTCGCAGGACTGGCTCGACGTGGTGTTCGTGCACTGGCGGGTCGACGTGTCGGCCGTGGCGCCGCTGCTGCCCGCCGGCACCCGTCCGGACACCATGGCACTCGACGGCAGCGACGACGACGTGACGACCTGGGTCGGACTGATCGGCTTCCGCTTCACCGACACCCGGTTCCCGCCGCTCGGTCGACTCGGGCGCACCGGCAGCATCGGCGACTTCGTCGAGGTGAACGTGCGCGTCTACACGCGGGACGACCAGGGCCGACGCGGGGTGGCGTTCCTGTCGCTCGACGCGGGGAAGTTCCTGCCCACGCTCGGCGCACGTGTGGCCACCGGCCTGCCGTACTGGTGGGCGGACGCCGAGACCCGCAAGCGCGACGGACGCGTCGGCTACGCGATGCGGCGGCACGGCACCCACGTGCGCTCGACGTTCGACGTGCGGGTCGAGCCGCAGGTCGCCGAGCCGACGGCGCTCGAGACGTTCCTGACGGCGCGGTGGGGCATGCACGTGCACCGCGCCGGGCGCACGCAGTTCTGGCCGAACGAGCACGCGTCGTGGGAGCTGCACCGGGCCTCGGTGGTGTCGCTGCGGGACGACCTGGTCCGTGCGGCCGGGCTGCCCTTCGCCCTGACGACGCTCGAGCCGGACTCGGTGCTGTACTCGCCCGGTGTGACGACGCGGTTCGGCGCTGGTCGGGGCTGACGCGCCGGGCGGGGTGCTGGTGCGACAGGGCCGATGTCGTACGACACCGTGGATGTCGTTCGACCAGCGGACCGGCCCGGCCCGGACCCGCAGACCGTCAGTCGCGCGGTGCCCCCACTGTGCCGGTTCTCCGGCCGAGCCGGTACAACGGGGGCATGAGCGCACACGAAGGCCACTCGTCCGCGACCGCCGTCGAGGGAGCCCGCGCCGTCCTCGGCGCCCTGCACCTCATCCGCTCGGGTCGGGACCGGCGGACGGCGACCTTCCACCGGGTGATCGGTGTGCGCCAGGTCGTGCAGGCCGGGGTGCTCGCCCGCGCCGGCTCCGGGAACGCCCACACCGTCGGAGCCGCGATCGACGCCGCGCACGCCGTGACGATGCTGCCGCTGCTGGTCGCGCCGGCTCCGTGGCGCCGGGTGGCTCTGCGACAGGTCGTGCTCGCGACGGCGTTCGCGATCGCTGAGGTCGCGCTGGTCGGCACGGGTCGTCGACACTAGCCGGTCCTGCGACGGCCGGACGACGGGGCTGTCGCGCTCCGGCTCGAGCACAGGGGACGCTCAAGAGCCGGAGCGTCGACGCTCTGGCGAGCCTCGGTGGGCAGGGGACCCGCCGATCGGGGTTGCTCGCTGACGAAGACACTACCCGGTCCGCACGAAGGGGGACAGACAGGTCCGTACCCCACTTCGGGCGTCAAACGGCCAGACCGCACGGTGCTCACCGGGTCGCCGCGTAGCGTCCGGTCCATGAGCAACAACGAGGAACAGACCGAGCCCGTCATGGACGGTGCCACCGACGCCACCAACCACGAGAAGCTGTCGGGCTTGATCGAGCAGGTCAACCACGACCACGGACACGAGGGCGCCGCGTCGATGGCCGACCACCTGCGCGATCGCATGGACGAGACCGGCGTCGAGTCCGAAGAGGCCGGCGACACCGAGGACTGAACCGGCCGCGCACTCAGGTGACGGGCGCGCGGAAGGTGCGCAGAGCCTCCAGGTCGTCTGCGTCGAGACCGGACCGGGCGGTGAACCGGTCTGCGTCGAAGTCGGCGACGACGGCGCGGAACGCGTCGGCGACGGTGGTGCCGTGCTCCGCGCACAGTGCCTGGATGCGGGCTTCCTGTCCCTGCACGCCCATCGCGGCGAACAGGTCGTTCGACACCGACAGGGTGCGCAGGTAGTCGTCGACGATCGCCTGCGGCTCGACGTCCGCCAGGGCCAACAGCACCAGCGCGACGATGCCCGTCCGGTCCCGGCCGCCGGCGCAGTGGAACAGCGCGCCTCCCGGTGCGGCCCGGGCCAGCGCCACCAGGGCCGCGGCCGTGCGCTCCGGCTTCCGGTCCAGGTGCGGGCCGTAGTACAGGGGCGTGCCGACCAGGCCGTTCGACCAGTAGCCGGACCAGAACGCGGTGTCCTGCAGGTCGTCGTGGTCCACCGCCACCGTCGTCAGCCAGCCCGGGCGTTCGCTGGTGTCCTGCGCACGCTCCTCGGGCGTCCGCAGGTCGACGACCGTGCGGATGCCCGCGTCGCGGAGTGCGTCCCATCCCCGTTCGGTGAGCCGGTCCACGGACTCGGACCGGAAGTACCGGCCGCGCGGCGTCGTCCCACCCGAGCGTCGTGGCAGTCCGCCGAGGTCGCGCGCGTTGCGCAGGCCGTCGGCGACGAGGGTGCGGTCGTCAGACATCCGGCCACGAAAGTGCATGATCCTCATGGATTCCTGGGAGAGTGAACGGGTGACCGACTGGCGGAACGACCTGCTCGACCGGATGCGCGCGTGGCCCGCGCTCGACGCCGTGCAGCTCTACGGGTCCGTCGCCACGGGCACGGTGGACGGCTGGAGCGACCTGGACGTGCGGGTCGTCGCCCACGCTCCGCTCGACGTCGAGGCCCTGCTCGACGCGCCGCTGTGGGCCTGGCAGCAGGCCGGCGCGCAGCTGCGGCTGGTCACCGGGGACGGTCGTTTCGTGGACCTGTCGGTCCAGGGCGCCGAGATGGTGCTGCCCCGGCCACCGTCCGACAATGCCCTCCGGTTCGACGCGGCACTGGCCGCCGTCCGGCTGGGTCGGGGGAACCTGCTCATCGGGCTCCACCTGGTGCTGGGGATCGGAAGGGAGGCCCTGGTCGAGTCGATGCGCACCGCCGACGCCGCCACGGGGACCGTCCACCACCCGCAGCCAACCCCGTGGGACGCGGACGCTGCCGAAGTGGCCGCGCTGACCACCGCACCGCTGGCGCCGGAGACGGCGCTGCGCGCGCTGGAGCTGGCCGGACGGCGGCGAGCCGCACGACAGGAGGGGTTCGTGCCCGACGAGACGGGCTTGCGTGCGCTGCTGCGGCGCGCCGACGCGTTCAGACGCGCAAGTCGCTGAACTCGGTGTCCACCTCGCCGAAGCGGTGCGCCGTGATCGAGACGGACTGCTCGCGCAGGTAGGGCAGCATCTCGATCAACCCGGCCTCGACCACCGGTGCCGCGTGGATCGCGACGTCGATGCTCGCGCCCAGCGCCTCTTCGAGCGCCAGTGGATCACCGCCGACCAGTCGGATGCGGGCCCCGGGTCCGCCGAACGCGGTGTGACGCGGCCGGTCCTGTCCCTGGGCGAGCACGACGTCGATGGCGTCCTGGGGCTGGTCGTCGGGGTTCGACCAGTCGTCCTGGAACACCGCGCCCGACGCCGCCCGGCGCAGGAAGTCGTCGTCCGACTCGACGACGTGGTCGACCACGTCGAGCGGTGCCCGGCGCGCGGCGAACAGCTGCGTGAGCGGCCCGGGCAGCGGGCGGGCGGTGCTCAGCAGCACGTGCGCACGACTGGCCGTGGCGGCAACGAGGGTCCGGACCAGGTCACCGTTCGAGGCGCCCTCGGCCTGCCGCACGATCACCGACTGGGGACGCCACCGCAGCACGTTCCGCTCGACGACCAGGCCGGCGGGGTCACGTGAGACCCCGAACTCGGCCGCCCGGGCCTGCACGTCGCTCAGAGCCCCGGCACGGACCTGGTCGAACTCCTCGAACGACAGGCCACTGCGCGCTGCCTCGACCACGGCAGTCACGCGGTTCGACAATCCGTGCAGCTGGATGCTCTTGTGGACCGTGCGGGGCGTGGGCTGCCACCGGCCGAGCGTGGCGACGGACATCGAGCCACCCGGCCGGGTACCGGTGCCGACGGCGGAGCGCTTCCACCCGCCGAGCGGGTTCCGACCGACGACCGCGCCGGTGGTGGGGCGGTTGACGACGAGGCTGCCTGCCTGGACCCGCTGGACCCACTCACCGACCTCGTCGGCGTCGAGCGAGTGCAGGCCCGCCACCAGCCCGTGGTCGGTGCCGTTCTGGATCGCGATCGCGTCGCCGAGGGTCTCCGCGTGCATGATGCCGAGCACGGGCACCGGCTGCGCGGTCTGGTGGGCGTCGCTGCCCGGCCGGACACCGTCGCGGATGCCCGGCGACCACAGCCGCCCGGAGTCGTCGAGCGGCGCCGGCTGCACCAACCAGGACTCCCCCGGTCCGAGCTCCGTCAGCGCCTGCAGGACCGCACCCGTCGGTTCGGCGACGAGTGGACCCATCTGTGCCGTCGGGTCGTCCGGCCACGCCACCCGGATCGTGCGGGTGGCGTCGACCAGTCCGCGACGGAAGCGTTCACTGTCGGCGAGGGAACCGACCAGCACGACGAGCGACACCGCATCGACTCCCTGCCCTGCCCGACCGAAGGCCGACCGCACGATGTCCTGCACGGCCAGGTCGACGTCCGCCGACGGGGTGACGACCACGACGTTCGTGCCGCCGGTCGCCGCGGTCAGGGGCAGCCCGGCACGCCACCACGTGAACGACCGGGCGGTGTCGGCAGCACCGGCGAACACGATGCGGTCGACGGCGGCGTGCGCGATGAGCTGACGCCCGAGGACGTCCTCGTCGAGGTCGACGAGCTGCAGCAGGGAGTGCGGGACTCCGGCGTCCCAGAGCACGTCGGCCACGACCGCGGCGGACCGCTTGGCCTGGGGCGCGGGCTTGAGCAGCACCCCGCTGCCCGCGGCGAGCGCCGCCAGCACGCCGCTGGCCGGACCGGCGACGGGCTCGGACCACTGCGGGACCACCACGGTCAGGCGGGGCGGGACGAAGGCGGCACCGGTGACGTCCACCAGGTGGCGCGCGCGGTCCGCGAAGTGGTGCGCGAAGTCGACCGCACGGCTGACCTCGGCATCGGCCTCGGTGAGGGTCGCGCCGGTCTCGGCGACGGCGACCTCGACCAGGTCGGCACGGCGGCCCTCGAGCTCGTGCCCGATCAGCTCGAGCAGCTCGGCGCGGTCGACCGGGTCCTGCCGACCCCAGTTGACGCCGGCCTGGGCGGTGCTGCGGACGATCCGCTCGAGCTTGGTGCGGTCGAGCACCCGCGAACCGCGGATGGTCTGCGCGCCGAGCTGCGACCGGGGCACCCGCCGCAGGACGTCCGCGGCCCACTGCCGGTTGGCCGGGACCGTCGGGTCGGTGACGGGCGCGTTGCGGAAGGCGTCGCGCGGGATGGGGTCGCCCGGGGACAGCCGGCGGTCCTGCGTGCGGTTGGTCGGCGGGACGGGCGCGTCGAGCGCGTCGACGGCAGCCGTCCAGCGGGCGTGCTCGCGGTCGAAGGCGGCGGGGTCGTCGCCGATCGCGAAGGCGGAGGACATGAACCCGTCGGCGCTGGCGTGCTCCTGCAGCCGCCGCGCCAGGTACCCGATCGCGGACCGGAAGTCGTCCGGGTGCACGACGGGGGTCGAGAGCACGACCCGTCCGACGTCGGCGCGGACGGCGTCGGCGTGCGTGGCCGTCATGCCGAGCAGCATCGCGACGTGCACGGCGTCGGTGACACCCCGGCGCTGTGCGAGCACCCACGCGGTGGCCAGGTCGAACAGGTTGTGTCCCGCGACCCCGATGTGGACGGCGTCGGTGCGCTCTGGCGTCAGTGCGGCGTCGAGCATGCGCAGGTACGCCGTGTCGGTCTCGCGCTTGCTGCCCCAGGTGGCCATCGGCCAGTCATGCAGGATCGCGTCGACGTGTTCGGTCGCCAGGTGCGCGCCCTTGACGAGCCGCACGGTGATCGGTGCACCGCCACGAGCACGTCGCGTGAGCGCCCACTGCGTCAGGGTCTCGAGTGCTGCGGCACTGTCGGGCAGGTACGCCTGCAGCGTGATGCCGGCGTGCAGTGCGTGGAACTCGGGACGCTCGAGCACGGCGCGGAACACGGCGACCGCCAGGTCCGTGTCACCGTGCTCGTCGACGTCGAGGGTGATCGTCGCGGGCTCGGGACGCGCTGCGGCCAGGCGATACAGGGGCACCAGCCGGTCGACGGCGCGCGCCACGGTCTGGTCGAACGCCCACGGCGCGGGCTGCGGCACGACGGATCCGATGGACACCGACACGCGGTCGACGTCGTCCCGCGCGAGCAGGTCCTGCACGCCCTGCAGCCGGCGGTCGCTGTCGGCGCTGCCGAGCACCGGCCCACCCAGCAGGGAGATGTCGAGGTCCGTGCCGTCGCTGCGGAGCTTGGCGAGCGCCGGTCCGAGCTTGGCGGGCGCGGCGTCGACCACCAGGTGGCCGGTCATCCGGCGCAGGATGCGGCGCGCGGTCGGGATGACGGCCCAGGGCGCCATCGTCGCGAAGCCACCACCGAAGGACACCGCGCCGCGCAGGTACCAGGCGAGCGCGTCCGGCACGCCCTGGCTGAGCTGCTCGAGGTGCCGTGCCGCCACGCGGGGGTCGTCGGGACGGATCACGCGGTCGATGAACCCGAGCGTGAAGTCGAGTCCCTGGTCGTCCTGCAGCACCTCGGCCAGACGGGCTGCACCGGGGTCGGGCTTGACGTCCGCCGATGCCGCGAGCCACCGTCGCACGAGTGCGGTGGCGTCGTCGGTGCAGTCCTTCAGGCGGGCGGTCGGCATGCTCCGATCGTAGGCGGGGGCGCCGACGCCACCTCGGAGCGCGCCGAGTGCTCGCCAAGTGTCAGTGATGTGCCAGCGTCGCGCCGCCTGCGGTCCGCATGGATACGCTGAGGGGATGCCGAAGCAGGGGGCCGACCGTCACGACTGGGCGACGTGGGACGCGTACCACGACGTGTGGCGCCGGTTGGACCGGGCGCTCGACCACGCCGTGCAGCAGGGTGCCGGCATCTCGATCCCGGAGTTCGAGATCCTGATCGGTCTGCACCGACAGCCCGACCACCGGCTGCGGGTCCGCGACGTCGCGGCGGGCATCGGCTGGGAGAAGTCCCGCGTCAGCCACCAGGTCACACGCATGGTCTCGCGCGGACTGGTCGAGCGCGCGGACTGCCCCACGGACGGCCGAGGCAGCTGGGTCGTCATGACCGCGGACGGCCGCCGCGCGGTGCTCGCCGGCATCCGCGCGCACACCGCGGCACTCGAGCACCTGTTCTGGAGGCCCGTGGCCGGTGACGCGGACACGCTGCGGTCCGTCAGTGCACGGATGCAGGACGCGCTCGGCCCCACCGACCCGGGCCTCTGACGCGGCGCGCCCATGCGCGCCGCGCAGGTCCCGCCGCGGACGTCCGTTTCGCACCCTGCTGCGGACATCGCGCCCCGGCAGTACGGGGCGCGATGTCCTCACGCGGGTGCGATGCGAGCCTCTCAGGCTGTGGTGCCCTGCAGGGCGATGGCCTTCCACACATCGAACTCGCGGTCGTTGCCCGTGACCGGCTGCCCCCACGCCTTGATCGCGACCTGCAGTTCTTCCTGGTTCTTGAGGCCGCGGAAGTACCCTGCTCCGACGACGGCGATGCCACGGTTGGTGGACTGGATGAGCTTCATGATGTTCTCCTTGCTGCGTTGATGGGATCGGCCGTCAGGCCTTGGTGCCGCCGATGGCGATCGACTTCCACACGTCGAACTCGCGGTCGTTGCCGATGAGCGGGTCGCCGAGCAGCGCCACGGCGCACGCCTGGAACTCGGCGGTCGGCAGCGCGTTGAAGTAACCGGGGCCCACCACAGCCGCCCCGCGCCCGCTCGACTTGATGATGATCAGCTCGTCATCGAGCTGCTGCGGCGGCGACGACGTGTCGTTGGCGAGCGGCGCATCCTCGATCAGCGGTGCCGGGTCGATGAACGATCCGTCCTTCGTGATGCCGAGGTGCAGGTGCGCACCGGTGGACACCCCCGTGCTCCCGACGAGGCCGATCTTCTGTCCTGCGGAGACCTTCGCCCCGGTGGACACCTGGAAGGCACTCTGGTGTCCGTACCAGCTCACGTACCCGTCGCCGTGATCGATGCGCGTCAGGTTGCCGTACCCGGTGTTCGTGCTGGTCTCGACGACCGTTCCGGACGCGACCGCGTAGATCTGCGTTCCGGTGCCCGCGGCGAAGTCCAACCCCTGGTGGTTGGTACTCCCGATGTCCCCGGGCGACTGACGCGGACCGAACGCCGACGAGATCGTGTGCCGCTCACGGAACGGGTACCGCCAGGCGACCGCGGCGAATGCCGGCGTCGCTCCGAACCCGAGACCGCCGAGCGCCGTTGCACCCGCCGCAATCCCGGCATAGGCGAGGATCTGGCGCCTGGTCGGGCCGTCCTCTCGACGTGATGTGTCCACGTTTCCCCTCTCGGGGGACGACCCCTTCGCCCCCATCCCGACGGTACCGACTTCGGTGAGGAGGTTGCAGTCGGCAACTCGGCCGACCTTTCCTGTACCCTTGTGCAGCCTTTTGTTCAGTGGTGACGGTGGTCCTGGATCGTCATGCGCGGGCCGAACGCGGGCTTGCGGAAGCCGCTCCCGCTGATCAGCCGCACGACGCGCTCCCGGTGTCCGCGCCACGGCTCGAGCAGCTCGAGCATGCCGTCGTCGTCGACCGGCCCACCCGTCAGCGCCCACCCGACGAGCGCCGGCACGTGGAAGTCCCCGACGCTCGGCGAGTCCGGGTCGCCGTGCGCGCGCTGCGTGGTCTCGGCAGCGGTCCACCGGCCGATGCCCGGGATCGACTGCAGCCGTGCGGCGACGACCGACCCGCCGCGGCCGAGCGTCAGCGTCCGTTCGAGCGCGGGCGCGACCTTCACCGCCCGCATCACCGTCGCGGAACGCCCGGGTTCGATGCCCGCGCGGTGCCATTCCCAGCTCGGGATCCGCGCCCACTCGTCGGCGGCGGGCGGCACGATCATGCCGGCCGGGGCCGGACCGGGCGCGGGTGTGCCGTACCGCCGAAGCAGGTACCGCCACGCGCCCCAGGCCTGGCGTGATGTGACTTTCTGCTCCAGGACGGCCGGCACGAGCATCGCGACGACGGTGTTCGTGCGGCACAACCGCAGCCCGGGTTGCCGGTGCCGGGCGTCGGCCAGGAAGGCGTTCCCCGACACGTCGAGGTCGGACCAGTCGTCGCCGCGGCCCACCAGGTCGGGTCCGTGCTGCACCGCCCAAGCCGCGCCGTTGCCCCACGCCGAGATCGCGATCGTGTCGCCGGCCTGCCGGATCGCGACCGAGGCCGGCCCGTCGGGTGTCCGCAGCGCGAGCCACACGTCGGGCCCGACCACGCGGAAAGCCGGGTCGCCGGAGCCGCGCTGCAGGGGCCGCAACGTCGCGGCCACGTCCACCGGGCCTCCAGGTCGGTACACCGTGTCGAGCCGGGTGTCCCCCGACGGACGCGGGGCGAGACGGACCTGGGGCATGACAGGGATGGTAAGCGAAACCACCGTCGGCCAAGATGGGACCTGTCCCACCCACCCGACAACGGAGTTACCCATGCGTATCGGCATCCTCACGTCCGGCGGCGACTGCCCCGGGCTCAACGCGGTGATCCGGGCTGCGGTCCTGAAGGGCATCGCGATCCACGGCTACGAGTTCGTCGGGTTCCGTGACGGCTGGCGTGGCGTGGTCGAGGGCGACATCGTCCCGCTCGGCCGCAAGGACATCCAGGGCATCGCGAAGCAGGGCGGCACGATCCTCGGTACCAGCCGCACCAACCCCTTCGAGGGCGAGAAGGGCGGCGTCGAGAACATCCAGCGGGTGCTCGAGCGCCACGGCATCGACGCCATCATCGCGATCGGCGGCGAGGGCACCCTGGCCGCCGCGAAGCGCCTGACCGACGCCGGGCTGAAGATCGTCGGCGTCCCGAAGACCGTCGACAACGACCTCGGCGCGACCGACTACACGTTCGGGTTCGACACCGCCGTCGAGATCGCGACCGAGGCGATGGACCGCCTGCGCACGACCGGTGAGTCGCACTCGCGCTGCATGGTCGCCGAGGTGATGGGCCGGCACGTCGGGTGGATCGCCCTGCAGAGCGGCATGGCCGCGGGGGCGCACGCGATCCTCATCCCCGAGCAGAAGACGAGCATGGCGCAGATCGCCGCGTGGGTGCAGTCCGCCTACGACCGCGGACGCGCCCCGCTCGTCGTCGTGGCCGAGGGCTTCGTCCCCGACCACGAGGACAACGCGCACACCGAGCGCGGACTCGACGCCTTCGGGCGCCCGCGCCTGGGCGGCATCGGCGAGCGCCTGGCGCCGCTGATCGAGGAGATGACCGGGATCGAGACGCGCGCCACCACCCTCGGGCACATCCAGCGCGGCGGAACGCCCACGGCGTTCGACCGGGTGCTCTCCACCCGGCTCGGGCTGGCCGCGGTCGACTCCGTGGTCGAGGAACGCTGGGGCCGCATGGTCGCGCTGCGCGGCACCGAGATCGTGCACGTGTCGTTCGAGGACGCGCTGGGTGAGCTCAAGACGGTGCCGCAGTCGCGGTACGACGAGGCCGCGATCCTGTTCGGCTGACCGGTCGCGCCCGCCCCGCCGGTGCGTCCGGTCGCGGCCTGGAGGCCCGGGGTAGCGTTCGGCGCGTGACCCGCGCCGTCCTCGTCTCCAGTTCCACCGCCCCCGTCGTCACCGACGTCGACGTCCCCGACCCGGGAGAGGGCGAGGCCCTGGTCGATGTCGCGTTCTCGAGCGTCAACTACAAGGACGGGCTCGCCCTGGCGCGGGACCCCGGTGTCGCGCGCATCGACCCGCTCGTGCCGGGCATCGACGTCGTCGGCACGGTCGCCGCGCTCGGCCCGGGGGTCCACGACGTGCGGATCGGCGACCGGGTGGTGCTGAACGGCGCCGGTGCGGGCGAGAACCGGCACGGCGGCTGGGCCGTACACGCCCTGGTGCCGTCGGCGTCGCTCGTCGTCCTGCCCGACGAGGTCGCCGAGGACTTCGCCGCGGCCGTCGGCACCGCCGGGTTCACCGCGGCGCTCAGTGTCATCGCGCTCGCCCGGTTCGTGGACCCGGCGGACGGTCCCGTCCTGGTGACCGGGGCCTCTGGCGGAGTCGGCTCGGTCGCGATCCCGCTGCTGGCGGGCCGGGGGTACCGGGTGACCGCGTCGACGGGTCGCACGGGGAACGCGGATGCGCTCCGGGCGCTCGGCGCGACCGACGTCGTCGATCGCGCGGCACTCGGCGAACGGGGTCGGCCGATGCAGCGGGCGACCTGGGCCGGCGCGGTGGACAGCGTCGGCGGTGCAACGCTCGCGAACCTGCTCGCGTCGACGCGGTGGGGCGGCGCGGTGACGGCGTGCGGCCTGGCGCAGGACGCCGAACTGCACACCACCGTGCTGCCGTTCATCCTGCGCGGGGTGTCCCTGCTCGGCATCAACTCAGTCGACGCACCCGCGGCGCTGCGCCGTCACGCGTGGGAGGTGCTCGCCGCCGAACTCGATCCGGTGCTGCTGGCCGGGGTGACCCGGACGGTGAGCCTGTCCGAGGCGATCGACGTCGGCCCCGAGGTCGTCGCTGGTCGGGTGCACGGCCGCACGATCGTCGACGTCCGCCGGTGACCGACGTCCCGCTGGACATAGCAAGCGTTTGCACATCAACACGTTAGGATCGGCATGTCAGACACCCGTTGCTGAGTGGAGTTCGTGATGCCGGTACCCAAGTCCTCGATCGAGACCTCACCGCGCAAGCTCCTGCGTGACGTCGTGTACGAGAAGATGCTCGCCGCCCTGCGCGACGGCACCCTGCAGCACGGCGAGCGCCTGAACGACGACGAACTGGTGCAGTGGCTGGGCGTCAGTCGGACCCCGATCCGCGAGGCCATCGCGAAGCTCGTCGACATCGGCCTGGTCGAGATGGAGGCGAACCGCTACACCCGCGTGGCGACGCCCACCCTGGACGACTGGGTGACCGCGACCCGCGCGATGGTCGGGTTCTTCGAACTCAGCCTGCGGTGGGGCGTGCCGGAGTACGACGACGCGACGGCGGACCGGATGGAGCAGCTGCTCGACCGCGCCGACGGCCTGCGCAAGGTCCGCGACAACGGCTTCAGCGGCGCTGTCACCGACATCGTCGAGTTCGCGATCGCGCACTCGGGCAACCCGCTCGTGCAGACCGCCGCGCAGGGTGCCCTCGAACGGGTGCGCTTCACGCTCAACCCGACCCCGGCGTTCGAGCAGTACGGCTCCGAGGCGTTCTTCTCGATCCTCCGCGAGGCCCTGCCGGAGCGCGACGGCGAGACCGCCGCCGAGGCTGGTCGCGCCCTGACCCGCAACTTCGAGCAGCACATCGAGTCGGTCCGCGCCGCGCGCGCCTGACCATGCTGCCCGTCGGCGAGGACGCGGAGCCCCAGCCGTACGAGCAGGCGTACCGCCGGATGCTCGCCGCGATCCGTGACGGCACCCTGGCGCGCGAGCAGGACCACGACGAACTCGAGCTCGGCCACCGATTCGGCGCCGGTCCCACCGAGCTGCGCGGTGCCCTCTACCGACTGACCTACCTCGGCCTGGCACGGCGGACGGGTGCGACGACCGTGCGCATCGAGTCCCTCGCACCCGAGCGGTGGGCCGAGGGCAGCTGGGCGGTCCTCGACCTGCTCGAGATCGCCGTCCGGGCCACCGTCCCGGAGATGACCGACGAGCAGGTCGCGCGCCACGGCGAACTCGTCGCCGCAGCCGGACGCGACGCCCGGCTGCGCTCGGACGCCCTGGACACGTCGATGCTCGCGACCGTGGCGTTCTGGGCGGACGAGACCCCGAACCACTTCGTCGGACGGCTGCTGCACCGCGTGTTGGAGCAGTACCGGTACGGTCTCGAGCCGTCGCCCCGGTGGCGCGTGGCCGGGATCGACCGCTGGCTCGCCGCCTCGGCACAGGCGGTGCAGCTCGGCGACCCCGTCAGCGCCCAGCAGGCCGTCCACGTCCTGGCGCGGATCTGGCCCGAGCACCTGCGGGACGTCGCGGTCGCCAGGGGGATGGACGATCCCGATGCGCTCCGAGCGCCCGCACCAGCGACGGACGCGACGGTCCTGGTCGACGACGAACCGGACCCCGCCTGGTTCGACCTGCTCGGCGCAGTCCGCGACGGCACGTGGGCGCCCGGCGAGGTCGTCACGACGGCGCGCCTCGCCCGGCAGTTCCGCGTGCCCGTCGCCCGGCTCGTCCCGATGCTCCGGCGACTCGAGCTGACGCGCCTGGTCCGTGCCGTCCCGGGCACCGATGACGCCGTCGTCGTGCACACGCCGGACCTGCGCGACTGGTCGGACTCGGTGCAGCTGGCGACGGGCATGTTCGAGGCCGCGTTCCGGCAGCGCGTCACCGACCTGTCCGACGCGGACGCCGAGGTGGTCCTGGCGTCGCTGCGGCGGATCGGGCAGCTCGGTCGCGCCCGGGACTACGGGTACGTCGTCGCGCTGCTGTCGTTCGCGCGCTCGTGCATCGACGGCCTGCGGAACTCGTTCCTGCGCGACTCGGGCCGGATCGCGATGGACCGGACCGCGTACATCATGGAGCGCCAGACGCCCTTCCGGCAGTGGGAGCTCGACGACTTCCTCGCGATGGCGGCGGACGCCGTCCGGGCACGCGACCCCGGGCTCGCGACCGAGGCCATGCACGCGTACGGCCGGCACATCGACGTGCACGTCGCCGAGGTCCGCGCGCGGTACGGCACGATGGAGCGATGACCGACGTCCTCGTCCATGCCACCGGCGTCCGCGTCACCCGCTCGGGTCGCGACCTGCTGCACGACGTCGACCTGACGGTCCGCGCCGGCGAGCACTGGGCGCTGCTGGGACCGAACGGCGCGGGCAAGTCGACCCTGCTCGCCGTGCTCGGCGCGACCGGGCACCCGTCGGCCGGCACCGTCGAGCTGCTCGGACACCGGCTCGGCCGCGTCGACGTGCGATCGCTCCGCGAACACATCGGCCACGTCGACCCGCGACACCGGATGCTGTCCCCGCTGACCGTGCACGAGACCGTGCTGACCGGCCGGACCGGGACGACCGACCTGATGCCACGGTGGGAGCCGAGCGCCGACGACCTGGCCCGGGCCGAGCAGCACATCGCCGACGTCGGGCTCACCGCGCGTCGGGATGCCCGGTGGCCGGTGCTGTCGCAGGGTGAGCGCGGCCGGGCCCTGATCGCCCGGGCGCTGATGGCCGACCCCCGCCTGCTGCTGCTCGACGAGCCGGCGACCGGGCTCGACGTCGCGGCCCGCGAGCACCTGCTCGACACCGTGGACGCCCTGCGGCACCGGCACCCCGACCTGGGCAGCGTGATGGTGACGCACCACCTCGAGGACCTGCCCACCTCGACGTCGCACGCGATGCTGCTGCGGGACGGCGCGGTGGTTGCCCGGGGAACAGCCGACCAGGTGATCACGTCGTCCGCGGTGTCGCACGCCTTCGACTTCCCGCTGGCGGTCGTCCGCGCCGAGGGTCGCTGGCACGCCCGTCGGGCAGGGCACGCCGTGTGATGCCGACCGTCGCGCGTCGGGTCGGCACGGGAGCGTGACGCGAGCGGTACCCAGGTGCCACGTGCCTGGAATGCGACGTCTCGTATTCTGCATGCGTGACGATCGCCGACACCCAGTCCACCACCGCGCACCGGCCCGCAGCGCTCCCGGCACCCACCCGGTCGATCTCGGTCCACACCCGTGCCGTCGCGGTCGTGCTCGCCGGGTACGCTCTCGCGCGGCTGGTGACCGTGAGCCTGCTGGCGGTGGGACACGTGCTCGCGCGGACCGGGTGGTGGCCCTGGACCAACTACGACGCCAGCCGTTCGTTCGGGGGCTTCCTGCAGTGGTGGGACGGCCACGCGTACCAGGTGATCGCGACGACGGGGTACCCGAGCACGCTGCCACGCACCACTGACGGGCTGGTCCAGCAGAACGAGTGGGCGTTCCTGCCCGGTTACCCGGCCGTCACACGCTGGGTGATGGACTGGACAGGGTCCGACTTCCCCGCCGCCGGCGCGCTGGTCAGCATCGTCGCCGGTGCCGCCGCGGTGGTCGCGCTCTACGCCGTGGTCGTGCACCAGTTCGGCGTCGACCGGGCCGTCCGTGCCGCGGTGCTCTTCGCGTGCAACCCCCTGGCGATCGTCTTCCACGTCACCTACGCCGAGACGCTGTTCCTGGCACTGTCGTTCACCGCCCTCGCCCTGCTGGTGCGCCGACGGTGGCTCACTCTGGTGCCCCTCGCGGTCGCGGCTGCGGCGGTGCGCCCCGGTGCGCTCTTCATCCCCGCCGCGCTCGGCGTGGTCTTCGTCGACGCCGTCCTGCGTCGCCGCCGGATGCCGTGGACACGATGGGTGGCCCTGGTCGGCGCGGGCCTGGTCACCGCCGCTGCCGGCCTGGCCTGGCCCGTCGTGGTGTCGGCGGTCACCGGGACCTCGGACGCGTACGTCCTGACCGAGCTCGCCTGGTGGCGGGACATCATCGGGGTGGTCGAGTTCGTCCCGCTTACCCCGTCGTTCCTGCTCGGCTGGTCGCTCGGTGGAGTGCTCGGTGTCGCCGTGGTCGCGGTCGCACTCGGCACCGTCACCGTCGTGGCGGTCCGACGCTCACGGGGCGCCGCACTCCCCCTGCGGGCCGCGGTGCTGTCGTACGGGCTGTACGTGGTCGCGGTGTTCCTGCCGCAGCAGAGCCTGTTCCGGCTGCTGCTGCCCGCGGCGCCGGCGCTCGGGTCGTCGACGTTCACCGGCACCCGCAGGCGGTTCGTCGTCACGTGCGGCGTCTTCGTCGCGCTGCAGCCCGTCGCGATCGTGTTCCTCTGGCTGACCTGGCCGCTCTGAGCGACGTCGGCCCGGCCGCTGGACCCGGACCCGCATCGGACGGGAGGCCCGTGGCGGCGTCGCCACGGGCCTCCCGTCCGATCTGGACTGCGGCTAGGGCCGCGCGCTCGCAGCGGCGCGCGCCGCTGCCGGCAGCGCCTGCAGCACCCGGTCGACGGCACGCTCGTCGTGGGCAGCCGTGACGAACCACGCCTCGAACACGCTCGGCGGCAGGGTCACGCCGGCGTCGAGCATCGCGTGGAAGAACGGCGGGTACCGCCAGGTGTCCTGCGCGCGGACGTCGTCGTAGTTGCGCGGCGCCGTCTCGGTGAAGGCGAACGAGAACAGGTTGCCGGCACGCTGCACGGTGTGGGCCACGCCCGCTGCGCTCAGCGCCTCGCTGGTCGCGGTCGAGATCACCGACGCCGTGCGGTTCAGCGACTCGTAGACCGCCGGGGTCGCTGCCCGGAGCGTCGCGATGCCCGCGGCGACCGCCAGCGGGTTGCCCGAGAGCGTGCCCGCCTGGTAGACGGGACCGAGGGGTGCCAGGAAGTCCATCACCTCGCGCTTGCCGCCGAGCGCGGCGAGCGGCATGCCCCCGCCGATGACCTTGCCGAACGTGATCAGGTCGGGCTTCCACCCGGCCCCGTCGGGCACCGTGCGCGAGGCCTCGAGCCCCCACCAGCCGGCGGACCCGACCCGGAACCCGGTCAGGACCTCGTCGACGATGAGCAGCGCGCCGTGCGACTGCGTGATCTGCGCCAGCGCGCGGTTGAACCCGCGGTCCGGTGCCAGCACGCCCATGTTCGCGGCGGCGGCCTCGACGATGACGGCAGCGATGCGCTCGGAGTGGGTGTCGAACGCCGCGCGCACGGCGTCGAGGTCGTTGTACGGCAGCACCAGGGTCTGCGCGGCGGTCTCGGCGGTGATGCCCGCACTGCCCGGCATCGCCAGGGTCGCGACCCCCGAGCCGGCCTCGGCCAACAGCGAGTCGGAGTGGCCGTGGTAGTGGCCGGCGAACTTCACGAGCAGGTCGCGGCCGGTGTACCCGCGCGCCAGGCGGATCGCGGTCATCGTGGCCTCGGTGCCGGTGGACACCATGCGGATCTTCTCGATCGGCCCGTCACCGTCGACGGACACCCGCTGCTTGACGAGTTCGGCGAGCTCGGTCTCGCCGGGGGTCGATGCCCCGAAGGACAGTCCCCGCGCTGCGGCCTGCTGGACCGCCTGGACCGTCTCCGGATGCGCGTGCCCGAGGATCGCGGGCCCCCACGACGCGACCAGGTCGACGTACTCGCGCCCTTCGGCATCGGTGACGTAGGGGCCCTTCGCCGACACCAGGAAGCGCGGGGTCCCGCCGACCGAGCCGTACGCGCGCACCGGTGAGTTCACGCCCCCGGGGATGCTGTTCTTCGCGCGCCCGAACAGCTGGTCGTTGGTGGTCGCTGTCGTGGTCATTCGGGGGCCTTCCCGGTCGAGGCGATGCCGGCGACGGCAGCGGTGGTGCCGGCGGTGCGCAGGCCGGCTTCCTGGTTCAGTCTGCGTGCGATGTTCACGGCGAAGTACGTCAGGATCGCGTCGGCTCCGGCGCGCTTGATGCCGACGAGCGACTCCATCGCGGCGGCGTCGCGGTCGATCCACCCGTTCTGCGCTGCCGCGGTGATCATCGCGTACTCGCCCGAGATCTGGTAGGCCCAGACCGGCACCGGCGAGGTGGCAGCGGTCTCCGCCAGCACGTCGAGGTAGCTCATCGCCGGCTTCACCATGACGATGTCGGCACCCTCGTCGACGTCGAGTGCGACCTCGCGCAGCCCCTGCCGACCGTTCGCGGCGTCGATCTGGTAGGTCCGCCGGTCCCCCACGAGCGAGGACGACACGGCTTCGCGGAAGGGGCCGTAGAACGCCGACGCGTACTTCGCCGCGTACGCCAGCAGCGCGGTGCCGCTGTGCCCGGCCGTGTCGAGCGCGTCGCGTGCGGCCGCGATCTGGCCGTCCATCATGCCGCTCAGGCAGACGAGCTCGGCACCCGCCCGGGCCTGGGCGACGGCCATGTCCCGGTACCGCAGCAGCGTCGCGTCGTTGTCGACGGAGCCGTCGGCCGCCAGCACCCCGCAGTGCCCGTGGTCGGTGAACTCGTCGAGGCACAGGTCGGACTGCACGACGAGCGCGTCGCCGACCTCGGCCTGGGCGACGCGGATCGCGACGTTCAGGATGCCGTCCGGGTCGGTCGCCCCCGAGCCGGTCGCGTCCTTGTGCTCGGGCACGCCGAACAGGTTCACACCGCCGATCCCCTGCTCGGCCGCCTGCACCAGCGCCCGGCGGAACGAGTCGAGCGAGTGCTGCTGCACGCCCGGCATGCTCGAGATGTCGATCGCCTCGGTCGCCCCTTCGCGGATGAACATCGGCAGCACGAGCTCGGCGGGGTGCAGCCGGGTCTCGGCCACCAGGCGTCGCATGGCGGGGGTCGCACGCAGTCGACGCGGGCGGACCTGGGGGAAGCGTCCAGTCACGGGGGGCCTTCCTGATCGGGAGTGGATGGGTCGAGGGCCTCGACGACGGCGTCGAGCAGGGCTTCGGCGGACCGCGAGTCCGCGGTCACGTGGACGGGCAGCCCGGCGGCACGGGCATCGGCCGCGGTGCCCGGACCGATGCAGGCCACGATCGTGCCCGGGTCGAGCGGGCTCATCCGGCGGGCGACCTCGCGGGCGACGCTGCCGCTCGTCACGAGCACCGCGCGGGGCACGGCGTCGAGGACGACGGGTCCGTCGCCGGTCCCCACGGTACGGTACGCGACCGGGTCGTCGACCTCGATGCCGCGCGCGCGCAACCCGTCGACGAGCGTGGTCGCGGCGATCTCGGAGCGGGGGAACAGGACGGCGCCGTCGGTGTCCGGCAGCGCCTGCACCAGTCCGGCCGCCGACGTGTCGTCCGGTACCAGGTCGACCCGCCAGCCGACAGCACGTGCGGCTCGCGCAGTCGCGTCGCCGACCGCCGCCACCCGCAGGTCGGACGGGAGGCTCGGGGCGCGTCCGGCCAGGACCGTCACGGCCGTCGCGCTGGTCACCACCAGCCAGGAGTACCCAGTCGGGATGGTTCCGTCCTGACCGTGATCTGCTCCGCCGTCCGGGTCGGCTGGTCCGCCCGCGCACAACCGGCCGAGTGCGCGCTCGAGCGGCCCGTCGTCCAGCGGCGGCTCGGTCCGGATGAGCGGGACGATCCGGGGGTCGAGGCCCCGCGCACGGGCGGCCCCGGCGACGCGCTCGCCCCAGTCGCCATCCCGCGGGATGACGACGACGGGCGGGTGCGTGTCCGTGTCGACCTACTTCGTGGAGTCGGCGAGTTCGGCGAGGTCACCGGCGCCGTTCTCGAGCAGTTCGGCGGCGACACGGGTGCCGACCTCGAGCGCCTCGGCCAGACGGTCTGCCGGCGAGCCGTCGAGCACCGCGGCGTGCGACGCCGTCCGGTACTCGGAGCCGTCGGGACGGTACACCGTCGCCGAGACCAGCAGCATCTCGGCGTCGACGATGGCCGTCGCGCCGATCGGGGCCGAGCACCCGGCTTCGAGCTTCGCGAGCACCTGCCGCTCGGCCGACACGGTCAGCCGCGTGGGCGCGTGCTCGATCTTGCGGAGCGCCGCCACCAGGTTCCGGTCGGACTCGTCCGCACGGGTCTCGATCGCGAGCGCACCCTGCCCCGGGGCACTCGGCCAGAAGCCCAGGTCGAGCAGCTCGGTCGCTTCGGACAGGCGGTCGATGCGGCTCAGCCCGGCGGCGGCGAGCACCACGGCGTCCAGGTCGTCGAGCACCCGAGCCAGCCGGGTGTCGATGTTGCCGCGGATGTCCACCACGTCGAGGTCGGGACGCTTCGCCTTGAGCTGCGCGGCACGACGGGGCGACCCCGTGCCGACCTTGGCGTGCTCGGGCAGCGTGTCGATCGTCGCGGCGTTCCGGGCGACCAGGACGTCGCGGGCATCGGCGCGCTTGGGGACTGCCGCGATGGTCAGCCCCGGGTAGGGCGCCGTCGGCAGGTCCTTGAGCGAGTGCACCAGGACGTCGACCTCGCCCGCGACCAGTGCTTCACGCAGGGCGGAGGCGAACACGCCCGTCCCGCCCAGGCTGGCGAGACTGGCGCGGTTGGTGTCGCCCTCGCTGGTCACCGTGACGAGCTCGACGGGGCGACCGGCTGCCTTGGCCAGGCGGTCGGCCACGTCCTGGGACTGGGCGACCGCCAGGCGACTGGCACGGGTGCCGAGGCGGATGGGACGGACGGGGTCGCTCGGGTCGGCGGCCGCGGTCACGGGGCGACGCCGGCGGCGGCCGGCTTGAACCCGGCGCGCTCGTTCTCGCAGCACCCCGGACGGCAGACGTCGTACCAGGGCCCGATGTCGGTGAGGTGCGGACGCTCGGCCTTGGACAGACCGTTGACCCGCTCGAGCACCAGGTCCACGAGCCCGGAGACGTACGCCGGGTCGACACCGGGCGTCTGGGTGCGCAGCGACCACAGCCCGAGTTCACCAGCGGTCTCGGTGGCTTCTTCGTCGAGGTCCCACATGACCTCCATGTGGTCGCTCACGAAGCCGAGCGGCACGATGAGCACGGCGCGGGTCGGGCCGCCCTTGACGTCGTCGTTGAGGTGGTCGTTGATGTCGGGCTCGAGCCACGGCTGCGTCGGGGGGCCCGACCGCGACTGGTAGACGAGCTTCCACGCGGGCTTGGTCGTGCCCTGCAGGTGTGCGTGCTCGGGCTGCTCGACGAGCTCGGACCAGGCCTGGTCCAGCACCACCTGCGCCACCGCCTGGTGTTGGGCTGCATAGGCACCACCGTCGCCGAACCCGCGGAAGTCCGGGCCGGACTTGGCAGCGTCGGACGAGGGGATGGAGTGCGTGGAGAACAGGATGCGCAGCTCGGTCGCGACGTCGAGCCCGTCGTTCTCGGCAATCGCGCGGGCCATGCCGTCACGCACGCCGTCGACGAAGGGCCGGACGAAGCCGGGGTGGTCGAAGAACTGCCGGATCTTGTCGATCTGGATGGTGTCGATCAGCCCGGTGGCGTCGAGCACGCGGGCGTAGTCCTCGCGGTACTGGCGGCAGCTCGAGAACGACGAGTAGGCGCTGGTGGCGATGGCGATGAGCTTGGTGTAGCCCTTCTGCCCGGCCTCGGTGAAGGCGTCTTCCAGGTAGGGAGCCCAGTTGCGGTTGCCCCACAGCACCGGCAGGTCGATGCCGCGCGCGGCCAGTTCGGCCTCGAGTGCGGCCTTGAGCGCGCGGTTCTGCGCGTTGATCGGGCTGACCCCGCCGAAGTGCCGGTAGTGGTGCGCGACTTCTTCGAGTCGCTCGTCCGGGATCCCGCGGCCACGGGTGACGTTGCGCAGGAACGGGATGACGTCGTCCTGACCCTCGGGGCCGCCGAAGCCGGCCAGCAGGATCGCGTCGTACGCGGTCGGGGTCTCGACGTGCTCGGGGCCGGACGCCGCCGCGGGGGTAGCTGCCAGGACGGGCTGTCCGTTGGTGATCAGGCTGGTGTCGGTCACGACAGGATCTCCGGGAGTTCGGCGGTCGTCACGCGACGACCGGTGTAGAAGGGCACTTCTTCGCGGACGTGCATGCGGGCCTCGGTGTAGCGGAGGTCACGCATCAGGTCGACGAGGTCCACCAGGTCGGGGCTCTCGAGCGGCAGGATCCACTCGTAGTCGCCGAGGGCGAAGGACGCGATGGTGTTCGTCAGGACCCGACGGTACTTGGCACCGGCGACACCGTGGTCGCGGAGCATCTTCGAGCGCTCGTCCTCGGGCAGCAGGTACCACTCGTAGGACCGGACGAACGGGTAGACCGTGATCCAGGCCTCGGGGTCCTTGCCGCGCAGGAACGCCGGCGTGTGCCGCTTGTTGAACTCGGCCTCGCGGTGCATGGCCATCGCGTGCCACACCGGCTCGGCGTCCTGGAACACCGCGGTGCGGCGGACCTGACGCAGCACCGCCTGGATCGCCTGGGCGTCGTCGCCGTGCAGCCAGATCATGACGTCCGCATCGGCGCGGAAGCCGGAGACGTCGTAGAAACCGCGGATCGTGACGCCTCGCTCGGCACCGGCGGCCACTACGGCGTCCAGCTCGGACACCCCGTCGGCGCCGACGGTGTCGACGTGACCGGTCGGCCGGCGGAACACGGCCCACAGCGCGTACGCCGTCATCAGGTTGGGGTCGATGCCCGAGTCCGGTGCGGTCTCGTGCGGTGCGGTCTCGTGTGCTGGTGTCGTCGGCTCGGTGGAGCTCATCTGGTCCGTGGTCCCATCAGTTGCAGAACGTGGTCCGCCGGTCCCCGACACCGGCGAGCACCCCTGTGACCGCGGCCGACCCCTTCGGATCTACCGCCGTCGGAGCACCGTCACGACGATACCCCCGACGACCACCGCGCCCGCTGCGAGCCCGACCAGGTACGGGGGACGCTTCTCGCTCACACCACGCTTCACCTTCGCGGCGGCGATGCCGAGCTGCTTCGGGACGTTGAGCTTGTCCTCGATCGCGTCGAGCGTGTCGAAGAGCTGCGCGCGCGTCGACGCGACGTCGGCGGCGAGCTTGTCGTGCGGGTGCTGGTCGGTCACTGGTCCTCCGTGGATGGTGCGTGGGTGCTGACGCGGCAGCGTCAGAACCGGCCGCCGACGTCCGGCGTCCGAGACGCGTGCTGGGTCTCGGGGGTCGGCTTCTTGCCCATGCCCCGGACCGCGCGGATGTCGTTCTTGACGCTGTCGATCGTGCGCTCGGGCGTGATCGGCAGGCCCTTCTTGAAGCGCTTCCACCCGACCAGGCCGAGGATCGCTGCGACGACGAGCATCACGAAGGCGACCACGAGCGCCGCCAGCCAGGCCGGCATCACGGTCGCCAGGCCCATCACGGCCGCGGTCAGCAGGACGCCGATCGCGTACAGGACGATGACGAGCGCCACGACGAGCAGCGCGGCCGCCAGGGCGAAGACCTTCGCCTTGCCGACGAGCTCGGCCTTCAGGAGCGCGATCTCACCCGTGACGAGGTTCTTGACGAGCTGGGGCACGTCCCCGACGAGACCGAACAGCGATCGCGGCTTCCGGTCACGTGTGTCCGTCATGAGGTCGCGGCGTCCTTCTTCTGGCCGACCTTGCGGACGACCTTCTTCGTCTGCTCGCCGACGAACTCGGCGACGTCCGGCGTCTTGTCGGCGACGAACTCCTCGACGTTGTGGACGCCCTTCTGGACGCCGTTGCTGTTCCAGATCTTGCCGCTGACGGTCTTGATCTGCTCGTACCGCGCCCGTCCGGCTCGCGATCCCAGGACGTACCCGAGTGCTGCGCCGGCGACGAACAGGAGCCTGCCTCGCATGGTTCCTCCGAGAGTTCAGTGTGCGGTGGTCATACGTCGAGCGGAATGTCTCGGCGTGAAGACCAACAGTAGCCCTCGGCCGGTGCGGGGTCCGCTCAGGAACCCAGGAGGTCCCGGATGCGCGACCGCGTGGTGCCGACGATCCCCGCCAGACCGCGCCCGTTCGAGGCTTCGCCGATGCCGACGACGCCCTCGTCGAGCCCGGCCGGCTCGGTGTCCGGCCCGTGCCAGCGGACGCTCGCTGCGCCGAGCACCTGGTCGGCACCGATCGGTACCCCGAGCAGCGTCGCCGCGTCCGCTGCGGCACGCGTGCCGGTGGCGTCCGACGGGTCGACCAGGAGGCTCCTCCCGACGTCCGCCGCGTCCGCTGCGGTCGTGCGGTAGCTGAGTCGCAGGACGTGCCGACCGTCGGCCGCCTCGGCCAACCACGGCCACTTGGCCGTCGCGTGGGTGATCGCCTTGGCCCGCACGCCGGTGGCGTCCGGGTGCACGAGGACCCCGGTGCCACGGGGAGCGGCGTCGAGAGCCGGTTGGTCCACGACGAGCGTGACGAGCTCGATGCCCGTCCGCGTCGGGCTCGCCGGACGGCGGGGGTCCGGCACCGTCGACAGGACGTGGTCGGCGACCAGGCGCTCGGTCGTGCCGTCCGCGCCGGTGACCTCGACCGCGGCCCGTTCGATGCGGGTGGCGCGCGTGTGCAGGCGGACGTCGACGTGCCAGGTCTCGAGGTCGGCGACCAGCTCGTCGACCAGTCGGACGATGCCCCCACGGATGCCCTGCACCGCGGAGCCGGCGGTGGCGCGGGCACGCAGGGCGATGACCGCACGCGCGAGCGAGCCCTCGCGCTGGAGTGACGCGCGGAGCCCGGGCGCGACCCGGTCCGGGTCGAGGTCGTCCGGGTGCGTGGAGTGCACGCCGGCCACGACGGGGGTCACCAGGTCGTCCAGGACCTTCGCGCCCATCCGCTTCCGGACGAGCTCGCCGAGCGAGGTCGCACGCGCGCCCACCGGCGACGGCAGCAGCGAGTCCATCTGCGCCCGGAGCGCGGCGCCCTGGCCCACGACGGCGATCACGTCGGCGGCCATCGGGGTGCCGGGGATGCCGAGCAGACCGGTCGCGGGCATCTTCGCCGTGCGTCCGTCGCGCGTCGTCAGCCAGGCGCCGCGGGGGTCCGGGTCGACCAGGTCGTTGCCCAGGCCGAGTTCGACCGCCAGCGTGGCGACGGCGTCGGTGCGGGTCGCGAACGAGTCGGCCGCCATGTCGAGGTCGATCCCGGCGACCGTGTGCCGACGGACCATCCCACCCAGCTCCCCGGACCCCTCGACCAGGACGACGTGCACACCGGCCTTGGCGAGGTCGCGGGCGGCGAGCAGGCCCGCGACCCCACCGCCGACGACGACCGCCTCGGTCATGCGGCCGCTCCGCTGCCCAGGGAGTGCACGAGCTGCACGACGCGGGTCAGGACGTCGGGATCGGTCTCCGGCGGGACCCCGTGCCCGAGGTTCACGACGTGTGCGCGGGCCGCGCCACCCCGGCGGACGACGTCGCGCACGTGCTGCTCGAGCACACCCCACGGTGCGGCGAGCATCGCCGGGTCGATGTTGCCCTGCACGGTGACGTCGTGGCCGACCCGCTCGACGGCGGTGTCGAGCGGCAGCCGCCAGTCCACGCCCACGGCCTCGACGCGGGGACCAGCCGCCTGGTCACCGAGTGTGGTCATGTCGGCCAGGACCTCGCCGCTGCCGACCCCGAAGTGGATGCGGGGCACCCCGAGGTCCGCGACGTGCGACAGCGCCCGGACGGAGTGCGGCGCCACGTGGTCGAGGTAGTCACGTCGGGACAGCGACCCGACCCACGAGTCGAAGAGCTGTGCCGCCGAGGCACCGGCGACCACCTGCGCGCGGAGGAACTGCCCCGACACGTCGGCCGCCCAGGACAGCAGACGCGACCAGGTCTCCGGCTCGGCGTGCATGAGCGTGCGGGCGCGGATGTGGTCCTTCGACGGGCCACCCTCGACCAGGTAGGCGGCCAGCGTGAACGGTGCGCCCGCGAACCCGATGAGCGGTGTCGACCCGAGTCCGGCGACGGTGCGGGCGACGCCCTCGTGGATCGGTGCGAGCGCGGTCGGATCGAGTTCGGGCAGCGCGTCGACGTCGGCCGCGGTGCGGACGGGCGAACCGAGCACCGGACCGCGACCGGGGACGATCTCGACGTCGACGCCCGCCAGCTTGATCGGCACGACGATGTCGCTGAAGAAGATGCCCGCGTCGACCCCGTGCCGACGGACCGGCTGCAGGGTGATCTCCGAGGACAGGGCCGGATCGAGGCACGCGTCGAGCATGGCTGTGCCGACTCGAAGGTCGCGGTACTCGGGCAGCGAACGCCCGGCCTGGCGCATGAACCAGACCGGCAGCGTCTCCGGGCGGTCACCGCGGAGCGCCCGGACCAGTGCGGATCCGGCGGTGCGCCCGTCGGCCAACGGATGCGTGGACGGGAGGGCGGTGGTGGGTGCATCGGTCACGTCCTGATTGTCGCAGCAGCGACTGTCGGACATGCGCGGTACCATCGAGTACGTGCTCATCTGTCTCACGGCGTCGCATCGCAACGCCAGCTTCGACCTCCTGGAGCGACTGAGCATCGGCGCCCCCGCGGCGGCCTCGCGTCTGGTCACCGGATCGGACGTCCTCGACGGCGCCGTGGTGCTCGCCACGTGCAACCGGTTCGAGGCCTACCTCGACATCGCGGGCGACGACGGCGACTCCGCGGTCGCGACCACGGTCGACGCGGTGGCCACCGCCAGTGGCCTCGCCCCGTCGGACGTGCTCGACTCCGTGACCGTGCTCGACGGCAAGGACGTCGTGCAGCACCTGTTCGCCGTCTCGAGTGGCCTGGAGTCCGTCGTCATCGGCGAGACCGAGATCTCCGGGCAGGTCCGCCGCTCGCTCGAGGACGCGCGCGCCAACGGGACGACCACGTCGGACCTCGAACGGCTCTTCCAAGAAGCGGCGCACACGTCCCGCGGCGTCAAGACCCGCACCCGCATCGGTGCCGCCGGCCGGTCGCTCGTGCGCCTCGGCCTCGAGCTGGCGTCCTCGCGGGTCACGGACTGGGGCCGGGCGCACGTGCTGCTGGTCGGAACCGGCAGCTACGCCGCCACCACCATCGCCGCGCTGCGCGACCGCGGTGCCACGCGCATCCAGGTGTACTCACCGTCCGGGCGCGCAGCGTGGTTCGCCACCAAGCACGACCTGGTCGCCGCACACGACCTGCGCCAGGCCATCGCCTCGAGCGACGTCGTGATCACGTGCACCTCGAGCGAACAGCCGGTCATCAGCGCCGGCGACCTCGACGACGGGATCCGCCGCATCGTCATCGACCTCGGCCTGCCGCGCAACGTCGACCCCGAGGCCACCCACGTGGGTGGCGTCGAGTTGCTCGACCTCGAGACCATCAGCATCCACGCCCCCGTCGCCGAGCTGAACGCCGAGTCCGAGGCCCGTGCGATGGTCGACGACGCGGTGTCGCGCTTCCGGGCGCAGGCACTCGAACAGTCGACCACCCCGGCACTCGTGGCCTTCCGCAAGCACGTGTTCGGCATCCTCGACGACGAGATCGAGCGCTCCACCCGGCGCGGCGACGTCACGCCCGAGTCGGCCGAGCAGACCGAACGGGCGCTGCGGCACCTGGTCGGCGTCCTGCTGCACCGGCCCTCGGTCCGCGCCCGAGAACTCGGTCGTGCCGGTCGGGGCGAGGAGTTCGTGGGCGCGCTCGACGCGCTGTTCGGGGTCCGTCCCGAGCCGCAGGAAGTCGCCGACGTCGCGGTGCCGGTGGTGCCGTTGACCGACCGGTCCACCTGCCCGCGTGACACGCCCGAGGCGGACGCGAGCTGAGCCTCCCGTCCGTCCTGCGGGTCAGCGCGCTGCTGCTGCTGCGTGAGGGCCGCGTGCTCATGGTCCGCGCCCGTGGGCGCGACGTGTTGTACCTGCCCGGCGGCAAGGTCGAACCCGGGGAGACCGCGGTGCAGGCGGCGATCCGCGAAGCCCACGAGGAGACCGGGCTGGTGGTGACCGCCGCCGACGTCGACGAGTTCGCCGTGGTCACCGAACCCGCGCACGGACAGCCGCCGGGCACGGTGGTCGCGATGACGCTGTTCCTCGCCCGGTCACCGGGCGCGCTGGACACGGCGACGCCGGTCGCGTCGGCCGAGGTGGACGCCGTCGAGTGGGTCACCGCCGACGATGCGGACCGGTGCCCACCCGCCGGCGTGGCGACGCTGCGACTGCTCGTGGATGCGGGTCTGCTCGACGGACCGTCGCGCGGCTAGCCGTTCTCGGTGTCGTCGGTGCCGGTCCCGGAGTCGACGTAGTGACCGACCTCGTCGGAGAGACGCGGCTCGTTCTCGCCCGGGATGTCCGACTCGACGTACTCGCCGTCGGTGCCGGTGGTCGTGGGGACGTCCTCGCCGGGGATGTCGCTGCCGACGAACTCGCCCACCGGTTCGTCTGAGTGCACCGTCGGCTCGCCGGGGATGTCGCTGTCCGTGAAGGCCCCTGCTCGCGTCTCGACACCGTCCGACCGGTCCGATTCGCCGCGGATCTGCTCGTGCTTGCCTGCCATGGTGGATCCTCCAGGTCTGGGACGGCCACTGCGCCGCCCGCCCGCGAGTGTGCTCGTGGACCCTGAGTGCGCCCTCGGACGTACCGCGATGGAAGTGGTTTCGTGTGGGACATGCACCGCAGCAGACGACCACTCGTGACCGGACTCCTCGCCCTGGCGGCCGCCGGGGTCCTCGCCGGCTGCTCGTCGGGCGGCAGCACCGGCGGCACGCCCACCGCCACCGCGACGACGACGGTGACCGCGGCCCCGTCGGCGGGGGGATCGCCGACGGGGGGCTCGTCGACGCCGTCCCCGTCGCAGGGCAGCGCGACGAGCGGCGGGGACGAGGCGTCCGGCGGTACGGGCACGTCGGGTGGCTCGGCGTCCGGTCGCTGCGCCACCGGCGACCTGACCGGATCCATCGCGCCGGGCGGCGGTGGCGCGGCCGGCAGCGTGGACGTCCACCTCGTGCTCACCAACACCGGGTCCACGACCTGCACGCTGCAGGGGTGGCCGGGCGTCTCGTTCGTCGGCGGGGGCAACGGCACCCAGATCGGCGCTGCGGCGACCCAGGAGCAGGGGTCTCCGCACCCGACCGTCACCCTGGCAAGCGGTCAGGCGGCCGTCGCCCCGCTGAAGATCGGGCAGGCCGGCAACTACGACGTGGCGGACTGCGGCCAGACGTCGCCGGACGGCTTCCGCGTGTACCCGCCCGGCTCGAAGCAGTCGCTCTTCGTCAAGGAGACCGCGTACACCGCGTGCCGCGGGTCCGGCGCCACGCTGCTGTCCGTCCAGGCACTCGTTCCCGAGGGACAGGCGACATCCTGACGACCGGGATGTGAAGATGTCGGTGTGAGCACGTCGTCCAGCAACGGATTCCGCAAGCAGCGGTTCACGGACGACGACGGCTCGGGCTACGACACGATCTTCACCTCGGAGTACGGCGGGTCGGACTTCGCGTCCGACACGTACGTCGCCCCGGGCACGCACTACGAGTACCTGGTCGTGGGCGACGACGACCTGTCGCTGCGGACGATGCGCGCCACGGGCGGTCGTCGGACGGGCGTGATCGGTCCGCGCGAGGACCACGTCGTCTTCTGGCTCGCACAGGGACACCTCGAGATGCACTTCGCCGACCGGGTCCGTGTCGTGCGGCCGGGATCGCCGTACATCGCCTCGGCGTCCGAGGCGTACCGGTTCGAGTCCGAGGAGACGATCTACAACGGCGTGCACCTGGCGGATGCGTTCCTGCGACGCGTCGGGCGCGAGCTCGGGTACCACCAGCCCGAGGGCCCGATGCTGTTCGAGCAGCAGGACGAGGTGATCGCCCGCCGCGAGCCCCTGCGTCGGCTGATCCGCGAGCTGAGTCCCGCGCTGATGGACGACCGCGTGCAGGGCGCCATGCGGACCGCGTTGAACCGCCGGCTCGCGGTCGTCGTCCTCGACACCTTCCCCCTGCGCGACCGCGGCGACGACGTCCCCGTGGCCAACCGCCTGCGCGACGCGATCCGGTTCATCGAGGAGCACGCGCGCGAGCGACCGGCCGTCCGCGCGATCGCCGACGCCGCGGGGCTGTCCGAACGCAGTCTGCAGGACGTCTTCGTCCGAACCCTCGGGGTCACCCCGAGCCGCTTCCTGCGCGACCACCGGCTGGACGAGGCGCGCCGGTCCCTGCTGCACGGTGTGGGGGAAGGCGGCGTGGCGGACGTCGCGAGCGCGTGGGGGTTCTCGAATCCGGGACGCTTCGCCACCGCCTACCGCGAGCGGTTCGCCGAGAGCCCCGGCGCGACCATCCGCGCGGCACGAGGCCCCCGGCCGGAGAACGGCACCGTGTCCGCCCGGGTCCGCCGAGCCCTGTCGTTCATCGAGGACCACGCCGACGAGGCACTCACCGTGGAGCGCATCGCCGATGCCGCCGGGGTACGTCCGCGCCGGCTGCAGCAGCTGTTCCAGGCCGAGTGCGGAACCAGCCCGATGGCCCGGGTCCGCCATGTCCGCGCGGAACGTGCAGAGCGCAACGCGGCGGACGAAAAACGCGTCGACCACTGACCCGTCCGGCATCCGGGGGACAAACCAGCGGCGGAACGGCCCGAGTCTGGCAGGTGCCTGGGAAGCGTGACGGCGGCGTGACTTCTCTCTGAGTCAGCCCGTCTCATCCGTGAACAGCAACCGCTGGGAACACCCGGCGGGCACATCGGAAGGAGACCCCATGGCCGACACCACGAACACCACCGCCACGACCGCCACCCCGGCGACGCGCGCCCAGAACACCTCCGGCACGACCACCGGCAAGACCGTCATCGACGACACCGTCGTCTCGAAGGTCGCCGGCATCGCCGCCCGTGAGGTCAACGGCGTGCACGGACTCGGCGGCGGCGCAGCCCGCGCCATCGGCGCCATCCGCGACGCCATCGGCCAGCGTGACCTGGGCCAGGGCGTCAAGGTCGAGGTCGGCGAGAAGCAGGTCGCCGCAGACATCGTGATCGTCGCCGAGTACCCGGTGCCGCTGCAGCAGGTCGCCGACGGCGTCCGCTCCTCGGTCGCCCGTGCGCTCGAGCAGATCGTCGGCATGGAGGTCGCCGAGGTCAACGTCACCGTCCAGGACGTCTACATCCCGGGTGACGACGACAACGACGACGACAAGAAGGAGTCGCGAGTCGCATGAGCAACACACTGAGCGGCGCCCTGATCGGCGCCATCCTGGCAGTCGTCGCACTGCAGTTCGGGTTCTGGGGCTTCGTCCTGGTCATCGTCTTCGGTGCGATCGGTGCGCTCGTCGCAGCCCTCGTGTCCGGCAAGATCGACCGCGGCGCCCTGACCGACGTGCTGACCGGACGCCGGAGCTCCCGGTGACCGGCGGCCCGGTCGTCCCGGGCCGCGCCGAGATCGGTGGTTCGGACGTCCCGGGCCGCGTCGAGATCACGGCGCGGGCCCTGACCTCGTGCGCCCGCGCCGTCGCCGCCGAGCGCCTCGGCGCTCCGGCCAAGCAGGTCCGCGTCGCCCTCGGCGACCACCGTGGCCTCCTCGCCCTCGACATCACGGGGCCGATCGCGGCGTCCGACGACATCGTCGGCCGATCGATCGCCGCCGCGTCCGAGGTCAAGGACCGCGTGGGCGCCCTCACCGGCCGTCAGGTCGGCAGTGCCCACATCGAGCTGACCGGGATCGTGCGCGAGCGCGACACCCGAGTCCGGTAGGAGACATCATGAGCAACAACAGCGTCGAGCGTCGCATCCGTCGCCGGAGCATCCACAGCTCCCGGTCGACCGCGGTGTCGATCGCGCTCGTGGTCCTCGTCCTGGTGGCCGCCTGGATCGGCACCGAGTCGGTCCTGCGCGCAGTCGGCTCGGCTCCGCTCCTGGCGGACCCGCAGACCGCCGTGGACGCGGCACTCCGTCCGGATGCCACGTTCGTCACGATCGCCGAGGTGATCGCCGTCGTCCTCGTGGTCCTGGGCATCGTCCTGATCGTCCTGGCCCTCAAGCCCGGCCGTCAGCACCGATCGGTGGTGCCGCACGACCGCGGTGCCGTCGTCATCGACACCCGCATCATCGCAGCCACCGCCGCCAACGCCGCGAGCTCCGCCGCCGGCGTGCCCGAGGGCAACACCTCGGCCAGCTCGCGCGGCACCACCACCGAGGTCCGGGTCGTCCCGGTCTCCGGCATGGCCGTCAACGAGTCCGCGGTGCAGTCCGCCGTGCAGGAACGCCTCTCCCACCTCGACGAGCGCTTCGGTCGCCGCGTCAAGGTCCGGGTCGCAGAACAGGGGACGCTGTCATGACCAAGAGCAACCGCACCTTGAACCGCATCATCCTGTTCGTCCTGGGTCTGGTGGCCGTCCTGGTCGGGCTCGCCATGGGCGCCGGCGTGCTGCCGGCGGTCCGCGACGCGACCAAGCAGTACATCACGTTCCCCAAGAGCGTCGACGTCCCGTCGGCATCCCTGTGGATCGTCGCGGTCGTCTGCGCCGTCGTCATCGTCCTGTCGCTGCTCTGGGTCTTCACCCGCGGTGGCGGCGGTACCTCGGTCGCCGTCCGGGAACGCTCCGGCGACGACGCGGTCACCATCAACGTCGCACTCGTCCGTGACGTCGTGGACCACGAACTGCGCGGTGTCGGCGACGTCGTCAACGCGAAGGTCGACGTCTACCAGGTCAAGAAGCAGCGTGCCGCCCGCATCCGCGTCGCGGTCCGCCGCGGCGGCGACGCGGTCGCCGTGCTCGACGCGGTGGACCACGCCCTCAGCGTGCTCGACCGCACCCTCGGCCGCCCCGTTCCGGTGCTCGTGCACCTGACCGGCGGGACCCGCTCCGCGCTGGCGAAGTCGGTCCGCGTCCACTGACACCGGTCATCGGACGCACCCCGGGCCTCCCGGCCCACCCCACCCTCATCTGACACACCGGGCAACCAGCCCGACCGACGGAAGGAACCCACCATGGGTCTCGACGACAAGATCAAGAACGCTGCTCAGGACATCGCCGGCAAGGCCAAG
The DNA here is from genome assembly GCF_053345565.1 of Microbacterium sp. M1A1_1b. Taxonomy (NCBI): domain Bacteria; kingdom Bacillati; phylum Actinomycetota; class Actinomycetes; order Micrococcales; family Microbacteriaceae; genus Microbacterium; species Microbacterium sp. M1A1_1b. Next base: position 143,552 of record NZ_JBKFAJ010000006.1, read on the forward strand.
GAGGCCCTGGGCAACGCGACCAACGACGACTCCAAGGTCGCCGAGGGCAAGAAGGACCAGGCCGCCGCGAGCGCCAAGAAGACGGGCGAGGACGTCAAGGACGTCTTCAAGAACTAGGCAGCTGCAGTGACGACGACGGGGCATCCGCCAGCGGGTGCCCCGTCGTCTCCTGTCCGGACCGAGGAGGACATCATGGAGAACGAGACCCACGCCCGCACACACGTCACCGATGTGGCGCTGCCCGCGTCGCTGACCGAACCACTGCCCGAGGACGCCAGCGCCCTCACCGTCGCAGCACGCACCGCAGCAGTCACCGCGATCGGCGTCGACGGCGTGCACCACCTGGGCGGCGTGCTCGAACGCGCGGCCGACCAGGTCCGCTCCCGACTCGGCCGGACCGCCAGCGCCCTGGGCGTCAAGGTGGACGACGCCGACGGCACGCTCGACGTGCAGGTGTCGCTCGTCGTCACCTACCCCGAGCCCGTCACGAAGGTCGCTGACGAGGTCCGCGCACAGGTCGCACACGCCGTCGCGCAGGTGGTCGGCCAGCCGGCGACCGTCGACGTCCGGGTGACCGACGTGCACGGCCCGTTCGACGACGAGCCGTCAAAGGTCTCCGAGGCCCTCGACACCGTGCGCGAGAAGGCCACCGAGGCGACCGACCGGGTCAAGGACGTCGCGTCCGACGCGGCCGAGAACGTCAAGGGCGCAGCCTCTGACGCGGCCGCGAAGGCGCAGGAGGTCGGGGCCGACGTCGCCGACCGCACGCGTGACGCCGCCGACCGCACCCGCGAGGCCGCCGCCGAGGCGCTCGACCATGTGCGCGACACCGCGTCCGAGACCGCCGACCGTGCCCGCACGGCAGCGGCCGAGGTGCGCGATTCTGCGTCCGAGACGGTGGACCGTGCCCGCGAGGCCGGCTCCGACGCGGTCGACCGTGCCCGCGAGGCCGGCACCGACGCGGTCGACCGTGCCCGCGAGGTGGGATCGGACGCGCTCGACCGCGCGTCCGAGGCCGCCGGCGACGCCGCTGACGCCGCCGAGGACGCAGCCGACTCCGCGAAGCAGGCGGCCCAGCACGCACGCCACGCGGCCGAGGACGCCGCCGAGGTGATCGCCGACAAGACCGGTGACGCGGTCGACACCGCGAAGGCGAAGACCGGTGACGCTGCGGACGCCGTGGCCGACAAGGCCGACGACGCTCGGGACGCCATCAGCCCCGAGGCCGAGGACGCCGTCGACGCCACGAAGCGTGCCGCCGACGACATGGCCGACGCTGCCGAGCACGCCGCGGACGCGACCAAGGCCGCAGCGGACGACGCGCACGACGCCGCAACGACGGCGCACGACACGGACGCACGCGCATGACCGTGTGGTCCGGCCGCCGCGGGCTGCGATCCGGCCGGGAACGTCCGCCGCGCGCCCGCGGCGTCTGGATCGCGACGGTCGTCGGCATCCTCGCCGTCCTGCTGCTGTTCGTCGGCGCGTTCCTGCCGCTGACCGGGTTCCTGGCCGGCGTCACCGCCACCACCGCGGGACTCGTGCCGTTCCCGTTCATCCGCGTCACGCTCGTGACGATCCTGGGTGGGGTCATCGTCCTCGCCCTGCTGATCCTCGCGGTGACCCGGCGACGGAGCGTGGCGGCATGGGTACCGGTCGTGTTCGCGATCCTGGTCACCCTCGCCGTGACGGCCTACCCGCTCGTCACCGTCGCGATCGGCTCGGCCGACCGGGCCGGCGACGTGTGGCCGATCATCACCGACCTCGTACGACGGATCACCGGCTGACCGGCCGGGATCCGACACTGAAGGGACTCACCATGCGCAACCGTCTGCTCGTCATCGCCGCCATCGTGCTCATCGGCTTCTGGTTCGGCTCGCGGTCCAACCGGACCGTCGTCAAGCAGTCCAAGGGCGAGACCGCCCGCAAGATGTGGAACGACCCGCACGCCCGCAAGGCGCGCAAGAAGCTCCGCGAGAAGATCGAGAAGGCCGCCAAGAAGCACAGCTGACGGCCTGGAGGCCCAGATCGCCTCCGCCACGAACGCCCCGACCGACATCCGGCCGGGGCGTTCGTGCGTGTGGTCGCGTCCGGTCAGCGCGTCACGGTCACGTGGACCGCGTCGAGCACCTCGGTACCCATGGTCCGGAGCGCCTCGACGACGGCGAGACGCCGGTCGAGCGTGTCGTCCTCGAACGTCACGGTCACCGCGTAGCTGACGCTCGACCCGGGCCCGCGCAGCACCCCGGCCTCGGACCGGACACCCGGCCCGGTGCCCGTCACGGCGACCGACTGCAGTCCGTGGTCGAGCGCCCGGTGCGCCAGGGGGTCCAGACCGAACGCCCCGGCGACCAGGGTGAGGTCGCTCGCCAGGGACAGCCACCCGAGGACCCGGTTCGACACGCCTTCGTCGACGACCTCGCCGAGCGCCAGACCCCGCATCACCCAGCTGAGCTCGCCAGCAGCGGCCACGGCGACGTCCGGGGCGTCGTCGGGGCCCCGGCGGTCGCGGACCCGGTCGATGAACGCGGACCGCTCGACCCCGAGCGACTCGGCACGTTCGCGCACGGCGTCGATGCCGACCGTCGACAGCAGCGCGTTCGTCGCCCACGCGTCCGCGGTCGCCCCGACCAGCGTCGCCAGGTCGGACACCTGCATCGTCGGCTCCTGCAAGAACTGCCACAGCCCGGGCCCGCCGGCGGTGTCGCGGGCCATGCGCTGCAACCGGTCGCCGTGCAGCCGACCGTCCTCGAGCCGCGCGGCGACCTCGATCAGCAGCAGGATCCGCCCGAGGCCGCCGACGGACTGCACCAACCGGTCGTCGACGGCCAGCAGGGCCTTGCCGCTCGACGTGTCGATGACGGACGCGCTGACACCCGCACCGTCGAACGCGAGCGCGCCGAGGGCCTCGACCGTCGCCGAGAACCGTTCCTCACCGCCGCCGCGATGCCGCCCTCGGGCACGGCTGCCCGCGCCGGCACGGCTGCCCGCTCCCGCGCGGCCGTCCTGGCGTCGCCGCCGCGAGGACGGAGCCGCGTCGGGTTCGACCATCACCAGATGGCGACGCGCTCGGCCGGGTCGAGGTACATCGCGTCCAGCTCCGTCACGCCGAAGGTGTCGTAGAACACGTCGATGTTCTGCACGACCTGGTTGCAGCGGAACTCGTTCGGCGAGTGCGGGTCGATCGTCAGCAGCCGCTCTGCCTCTTCCGGACGGATCGCCATCCGCCAGGCCTGCGCCCAGCTGAGGAAGAACCGCTCGGCGCCGGACAGCCCGTCGATCACCGCGGGCTCCTGCCCGTCGAGCGACAGCAGGTAGGCCTTCCACGCGATGGACAGCCCGCCCAGGTCGCCGATGTTCTCGCCGATCGTCAGCGCACCGTTGACGTGCCCGTCGGGGACCTCGGTCGGCACGAGCGCGTCGTACTGGGCGATGAGGGCCTTCGTGCGCTCCTCGAACGCGGTGCGGTCGGCCTCGGTCCACCAGTTCTGCAGGCGTCCGTCGCCGTCGTACTGCGAGCCCTGGTCGTCGAACCCGTGGCCGATCTCGTGCCCGATGACGGCGCCGATCGCCCCGTAGTTGGCCGCGGCGTCGCGGTCGGCCTCGAAGAACGGGAACTGCAGGATGGCCGCCGGGAACACGATCTCGTTGAAGCCCGGGTTGTAGTACGCGTTGATGGTCTGCGGGGTCATGAACCACTCGTCGCGGTCGATGGGCTTGCCGATCTTGCCGAGCTCACGGTCGACCTGGAAGTCCGCGACCGCGCGCACGTTCCCGAGCAGGTCGTCCGCGGTGACCGACAGCGCCGAGTAGTCGCGCCACTGCACCGGGTAGCCGATCTTCGGCGTGAACTTGTCGAGCTTCTCGAGAGCACGGGCGCGGGTCTCGTCGGTCATCCAGTCGAGGTCCGTGATGCTCTGCCGGTACGCCTCGACCAGGTGCGCGACGAGGTCGTCCATCGTCGCCTTCGACGTCTCGTCGAAGTGCTCCTGCACGTAGATCCGGCCGACGGCCTCGCCCATGGCGCCCTCGACCAGCGAGACACCGCGCTTCCAGCGGTCTCGCTGCTTCGGAGCACCCGTGAGCGCCGTGCCGTAGAACGAGAAGCTCGTCGCCGAGAACGCCTTCGTCAGGTAGGGCGCCGAACCGCGGATGACCTGCCACGCCAGCCAGTCCTTCCAGACCTGCAGGTCCTCGGACTGCAGGAGCTCGGCCAGGCCGGTCAGGAACGACGGCTCACGGACGACGACGGTCTCGAACGCGCCAGCGGGGGCGTCGATCGCCTGCCACCAGCCCTGCAGGTCGATCCCGGGCGCGAGTGCCGCGACCTCGGACCACGGCAGCTTGTTGTAGGTCTTCTGGCTGTCGCGCGTGGCGACGTTGTCCCAGTGCTTGCCGGCCAGGGCGGTCTCGAGTGCGATGACGTGCTCGGTGCGCTCGGCGCCGTCGTCGAACCCGGCCAGGGGGAACATCGCGGCGACGAACTCGCGGTACTTCTGGCGGATGTCGGCGAAGCGGTCCTCGCGGTAGTACGACTCGTCGGGCAGACCCAGTCCGGACTGCTCGAGGAAGACGACGTAGGACTCGGGGTCGCCCGGGTCGTTGTCGACGAACAGCTGCAGGAAGCTCGGCAGGCTCAGGCGCTCGAACCGGCCGACCAGGCTGATGACGTCGGCGGGGCTGGCGACCGCGGCGACCTCGGCGAGCAGGGGCTCGATCGGCGCGGTGCCGAGCGCCTCGAGCGCGGCCTCGTCCATGAAGGACGAGTACAGGTCGCCGACCTTGCGCTCCTCGGTGCCCGGGTCGGCCTGCTGCGAGCGCTCGATGATGTCGCGGACGGCGACCTCGGCCGCCTCGGCCAGCACGGTGAACGAGCCGTACCGGGCCTTGTCGTCGGGGATCGGTGTGGCGTCGATCCACTTCCCGTTGACGTGGCGGTACAGGTCGGTCCCCGGCTGCACCGTCTCGTCGAGTTCGTCGGTCTGGATCCCTGTGGTCGCTCGGACGTCGGTCATGCGATCCACGATAGTCACCGAACGGCGCCGGGCATCGGGCTGCCGGTACGGTGCTGCCATGGGACTTCCGTGGAAGCTGCACGGTGACGGCACGACCGTCTCCGCGACGACGATCGTGGCGCCGGACGAGCGCCTGACCTGGCCGCGGACCATCGGCCTGGGCGTGCAGCACGTCGTGGCGATGTTCGGCGCGACGTTCCTGGTCCCGCTGCTGACGGGCTTCCCGCCGTCGACGACGCTGCTGTTCAGCGGCATCGGGACGATCCTGTTCCTGCTGATCACGGGGAACCGGCTGCCGAGCTACCTCGGCTCGTCGTTCGCGTTCATCGCGCCGATCGGTGCCGCGACGAAGATCGGCGGCATCCCGCTCGCCCTGTCCGGCATCATCGTGGTCGGTGCGCTGCTGGCGGTGGTCGGTCTGGTCGTGCACCTGGCCGGCGCCGGGTGGATCGACCGTCTCATGCCCCCGGTCGTGTCCGGCGCGATCGTCGCCCTGATCGGGTTCAACCTGGCCCCGGCCGCGCGCGACAACTTCACGAAGTCCCCCGTCGTCGCGCTGATCACCCTGCTGTCGATCATCCTGGTCACGGTCCTGTTCAAGGGGCTGCTCGGACGCTTGTCGATCGTGATCGGCGTCGTCATCGGGTACGTCGCCGCGCTCATCGGCGGCCAGGTGGACTTCAGCGCCGTGTCCGACAAGCCCTGGATCGGCCTGCCGACGTTCACCGCGCCGGCGTTCGACCCGGCACAGCTGCCGATCTACCTGGCGTTCGTGCCGGTCGTCCTCGCACTGGTCGCCGAGAACGTCGGCCACGTCAAGGGCGTCGGGCAGCTCACGGGCCGCGACCTCACCCCGCTGACCGGGCGGGCCCTGATGGCCGACGGCATCTCCACCGTGCTGGCCGGTGTCGGCGGTGGCTCGGCGACCACCACGTACGGCGAGAACATCGGCGTGATGGCCGCCACCCGGGTCTTCTCGACCGCCGCGTACTGGGTCGCTGCGATCGCCGCGGTGCTGCTCGGGCTGTCCCCGAAGATCGGCGCGGTCATCTCGAGCGTGCCGGCGGGCGTGCTCGGCGGTGCCACCACCGCGCTCTACGGCCTGATCGGCGTCATCGGCATCCGCATCTGGGTCGAGAACCGCGTCGACTTCGCCAAGCCCAAGAACCAGCTGACGGCGGGCATCGCGCTCATCATCGGCATCGCGGACTTCACGTTCTCGTTCGGGCAAGCGAGCTTCAGCGGCATCATCGTCGGCACCGTCGCCGCGATCGTCGTCTACCACCTGATGGACCTGATCGGCCGTGCCCGCGGGACCGACCCGGCCGAGCCTGCGGCGTCGGAGACGGCGCACGCCGCCACCGGCGGCGTGCCCGCGGAACCGCGCGCGGACTGACGGTCGGACGGGAGGCCGTGGTCGGTCCGTCTGCGCACCGCACGCTGCGTGGACGGCGCGACCAGGGCCTCCCGTCCGGTCCGGCATGATGTCCTGATGCCCTCGTCACGTCGCGCCGTCGACCGCGACATCGTGCGGTTGGCACTGCCGGCGCTCGGTGCGCTCGTCGTCGAGCCGTTGTTCCTGATGACGGACACCGCGCTGGTCGGGCACCTCGGGGCGACGCCGCTGGCGGCCGTCGGACTCGCGAGTGCGGTGCTGCAGACCGTGACCGGGCTGCTGGTGTTCCTGGCCTACTCGACCACGCCCGCCGTCGCCCGGGCGCTCGGCGGCGGTGACCGTCGCGCCGCGGTGCACGCGGGCATCGACGGGATGTGGCTCGCCCTCGGGCTCGGGGTCGTGCTCGCAGTGGTCGGCTGGCCGCTCGCCGGGCCGCTCGTGTCGCTGTTCGGTGCCGACGACGCCGTGTCCGACGCGGCGACGGCGTACCTGAGCGTGTCGCTGATCGGGCTGCCCGGGATCCTGGTCGTCACCGCGTCCACCGGACTGCTGCGCGGGCTGCAGGACACCCGGACGCCCCTGGTCGTCGCGACGATCGGCTTTGTGGCGAACGGGCTGCTCAACGCACTGCTCATCTACGGACTGGGGTGGGGCGTGGAGGGCTCGGCCGCCGGCACCGTCATCGTGCAGTGGGCGATGGCCGCGGTGTACGTCGTGATCGCGGTGCGCGCGGCGCGGGCGGTGGGTGCACCGTTGCGGCCCGGGACCTCGGGCGTCGCACGGGCACTGCGCTCGGGCGCCTGGCTGTTCCTGCGCACGGCGTCGCTGCGCGTGGCGATGCTCGCGACGATCGGTGTCGCGGCCGGGCTCGGGACGACCGGGCTCGCCACCACCCAGGTCGGGCTGACCGTGTTCAGCACGTTGGCGTTCGCGCTCGACGCTCTGGCGATCGCCGGGCAGGCACTCGTCGGGCATGCGCTCGGCGCACGGGACGCCGACCGGGTCCAACTCGTGACGACGCGGCTGGTGGTGCTCGGGATCGGCGGCGGCGTCCTGCTCGGAGCGCTGACGCTCGCCGCCAGCGGTGTGCTCGGGCCGGTGTTCTCGGACTCGGACGCGGTGCAGGGTGCGCTGCCGCTCGTGCTCGTGCTGATCGCGGCGGGGATGCCGATCGCGGGCTACGTGTTCGTGCTGGACGGGGTGCTCATCGGCGCCGGGGACGCGCGGTACCTGGCGGTCGCGGGCGGGCTGAACCTGGTCGTGTACCTGCCGCTGCTGTGGGCGTTCGGGGACGGGCTCGCGACGCTGTGGGCGGTGTTCTCGTTCGGGTACATCGGGGTTCGCGCGGTGACGCTCGGCGTGCGGGCGCACCGGCCGGGGTGGATCTCGGTGGCGCTGGCGCGCTGAAGCGGCGCGCACGGCGGCGTGAGCACGGTGCGAGGTTCGGCGCGCGGTGCGGAGTTCGGCGGCGCACGCACGGTGCGAGGTTCGCTCCCGGTGCGAGGTTGGCGACTCGGTGCGAGGGAACAATCCGGCACCGAGCGGGCAACCCTGCACCGGAGCCCGGGCAACCAGCACGGTGCGAGGTTCGCCGGCCGGGGTCAGGACGCGCGGGGCGGCCCCGTCGTGTCGCCGATGCGGAGCTCGGAGCGGAAGGACGCCGGGCTCGGCGCCGCACCCTCGAGCATGGCCAGGGCAGCGCGGGCGGCCGCCTGCCCCTTCTGCACGAAGGGCTGCACGAGCGTGGTCAGGTGCCGGATCGGCGACCGGTGCAACAGGCTGTCGTCCACGTGGATGCCGTCGAAACCCACGACGCTGACGTCCTCGGGAACGCGCAACCCGGCCTCGAGCGCTGCCGAGATCACCCCGACGGCGAGCAGGTCGCTCTGCGCCACGACGGCGGTCGGTCGGCTGCCACCGGGGCCGAACAGGGCGTCACCGGCGATGCGCCCCTCTTCGACCGAGCTGCCGCCGGCCTCGATCGCGACGGCGTCCGGGAACACGCCCCGCACCCCGCGCAGCCGCTCCATCGTCGTGTGGGCGGCACCGGCGGCGAACCGCTCGTCGGACATCGGGCCGCGGTGCCGCGAGGCGTCGAGCGGCAGCGTGACGACCGTCACCGCCTGGTGCCCGAGGTCACGCAGGAACGCGGCCGCGCGGCGCGAGGCCTCGCGGTTGTCGAGCTGGATGGGGACCGCACCCGCGATGTCGTCGGCCTCGATCGCGACGACGGGGATGCCACGGCGTCTCAGGACCGCGACCGCGGGGTCGACACGGACGTTGCAGCCCACCAGCACCACCGCGTCCATCGGGGCGTCGACCAGCGGACCGGCGCCGCGCTCGTCGTCGAGCGGACTGCGGACGAGCAGCAGGGACACCCCGGCCTCGCCCGCGACCTCGGCGATGCCGTCGAGCGTGAGCACGTTCACCGGGTCGCGGAAGGCGTCGCTCAGCCGCTCGTCCATCACGACGCCGATGACGCCGGAGCGGCCGCGGCGCAGGGACCGGGCGCGGGGGTCCGGTCCGTCGTACCCGAGTTCGGCAGCGGCGGCGAGGACGCGCGCTCGGGTGTCCTCGGACACCGGGCCGGTGCCACTGAAGGCGAGTGATGCCGTGGACGGTGCGACCCCGGCGGCGCGGGCGACGGCGACGAGCGTCGGCCGAGAGCGCCGTGCGCCGACAGCGCCGGCAGCGGCAGGCGCGCCGGAACCAGCAGCGCCGGGCGCGCCAGCGTCGGGAGCGCCCGACGCGCCGGGAGGTGTTGCCGTGTCGTCCATCGCCGGTTAGCGTATCCGACAACCCCACTCGAATCGATTCGACAGGATCAGCACCATGACGACGGCGTCAGCCACCCGGACCACCCCGAGCACCACCGCCTGGCGCAACGCGGTGTTCGTCGTGTTCACCCTGTCCGGCCTGGCGATCGCGACGTGGCTCGGCCGGATCCCCAGCGTGCGCGACGAACTCCACGCCAGCACGTTCGAGATGGGCCTGCTCGTGGTCGGCATGAGCGTCGGCTCGATCGCCGGCCTGACCTTCGCCGGGCACATCGTCGGTCGACTCGGCGCGAAGCGTGGCGTGCAGATCGCCGCCGTCTGCCTGGCCCTCGGCCTGGTGATGGCCGGTGTCGCCGTCAGCTCCGGGTGGGGCTTCGCCGCGATCTGGGTCTGCCTGATCGCCTTCGGCTTCGGCAACGGCCTGTGCGACGTGTCGATGAACGTCACCGGGGCCACCGCCGAGCGCCTGGGCGGCCGCACGATCATGCCGCTGTTCCACGCCGCGTTCAGCCTCGGCACGCTCGCCGGCGCCGGCCTCGGAGCCCTGGCCGAGGGGCTCGAGGTCCCCGTCGCGCTGCACTTCATCCTGATCGGTGTCGTCACCTGCGTCGCGCTCGGTACGGCCGTGCGGTGGTTCGGCGACGAGCGGATCACCGAGCCCGAGCCGACCGAGACCAGCCCGGTCCCGCTGCCCGTCTCGCGCTGGGCCGTGTGGAAGCAGCCGTCGACGCTGCTGATCGGCGTGATCGTCCTCGGCATGGCGCTGGCCGAGGGGTCCGCCAACGACTGGCTGCCCCTGGCCATGATCGACGGGCACGGGCTCGACAACGCCAGTGGCTCGGCGGTGCTGACCGTGTTCCTGGCCGCGATGACCGTCGGCCGCGTCGCCGGCAGCCCGCTCATCGACCGGTTCGGACGCGTCCCCGTCCTGCGCACCAGCGCGGCCGTCGCCGTGCTGGGGCTGGGCATGCTGATCTTCGTGCCGAGCATCCCGCTGGCGATCGTCGGCGTGGTGCTCTGGGGGCTCGGGGCCAGCCTGGGCTTCCCGATGGGCATGTCCGCTGCGGCCGACGACCCCCGCACCGCGGCCGCGAAGGTCAGCGCCGTGGCCACCATCGGCTACGTCGCGTTCCTGGCCGGCCCGCCGATCATCGGGTTCGTCGGCGAGCAGTTCGGGCTGCTCAACGGTCTGCTCATCGTGTTCGTGTTCATCGTCGCGGCCGGACTGGCATCCGGGGCCGCACGCGAGTCGACGCCGGACGCGACGCGGACGACGGAAGCCGAGCCGGGCCTCCAGGGCCGTTAGGCTTCCCGGGTGCGTCTCGTCATCGCCCGCTGCTCCGTCGACTACGCCGGTCGCCTGTCGGCCCACCTGCCCCTGGCCACCCGGCTGCTCATGCTGAAGGCCGACGGCTCGCTGCTGGTCCACTCGGACGGCGGCAGCTACAAGCCGCTCAACTGGATGAGCCCGCCGTGCTCGATCGAGATCGGCGAGCCGACCGACGACCAGGCCGAGGCCGGCATCGAGCAGGTGTGGACGGTCACGCAGAAGAAGACCCAGGACAAGCTCGTCGTCGCGATCCACGAGGTGATCGCCGACCAGACCCACGACCTGGGCGTCGACCCGGGTCTGGTGAAGGACGGGGTCGAAGCGCACCTGCAGCAGCTGCTGTCCGAACAGATCGAGCTGCTCGGCGACGGCCACACCCTGGTGCGTCGCGAGTACATGACCGCGATCGGGCCGGTCGACATCCTGGCGCGGGACGACGCTGGGGCGAGCGTTGCCGTCGAGATGAAGCGCAACGCCAACATCGACGCGGTCGAGCAGCTCACCCGGTACCTCGAGCTGATGAACCGCGACCCGATGCTGCGCCCGGTGCAGGGCGTGCTGGCCGCGCAGACCGTCGCACCACAGGCCCGCACGCTCGCCGAGGACCGCGGCATCCGCGTGCTGGTGCTCGACTACGACGCCATGCGGGGCATCGAGGGCGGGCACACCCGCCTGTTCTGACCGTCGTTCCGTCCGGGCGGACTGGAGGCCCGGGTCGGGTCCGCCCCGCCCGTGCCGACCCGTGGTCGGCCGGTCCACGGCCCCGGATAGGCTGGACGGGTCATGACAAGCCCGTTCAGCGCCATCCTCTTCGACCTCGACGGAACCATCAGCGACTCGGCGCCGGGCATCCTCGACAGCCTGACGTACACGTTCGGTCAGCTCGGCGTCCCCGTGCCGGACCACGAGACGCTGCTGTCGTTCGTCGGTCCGCCGATCCTCGACACGTTCCACATCGCGATGGGGATGGACGACGCGCTCGCCGACCGCACCCTGTCGGTGTACCGCGAGCACTACCTGTCGCACGGCGCGCTCGACTCGGCGATGTTCCCGGGGATCGACGTCGTGCTGCGCACCCTGCACCAGGCGGGCCTGCCGATCTCGACCGCGACGAGCAAGCCCGAGACCCCGGCGACGTACATCCTCGACCACTACGGCCTGACCGGGGACATCGACATCATCACGGGTGCCAGCGACGACGAGGTGCGGTCGTCGAAGGCCGACGTGGTCGAAGAAGCGCTGCGACGGCTCGAGGCCCGCGGGTTCGACGTCTCGCGTCCGGTGCTCGTCGGCGACCGGCGGCACGACGTCGAGGGCGCGGCGGTGCACGGTGTCCCGACGGTGTTCGCGGCGTGGGGCTACGGCTCCCCCGCCGAGGCCGAGGGCACCATCGCCCAGGCCGCCACCCCGCTCGACCTGCTGCCGATCCTGCTGCCCGACCCCGCCGGTCAGGCGTGAGCGGCGCCACCGCCCTGCGCCGTGCCGGGTGGGTCCTGCCCGTCGCGATCGTCCTGGTCGCGCTCAACTTCCGCGGGCCGATCGTCGCGCCCGCCCCGGTCATCGGTGACATCAGGCTCGACCTCGGCCTGACCACGACCGTCGCCGGGCTGCTGACGACGATCCCCGTGCTCTGCTTCGCGCTGGCGACCCCGCTCGCCAGTTGGGTGATCGCCAAGGCCACCCCGGAGCGCGCCGTGTCGATGTCGCTGCTGGTCGTGCTGATCGGCACCGTCGTCCGGTCGCTCCCGAGTGCCGCCGCGCTGCTGGTCGGCACCGCCGTGATCGGCATCGGCATCACGATCGGCAACGTGGTGATCCCGGTCGTGATCCGCCGCGACACCTCGCCCGAGCGTGTGGGGATCGTCACCGGCGTGTACACGTCGGCGCTCAACGTCGGGTCGATGACCACCTCGCTCGGGACCGCGCCGATCGCCGCGCTGTGGGGCTGGCCCGTCGCGATCGCGCTGTGGGGCGTGCTGGCCGTCATCGCTGCCCTGGCGTGGTCGTACGCCGTCGGCACCCGCGCTGCGTGGCTCGGTCCGCGTCGGGGGTCCTCCGCCGAACCGCTGCCCGTCACCGGGCCGATCGACCAGGTGCTCGACACCGGCTCGATCCGGACCCAGACCCACACCACCGTCACCGCCGCGGGCACGGCGCAGGCTGCTCGTCCGGCGCGGTGGGTCACCATCGGGCTGACGTTCGCCTTCGGCGGCCAGGCGTTCTCGTACTACGCGCTGACCGCCTGGATCCCGACGTTGCTGCACGACGAGATCGGCTTCTCGAAGGCGTCGTCCGGTGCCAGCTCGTCGGTGTTCCAGATCCTGGCGGTCGTCGGCGCGCTCGGCGTGCCGGTGCTCGCATCCCGCTGGCGCCCCCGCGCGATCCTGTCCCTGGTCGCGTTCTTCTGGCTCGCGATGCCCCTCGGGCTGCTGTTCGCCCCGCAGCTCTGGCTGCTGTGGTCGGTCCTGGGTGGAGCAGCCCAGGGCGGCGGCATCACGGTGATCTTCATCATCATCGTGCGGCTGGTCTCGAACGACGTCGACGCCCGCCGGATGTCCGCGTTCGTGCAGGGCGGCGGGTACCTGCTCGGCTCGGCGGGGCCCCTGGTCGCCGGAGCCCTGCACGACGCCACGGGCGGGTGGACGGCCACGCTGCTGACCGTCCTGGTCGCAGTGCTCGTGCTCGGGGTCGTCGGCACGCTGTCGGCGCGCCGGGTGCCCTGAGCCGTCAGCGGTCAGCCCGCCAGCGCCTCCGCGCATGGTCGGTCGAATCGCGCGTATCGGGTCAGTTCTTCCGACCACCAACGCGCGATTCGACTTTCCATGGGGGTCGTCAGGCCGCCCGCAACACGTCCTGCAGGGTCATCGGGGGTCGGCCCGTCACCCGCTCGACGTCGCCCGACACCCGCGCCAGTGCCCCCTCGGCGATCGCCGTGTAGGTGCTCACCCACGCGTCGGCCTGCCAGGGCTCCGGGTCCCACTGCGCCCGCGATGCGTAGGCCTCGTCGAGCGTCTCGCGGTGGTACGTCACGGCGCGGCCTCGTTCGGCGCTGACCGTGGCCGCCGCCTGCTCGAGGGTGATCGCCACGGGCCCGGTCAGCTCGTACGTCCGGTCGAGGTGCGCGGTCGGGTTCGCCAACACCGTGGTCGCCACGCGGGCGACGTCGGCGCGTGCGACCGCTGCCATGGCCCCGTCGCCGGCCGGTCCCCGGATCACGCCGTCCTCGCCGACCAGGTCCTCGACGAAGTCCAGGTAGAAGTTGTCCCGCAGGAACGTGTGCGCCATCCCCGTCGCGCGGACGGCTTGCTCGGTGGCCCAGTGGTCGCGCCCGAGGGTGAAGGTCGCGTCAGCGGCCGCGCCGGAGAACGACGTGTAGACGACGTGCCGCACCCCGGCGGTGGCCGCGGCACCCACGAACGTGCGGTGCTGCTGCAACCGGTCCTGGGCCTCCGCTCCGGACACCATGAGCAGGACGTCGACGCCCTCGAGCGCAGCGCGGGACGCCTCGGCGTCGGCGAACGTCGCGGTGCGGACCTCGGTGCCGGGCAGTTCCGGCGCACGCGACGCATCGCGCACGATCATGCGGAACGGCACGCCGTCCGCGGCGAGCGCGCGGGCGACGGCGCCGCCGATGTTGCCGGTGGCTCCGGTGATGGCGATGGTCATTCGGGGGTCCTCTCGCAGGTGGTCAGGTCCGGATCGTCCAGGAGGCTCGGCTCGCCGTGGGCGCGACCCGTGCGGCGTTCACACCGTCGACCTCGACCGCCCAGGTACGGGCCGCCTCGTGGTCGCGGCCGTGGCGCATGTGCCGACCGACCAGGCGGTCCACGCGCACCCGGTCGTCGACCGCGCAGAACCACGTCTCGGTGAACAGGGTGGGGAGCGCTGCCCAGGGGTCGCTGTCGTCGAGCAGGTAGTTGCCCTCGGAGACCACCAGCCGGGTGCTGCGCGGGACGGCGATGCTGCCCGCGACGGGCTCGTCGACCCGGCGGTCGAAGTCAGGTGCCCAGACGACGGGCTCCGTGGCGGCGACCAGGCGCCGGACCAGCGCGACGTAGCCGTCGGCGTCGAACGTGTCGATCGCGCCCTTGCGGTCGTGCCGGCCCAACGCGTCGAGTGCGCCGTTCGCCAGGTGGAAACCGTCCATCGGGACCTGGACGGCGACCCCGGTGCCCAGCCGCGTGTCGACCTCGGTCGCGATGCGCCGTGCGAGCGTCGACTTGCCCGCGCCCGGTGCCCCGGCGATGCCGAGCACGGTGCGCTCGCCCGACGAGGCCAGCTCGACCGCGCGCTCGACGGCCTGGTCGACCGTTCCTACCGCGCGCACACGCACATCCTGGCAGAGGTGTTCACTGTCGGTCATGAGCATCGATGCGACGAAGGCGTTCAGCGGGTTCTCGGTCCGGGACACCGCCCAGGCGAAGGCGTTCTACACGGACGTCCTGGGCCTCGAGGTGACCGAGGAACACGGCATGCTGTGGATCCAGCTCGGCGACGGCCACCGGGTGCTGGTCTACCCGAAGGGCCCGTCGCACGAGCCCGCCGCGT
Organism: Microbacterium sp. M1A1_1b; assembly: GCF_053345565.1. Taxonomy (NCBI): domain Bacteria; kingdom Bacillati; phylum Actinomycetota; class Actinomycetes; order Micrococcales; family Microbacteriaceae; genus Microbacterium; species Microbacterium sp. M1A1_1b. Next base: position 158,618 of record NZ_JBKFAJ010000006.1, read on the forward strand.
TCACCGTCCTGAACTTCCCGGTACCGGACGTCGACGCCGCGGTGGACGAGCTCGCCGGCAAGGGCGTGACCTTCCTGCAGTACGAGGGCATGACCGACGAGAAGGGCGTGAACCGCAAGGGCGGCCCGCTCATCGCGTGGTTCACCGACCCCTCGGACAACGTGTTCAGCGTCGTCGCGGAGTAGTCAGGGGGTGAGCTCGCCGGCCCATCCGAGCGCGATCGGCACGATCAGGCCGTGGCGGTGGTGCGGCAGGTCGGCGATCGGGATCCACTCGGCGCGCTCGGTCGAGCCGTCGGTCTCGTCACGGAGCTCGCCGCCGGTCACCGTGACCCGGAACACGACCTGCACGGCCTTCATCGGCCTGCCGTTCTCGTGCATGCGGCGCTCGGCGGGAACCAGGTGGTGCCGCACCCCGAGGAGCTTCCCGACAGAGACCTCGTACCCGGTCTCCTCCATGAACTCGCGCACGACGGCCCGTTCGACGCTCTCGTCGTAGTCGACCCCGCCGCCCGGCAACGCCCAGGTGCCCGCCTCGGGGAAGCGCTGCATCGCGAGCAGCACGCGCCCCTCGTGCGTCGCGACGCCGTAGGCGGCGAGCCGGGTGTCGTAGTCCGTGTACTCCATCGAGCGACCATCCCAGCAACGGGAGACATCCTCGGGATGCCGCGCCGAGCCTCCAGGCCGTGGTCGGACTACCCTGACGGCCAACCGAGCCGAGGAGGCGGACGTGATGGCGACCACGGTGGACACCGAGACGGGGCCGGTGACGTTCCGGCCCGGCAACGATGTGCCCTGGGCGGACCTCGACCTGGTCTTCGGCGAACGGGGCGACCCGGCGAGCTGTCACTGCCAGTGGCTCAAGACCTTCGACCGCACGTTCACGGACATGCCGAACGACGAGCGGACCCGGCGTTTCCGAGCCGAGGTCGGGTGCGACGACCCCGACGCGCGCGAGACCACCGGCGTCGTGGCCTACCGCGACGGCGAGCCCGTCGGGTGGGCTGCGGTCGAACCCCGGCCGGCGTTCGTGCGCCTGCGGAAGACCCGTGTCGCGTGGGCAGGACGCGACGAGGACCGGACGGACGAGGGCGTCTGGGCGATCCCGTGCTTCGTGGTGCGGAAGGAGTACCGGCGGCAGGGGATCAGCCACGCACTGGTCGTCGGCGCCGTCGAGCACGCCCGGCAACACGGAGCCCGCGCGGTCGAGGGGTACCCGATGCAGTTCGCGGCCGGCAAGGAGGACGTGTGGGGCGAGCTGTTCGTCGGACCGCGTTCGGCGTTCGTCGCGGCAGGGTTCCGCCAGGTGACGCACCCGACCGTGCGCCGGTACGTGATGCGCCTCGAGTTGCGGTGAGTCCAGCGGGCCCGGCCGTCGCTCACCGGCTGAGACGGATCAGCCGTCTGAGCCGTCGGAGACCGTCACCGGTGTACTCGTCGCCGCCGTGCAGCGCATCGTGCAGTGCGAGCTGCGCCTGAGCGACGTCGAGGTCGTAGCCGATCGCGACCAGGGCGCGCTGGTCGGTCGCTGATCCGAGCGGTGCCACGTGGGGAACGGTGCCGACCACGTGGACGACGAAGGGCCGCGTCGCAGCCCCCACGCGAACGTCGACGACGCCCTTCACACGACGCACGCCGTCCGGCACCCCGTCGATCAACCGCACCAGGGCAGCGGCGCTCGTGGGTCCGCGCTGGTCGACGGTGACCGCGGTCGCGTGTCGGTGCGGCGGCCCGTCCCCCATCACCGCGGCGAGGTCGAGCACCGTCGGGTCGACCCGGTGCGCGACGTCGAACACCATCACCGGGTCGATCCCTCCGTGGACCGCCGCCACGACGGTTGCGCCACGACTCAGTGCCCTGATCTGCCGCAGGAGGGGACCGACGGCCCGCACGCGGTCGGCCTTGTTGACGACCACGATCGTCGCCGACCGGAGACGACGGTGGTCAGCGCGATCCCCCGGCGACGCATGGACGAACTGCGCGGCGTCGACCACCTCGACGACCCCACCCCACCGTGCCCGCGGCGCCCCGGAGAACCGGATGAGCCGGGACAGCGCCGCCGGGTCAGCCACGCCGCTGGCCTCCACCAGCACGGCGTCGAGTGTCAGACGCGGATCGGTCAGACGCGTCAGCGCGTCGTCGAGCCCACCCGAGTCCGGCAGGCAGCAGATGCACCCACCGGTGATCGAGGCCACCTCGTCGACTTGCCCGATGACCAGGCCGGCATCCACGTTGACGGCACCGAAGTCGTTCACGACGACGCCGATCCGCGCCCCCGGGGCCCGTAGCAGCGCGTTCACGACGCTCGTCTTCCCCGCGCCGAGCGGTCCGGTCACGGCGATCACCGGGACGGTCGTGGCTGCCATCATGCTCCTCGGGTACTAGTGTGTTGAGAATAATTATCAACAAGGTACGGCACTCGGTCGTGGTGCGGGCATCGGTTCGGGTCGCCGCCGCGGTCCTCCTCACCAGCACGCTCACCACGCTCGGGCTCGCCCAGCCGGACGTCGCCCACGCCGCGCACACCGACCGACCGGACTGGTTGCTCGTCGCGGACGCACCTGCTGCAGTGCTCTCGGTCGTCGACGAACACACCGGCGCCCGACGCGACCACCTGGACGGCGTGCGGCTCGGCACCCACGCCGGGGTGATCCAACTCGGACACGGGCACGTCGCCTTCGTCGACGAAGCCCGACGAGCACTCGACGTCCTCCGCATCACGCAGTCCGGACGCATGCGGATCGTCCAGTCGTTCGCGATCCCCCAGGTCGCCGGCCCGTGGAACCGTGCCGGGTGGATCTCGACCGACGTGACGCGGCGCTACATCGCGGTCGGGTCAGACGTCGACGACTCGACGCGCCAGCAGGTCACGCTCGTCGACCGGACGCGCAACCAGGCACACACGGCGTCGATCACGACGCACCGGGTGCAGCTGGCGACGACCGGCAAGCCGGGCACCGAGGAGATGGAGACGTTCCTGGTCGGCCACCCGCTCGAGCTGGTCGTGACGGCAGGTGGGGTGTTCGACGCCTACTCCGCACGGTCCGTCCTCGCTGGCGACACGGCACCGGGGGTGATCGCCTCGACACCGCTCGGGCAGTACCCGCACGGACCGATCGTGGACGCATCCGGCACGACGATCGGCTCGACGCTGCACGACGGCATCGAGACCGTCCGGGTCGACCAGCACGGGTTCAGGCCGGCGACCACCGCCCCGTACCCGGTGCCTGCGGCCCAGAGCTTCCGCCCGCGGATGGCTCAGGACGGCACGACAGCGGTCGGCACGCAGGCAGGGAGCTCCCCGACGGCGCCGGCCCTGCTCACGTCGTCGTCGACGGTGCACCCGGGCGTGCGGACCGTGCGGTTGCAACCGGGGACGGTCACGCGGTCCGTGGTGACTGCGACGTGGGCCGCCGCCGTGGTGACCAGTGCGCAGGGTACTGACACGCTGGACGTCGTGGACCGCGCCGCGGACGGGTCGTTCACCGGGCACGTCACCCGGATCACGGTCGACCGGGCACGGACGCCGACCACGGGAGCACGGTTCCTCGCCGCCTCGGCGGACGGCACCAGGCTCTTCCTCAGCAGAGCCGAGGACACGACCGTCACCGTGGTCCGTGTCCAGGGTCACGCGGCGACGGTGGTCGCGCACCTGTCGGCGGGCTCGGCCATGTCGGACGGCGGCTACCTGGCGACGGTCGACGCCGGGGTCCGCCCCTTCGACCTCATCGGCCGGTGACCGAACGCGCAGACGGTCGTGGGCACGGACGGAGGTGTCCGTCGGCGCAGCGCGGTTTCCTCGCCCGTCGGCGCAGCGCGCTGTCCTCGCCCGTCAGCGCAGCGCGGTGTACTCGTCCGTCAGCGCCGAGCGCCAGCCGACCCGCATCCGGGCGACGGCACGGTCGAAGCCCGGCAGCACGTCGGCGTCGTCGCGGAGCAGCGACTGCATCTGCAGGCCCTCGTACAGCGCCAGGAGCTGCTCGGCCGCGATCCGCGGGGACACCCCTCGGCTCTCCCGCCCGCGCACGACGTCACGGACGAGTGCGAGGGTGAGGTCCTCGTAGGTCAGGGCGTACTGGCGACGGAACCACCCTGCCGCCGCGTGGCCGGGGTTCGACGCCGCGCTCAGCAGCGCCAGGCGCAGACGGACGAGCGCGGGGTCGGCCAGGCCGGTCTCGAGCCGGGCGCGGACGTGGGCGACCGCGCCGTCCTGTTCCGCGATCTGCCGGAAGGCCGTCTGCTGCGCGGTGGACCAGCGGTCGATGACGGCGATGATGAAGAGCTCCCACACCGGGTAGGCGCGGTGGAACTCCTCGACCGTGACGTCGGCGTGCTGGGCGACGGCCCCGACGGTGACCTGGTGGAAGTCGGCGGCACGGTACGCGAAGATCCCCGCCGACACGATGCGGTCGCGGAGGTCGACCTCGGTCGCTGACATGCGTCGATTCTCCTGTCTGGGCTCGCGGCACGCGACCGCCCGTTCGGGGGATCGCGCCGGACGGGTGGTGGCGACGCCCTGGAGGCCCGGTGCGGGTCCGACGGACCGGCACCGGGCCTCCAGGCGGTCGCCTCAGCCCCGGTCGAACGTCAGCGTCTCGTCGTCGGCTGCCGTGACCCGACCCGTCCGCGCGAACTCCGCCCAGATCGCCCGGATCCGCGGGCCGCGGCGCTCGACCTCGGGCCAGTCCCGCTCCGGCACGAACCGGCTGCCGGCCCAGGCGTCCCTGCGACCGAGCAGCAGTGGCAGGTCGCTCATGTGCACCGCCCCGGTCGGCTCGACGGTCGCACCGCGGAGCAGCCGGTAGACGATCGCGGTCCCGCCGGCCTGCCGGTGCCGTTCCGCGAAGGCCCGGGCGTCGCGGCCGTAGATCACGGCGGTCAGCGGGCGGACGACCCACCAGCGCACGAGGGACCGGACCAGGCGGTCGTGGACGATGCGCTTGAGCACCGGGGTCACGGGCACGTACATGCCGGCCTCGTCCGACCCGGAGCCGATCAGCACGTCGTACTGCGCAGCCACTCGGCGCCAGGCGTCCTCGCGGTCGCGTTCGGCCGGCAGCGGTGCGTGGCCGTACTGCGTGCCGTACGGCATCCCCGCGCGCAGTCCGTACGGCGCAGCGGCCTTGGTGCCGAGGGCCTGTCGCTCGAGCAGTTCCGGCACGGGAGTGTCGTCGGAGAGTTCACCCACTGCCCGCACCATCGCCGCGTTCATCCGGGACCGACCGCGCGACAGCCCGAGCGGCGCACTCTGGATGACCGCCCGACGGAACAGCCCCTCGACGCCGTCGCTGATCATCAGGTTCGCGATGGCGTCGGCGCCGGCGGACTGCCCGAACGCGGTGACCGTGTCCGGGTCACCGCCGAACGAGGCGATGTTCGCGCGGACCCACCGGAACGCCTCGATCAGGTCGAGCAGTCCGAGGTTCGCCGGCACCCGCACGCCGTCGCCCAGGAACCCGAGCACGCCCAGCCGGTACGTCACCGTCACGACGACCACGCGCTGCTCGGTGACCAGGTCGTACGGGTCGTTGATCGGCAGGTCCCCGCCGCCGATCACGTACGAGCCGCCGTGCACGTAGACCATCACGGGCAGGTGCTCGTCGGCACGGGCGTCTGCCGGGATCGTGATCGAGAGCGCCTGGCAGTGCTCGTCGACCGCGGCGTCGACGACGTGCAGGAGCTGGTCGATCACGTCGACGCTCGGCTGCGGGGCGACCGGGGCGGGGACGTGGGCGTCGAACACGTCGGGGAACGGCGGCACCGGCTGCGGCGGGCGGAACCGGTCCGCGCGCGCGTAGGGCACGCCGAGCACCCGGATCACGGCGCCGTCGCGGATCCCGCGGATCCGGCCGGCTGGGCTGTCGAAGGTCGGGGTCGCGTCGTCGAGCACCCGGCCACGCTAGCCCGGGAGGCTCGGTGCGAGCCCGGCGCGCCGGTGCCGGCGCGGTGCGGGTCCGGTGGGCCGGTGCCGGCTCGGCCGGGTCCGGTCGGGTCCGGTCCGCACCCCCCTGACCGACATCGCGCCCTGTGGAGACGGGGCGCGATGTCGGCGCGGGGGTGCGATGCGGCGGGACCGGCCGGGGTGGGGTGACCGCGCGGCCGCCGGGGCTCAGCGCACGCGCTTGATCGGCAGCACCACGAGGGCGCCCACGATCGCGACGGCTCCGGCCGCCCAGCACATGAGCTGGTAGTTGTCGGCGGTGCCGTCCGACCCGATCTTCAGGAAGAACAGTGCCGCGGCGGGCGCCAGGGACTGCGGCAGCGCGTTCGCGATGTTGATGACGCCGAGGTCCTTGCCCGGACGGTCGGCGTTGGGCAGGACGTCGACGACCAGCGCCGTGTCGATCGCCGAGTAGATGCCGTAGGCGAAGCCCATGATGACCTCGGCGACGTAGAACCCGTTCACGGTGTCGGCGTGGGCCAGGACGACCAGGCCGACGGCGAACAGCGCGGTCGAGCCGGCGACGAAGACCTTGCGGCGCCCCAGGCGGTCCGACAGCCAGCCGGAGATCGCCGCGCTGACCAGCAGCGCGATCGTGTAGAGCAGCACGCCGAACGCGACGGCCGCGGTGGCCTCACCCGCATCGGCGATCCCGATGTGCTCCTGCATGTAGAGCAGGCGGTACGTCGTGAACATGAACGTCGCGAAGATGATCAGGAAGCGCGACCACCACGCGAACGCGAAGTCCGGGTTCTTGATCGGGTTCGTCCAGAACGAGGCGACGAGGTTCAGGAACGTGAACTTCTTGAGCGGGTAGCTCGGCAGTTCGTCGCGGGCCACCAGGGCGTAGACGACGACCAGGACGATGGCCAGGATGCCGGGTGCGATGAACAGCACGGGCAGGTTCGCGACGAAGAACACCGACAGGTAGGTGCCGGCGAGCACGGCGATGTTCTGCGCGAGGGCGATGATGCTCGACGACTTGCCGCGCTGGAACTCGGGGACGTTGTCGGCGAAGCTCGCGGTCAGTGTGGAGAGCACGGTGTTGGCGGCCAGCTGGGCGAGCAGCCACCCGAGGGTCAGCTGCAGGGTGTCCGGCGCGAACGCGATCCACGCCAGGGCGATCGCGAAGACGACCACGCCGGTCAGCATCCACGGGCGACGCCGTCCCCAGCGGGTTCGCGTGCGGTCGGACAGGGCGCCGGCCAGCGGGTTCATGATGAGCGCACCGAACGCACCGATCGGCAGCACCGTGCCGATGACGTTCGCGGCGTCGTCCCCGACCAGGGCCTGCGCCTTGAGCTGCATGCTCACGTACACCGGCGCCATGAGGGCCACGAACAGGCCGAACTGCCCGAGGAACAGGGCGACCTGGTAGCCGATCCCCACCTTCAGCGTGCTGACCGGCTGGGTGATGCCCGCTTCCGGGTGCACCAGGGTCGGGGTCTCCGCGGGTTCCGGTGTGCTCATGACGCCTCCTTGAGTCGATGAAAACCATGCTGTGCAAGGTTTTACCTGCGTGAGCCTACATCGGATCCACGTTCCCCGACACACGTCGTCGAACTTCGGACGTCAAAAACTACACACCGGGTGGTTTTCCGTGTAGCGTCGTCCTCGATCTCGCCGTGGAGCATCGCTCCTCGACGGGCCGCGACACCCAGTCAGGACCGAAGGAGCCTCTGCAATGCCCACCACCTCTGTGCAGCTGTACTCACTGCGCGACGCGATCGCCGCCGACCTCGACGCGGCCATCGCCCGTGTCGCCGAGATCGGCTACGAGAACGTCGAGCCGTACGCGTTCGTCGAGCGCGCCGCCGACCTCGAGCGCGCGTTCGCCGCCACCGGCCTGAAGGCTCCGTCCGGTCACGTGGCCGTCATCGACGCCACCGACACCGCGCCGATCTGGGACGCCGCGGAGCGCCTCGGCATCCACACGGTCATCGACCCGTTCATCCCGACCGACCGCTGGCAGACCGCCGACGACGTCGCGAAGATCGCCGAGCGCGTCAACGAGCTCACCGCCGAGGCCACCGCCCGTGGCCTGCAGTTCGGCTACCACAACCACCAGTGGGAGTTCACGAACAAGGTCGACGGCCGCACGGTCTACGACCACTTCGTCTCGCAGATCAGCCCGGAGACCGTCCTCGAGCTCGACACCTTCTGGGCGACCGTCGGTGGCGCCGATGCCCCAGCCGTCCTGCGGTCCTTGGGCGACCGCGTCGTCGCGATCCACGTCAAGGACGGCAAGGTCGACGGTGACATCCGCACCGCGCTGCCCTCGTCCGAGAGCGCTCTCATCGTGCCCGAGGCGCTGCAGCGTGCGTTCGAGAACCAGACGCCGGCCGGCCAGGGCGACGTCGACGTGGCCGCCATCCTCGCCGCCGCGCCGCAGGCGATCCGTGTCGTCGAGTTCGACGCGTACTCCGGCGACGTCTTCGAGGGCATCACCGAGTCCCTCACCTGGCTGCGGGCCAACGACACCGCCGGGACCGCCGCGTGAGTCGCGTCGGGATCGGCATCATCGGTGCCGGCAACATCTCCACGCAGTACCTGACCAACCTGACGCAGTTCGCCGACGTCGAGGTCCGTTTCGTGGCCGACGTGCTGCTCGACCGTGCTGCGGCCCAGGCGGCGGAGTACGGCGTGCCGAACAGCGGGTCGGTCGACGAGCTGCTGGCGCGTGACGACGTGCAGATCGTGATCAACCTGACGATCCCGGCCGCGCACGCCGAGGTCGACCAGCAGATCATCGACGCCGGCAAGCACGTGTGGAGCGAGAAGCCGATCGCCACCGACCACGATTCCGCTGCCGCGGTGCTCGCGTCGGCGGCGGCGAAGGGGCTGCGCGTCGCGACGGCACCCGACACGGTGCTCGGTGCCGGCATCCAGACGGCCCTGCGCGCGATCGCCCGCGGTGACATCGGCGAGCCGCTCACCGCGACGACGATGTTCCACGTGCCCGGACCCGAGGCGTGGCACCCGAACCCGGACTTCCTGTTCGCGACCGGTGCAGGGCCGCTGTTCGACATGGGTCCGTACTACGTGACCACACTCGTGCACGCCCTCGGTGCAGCCACCCGCGTGCAGGCCGTGTCGTCGAAGTCGTTCGACCGCCGGACCATCGCGTCCGGTGACCGCGCCGGCGAGACGTTCCCGGTCGAGGTCCCGACCCACCACGCCGCGCTCATCGAGTTCGCCGGCGGGCAGTCCGCCCAGTCGACGTTCTCGTTCCAGCACGCACTGCCCCGCATGGGCTTCGTCGAGATCAACGGCACGCTCGGCACGATCTCGCTGCCCGACCCGAACACGTTCGAGGGCGACTCGACGCTGTGGCGCTACGGCCAGGACGAGCCCGAGACGATCGCCGCCGTCGGGTCGACCTGGGGCCGCGGCACCGGTGTCGTCGAGCTCGCCCGCGCCATCGCCGAGGGGCGTCCGGAACGCGCCTCGGGTGCCACCGCGCTGCACGTCCTCGACGTGCTGCTCGGCATCCGCGACGCTGCCGCCAACGGGTCGGCCGTCGACATCACGTCCACCGTCGAGTCGATCCCACCGCTGCCCGAGGACTTCGACCCATCGGCCGCGGTGCTGACCGCCGGCATCGACGCGTAGTCGGACGCAAGGACAGTCGCGGAGTCGCACGCAAGGACGAAGGCGCAGTCGCACGCGTGACACGCGAGAACGGCCGGTCCCCGGGGTGGTGGGGACCGGCCGTTCTGGTGGTGCGGGGTGTTACTTGATCTGTGCGGTGATGGTGGCGGTGCCGACGAGCAGGCCGCCCTTGACGGCGTCGGTCTTGAAGGTGCTGTTGAGCAGCTTCG
>NZ_JBKFAJ010000007.1:0-167550 GCF_053345565.1 Microbacterium sp. M1A1_1b
GATCTCCGACCGCTCGACATCGCGCACCCGGGGTGTCGTGACCGGTCACAGGCCGCGCCATCGGTCACGCCGGCCGGTCACAACACCCCGCTCACGTCCGTCGAGGGGTCGGAGTCCGTCGCTCGCCGAGCCCTCCAGCGACGATCTCCGACCGCTCGACATCGCGCACCCGGGGTGTCGTGACCGGTCACAGGCCGCGCCATCGGTCACGCCGGCCGGTCACAACACCCCGCTCACGTCCCCCGAGTGGTCGGAGTCCGTCGCTCGAGCACGAGCCGAGCGACGATTCGTGACCGCTCGGCTGGCACCGACACCGGTAAGGGCGTCGGGCGTCGGGTGTCGGATGTCGACATGGTCGTACCGGAGTGGTACTGTTGGCGATCGTGTCCGAAGTTGCAAAGTACAACTTTGCGCCGACCCGCGTCGACGCTCCCGTCTCCCCCGCCCGCGCCGACGACGCCGCGTCCCACCACCGGGGCCACGTCGCTCCCCGGCCGCCCCACCGCACCCCGAGCACCCTGCGCCCAGCCGGGCTCGGGCGCACCCTGCTGTCCTTCGCCACCCACATCCTCGTGCCGCTGTTCCTGGCCGCCGGCATGGGCCTGGCGTACCTCGGCGCCTTCCACGCCCCCGCGCCGAAGGACCTCGCGGTCGGCATCGTCGGCCAGGGAGCGACCACCCAGGTGTTCGCGCAGACCGTGACCGACCGGTCCGACGGCGCGCTGGTGGCACACGTGGTGGCCGACACCACCAGCGCCGAGCGACAGGTCCGCGATCGCGACCTCGCCGCCGTGTACGCCCCCACCGCGACGAGCGCCACGCTCTACGTCTCGACCGCCGCGAGTGAGACGACCGCGACCGCAGCGCAGAAGATCTTCCTGCCGATCGCCTACCAGCAGCACCTGCCCTTCCGGGTCGTCGACGTCGTCCCCGCCGGCGACCAGGACAGCACCGGGCAGGGGCTGTTCTTCCTGCTCGTCGCGCTGAGTGTGGGCGGGTACGCGTCGGCCATCGCGGTCGCCGCCTTCGCCAAGCGCCTGGGCCCCGTGTGGACCGCCATCGTCGGGCTCGCCACGGCCGGGGTCGTCGCCGGCATCGGCACGGTGGTCGCCGGCCCGGTCTACGGAGTGCTCACGACCCACCAGTGGCAGGTGTTCCTGTTCGCCTGGATGTACGACGCGATCATCGTCGCCCTGGGCATCGGGCTGCACCCCCTGCTGGGACGCTGGACCACACCGGTGCTGACCATGCTGTTCGTGATGCTCAACTTCACCTCGAGCGGCGGGATCTTCCAGCCGGCGTTCCAGCCCGGGTTCTTCGCCGGCCTGAACACGTTCTGGAGCGGCGCCGCCTGGTTGCAGGCCGCGCAGGACCTGCAGTACTTCCCCGGCGCCTCACTCGGTCGGAGCTCGCTCGTGCTGACGCTCTGGCTGGTCGGCGCGGTGCTGCTCGGCGTCCTGGTGCACGGCCTGGTCGCGCACCGCACCCGCATGGCGCGCGAGCGCGCCGTGACCCGTCTCGAAGAAGAAGAGGTCGTCGCCGCGTAGACGACGGGCCTCGGGCCAGACCAGGACGCACGCGCCTCGCGGCACACCAGGACGCACGCGCCTCGCGGCACACCAGGACGCACGGCCCTTGCGGCACACCAGGAGGCACGAACCTCTCAGCACACCAGTACGCTCGATCCGTGGACCTCCGCGCCGACCTGGACTTCGCACGCTCCCTCGCCGACACCGCCGACGCCATCAGCCTCGACCGCTTCCGGGCCGCCGACCTGCGCGTCGCCACGAAGGCCGACAGCACCCACGTCACCGATGCCGACCAGGCCGTCGAACGGGCCCTGCGGGAACGCATCACATCCGACCGCCCGGACGACGCGTTCCTGGGCGAGGAGACGACCGCCGACACCGGCGCCGAGGCCACCAGCCAGGGCCACCGCCAGTGGGTCGTCGACCCCATCGACGGCACCGCCAACTACCTGCGCGGCGTGCCGGTCTGGGCGACGCTCATCGCGCTCGCCGTCGACGGGCGCCCGGTCCTGGGGGTCGTGAGCGCCCCGGCCCTCGGCAAGCGCTGGTGGGCCGCCGAGGGGCTCGGCGCCCACTCGCTCGACGGCGTGCTGCGCGTGTCCGGCGTCCCCACGCTCGCCGACGCCAGTCTCAGCTACAACAGCCTGCAGCAGTGGGACGACGACGGGCGGCTCGACGCACTGGTCGCCCTGTCCCGGCAGGTCTGGCGGACGCGCGCGTACGGCGACATGTGGTCGTACATGATGGTGGCCGAGGGCGTCCTCGACGTCGCCGGCGAGCCCGACCTGAAGCCGTGGGACATGGCCGCGCTGGTGCCGATCGTCGAACAGGCCGGCGGGCGCTTCACATCGCTCGACGGCGTTCCCGGCCCCTGGCACGGCAGCGCCCTGGCGACGAACGGCCTGGTCCACGACGCCGTGGTCGACGTCGTCCGACGCTGAACCACAGCACCCACGGCCGAGTGGGGGCGCATCCTGTCCGCTGTGCGCACCACACCCCCGGGGTCGCCCGAACGGAGCGCTCCAACGATGTACCCCGGTGCCGTACCTCGTTCCGACCACGTCAAGCGCCTGATGACCCCCTCGCGGGGGGTGGCACCCCCCATTCTGGGGTGACCATCCGTCACATCCGAGTGCGTGCGCTGGATCAATGCCCCCCGACCTGGGTTATCGTCGAGCACAGACGGCAGGTCAGGCAATGTCTCAGGATCCCTAGTCCCGATGCAGCGCCAGATCCGTCGTGTTCGTCAAACAACCCAACCCGAAGGGTGATACGACGATGACATCATCGTTCCCGAGCGGAACCGAGTGCACCCTCACTCGGCCGCATTCCAACCACGATCAGCCCGGCGCCACCCTGATGGCCGCCACACGTCCGAGCTCTGCCGCGGCCACCCGCCGCGCGAGCGTCCGGTCCGCCTCCGTGCGCCCCGCCCTCCCGTTCGTCCTCGGACCCGGAGGCCGGTGAGTCCGCATGGAGCTCACCGGTCGACGTTCTGAGGTCGACCGGATCGCGGCCCTCGCCGTACTCCCTCGGGAGTCTGCGATGGTCGTCGTCGGCGACCCTGGCTCCGGACGCTCCAGCGTCCTCGACGCGGTCTCGCACCGCGTCTCCATCCCCGTCGTCCGTCTCGGCGTCAACGGTGCAGAAGCACGTTGGCCGATGTCGGGCGTCACCTCCCTGTTCACCGCTCTCGACGACCCCCGGGCCTCGGCGCACATCGCGCGGCTCGTCCGGAACGTCGACGAGGGTCTCGCCGCAGCGCACGACTTCCTGGACGCCGTGCACGCGCTGACGCTCCCGCCGACGCTCGTGCTCATCGACGACCTGGACCGCATGGACGCCGAGAGCCAGGAACTCATCGCGTTCCTGGCGGGTCGGCTCGCCGGCACCGCGCTGCGTCTCGTGGCCACGGTCCGCCGTGTGCCGCTCGACGGTCCGCTCGCCTCCCTCCCGATCCTCCGGCTCACACCGCTGGCGTCGGACGAGGCACTCGTGCTGGCCCGTGACATGGCGCCCGAAGAGGCGAACGACGGCGTGCTCGCCGTCCTCGCCGAGGAGACCGGCGGCAACCCCGGTGCACTGCGCGAGCAGATCGCCGGACTCCGTCGCGAGCAGCTCGTGGGCACCGAGCCGCTCGTGCTGCCGCTCCGCCCCACCACGACGACCACCGCTGCGGCGGAGCTCGTCCTCGAAGCCGTTGCAGGACGGGATCTGGATGTCCTGGAACGGTTGTCCCTCGTCCCGACGGCGCGTGTCGCCGCGTGGGACCGCGATGCGATCGACGACCTCGTCGGCGCCGGTCTGGCGACCGTGCGCGGGCAGTCGATCGGCATCAAGGACCCGCTCGTCCGCTCGTTCCTGTACTGGAGCACGTCCGCCCGGGACCGCCGCGAGGCGCACACCGAGCTGGCGACGGCGGCCGCCGCCCACGACGACCGTTCGGCCGCGTGGCACCAGAGCTTCGTCGACGACGTCCCCGACGCCGTCGCGCTGCTGGCGGCCGGTCGTTCGTACGCCCGTGACGGTGACGCCCGCGCCGCCGTGACGCTGACCGAACGTGCCCTGCACGTGGGGACGGGGTCCGAGACGGAACACGTCGCCCTGCTCGGCGTCACCGAGGTGCTGCTCGCGCACCGCCTGCTCGGCTACGCGCAGCGCTACCTGGCGGCGATCAAGCCGTTCACCGAGCTGTCGGACGAGGTCCGCCGACTCCGGCTGCAGTACTCGGTGCAGTACCTCAGCGGCGATGCCGTGCACGCTGACGAGCTCATGGTGCCGATCGACACGGACAAGCCGGCCGAGGCCGACGCGTTCGCCGGTCTGCTCGCCATGGTCGCGTCGTTCCGCGCCGAGGCGTGGGAGCTCGACCAGGCCCGCGACCTGCTGCACCGTGCCGAGGTGTTCGAGGACCACGCGTCCACCCACACCTCGGAGATCCTCACCACGTCGCGGGAACTCGTGGCCGCGGTCGACGGCACCCTGCCGCCGGACGCCGAGCTGCACGACGGCCTGGCCGCCCAGCAGCTGCTCGCCATGAGCGACCCGGCACTGCTCCTGCTGTCGCACGCGCTCAGCATCGCCGAGCGCTACCGCAGCGCCCGCCGGGTGTTCGCGCTCGTCCTGGCCCGCGCCAAGGACACGCAGCCCGTGTGGATCGAGGCGGCCCGCTACCTGTCCGCCGAGAACGAGGTGCGCTCCGGCAACTACCGGCAGGCGCTCCGCGCGATCGACGTGTGGGAGTCCGGTTCGGCCGTCGTCGAGCGGTTGCGCGAGCCCTCGCGGGCGATCGCGATCGCATGGCGGCACTTCGCCGAGGGCCGCACCGCCGATGCGCTCGACGTCGTCGACCACTGCCTGCGGCAGCGTTCGACGAACCGACTGTGGGGAGCGACGGCGAAGCTGTACGCACTGCGCGGTCGGGTCCTGCTGCTCGACGGACGACTCGACGAGGCCGCGTCCTCACTCGAGGCAGCCGACGCCATCGGACGGAGCCTGCGGAACCCCGCCGTGCTCCGGCACCTCGGCGACCTGGTCGAGGCCTACGTCCGGCTGGACCGCATCGACGACGCACGGAACATCACCGCACGCCTGGCCGCCGACCACCACGCCCGTCCGTCCCGCTGGGGCGCCCTGGTGCTGGCACGGAGCCTGGCGCTCATCGCCGACGACACCACGAGGGACACCTCGCGGCGTCGTGCGCTGGAGCTCTTCCAGCCGGCGGACTCGCAGTTCGAGCGGGCTCGCACGTTCGCGGCCCTCGCCGCGATCGGCAACCCGGCGGACCGTGCCCGACTCGGTGCTGCTGCGGCGGCCGCCTACGAGGCAGCGGGGCTCCGTCGTCCGCTCGTCACGCCGGCGCCGACCGTCGCAATGCCGTCCTTCGGCACCCCGACGGCCGCTGGACCGTTCGCGGGTGGCGTGCGCTCCGGCGCGCTGCTGTCCCCGGTCACGCCGATGACCCCGGGGACGCCGCGGAGTGCACCCGACGCGGCAACCGTGCTCACCTCGCTGACGGCGGAGGAGCGTGCTGTGGTGCAGAAGGTGACCGAGGGGTACCGCAACCGCGAGATCGCCTCGTCGCTGTACATGTCCCAGCGCACGGTGGAGCTGCGGCTGACGCAGATCTACCGCAAGGTCGGAGCGCGTTCGCGCTCCCACCTGGTCGCGCTGCTCACGTGATCTGAACGTGCGTTCCGTCTGACGGGAGGCCCGGTACCAGCTGGTACCGGGCCTCCCGTTCGTCGTGTGCGGACGCGGGATCCTGCGGCCGTTGCGCGACCCCGCACACGCCGCACGGACTCGCACCCTCTGCGCGGAGAACCGCAACAACCGTCGCGCCACGTTGTCGGGCCGGTGCGCCACCGGAGATGCTTCTGGTGCACCGACCGCCGCGCCTCTGCGGAGGCCAGCCACGGTACCCCGATCGGTACCCGAACCACCGGCCCACGAACGCCGCCGTCCGTCCTCGCCTGATCCGAGGACGGGCGGCGGTCCGGGCAGGTGGTCCCGATCGCGTGGCAGATCCCGAGCGGCGGTCGGTGCCGCCCCACTCCCCCTGCATCCCACCCGAAGGGAACCCGATGTGCGGCATCATCGCGGCACGCGTCTCGGACGACGCGACGCCCTACCTGCTCGACGGCCTCGAACGACTCGAGTACCGCGGCTACGACTCCGCGGGCATCGCCGTGCGGACCGCCTCGGGCGGCACGGAGACCATCCGGTCCGTGTCCCGGGTCGGTGACCTCCGGACGCTCGTCGCAGCGCGCGCCGGGGACGCCCTGACGGGCACCGGCATCGGCCACACCCGGTGGGCGACCCACGGCGGCGTGTCCGAGCGGAACGCCCACCCGCACCACGACTGCTCCGGCCGGATCAGCGTCGTGCACAACGGCATCATCGAGAACGCCGGACCGCTGCGCGAGCGGCTCGAGGCGCAGGGACACCGGTTCGTCTCGGACGTCGACTCCGAGGTCGTGACCCACCTGGTCGAGCGTGCCCTCGCCGTCGACCAGGACCTCATGCTCGCCGTGCAGATCGCGACCGTGCAGCTCGAGGGGTCGTGGGCGCTCGTGGTCCTCGACGCGCGGACGAACCGCATGGTCGTCGCAGCGGACCGCTCGCCGCTGGTCGTCGCCCGCGCACCGCGTGGTGACTTCGTCGCGAGCGACATCGGTGCGATCGCCGAGTGGTGCGAGACCTTCGTGGCGCTGCGCGACGGGGACGTCGTCGAGCTCGGTGAAGCGTGGAGCTGGTCGTCGAACGGTGTGTCCGTCCCCGTGCCGTTCCCCACGCCCTCGCCCTTCGCCGCCGCAGCACTCGACCTGGGCGACCACCCGGACTTCATGGCGAAGGAGATCGAGGAGCAGCCCCGCGTCGTCGCCGAGATCATCGAGCGCATCGCCGCGCGGGCCGCGGACGGCAGCATGTGGGTCGGCCTCGGGCTGCCCGGCTTCCACCGGCTCGCGATCGTCGCGTGCGGCACCTCGCTGAACGCCGGGCAGGTCATCGCCACCGCGCTGCGCGGCATCGGCGGGATCCCGACGGACATCGTCGTCGCCAGTGAGGCCGACCAGGCCGTCCTCGGCCCGGGCACCCTGGTCGTCGCGATCAGCCAGTCCGGTGAGACCGCCGACGTCCTGCGGGCGCTCGACCGGCTGGCGGGCGACTTCCCCGTCCTGGCGCTGACGAACAACGTGCACTCCTCGCTCGCCCGCCGCGCCGACGCGGTCCTCGACTGCCAGGCCGGCCCGGAGATCGGGGTCGCAGCGACCAAGACGTTCACCGCGCAGGTCGTCGTCGGGGTCGCCGCGATGATCTCGGCGCTCGTGGCCTCCGGTCGTGTGGACCTGGTCCGCGCCCGCGAACTCGTCGACGGCCTGCGGGAACTCCCCGTGCGGATCGCGACGGCCGGACAGGTGGCAGCGGACCGCATCCCGCTGCTGGTGTCGAGCCTGCGCGCGGCCACCGGCTTCCTGTTCCTCGGTCGTGGGGTCGGACTGCCCTACGCCGCCGAGGGCGCGCTGAAGCTCAAGGAGCTCAGCTACCGCTGGGCCGAGGCGTACCCCGCGGGCGAACTCAAGCACGGCCCGCTGGCGCTCGTCGACGAGGGCACGCCGGTCGTCGTCATCGACCACGGCGAGCACCGGTTACAGGCCGCGATCGCCGAGGTCCGTGCCCGCGGCGGCTTCGTCATCACGATCGGCGGCCCGGGATCGGACATCCCGGCGCTCGGGACGACCGGACCCTGGGGACCGCTGGAGGCCGTCGTGCCGCTGCAGATGCTCGCCCGCGAACTCGCGCTGCAGCTCGGCTGCGACGTCGACAAGCCGAGGAACCTCGCGAAGTCGGTGACGGTCGAATAGCCGGGCACTCGCGCAACAACCGTCTGACGGTGTTCCTCATCGTCCTGACCGCGGTCGCCATCGCAGTGACGCTCGTCGTCCTGCTGACGGCCGCCTCGGTGATCTCCTAGCCGTCTCTGCCACAGTGGCGGGCGATGTCCACCGTCCCGCTCGTGTCCTCCGCCTCGCTCGTCTTCGTCGCGATCCTCGTCGGCGCCGTGCTGCCCTTCGTCCCCGTGGTCGGTCGGGTCGCCCGGATCGCTGCGACGATCGCCCACGAGGTCGGCCACGCGGTCGTCGTCGTACCGTTCGGCGGGCAGATCCGCCGCATCGACCTGCGACCGGACGGCTCGGGTGAGGCCTGGGTCCAGCTCGGCGGCGTCCCGAGCGGCATCCGGTGGCTCGTCCGCATCCTCAACCTGTACGCGGGCTACAGCGCGCCACTGTGGGCCGGGGCGCTGCTGCTGACGGGCGTGCTGCACGGTTCGCGGTGGCTGCCGGTCGTGGTGCTGGGCGTGATCGGGCTGATCGCGCTGCTGTTCGTCCGCAACTGGTTCGGGCTGCTCGTCGTGGTCGGCTTCGACGCGCTGGCACTCTGGGTCGCACTCCGTCCGTCCGAGGCCACCGTGCTCGTCGTCGCCGCGGTCGGTGCGCTCTTCGTCGTCGACGGGCTGCGTTCCGTGGTGCAGGTCGCCCGCTGGCTGGTGACCGGAGCCCGGGTGCAGACCGACTTCCACATCGCCGCGGCCGAGATGCGCCTGCCCGCGGCCGTCTGGTTCGTCCTGTTCGTCGTCGTCAACGGGATCGCGGTGTGGTTCGCGCGCGGCCCGCTGGTCGACGTGTGGGACACGATCGTCGCCGGCGTCCGCGGGCTGGTCTGACGTGCGCGCGACCGACGTCTTCACCGAGCTCGCCACGGCACCCGCGGGACCGCTCCGCGACAGCTACACCGCGTTCGTCGCCGAGCAGGGTGATGCTGCCCTGTGGCGCGAGGGCGGCTCCGAGCACCTGACCGGGTCGTGCTTCGTGCTGTCGCCGGACCATGCGCACGTGCTGCTCTGCCTGCACCGCAAGGGCCGGTTCTGGGTGCAGTTCGGCGGGCACCTCGAACCCGGCGACCGATCGCTCGCCGACGCCGCACAGCGCGAGGCCCGCGAGGAGTCCGGCATCGCCGACCTGCACCTGGCGTCCGAGCGGATCGTCGACCTCGACCGCCACGAGCTGCACGGCGGGTTCTCGTGTGCCGCGCACTGGGACGTCGGCTTCGTCGCGATCGCCCCGCTGTCCGTCGACCTGCGGGTCAGCGACGAGAGCACCGACGTCCGCTGGTTCCCCGTCGACGCCCTCCCCGATCCGCTGCCCGACGGGTTCCCGGCCCGCCTGGCCGGCGTCCTCGCCGCCACCGCACTCTGACGCGACCCCATCCGCCCCGCTGCGCCGCCGACCCGGTCCACGCGTCGCCGCGCGCCGCGCAGCCTGCCGATCACCGCCCGCCGCCTGCCGATCACCGCCCGCCGCTCGCCGCTCGCGACAGCGCATCGTGCTCCGGAGATGGCCGATCCGGTCGGCGAACCCCGCTCTTTCCCGACCGGATCGGCCATCGCGTCAAACGAGGACGTCCGCCCGCTCGCGCGGACCCCACCGCTGGGCGAAGTCCCGGTCGTTCGGTACCCAGACGTCTCGCCAGAGCGCGTCGTGTCGCCGGCCGAGCGCGCGATCCCGGGCGATCCCCCGGCGCGCGGCCGTCTCGAGATCGACGTCGCACCACACGGTCAGGTCCAGCCAGTCGAGCGCCTCGGGATGGAACAACCCGATGAGGTCGACGATCAGCACCCGCCCCACCGGAACCGGCTCGGCCGCGCCGAGCGCCCTGGTGCTCCAGTCGAACCGACGGAACAGCCCGCCGGCTCCCGTGCGGAAGGGCTGCAGGACGGTGTCACGCAGTCGGACGCGCTCGACACCGTCCCAGTCGATGGAACGCTGGTGGGACCGCACGGGATCGAGGAAGTCGTCGCCGCGCATCCGGACGCTCCCGGGCAGCAGGTCGACGAGCTGCCGCGTCAGGGTCGACTTGCCCGAGCCGCAGTGACCGGAGACTCCGACCACGACCGGACGCGCAACGCGGGCGACCGTGGCCTCGACGCGGTCCCGAACCAGCTCGACGTCCGCCATCAGGTGAGCGTACCGACGCCGCACGTAACCGGACGCCGCAATGGGGTGTCTCCGCAGCGAGGGCTGCGAGAGTGTCGGCACGTCTACCGGAGGTGCCCCATGGCGAACGACGACCACGGCTTCGCGACCGAGCAGGTCCACGGCGGGTTCGTGCCCGACGCGGGTCACGGCGCCCGGGTGCCCGCGATCCACATGTCGTCCGGGTTCCTGTTCGACGACTTCGACCAGGCGCGCGACCGCTTCGCCGGCACCGACGACGGCTACACGTACACGCGGCTCGGCAACCCGACGAACGCTGACGTCGAGCGGCGGATCGCACTGCTCGAACGCGGTGCCGAGGCGATCCTGGTGTCGAGCGGTCAGGCTGCCGCCACGGTCGCGTTCCTCGGGCTGCTGCAGGCCGGCGACCACGTCGTCAGCGCGCAGAGCATCTACGAGGGCACGCGCGGCCTGCTGCTGCAGAACCTCGGCCGGCTCGGCATCGAGGTCGACTTCGTCGCCGACGCCCGCGACCTCGATGCCTGGGCAGCGGCGGTGCGCCCGAACACCAAGCTGTTCTTCGCCGAGACGATCCCGAACCCGAAGAACGACGTGCTCGACATCGCGGGCGTCGCGGCGACCGCGCACCGTGCCGGGGTCCCGCTCGTGGTCGACAACACCCTGGCCACGCCGTACCTGGTCCGTCCGGTCGAGCACGGCGTAGACATCGTGATCCACTCGGCGTCGAAGTTCCTGTCCGGGCACGGCTCCGGCCTCGGCGGTGTCGTCGTCGACGGCGGCACGTTCGACTGGTCGGTCTCCCCCGAGCGCTGGACCCACCTGACCTCGCCGGAACACGCACTGGGTGGCCGCAGCTACGTCGACGCCCACGGCACGCGCGCCTACGTCGTCTACGCCCGCGACGTGATCAGCTCGCGCATCGGACCGACCCCGTCGCCCTTCAACGCGTTCCTGCTCCGCCAGGGCATCGAGACGCTGAGCCTGCGGATCGAGCGCCACAGCCAGAACGCGCTCGCCATCGCGCAGTGGCTGGACCAGCAGCCCGAGGTGACGAGCGTCGACCACGCGGGTCTGGCCTCCAGTCCCTTCCACGACCTGGCCGAGCGCTACCTGCCGCGCGGCGCCGGGTCGGTGTTCGCGTTCACGCTCGCCGGCGGCGAGCCGGCAGCCCGGGCCTTCATCGACGCGGTGCAGCTGTTCAGCCGGATGACCCACCTGGGCGACGTCCGGTCGCTCATCCTGCACCCGGCGACCACGACCCACGCGGGTCGCACGCCGGCGGAGCGGGCGGCGCAGGGCATCCACGACGGACTGATCCGGCTGTCCGTCGGCATCGAGGACGTCGCCGACCTGCTGCGCGACCTGGAGCGCGGGTTCGCGGCGCTGCGGGGTGCCGATCGGCATGCTCAAGGCGATTCCCTCACCGAGCTGCAGTCCCTGGGCCACACCGTCCCCGAGCAGCACGTGATCGCCGAGGAGATCTGAGCATGGCCGACCTGCAGCACTTCGGGTACTTCTTCTCGCGCGGGTTCGGCCCGCAGGCGTGGGGCCGGTCCGACTGGGACTGGGGCCACGACTGGACGAAGCCCGACCTGTACCAGCAGTCCGTCCGCGCGCTCGAGCAGGCCGGCATGGACCTGGTCATCGCCGAGGACGCGATCTCGCTCGGCAACCCGTCGACGCTCGACCTGCGCATCCGGCAGGCGTACGGCGGGCCGAAGCACGACCCGCTGCTGCTCGCCCCGTACCTGTTCGCCGCCACCAGCCACATCGGCATCGCCCCGACGGTGAACGCCGGCATCACCCCGCCGTACCTGGCCGCACGACAGTTCGCCACGCTGGCGCACCTGTCGTCCGAGCGCCTGGGGATCAACGTCGTCACCGACGTGGGCAGCGCCCGGCACGCGGGACTGCCGCCGCTCCCCCACGACCAGGCGTACGACCGTGCCGAGGAGTGGATCACGCTGCTGCGTCGGCTGTGGCACTCGTGGGGCGACGCCGGCTACGTCGGCTCGCGCCCGGACTGGCACTTCGCCGACGGTGACGCGCTCGACGGGTTCCAGCACGAGGGCGCGTACTTCACCGCAGCCGGACCGCTCAACGCACTGCCGCTGCAGTCGGACCCGGTCGTGGTCTCTCCTGGCGGCTCCGGAAGGGGTCTCGGGTTCGCGGGGACCCACTCCGACGTGCAGCTCGCCCTGGCACCACTGTCGGCGTCCGCGGTGTCGGACTACCGCGCGCGGGTGCTCGCAGCGGCCGCGGACGCCGGGCGCGCACCGTCGGACCTGCGCATCCTGTTCGTGCTGAAGCCCGAGATCGCCGTGTCACCGGACGAGGCCGACCGGATCGTCGAGGCGTCCCGGCACCCCTCCGACGACGACCTGCGCACGGCGGCGATCGCGTGGTCGAGCGACTCCGAGACCGACCTGCTGGCGCTCGACCTCGACGCACCGATCCCGTCCGGCACCTTCGGGGACCACGTGTCCGCGGGCACGATCCGCGGGCTCGTCGGCGACACCCCCGACGCACCGCTGCGCGAACTGCTGACGCGCAAGGCCCGCAAGGGTCGGGTGTCGTCACGCGAGGGCTTCGTCGGCACGGCCGGCGAGTTCGCGGACTTCATCGAGGAACTCGGAGCGGATGCCGACAACGACGGCATCATCTTCTCCGGCGACCTGCACCCGGCGTCGGTCTACCGGATGTTCGGCGACCTGGTGCCGGTGCTGCGGCAGCGCGGGCTGCTGCGCCGCGAGTACGGCGACGGCGGGATCCGCGGCAACCTGTTCGACTTCTGACCCGCTGAAGGGGACGACGGACGGGAGGCCCGGTGCCAGCTGGCACCGCGCCTCCCGTCCGTTCGGTGGTGCGTCGCGTCAGTGACGGACCGGCTCGACCACGCTGGACTCCTCGACGTCGCGGACGTCCGCGGCGGTGCGCAGGATCTCCTCGCGCGGCGACGCGGAGTTGATCGCCCAGTAGTAGATCACCAGCGAGAACACGGCGACCACGACGATGTCGATCCACAGCGGGAACACCGGGTTGGTCAGCGGACCGAAGTCGCTCAGGAACACGATGAGCCCCATGCCGATCAGGTAGGGCAGCAGCCACTGCGCCGCCTTCCAGTCCCAGCGCGGTGTAACGCTCGACGCGCCACGGAACACGTTGTTCAGGATGATGACGACCGCGCCGAGCAGGATCGCGATGCCGAGCTTCCAGTCGGTGTCCCACCCGGTCCACAGGATGATCAGGTTGGCGATGACGAAGGCGATCGGCGACAGCACGGAAGCGATCGGCATCCGGTACGGGCGCTCGACCTCGGGGATGCGCTTGCGGAACGCACCGAGCGCCAGCGGTGCTCCCGCGTACATCAGCACCGAGGCACTCGTGATCAGGCTGACCAGGCCCTGCCACGACGGGAACGGTGCGAAGCAGGCGCAGCCGACGACGAACGCCGTGATCAGCCCGACCCACGGCACGCCCGCCTTGGTCGTCCACTCGAACGCCTTCGGGAAGTACCCGTTCCGGCTCAGGCCGTACGAGATGCGCGTCGTCGCCGTGACGTAGATCAGGCCGGTGCCGGCCGGCGAGATGATCGCGTCGATGAAGATGATGACCGCCAGCCAGGTGATGCCCGCCGCCATCGCGATGTCCGCGAACGGGCCGCTGTACTTGGTGAAGTCCGCCGTCGCCCACGAGCCCTGGATCGCGCCGGACTGCAGCGCGCCGAGGAACACGATCTGCAGCAGCAGGTAGATGACCAGGCCGATCAGCACGGAACCGATGACCGCGCGCGGGATGTCGCGCTTGGGGTTCTTCGCCTCGCCGGCCAGCTGGTCCGCCTGCTCGAACCCGAGGAACGCGAAGATGATGCCCGACGTCGACACTGCCGCCAGGATGCCCTTCGCGCCCTCGGGCATGAAGCCGTTCGCCGCCGTGAAGTTGCTGCCGTGGAAGCCGCTGAAGGCCAGCACGAGGATGACGAGCAGGGGGATGAAGACCTTCCACCAGGTCGCCGCGGAGTTCGTGTTCGCCAGGATCTTCACGCTCAGCAGGTTGATCGCGGTGACGACGGCCATCAGCAGGACCGCGACGGCGATGCCGCTGCCGGTCAGCAGCTGCTGGGTCTCCCCGTCGACGGTCGTCGTGTGCAGCCACGGGTGCGCGAACTGCCAGTGCTGGGCGTACTTGATCATCGCCTCGACCTCGATCGGCGCGACCGTGACCGACTGCAGCCACGAGAACCAGCCGAACGAGGCGCCCGCGATGCCGCCGAACGCGATGTGCGGGAAGCGGGCGGTGCCACCGGCGATCGGGAACATGCCGCCGAGCTCGGCGTGCACGAGTGCCAGGACGAGGACGGCGATGCCGCCGATCACCCACGAGATGATCGCCGCGGGCCCGGCCGTCTTGAGGGCTTCCTGCGAACCGAAGAGCCACCCGGAACCGATGATCGATCCGGTCGAGGCCCAGATGAGGCCGATGAAGCCGACGTTGCGCTTGAGCCCGGAATCGGGCAGCGCCTGTGTAGTCGTGGTTGCCACAGTTGCTCCTGTCGAGATGACCACGACCCCTCGGCAGGGGCCGTGGTCATCGACTCTGGCACTGTGGGGCGGACTCGGACGATTTGTTAACCAGTCCGAAACAATTGCCCTGTATAAGCCTTCAGGCTACTGCTTCTTCTTGGACTTCTTGTCGTCGTCGCCCTTGGCCTTCTTCTTGCCCTTGGCCTTCTTGTCGTCCTTGCCCTTGACCTTCTTGTCCTTGTCCTTGTCCTGCTTCTTGTCCTTGTCGGACTTCTTCGACTTCTTCGACTTCTTCGGGTCACCCTTGTCGGACTGCTTCTTCGGCTTCGGCTCTGCGGCGGCGGGAGCCGCAGGTGCGTCGTCCACGATGCCGTCGACGGGCTCGACCACGACGGCCGAGCCGGTGTCCTGCAGCACGTCCACCGGCTGCTCGGTGAGCTCGGATGCCAGAGCATCCTCGACCCGCTCGACGGTGATCTCGGCAGCGTCCTCGGCCAGGCGGACCAGGGCCTGTGCGGCACGCAGACGGGTGGTGCTCCGTCGGGCCAGCACGTCGGCGCGGGCACCCTCGAGGAACGCGCGGAGCGAGCGCTCGGCCACGGAGCGTCCTCGCGGCGCCGATCGGTCGAGGCGGTCGAGCTCCCCGGCAACCCCGGCGACGTCGTCCGCGACGTGCTCGTGGCGCACCGACTCGATCAGGGCGGCGACCGTCGCAGCGGCACGCTCGACCGCGGCGCTCCGCTGGTCGAGCACGACGAGCATCTCGAACGTCGACCCGTACGACACCGTCTCGAGCCGCACGGGCTCGGCACTGCGTCCGCGGATCACCAGCCGCGCGTCGGGCGTCGGCAGCCAGGCGACGACGGCTGCCACCGTGGCGACAGAGCCGACGATGCGCTCGTACTCGGCCAGGCCGACTCGTTCCTGCTCTCGCAGCCGGACTCGGATCGCGATCTCCTGCACGTCGACACCTTCCACTCACGGGTTCGGGCACGAGCGTCCGCTGCACCCTTCCCGGAGCGTAGCGCCCAGAGCTGCCGGCAACAGCAAACGCCCCGGCTACGTCCAGGACGCAGGGTCCGGGAACGATGTCGGGGCGCTCATGGCACGCACGATGTGACAGCGGCTGCGTCGGCATTGGTGGAGATGGGGGGAATCGAACCCCCGTCCATCGCTGCAATTCGACGTCTTCTACGGGCGTATCCGGATGATTCGTTCTGCTCGGCCCCGTCCTTTGCTACCGGCTTCTAGGACGACGGGCCCAGTCTCAGTGCAAGTCCCGCACGGCCCTGAGGCGCAACCGTGCAGCAAGCCCCCTGGATGACGCCGGAACTCAGGTTAGGAGACGATCACCTGGCCGACGGACTTCATGTGCTGGGCTGCTTACGCAGCGAGAGCGAAGTCAGTGCGCTTGGAATTGGCACTTGTTGTTTTCCACGGATCGTTGACGAGATGACCGTGGGTCCTCGGCCCGCTTCCCGTCGGCACACAGGCAATGTCGAAACCGATCATCCCCGTACTGGCCGAGCAGCGAGCCGCTGTCACACTGTGGAGTTACCAACGCCTGCTTGCACAGGCAGCTGCTCAGTCTACCGACGAACGGTCGACACCGCCAGCCTAGTCGCCCAGACGGTTGCGTGAGCGCATGGCGCGTTCGGCCTCGCGCTTGTCGGTCTTCTCGCGCAGGGCCTGGCGCTTGTCGAACTCGCGCTTGCCCTTCGCGACCGCGATCTCGACCTTGGCGCGGCCGTCGTGGAAGTAGATCTTCATCGGCACGAGCGTGTAGCCGCCCTGCGCCGTCTTGTGCGAGATCTTCACGATCTCCTGCTTGTGCAGCAGGAGCTTCCGCTTGCGTCGCGGTGCGTGGTTGTTCCAGGTCCCCTCGGTGTACTCGGGGATGTGCACCGCGTCGAGCCAGGCTTCGCCGCCGTCGACGAACGCGTACCCGTCCACGAGTGACGCGCGGCCTTCACGCAGGGACTTGACCTCGGTGCCGGACAGGACCATGCCGGCCTCGTACGTGTCCTCGATCAGGTAGTCGTGACGGGCACGACGGTTCGTTGCCACGGTCTTCTCGCCGCGTTCCTTCGCCATGCGCGTCTCCTTCCGCTGGGTCGCTACCGGTGGGCAGCCCCCCAGACTACACAACGGCGGACGCGCGCCGCACCTTCCCGGCGCGGCGGGCGCGGCGGGCGGGCGGGGGCGTGGCCACCCGAGGCGCGCCGCCGAGACTCGGCCCGGCGGGCACATCGCGCCCGGTTTGCGGCGCAGGATGTCCACCCAGCCGAGACTCGGCGGCAGCCGACGCCGCGGCACGGCCGGGCGCGCGAGCGCCGCTACACCTTGAGGTAGCGGCGGATCGCGATCGAGGCGGAGATGCCCGCGAGCACCACGCCGATGACGATCACCGCCGGCACCACCACGGCCGCATCGCTCATGCCGATGAACGCCGTGCCGGAGAACCGCTTGGTCAGGTAGTTCCGAACGAAGAACCAGACCACCGCGGTGATCGCGCCCCCGGCCAGGACCGCCCCGATGGCGGCGGCGATCACGCCCTCGAGCACGAACGGTGTCTGGATGAACCGGTTGGACGCGCCCACCAAGCGCATGATCCCGAGTTCTCGGCGTCGCGAGAACGCCGACAACCGGATCGTGGTGGCGATCAGCAGGACGGCGGCCACCAGCATCAGGGCGGCGATGCCGATCGCGGTGTACGAGGACGCGTTCAACAGGTTGAAGATCGGTTGCAGGTAGCCGCGTTGGTCGACGACGCTCTGCACGCCGGCCACCTTCGACAGGCTCTCCTGCAGCACGTCAGCCTGCGACGGGTTCTTCAGGTTCACCCAGTAGGTCTCGTTGAGGTACTCGGGCTTGACGAACTCGGTCGCGGGCGAGTCCTTGAACTGCTGCTTGAACCGTGTGTACGCGTCCTGCTGGTTCTCGAAGTAGTACTTCTCGATGTACGGCGACAGCGTCGAGCCCTTGAGCTGCTCCTCGACCTGCTGGCGCTGGTCGTCGGTGGCCTTCGCGCCGGTGCAGTTGCCGGTGGTGTCGGTGTCGGTGCACAGGTAGACGGCGACCTGCGCCCGGTCGTACCAGTACCCCTTCATCTGGTTGATCTGCATCTGCAGCAGGATCGCGGTGCCGACGAAGGTCAGCGAGATGAAGGTCACCAGGACGACGGAGACCACCATCGAGGCGTTGCGCCGCAGGCCGGAACCGACCTCGGACATGACGAGCCCGAGCCTCATCGGATGAGCCCCGGGATGGTCTGGATACCGGTGGTGTTCGAGACGCCCGCGGGGTGCTGCACCGGCAGCGCCTGGGTCTGGTAGCCGCCGGACTGCTCGTCGCGGAGGACACGGCCACCGGAGAGCTCGATGACCCGGCGCTGCATCTGGTTGACGATGCTGGCGTCGTGCGTCGCCATGAGCACGGTGGTGCCTCCTTGGTTGATGCGTTCGAGGAGCGCCATGATGCCCGCCGAGGTGGTCGGGTCGAGGTTGCCCGTGGGCTCGTCGGCCAGCAGGACGGACGGCTTGTTGACGACGGCGCGGGCGATGGCCACACGCTGCTGCTCACCACCGGAGAGCTCGTGCGGCATGCGGGTGGCCTTGCCGTTCAGACCGACGAGCTTCAGCACGTCGGTCACGGCCTCGCTGATGAAGCCCTTGCTCTTGCCGATCACCTGCAGCGAGAACGCGACGTTGTCGAAGACGTTCTTGTTCGGCAGCAGGCGGAAGTCCTGGAAGACCACGCCGAGGTTCCGCCGGAAGTACGGGACCTTGCGCGAGGACAGGGAACCGAGGCGCTGGCCCAGCACGTGGATCTGCCCGCGCGAGGGCTTCTCCTCCTTCAGCACGAGGCGCAGGAAGCTCGACTTGCCGGAGCCGGACGCCCCGACGAGGAAGACGAACTCGCCCTTGAGGATCTCGAGCGTGACGTCGTCGAGGGCGGGACTCGGGTTGCCGGAGTACACCTTGGTGACCTGGTCGAATTTGATCATGACCGGATCAGGGTAGGTCGCCCCGCTCGGAAAGCAAGTGAGGCGCGCGGCTCACGAACGCCCCGCGGTGCCCTCAGGACTCGTCCCGCTGCTTCCGCCAGCGGATGCCGGCGTTGATGAACCCGTCGAGATCGCCGTCGAACACGGCTGAGGGGTTGTTCACCTCGTGCTCGCTCCGCAGGTCCTTGACCATCTGGTACGGCGCCAGCACGTAGGAGCGGATCTGGTCGCCCCAGCTCGCCGTGATGTTGCCGGCGAGCTCCTTCTTCTTCGCGTTCTCCTCTTCCTTCTTCAGCAGGAGCAGACGCGACTGCAGCACGCGCATGGCGGCCGCACGGTTCTGGATCTGGGACTTCTCGTTCTGCATCGAGACGACGGTGCCGGTCGGAATGTGGGTCAGGCGGACCGCGGAGTCCGTCGTGTTGACCGACTGCCCACCGGGGCCGGACGAGCGGAACACGTCGACCCGGATGTCGTTCTCGGGGATGTCGATGACGGCGGTCTCCGGCATGAGCGGGATGACCTCGACCGCGGCGAAGGACGTCTGACGCTTGCCCGCGGCGCCGAACGGCGACATGCGGACCAGGCGGTGCGTGCCGGCCTCGATCGACAGGGTGCCGAACGCGTGCGGTGCGTCGACCTCGAACGTGGCGGACTTGATGCCCGCTTCTTCGGCGTACGACGTCTCCATCACGGTCGACTTGAAGCCGTGCTGCTCGGCGTACCGCAGGTACATGCGCATGAGCATCTCGGCGAAGTCCGCGGCGTCGACCCCGCCGGCCCCGGCACGGATGGTGATGACGGCAGGACGGTCGTCGTACTCGCCGTCCAGCAGCGTCTGGACCTCGAGCTCGCCCATGGTCTTCGTGATCGCCTTGAGCTCGGCTGCGGCCTCGTCGGCGGACTCCTGGTCCTCGGCTTCGTTCGCCATCTCGACCAGCACCTCGAGGTCGTCGATGCGCGCCTGCGTGTCGGTGATCTTCTTGAGCTCGGCCTGCCGGTGGGACAGTGCGCTCGTCACCTGCTGCGCGTGGTCGACGTCGTCCCAGAGGTCCTGGGCCCCGGCCTGCTCGCTGAGTTCGGCGATCTCACGCTGCAGGCGGTCGACGTCGACCACCGAGCGGATGTTGCCGAAGGTCTCGCGGAGAGCGGAGATCTGTTCGGTGAAGTCCAGTTCGACCATGGTCCCCGATCCTACCGGCGTGCGCTGGTCGCGCGGACCGGACGGGAGGCCCGGTGCGGTCCGGTCACGCCGGTCACGCCGACGCGACCCCCGTTCGCCACGCGCCGACGGTCCGTCACGCGGCGCGGGAGATGCTCACCCATGCGACCTGCACGTCGCCGGCAGCGTCCTTCGCCGGCTTCTGCGAGGTCGCCGTCGCCGCCTGCAGCACGAGGTGCAGCGGCTTCGTGGGGATGTTCTGCGTCGTCGAGCTCACGCTCACTCCGTCGACCAAGAAGTCCAGCTTCGTCGGCGTCCACACGATCGTGTAGGTGTGCCAGGCGGAGAACGTCGTCCCGATGTCCCGGTGCAGGCAGTTGACGGACGGGTCGCCGGGGCAGTGGTTCGCGAGCGTGACGCTGCCGTCGAGGGCGCCCTCGGGGAAGTCCACCTCGCCGTCGTCCCAGGTGTTGGTGTCCGACCACAGCAGTCCGGCGAGGCCGTAGCCCGCGACCGGGTCGGCGCGGAGCCGGATGTCGTACCGGCCGCTGGTCTGTCCGCCCCACCGGCCGTCGACGAGCGGGATGAACGCCGCGCCGGTGGGCTGTCCCGTGGCGTCGGTGGACATGTGCATGTCGAGCGTCCCGTCGGTGACGGACATCGCGGACTGTCGGTACATGCCGGCGCCGCTCGTGTCACCAAACCCGTCGTAGGCGATGAAGCGGTCGCCGTAGGTCGTCGTGAAGGCCCCGGGCGCGGCCGGTGTCGTGAAGTCCTCGCCGAAGATCCGCGTCCATCCCGACGCCGCTGCCGGCATGGTCCCGCCGTCCCCCTGGTCCGACCCCGCGGTGCTGACCGGAGTCGTCGGGAGGGACGGAGCAGGCGTGGTCGACGGGGCGGGCGTGGTCGACGGTGCGGGCGTGGTCGACGGTGCAGGCGACGGGGACGTTGCCGTCTGTGCGGCCGGGACGGTCACTGACCGGCACCCGATCTGCTTGTCGGTCCCGGGGCCGACGTTCACCCCGACGACACACACCGACTGGACGCCGGTCTTCGTCGTCGCGAGCGAGGCGGCGAAGCCGTGGGTACCGGTGACGCTGCGGACCCGGTTCACGTCGCCCCGGACGACGTCGGTGTGCACGGTCCCGATCCGGGTGCCGCCGACGGTGACGATCACGTCGGTCGCACCGGCGGGGGTGTTCGGGTCGAGTGCCCACCCGCGGACCACCACCGTGCCCGGGGTCGCGGCGATGCTGTCGAACGAACCCGTCGGGGACGGGTCTCCGACGACGACGGTCCGGCACCCGAGCGCGACGTCCTTGCCGCGGGTCACGCTCAGCGCCGTGACGCAGACCGACTGCGAGCCGGTCTTCGCGGTGACCAGGGTCGCGCTGTACCCGTGGGCGCCGCTGACGCGCATGACGCGGTTCACGTCGGCGCGGGCCGATGTGGCCGGGACGGTGCCGACCACGGCGCCCCCGACGGTGACGCGGACGCTGGTCGAGGCGCTCGACTTCGCCCGGTCGAGCGCCCACCCGCGGACCGTGACGGTCCCGGGTCCGGCGACGACACCGTCGAGCGAGCCCGTCGTCGTCGGGCTCGCGGCGAGCGCCGGCGCAGGGCTGAGCGCCGCGGCGACGATCGCCGACACCGTGACGACGACGGCGAGGCGTCGGCGTGCGCGGGCGCGGACGACGACCCTGCGTCCATCCGTGCGTGGCCGCACCGCGTCCGGATCCGTCTGCATGTCCATCGTGTGCTCCCCTGACCCTGGTCCGACCCTGACCGGCCGGAACGATCAGGACAGTACGTGCGGAGCAGCCCGTTGTTCCGGGGCCGTCCCCGGACTGGGGACAGGGTTCGGAGTGGGTCAACCCCGGACTGGGGACAGGGCCCGGAGCAGGTGCGCCCCGGACTGGGGACACCGTGTCGACGGCAGGTCGCGTGCCCGTCGTTGCGGCCGGGTCCCGTACGCTCCCCCGGTGCACACGATCGAGACCGTTGCCCCGGACTCCCCCGTCGCGGCCGAGGTCGTCCGCGCGTACCTGGCCGACGTCGCGTCGCGGTGGCACGGACGAACGGCCACCGATGCCGAGGTGGAGCAGGCCCTGCGAGACGAGCCCTCCGACGATCTGCGAGCCCCCAGCGGCACCCTGTTCGTCGCGGTCGAGGACGGTCACCCCGCCGGCTGCACTGGCGTCCGGTTCCTCGGCAACGTGGCCGAACTCACGAAGGTCTTCACGCTGCCGACGCATCGGGGACGCGGCATCGGCGCTCAGCTGCTCCGTGCCGCCGAAGACGCATGCCGAGCACGGGGCGTCGGCACGCTCCGTCTGGACACCCGCGCTGCGCTGACAGAGGCCTGCGCCATGTACGAGCGACACGGCTTCGAGCGCGTCGCCGCCTTCAACGAGGACCCGTACTCGGACCGTTGGTACAGCAAGCCGGTCACGATCGGCTGAGGGCCGAACGTGCGAGCTCGACGAAGGCGTCGGGGTCGTCGACCCAGGGGAAGTGGCCCGCGCCGTCCTGTACCGCGAGGGTCGCTCGCGGGAACAGGTCGACGAACTGCCGCAGGACGGGCCGCGGCAGGCCGACGTCGACGGCACCCGCGATGACGGTGACCGGCACGTCCAACTGTGCCAGGGCCTCCCGGGTGCTCGGCGGATCGAAGGCGCCCGCAGCGCCGAAGGCAGCGGCCGCTGCCGGGTTGCGGGCCGCGTCCATCGCGGCGTCGTACTCGGCTGCCGCAGCGTCCCACCGGCCGTGGCTGAACGGCGCGATGGCGTCCCAGTCGTCGTCCGTCGCCTCGTCCGCCTGGATCCGCGCGAGCGCGGCGGCAGCGACGTCGTACCAGGGTTCCCCTGCGCGGGACCGGGCTACGGCGGAGCGGTCGTCGTCGGCGATGTCGAGGCCGACGGCACGCGTGCTCGGCGTGACCAGCACCAGGCGGTCGACGTGCTTCCCGAACCGCTCGGCGTAGCGCAGCACGATGTTCGCTCCGGCCGAGTGCCCGAGCAGCGCGACCCGGTCCAGCCCCAGGTGCTGCCGGAGCTCCTCGAGGTCATCCACGATGCGGTCACACCGCAGGTCCGCAGCCTGGGTGTCGTCATCCGGCAGGGACCCGGGCGGGTTGAACAGGACGAGTTCGGCGTACCGGGCCAGCCCGCCGAGGTCGCCCAGGTACTCCGCCGACAGGAGCGGACCGCCCGGCACGCACACCAACGGCGTTCCGTGCCCGGTGCGGCGGTACGTGCGGGTGCCGCCGCGGGGCGACGCGAACGACTGCATGCGGTGAAGCTACCCGACCTGGTGCAGCTGCTCGATGGCTGCTGCCGCACCTTCGGTCACCAGGTTCCAGCTCGGCCGCACGAAGTCATCGCGGCGCAGACGGACCCGGACCTCGTCCACGACCTCGTCGGCACGGGTCTGCGAACGGGTGACGCCGTTGCGCTGGTACCCGAGCTTCGCGGACACTGCAAGGGACGCCTCGTTCCATGCGGCCGCGCTCGACTCCGCCCACGAGGCCCCGAGCTGGTCGAACGCGAACAGCAGCAGTGCCGCGCGCATCTCGGTGCCGAGTCCCTGGCCCTGGTGCGCGAGCGACAACCACGACCCGCTGTCGATGGTCTTGCGTGTGGCGAACTGACGTGCGTGCAGCTCCTGCACCCCGATGGGTGTCCCGTCACGGAGCACGGCGAAGCCCACACCCCACGAGTCGCGGGTCACCTCGGCCCGCATCTTCCAGTGGTACTGCGCCATCGATCGAGCCATCACCGCGGGTTCCGCATCCGTCCACGGGACGCCGAACGGCATGCGCGCCCGATCGTGCACGCCGGACAGCGCCGCATCGACGAGCCCGGGCAGGTCGTCGTCGCGCAGCGGCCGCAGTTCCAGCCGCGGCGTGACGAGGCGGAGTCCGTACAGCGGCCAGACGTGCTCGAGGTCCATCGCCCAACGATACGAGCGCAGATCCGGACGTGACGACCTCGCTGTCCCCGTCCCTGTCGCTAGCGCTCGCCGCTGCGGCTCCGTGCGGCGCTCATCGCAGCCCAGGGCGCGACGGCGACCGACGACGACGCGCTCGAAGCGACACGAGACGCCGCGGTGCGGTTGACGCAGGCCTCGTTCCCCAGCGACAGACGCCGAGCGCCAGCTCCTGCGTGCCTGCCGGGTACTGTCCTCCGCGTGAGCATCCCGGACCTCGACGGCGAGCCCGTCGTCCGCCGGCGGACGGTGATCGTCGTCCTCGGGGTGGTGAGCGCACTCGCGGGTCTGCTGGCCGTCGTCGGGTGGCCGTTGCCCGTCATCTCGTCGACACACGGCAGCGCAGGACCGCATGCGTGGGCGCGGACCGTTCGCGGGGTGCAGGACTGGTTCGCGTACGACGGCTGGCGGATGTTCGGCAGTTCCTGGGTGTACGGCGCACTCGCCACCGCGACAGCAGCGAGCATCGCGGTGATCCGGCACCCAGCCTGGAGCGGCGGCACGGCCGTGGTCGTCGTCGTCGCACCAGCCGGCGCGATGCTCCTGGTCGGCCCGGTGGCCCAGTGGTCGCTCGGGCTCCCGTGGTCCAACTACGGCGTTGGGTCGACGAGCGCGGTCGCGTTCGGCGGTGTCGCCGCGGTTGCGGGTGGTGCTGCGCTGTTCGCAGTCCGCCGAACACTGCGACGACGCGGTCGCCGCGGCGACCGCGCGGACTGAGTGCGTACGCTCGCTCCCATGAGCGGAGCAGTGGCCAGCGCTCGCGTCGCTGGGGTCTCGATCGACTGCGAGGACCACCGCGAGCTGTCGGCCTTCTACGCCCGACTCCTGGGCGGCCGGGTCGACTGGGTCACGGACAGCGCCGCCGGAGTGACCGCCGGCAGCTGGTCCCTCGTGGCCCAGCGGGTGTCGCCCTACCGTCGTCCGGTGTGGCCCGGAACGTCCATCGTGCATCTCGACCTGACGTGCGAGCGGGACGCCCTGGGCGCGCTCCGCGAGCATGCGGAAGCGTGCGGCGCGGTCGTGGCTCCCGATCAACCGGACACCCGGTGGGTCGTCATGCTCGACCCAGCGGGGCATCCGTTCTGTCTGACGCCGTTCGCCCCCTGAGGTCCACTCCTGGCGTGGCACCAGCCTGAGTGCGGAGTCGCTCCGGCTCGATCCGCCGCCGCCTGGGCGGTCCGAGCTCAGATCCAGCCGCGGTCCCAGGCCACCTGTGCGGCAGCACGACGGTCGTCACGGTGCAGCTTCGCGATCGCGGACGACAGGTGGTTCCGGACGGTGCCGTGCGCGAGGGAGAGTTCCCGTGCGATCAGCTTGGTGGCCAGTCCGTCGCGGGTCAGTCGCAGGACGTCGGCCTCGCGCGGGGTGAGCGGGCTCTCGTCCTCGGTCAACGCGGCCGCCGCCAGACCGGCGTCGATGTACCGCACGTCGGCCGCGACGTCGCGGATGATCTGCGCGAGCCGTGCGGCGGGCGTCGACTTCGGGACGAAACCACGCACGCCAGCGGCGAGCGCGCGCTTGAGGGTCCCGGGTCGGGCGTGTCGGGTGACGATCACGGTGCGGACCGGCGCTCCGGTCGAGGATGCGGCCAACGACCGCGCCGCCTCGATCCCGTCCATCACCGGCATCTCCAAGTCCAGCAGGACCACGTCGGGCTGGCATGAAAGCGTGGCGGCGACCGCCGCAGCTCCGTCCGCGACCTCAGCCACGACCTCCAGGTCGGGTTCCAGGCCGAGCAGCGCGACCAGCGCTCCACGGATGAGTTCCTCGTCGTCCGCGATCACGATCCGGATCACGGTCGGACCTCCGACTCGGCGCCTGCGGGGATCCGGACCACCAGGGTGAACCGGTCGTCGGTTCGGGTGGTCTCCACCGTGCCGCTGTGCGGCGCGATGCGCTGACGGAGGCCCGCGATGCCGCCCTCGCGTCGGCCGGCGGTGATCGGCGCGTCGTTCCACACCGTCAGCCGCCACGCGTCGTCGACCCGCCGGAGCTCGATCGCAGCAGTGGTCGCCCGGCTGTGCCGGATCGTGTTGGTCGCGGCCTCGCGGATGGCGACGGCGAACAGGGCCCCCACCGCATCGGTCATGCCGGTGGTCACGATCTGTACCGAGCAGTCGATGCCCGCTGACCGCAGCACCGACGCTGCGTTCCGGACCTCGGCGGCGACGGTCACGGTCCGGTAGTCGTGCACGAGTGCGCGCGTGTCATCGAGTGCGGCCCGTGCCGCGGACCGGATGTCCCTGAGCTCGGCGCGGGCGCGGTCGGGCTCGGCGGCCAGCAGACGTTCCGCGAGTTCGCTCTTCAGCGCGATGACCTGCA
This sequence comes from Microbacterium sp. M1A1_1b, assembly GCF_053345565.1. Taxonomy (NCBI): domain Bacteria; kingdom Bacillati; phylum Actinomycetota; class Actinomycetes; order Micrococcales; family Microbacteriaceae; genus Microbacterium; species Microbacterium sp. M1A1_1b. The sequence continues at coordinate 26,046 of NZ_JBKFAJ010000007.1, forward strand.
GGTGGTGGCCCTGGATGTCGTGCAGGTCCGTCGCGAACCGGAGTCGCTCCTCGGCCACCGCGAGGTCGGATGCCGTCCGGCGGGCGGCTTCGAGCCGGAGCACCACGCGGTGGATCCACACCACGCTGAGCGGCATCAGGGCGAAGAGCACCAGGGTCCCGACGAGGACCAGGTCCCCGGGCGGCGCATCCGCATCGGTCATGACGACGATAAGGACGACCGTGCCGGCGAGGACCACGACGCGTCCCCACCCGCGCAGCAGGCAGGCGGCCGTCCCGCCGGCGATGGCCGACGTGAAGGACCACGCCGATCCCCCGGACGGCGGCACGATCGACACGATCCAGACGGCGACAGAGGTCAGCACCAGCACCACGACGGCGGGATGCACGACCGAGGCTTCCCCGGCCGGGCGGATGAGCAGCGGGATCGTCACCGTCGCGGCAACCACGGCGACGACCGAGAGCACCACGAGGACCGGTGTCCGCGACGAGGGTGGCCCGTCGGTCCCGACGAGCAGCTGCACGGCACCGCCGACGACCACGACGAGCCAGAGCGACGCGATCGACGACCAGCGGACGACGCGGACGTCGATGTCGGCGCGGAGCCGCGCGTGCCCGGGGTGCGTCACACGCCCAGGGTAGCGAGACGGGCGACGGTGTCCCTGGCGATCTGCGCCGACAGGGTGTGGTGCAGGTAGTGGTCGCCGACCATGCCGATCACTGCACCGTGCTCGACACTCGCCGCCTGACGGTCGTGCAGTGCGACCCAGTTCGGCACGTCGTTGTCGTTGGTCCGCACGAACAGCAGCACGGGCAGGTCGGCGGGGAAGGTGCGGTCCTCGGCCGAACGGAAGTTCTGCGGGGTGCGACGCATCTCGTCGATGAGCGTGGGTGCCGCACCGTTCTTGGCGGTCAGCAGCCGCATCTGCCGCTTCGTCCGGGCGTCGTAGGCATCGCCGAGCGTGTCGGGTGCCGATGCGTTCGCGATCCGCAGCAGCCCGAGTCGGTCGGCGGCGACGATGGTGCCGGTCGGGATCGGCTCGTCCCAGCTCGACTGCCGCGGCACACTGCTGTCGATCCCGACGAACGCGGTCACCTCGTCCCGGTAGTCCTTCGTGTACTCGAGCGCGTAGATGCCGGCGATCGAGTGGCCCATCAGCACGTACCGGTCGACCCCGAGCCGGTGCAGCGCTTCGTGCACCTCGCGGGTGATGTTGGCGGCGGTCCGCGGGACGTCGGTCTGGTCACTCAGCCCGGTCCCGAACGGCTCGACGGCGACGACGCGGTAGGTCTGGTCGAGCTGGTCGATCAGCGGCCCGAAGTCCAGCCCGGGCGCCGCGGTGCCCAGCCCGGGCAGGAGCACCACGGTCTGCGCGCCGGACCCGCGGACGACGACGTTCATCCGTTTGCCGTCCACCTCGACCCGCTGGCCGTAGTCGGTGATCTCCGACGCCTCGCGGTGCGTGGCGACCACGTTGACGACCGAGGTCGTGGCGAGCGCCAGCACCGGGATCGCCACCAGCGCGCCGATGGTGATCAGGGTGATGCGCAGGGGCTTCCGCATGGTGCTCGTTCCGGTCGGGCCGCGCGGACGTGCGCAGCGGGCCTGATCAGTCAAGTGCCGCCGGTCCGTGAGCGGACGTGCCCGGTTGTCACGATCCTCCGTGACACATGTCACGCAGGGCGCCTGGACAACGACCAGTGCGGAGCCAGCTCTCGGACCACCCCCGGTCGATCAGTCGTGGACGACGTGTCGGCGGACCAGAGGACCTCGCCGTCCACGTGCGTCGACGTCGGCACGAGCCCGAGCCGCTCGGCCACACGCTGGGACGCGGTGTGGTCGGGGCGGATGAAGGCACGCACGCGCCCGACACCGATCGAGGTCAACCACCTCACGACGGCAGCTGTGGCTTCCACGGCGAGACCGCGGCCCTGTTCAGACACGGTCACCAGCCACGCAAGGTCAGCGTCGAGGGCCGGACCCTGCCGGGCGAGCGTCGCCTGGACGAAACCGATCGCCGGCCCGCCGGCGACGGGTCGGATGATCCAGTTCATCCATCCCGCCGTTCCGTCCTCGGACTGACCTCGCGACTGGCGGCGGTAGCGCTCCTCGAGCTCGATGAGCGTGGGCGGTCCCCCGCCCGTGAAGCGGTACAGCTCCTCGGCGGCCAGAGCGGTCACCATCTCGCTCGCGTGCTGCTCGGTGAGCGGTTCCAGCGAGACACGTTCCGTGTGCAGGTCGTCCGCTCGTGGCCATGACATGTCCCAAGCTTCGCAGGTCGACCGGTCAGGCGTCGGCGGCCGGGCCGAGAGCGGTCAGCATGGCAATCCTGAGCACGGGTGTCCGGTCAGCGCGACGCCAGGAGCGCCCCGTCCGCACCGAAGTGCCGCCAGTGCCCGTCGCCGATGACGACCGGCGCCGCGGACGGGTCGCGGATCAGCAGCGCCGAGTCGTCGTCGACGAACCAGACCGGTTGCCCCGACCGTGCCGCGCCCCGAGCGAACCGCTCCTCGGCGTCCGCGGGCATCCAGTCGGCCCCCAGGTGGCCGGCGAAGAACCAATCGAACAGGGGAACGGCGGGCGCGACGCTGGTGAGCCCGAACAGGTTCAGCTCGTCCTGGTCGTCGAAGGCCACGGGCCACTGGCCGAGCTGGCGGGCGAAGACCATCGAACCCGCACTCCAACCGACGTAGACCTGCTGGTCGAGGACCTCCGCCAGCACCGGCGCGAGACCGCTCGCGTGCCAGGTGTGCGCCGCCCACAGGTTGCTGCCGCCGTACCCGAGGACCACGTCGGCCGCCCGCAGCCGTGACGCGACGAGCGCCGGCGGCCCGGCGAACAACGACGCGACGTCGAACTCGGCCCACGGCAGCGCACGCAGCGCCCCCAGGTGGTCGACCAGCGTGGAGCTGTCCCCGGGGAACCCGAGGATCGCGTCGATCACCACGACGACGCGCGACTCGGCGACGGGCTTGCCCAGCAGGCCGACGAGTGCATCGCGGATGGCATCGGTCGTGATGCCGTTCGACGTCAGGAGCATCCGCATCGAAGGACCCGCACTACCGACCCAGCAGCGGCTCGCGGGACGCCATCCCCGCAGCACCCGCCCGCGCGACGGCATCGGGCAGGGCCGCCAGGAACGCATCGACGTCCGCGTCGGTGGACGTCTGCCCGAGCGTGATGCGGAGCGCCCCGCGGGCCTGCTCCTCGGACAACCCCATCGCGAGCAGCACGTGCGACGCCTCGGGGACGCCGGCCTGGCACGCCGAGCCGGTCGACACCGCGACCCCGGCCGCGTCGAGCAGGAACAGCAGCGAGTCGCCCTCGCACCCGGGGAACGTGAAGTGGGCGTTGCCGGGCAGTCGGTCGACCGGGTCGCCGCGCAGCTCGGCCGAGGGCACGGCATCCAGCACCCCGGCGACCAGACGATCGCGCAGCGCCCGGACGGACACGTGCGGAGCAGCCGCTGCAACCCCGAACGCGATCGCGGCGGGGGCGTCCTGGGTGCCGCTGCGGACCTGACGCTGCTGCCCACCACCGTGGATGAGCGGCTCGACCGTGGCAGTGCGACCGAGTACGAGCGCACCGATGCCCACCGGCCCACCGATCTTGTGCGCGGAGACGCTCAGCGCGTCGAGGCCCGATTCGCGGAACGACACCGGGACCTGCCCGTAGGCGGCGACGGCGTCGGCGTGCACCGGCACGCCGGCCGCATGCGCCAGCGCCGTGATCGCGGTGACGGGCTGGATGGTGCCGACCTCGTTGTTGGCCCACAGGAACGTGACCAGGGCGACGTCGTCGGCGGAAGCGAGTCGGGCCTCCAGTCCGGCCAGGTCGACGCGACCCAGCGCGTCCAACGGCACCACGTCGACGACCGCGCCGTCGTGGCGCTCGAGCCAGTCGACCGTGTCCACCGTCGCGTGGTGCTCCCCCGCTGCCACGACGATGCGCGGCCGGGGCCGGTCCTGCTGCCGGGCCCAGTACAGGCCCTTGATCGCCAGGTTGATGCTCTCGGTGCCGCCCGAGGTGAAGACGACCTCGACGGGTTCGGCGTCGAGCGATGCGGCGACGCGGGCGCGGCCGTCTTCGAGCAGCATCTTGGCGCGCTGCCCGGCGCTGTGGATCGACGAGGGGTTGCCGACGGTGGCCATCGCGTCGGTGAAGGCGGCGAGCGCCTCGGGCAGAATCGGCGTGGTCGCTGCGTGGTCGAGGTAGACCGGCACGGGGACCCCTTTCTGGTGCGTTCCCAGGATAGTCGCGTCGTCTCGTACCCTGGGCAGATGCAGGAGACCGCGATCGACACCGCCCAGGGGCTGCGCCTGGTCGACGGCGGTGCGCGGTTCACGATGCGCAGCGCCTCGGCGACGGCTGCCACGCTCGTCGTCGACGGGCGGGGGTCCGTGGCGCTCGAGCAGCTGCCGGACACGGACCTGTGGACCGGTTCGCTCGACGACGTGCAGCTGGGCGACACCTACCACCTGCTGGTCGACGGGCCGACCGGTCCGCGGCACGGTTTCGATGCCGAGCGTCCGCTGCTCGACCCGTACGCGCGTGGCATCGTCCGCGGGTCGTCGGCACGGTGGACCAGCGTGGTCGTGGACGACGCCTTCGACTGGGGCGAATCGACCAAGCCCGTGGTGCCCCTCGAGCACGCGGTCGTCTACGAGGCGAACGTCCGCACCCTGACCAGCGCGAACCCCGCCGTGCCGGAGCACCTGCGCGGCACGTACGCGGGGGTCGCCCACGACGGCACCATCCGGCACCTGCAGCGCATCGGCGTCACCACGATCCAGCTGCTGCCGGTCCAGGCGTTCGACTCCGAGCACTGGCTGCAGCAGGCCGGGCGCGAGAACGCGTGGGGCTACAACACGCTCGGGTTCTTCGCCCCGCACGCCGCGTACGCGTCGGAACCCGCACGCCAGGCCGGCGCGCAGGCGGTGCTGCGCGAGTTCAAGGGCATGGTCCGGCTGCTGCACGAGGCCGGCATCCAGGTGGTCCTGGACGTCGTCTACAACCACACCGCCGAAGAGGGCCTGGGCGGTCCGACGTCGTCGCTGCGCGGGATCGACGGCACGAACCGGTACCGCTGGGCGGCGGACGACACGTACTTCGACACGACCGGCTGCGGCAACACGCTCGACACCTCGGTCGAGGCGACGGCGGACCTGGTGCTCGACAGCCTGCGCTACTGGGCACGCGAGATGCAGGTCGACGGCTTCCGCTTCGACCTGATGGCGTCCCTGGCCCGCAACGGCGACCACGCGTTCGACCCGGCGCACCCCGTGCTCGACCGGATCCGCACCGACCCGGACCTGCAGGACGTGCTGATCATCGCCGAACCGTGGGACGTCGGACCCGACGGGTGGCGGACGGGCCAGTTCGGCGCCCGCTCCAGCGAGTGGAACGACGGCTTCCGCAACACGGTCCGCCAGTTCTGGCTCACCGACATCGCCGAGGAACGCCGTTGCGGGGTCCCCGGCGCCGGGATCGGGGCGCTCGCCGGGGCCCTGACCGGCTCGCGTCACGTGTTCGGCGCCGACCGCTGTCCGCTGTCGAGCGTCAACTTCGTCACCGCGCACGACGGCTTCACGCTGCACGACCTGACCGCCTACGACCGCAAGCACAACCACGCGAACGGCGAGGACGACCGCGACGGCTCGAACGACAACCGCTCGTTCAACCACGGCATCGAGGGCGCCACCGAGGACCGCGGGGTGCGTGCGGCACGCGGTCGCTCGATGCGGAACCTGCTCGGCACGCTGTTCCTGTCGGCGGGCGTGCCGATGCTCACCGCGGGCGACGAACGCAGCCGCACCCAGCACGGCAACAACAACGCCTACGTCGTGACCGAGGACCTGACGCCGGTCGACTGGTCGGGCGACGAGGACGCCGAGTCGATGACCGAGACCGTCGCCGCGCTGACACGCCTGCGTGCGACCCACCCGGCGCTCCGGCCCGACCGCTACGGCGTCGACGGGCAGACAACGCCAGGTGCGTCGCGGATGCGCTGGTACGGCCCCGACGGCGGCCCGATGACCGGCGAGTGGTGGGACCAGCCCCTGCACCGGGTCGTGCAGTGGTCCGTCGCGTCGACGCCCCACGACCAGGACGAGTCCGACGACCGGGTCCTGGTCGTCGTGCACGGCAGCGGCCGCACGCGCGACCTGACCCTGCCGGCGCCCGACGACGTCACCGCGTACCGGCTGGCCTGGTCGAGCGAGAAGCACCGCGACCACGAGCGGCTGCGTCCCGCCGGCACCGTGTTCACCGCGTACGGCCCCGGCATCCACGTCTTCGACATCGTCTGACGGCCCGCCACACCACGACTCGGACACCGCCTGGAGGCCCGGCTCGGCTCCGCCACGCCCGGACCGTCCGGCAGTTCCGGGGAACAGAGCGGGCCCGGCCGGGTAGCGTCTGCTCCGTGGCCACCGCAGACCGACCCCGGCGTCCGAAGATCGGGCGCATCCCGATCACCGAACTCAGCCCCCGGACGCCCAACGGCTTCCCGGGCAAGGCCTTCGACGGCGAGGTGATCACGTTCGGCGCGACCGTCTTCCGCGAGGGGCACGGCGTGATCGGCGCCGACGTCGTGCTGGAGCGGCCGGACGGAGGGACCAGGACCGTACCGCTCACCCTCGTCGCACCGGGGACCGACCGCTACGAGGCGACCGTGCAGGTCGACCACGTCGGCGTCTGGACCTGGCACGTCGAGGCGTACTCCGACGACTGGACGACCTGGCTGCGTGGCGCGCGGCTCAAGGTCGCCGCGGGCGTCGACGTGCAGGCGACCCTGCTCGACGGTGCTGCGCTGCTGGACCGACTCGCCGACGAGACCGACTCCCCCGCGGCCACCCGCGCTGCGGCCCGGGTCCGCGACCAGGACCTCGACCCGGCCGAGCGTCTGGCCGCGGTCGACGACCCGCGCATCGCCGCCGAGGTCGAGGAAGCGCCGCTCACCTCGCTCCGCACCCACTCCCCCGTCCAGCTCCTCGACGTCGAGCGCACCCGCGCGGGCGTCGGCGCCTGGTACGAGTTCTTCCCGCGCAGCGAGGGCGCCAAGCGGAACCCGGACGGGTCGTGGAAGAGCGGCGACTTCCGCACCGCCGCGCGTCGCCTGCCCGGCGTCGCCCGGATGGGCTTCGACGTCGTCTACCTGCCGCCGATCCACCCGATCGGGCACACCGCACGCAAGGGGCCGAACAACACCCTCGACGCCGGGCCGAACGACCCGGGCAGCCCGTGGGCGATCGGCTCCGAGGCCGGTGGGCACGACGCGATCCACCCCGACCTGGGCACCGAGGACGACTTCCGCGACTTCGTCGAGACGGCGAAGAACGCCGGGATGGAGGTCGCGCTCGACTTCGCGCTGCAGTGCTCCCCCGACCACCCCTGGGTCACCGAGCACCCGGAGTGGTTCACCGTGCGCGCCGACGGGTCCATCGCCACGGCCGAGAACCCGCCGAAGCTGTACCAGGACATCTACCCGATCCAGTTCGACACCGACCCCGAGGGCCTGGTCGCCGAGGTCGAGCGTGTACTGGAGCACTGGATCGCGTTCGGCATCCGGATCTTCCGCGTCGACAACCCGCACACCAAGCCGCTGTGGTTCTGGGAGCGGGTCATCCGCGAGATCCGCGACGAGCACCCCGACACGGTGTTCCTGGCCGAGGCGTTCACCCGCCCGGCGATGATGCGCGCCCTGGCCGAGGCCGGGTTCCAGCAGTCGTACTCGTACTTCACCTGGCGCAACACGAAGGACGAGATCGCGGACTACTTCGAGGAGCTCAGCCACGAGACGAGCGACTACCTCCGCCCGAACCTGTTCGTGAACACGCCGGACATCCTGACCGAGTTCCTGCAGTTCGGCGGCCGCGCCGGCTACAAGGTCCGGGCAGCGCTCGCCGCGACGGGTGCGCCGACGTGGGGCATGTACTCCGGCTACGAGCTCTTCGAGGACGTCGCCCGCCCGGGGTCCGAGGAGAACATCGACAACGAGAAGTTCGAGTACAAGCCGCGCGACTTCGCGCTGGCCGAAGCCGAGGGTGCCAGCCTGGCGCCGTACGTCACGATGCTGAACCGCTTCCGGTCCGCGCACCCCGCGCTCCGCCAGCTCCGCAACCTGCACGTGCACGACGCCGAGGACGGCGCGATCGTCGTCTACTCCAAGCACCTGCCCGGACGGTTCATCCGCTCCGGTCGCGACGACACCGTGATCGTCGTCGCGAACGTCGACCCCCACTCCGCCCGTGAGACGACCGTGCACCTCGACCTCACCGCCCTCGGACTCGACCCGGAGCAGGCGTTCGACGTCCGCGACGTCGTGACCGGGCAGCGCTGGGTGTGGGGATCGTCCAACTACGTGCGCCTGGATGCCTTCCAGGAGCCCGTGCACCTGCTCGTCGTGGAAGGACCACACCGATGACCACCGACCCCAACGAGGCCGACCGGACCACACCCCGGGACCGCGGGCAGGGGCCGAGCGTGCCGCCGGTCCAGCCGCCGCCGCCGCCCGTGCCCGCTCGTCCCGCCGCAGCCGTCCCGCGACCGGTGCCGTCGCGCCCCGTGGCCGATCCTGCCGCTGCGCCCCGCACCGAGCCGAAGGTCTCCGCGCCGGGCGAGGACATGCCCGGCGCGCGGCTGCCGAAGCGTGAGGCGCCCGACCGCGGCGTGACCGAGTCGGAAACCCTGGCGGGCGGCTCCACGCCGCTGCCCGACACCGCAGCACCGACCGCGCCCGCAGTGCCGACCGAGCCCGCAGTGCCGACCGCAGCCAGCGTGCCGGCCGCAGCCAGCGTGCCGGCCGACGCGACCGCCCCGGGTGCGCCCGCCGACGTGCCGGAGCCGACCCGGGCCTCCCGTCCGACCGTGGAACCGCGTCCCGCCCCCGTCGAGGAGTGGCTGCGGCAGCAGGTCGCCGAGGCCCGCTGGTCGCAACCGCACGACGTCCTCGGCCCGCACCCCGTCGACGGCGGCACCAGCGTGCGTGTCGTCCGACACCTGGCGAAGGCCGTCCGTCTGGTCCGGCCCGACGGCGACGACATCGAGTTGTCCCACGAGGGCGACGGCCTGTGGGCCGGCGCCACCGCGGACACGCTCGGCCGCTACCGGGTCGAAGCCGACTACGACTTCGACGACTCCACCGACTCGGACGACGCCACCTGGACCACCGACGACGCGTACCGGTTCGCGCCGTCCCTGGGTGAACTCGACCTGCACCTGTTCGGTGAGGGCCGTGACGAGCAGCTCTGGAACCACCTGGGGGCACACGTCACGACCCTGGACGGCGTCGACGGCGTCGCGTTCGCCGTCTGGGCACCGCGGGCGACCGCCGTGCGCGTGATCGGCGACTTCGAGGGCTGGGAGGGCCGCACCACCGCGATGCGCCGCCTGAACGAGCTGGGCGTCTGGGAGCTGTTCGTGCCCGGGGCGCTCGACGGCCAGCGCTACAAGTTCCAGATCCTGACCGACAGCGGCTGGGTCGAACGCGCGGACCCCTTCGCGCGCCGTGCCGAGGTGCCGCCGCTGACCGCCTCGGTCATCACCAGCTCGGACTACACCTGGTCCGAGGGCGATGCCGCCTGGATGCAGCAGCGCGCCGAGACGACCACCCACGACCAGCCGATGAGCGTGTACGAGGTGCACCTCGGCTCGTGGCGGCCGGGGCTGAGCTACCGCGAGGTCGCCGACCAGCTCATCGGCCACGTGCAGTACCTCGGCTTCACGCACATCGAGTTCCTGCCCCTGTCCGAGCACCCCTTCGGCGGCTCGTGGGGCTACCAGGTCACCGGCTACTACGCCCCGACCTCGCGCTACGGCTCGCCCGACGACCTGCGCTACCTGATCGACCGTCTGCACTCCGCGGGCATCGGCGTGATCATGGACTGGGTCCCCGGGCACTTCCCCAAGGACGAGTGGGCACTGGGCAGGTTCGACGGCCACGCGCTGTTCGAGCACCCGGACCCCCGCCGCGGCGAGCAGCTCGACTGGGGCACCTACGTGTTCGACTTCGGGCAGCCGCAGGTCCGCAACTTCCTGGTCGCGAACGCGCTGTACTGGATGGAGGAGTTCCACATCGACGGCCTGCGGGTCGACGCCGTGGCCTCGATCCTGTACCTGGACTACTCGCGCACCGACTGGCTGCCGAACATCCACGGCGGACGCGAGAACCTGGACGCCGTCTCGTTCCTGCAGGAGACCAACGCCACCGCGTACAAGCGCTACCCCGGCATCGTCATGATCGCCGAGGAGAGCACCTCGTGGCCCGGCGTCACCCAGCCGACCAACGCGGGCGGTCTGGGCTTCGGGCAGAAGTGGAACATGGGCTGGATGCACGACTCGCTCGAGTACGTGCAGCGCGACCCGGCGTACCGCGCGTACCACCACGACGAGCTGACGTTCTCGTTCGTGTACGCGTTCAGCGAGCAGTTCACGCTGCCGATCAGCCACGACGAGGTCGTGCACGGCAAGGGCTCGCTGTACGGCAAGATGCCCGGCGACGAGTGGCAGAAGCTCGCCAACGTCCGTGCATACCTGTCCTTCATGTGGGCGCACCCCGGCAAGCAGCTGCTGTTCATGGGCCAGGAGTTCGCGCAGGTCTCGGAGTGGTCCGAAGAGCGTGGGCTGGACTGGTGGCAGTCGGACGACCCCGGACACAACGGGGTGCAGCGGCTGGTAGCCGAGCTCAACCGCGTGTACAAGGACACCCCCGCGCTGTGGACGTTCGACGCCACCGCCGAGGGCTTCGAGTGGATCGAGGGCGGCGACGCACCGCACTCGACGATCGGGTTCCTGCGGAAGGCGGGTGACGAGCGCTTGGCGGTGTTCGTGAACTTCTCCGGCGTGCCCGTCGAGCGGCGGTTCGGGCTGCCCCTGGCCGGTACGTGGACCGAGGTCCTCAACACCGACGCCGCAGAGTACGGCGGGTCCGGTGTCGGCAACCTGGGCGTCGTCACCGCCGAGGACACCCCGTGGGCCGGCCGACCGGCCTCGGCGCACCTGGTGGTGCCGCCACTCGGCGCCGTCTGGCTGCGGCTCGAGCGGTAGTCCTTCCGCTCTTCATCGCGGAAGCGACAGTTCACCGCGGAAGGTCCGGGGCGTTCTGTCGCTTTCGCGGTGATGACAGACGGACGGGAGGCCCGGTGCCAGCTGGCACCGGGCCTCCTGTCCGTCTCGTGTCCCTGCTAGTACAGGGCGTTCGCCAGGCGACGTCGGGCCGCGACGACGCGCGGGTCCTCGGCACCGATGAGCTCGAAGTACTCGACGAGCCGGACGCGCAGCGCTTCGCGGTCCTCGCCGAACACCGTCGGCACCAGGTCGAGCAGACGACCGAAGGCGTCCTCGACGTGCCCGCCGCTGATGTCCAGGTCGGCCACGGCCAGCTGTGCCGGCACGTCGGTCGGGTCGTTGCCCGCCGCCGCGCGGATGTCGTCCGCCGTCCGGCCGTTCAGCCGGTCGAGCAACGACACCTGCGCCAGACCCGCGACGGCCATCTGGTCGTGCGGGTCCTGCGCGATCGCCGTGGTGTACTCCTGGATCGCGGTGGCGTAGTCGCCCTGCTCGATCGCGTCGTACGCCGCCTGGTGGTGCGGCGGGAGCGGCTCGGGCTCCGGCTCGCCCTGCTCGGCGGTGTCGACCGGAGCGTCCGCGCCGTCGACGCTCACGCGGCCGGACACACCGTTCTGCTCGGCGGCCTGCAGCACCTGCTCGAAGACGTCGCGGACCTGCGCCTCGGGCAGTGCGCCGACGAACAGTCCGAGCGGGCGTCCGCCGATCAGCGCCGCCACGGTCGGGATCGACTGCGCCTGGAACGCCTGCACGAGCTGCGGGTTCGTGTCGGCGTCGACCTTGGCCAGGACGACACGGCCGTCGTACTCGGCGGTGAGCTGCTCGAGGATCGGCGAGAGCTGCTTGCACGGGCCGCACCACTCGGCCCAGATGTCCACGATGACGGGGACGACGGTGGAGAGCTCGAGGACGTCCTGGAAGCTCTGGTCGGTGACGTCGATCACGAGCGACGGGACGGTCAGTGCTGCCCCGGTGTCACCACCGGTCACGCCGGGGGTCCCGGACGTGCCGGGGGTCCCGGATGCTGTCGGCTGCTGCGGTGCCGGGCGCTGCGCACGGTCGACCAGGGAGGACAGGTCGACGGCGCCGCGGAGGCCGGACGGGGTCGGGGGGACGTTGCTCATTGCACCTCACTTGCTGCGGTCAGGCCCTGCGTGAACCCGAGCAGGACTATCTTGTCGTCCGACCCGACGGCCGGCACGGAGAAGAGCAGCTGCACGCCGTAGGTGGCGCTGACGCCCTTCTTGCTGGAGTCGACACCGGACAGCGCCTTGACGGCACCCTCGGTGTTCACCTCGGCACCGTCGGCGGTCGGCGTGACCTTCTCGATCTCGTTGAGGTCGACCGACACCAGCGCGCCGGCACCGTTCGTCGCCAACGCGATCGCTGAGTCGTCGGGCGACTCGGACGAGTACTCGATCTTGGCGGTGTCGGGCAGGCCCGCGGACTTCTTGTCCTTGTAGTCCTTGCCGATCTTGGCGCGCAGGTCGTCGCCGTCGGACTGGAACAGCTTTGCGTACTCACTGTCGGAGTCCTTGGACAGGATGTCGCCGTAGGCGGTCCCGACCTGGTCCGGCGCGAGCGCCAGCAGCTTGGTGTCCGAGGCGAGCTGTGCCGCGCCGATCGACACCGGTGCCACCGAGGGCAGCTTGGCGTCGGCCTCGAGCGAGACGTCGTACATGACCTTGTAGTCGTCACGCGCGGACTCCTGCACCAGTGTGAGCGCCTGGGGGGCGGTCTTCTGGTCGTCGGGGTCGGACGCGACGACGAACACCGTCCGGGGCCACGAGTCGGTCTGCTGCGGGAGCGAGACCGAGATGTCGGACGCCGAGATCGCCGGCGGGGCCTGGACGTCCTGGTCCTTGCCGCGGATCGTGTAGTTGGCCTTGCGGAGTTCGAGTGCCGGACCGGTGAACCGGGTCGCTGCGAGCGTGGCGTCCTTGTCCGCGTCGGCCTTGGTGGCGACCTCGGCGACGCGCGTGACGACACGGTTGATCTGCTGCCGGGTGGCCGCGGTGGGCTCGGCCTGCTGCGCGGCACCCGTCGCCGTGGCCGTGGGGGTGGCGGTCGCCGCGGCGTCCGCTCCACCCTGCGGCCAGTACTCGGACGAGCACCCGGCGAGCGAGAGGGCTGCGACGACGACCACCGGGAGGGCGACGAGCGAGCGACGGCCGCGACGCGACTTGGTCGGGACCTGCGCACCGGCGGCAGCGGCGCGGCGCGAGGCACGCACGCGCGGCGGACGGGTGCCACCGCTGCGACGACGCGGACCGCGGGACCGACGCTGGTGCAGGAACGCCCAGACGAGCAACACGATGCCGCCCAGCACGAACACTCCACCGGCGGTCATCAGCGGGCCGACCGACGGCGTGGCGGTGTCCCGCGGCCAGGTAACGGACACGGCAGGCGCCGCGGTGGAACCGTCCTTGCCGACGATGACCATCGACACGTCCTGGGGCAACCGCACGGTGAACTGTCCCGCGCCGTCCCACTCCTGGTACCAGAGGTCGCTGCCGCGCGGGTCCGGCACGGAGGACTCACTGCCGGTCTGCTTCTCGACGAGCTTCGAGGTCTCGGCGTCGTAGCGCAGCGTCTCGTGCTCGGCGTCACCGACCCAGGCCTTGACGTCGCTGGTCTTGCCGTACGCCGCGAACGCGCCGGAGTCGGCGATGTTGATGCGCTGGTACCCGGGGTTGGCGTTGAGCACGGTGCCCGGGATGACGGTGACCGGTGCCGTCGAGGTCGTGGACGTCTGCGCGACGATCGAGGACGGTGGAGCGAACACGGTCCGCTGTGCCACACCGAGGCCGACCAGCAGCAGCCCGATGACGAAGGCGACGATCGCCAGGACGAATCGCACGGATCTCTCTCCCTCTGCGCCGGGGTGGGGGGAATCGGCGCGCGAACCAACGCCCCAGGGTACGCGAGGGACGCTGGACAGCGCATCCCCGCCCGCTGTCCAGCGCCTCAGACGTGCTCGGTGCGGCACCACTACAATCGACGCGCGGGCGGCACGGGGTCGTCCGGCGGGACCAGCGGGAGCGACACGTGGCGAACGACGAGGCAGAGTTCGGGGTCGAACTGCGGGGCTACCGCAAGGACGAGGTCGAGCGTGCCCTGAACGACCTGCGCCGCGAGCTCATCAAGTCGAACAACGACCGCGCCGAGGCCGCGAAGGAGATCCGTCTCCTGCAGACGCGCGTCGCCGACATGCAGGGCGAGCTCGACGAAGCCGGCACGCCCACGTACAGCGGACTCGGGACACGCCTCGAGTCCACCCTGCGTGTCGCCGAAGAGCAGTCCACCCGGCTGATCAGCCAGGCCGACATCGACGCCCAGCGCCTGCGTGCCTCGAGTCGCGCCGAGGCCGAGCGCACCCTGCGCGAAGCCCGGACCGAGGCCCAGGAGACCCTGGAGGACGCCCGCACCCGCGCCACGAACGAACTCGCCCGCGCCCGCGCCGAGTCCGCCGACACCGTCGAGCGCGCCCGCTCCGAGGCCGGCATGCGCACGCAGGACGCCCACAACGAGGCCGCTGCGATCCGCGGGGCCGCGGTGACCGAGGCCGCCGAGGTCCGCTCGATCGCCATCCGCGAGACCGACGCGCTGCGCGCTGCGGTCGAGCGCGAGGTCGCCGAGCTCCGCGAGCTCACCCAGCGTGAAGCGGCCGAGGCCCGTGGCGCGGCGGCGGACCTCGACCGCGAGACCGAGCACCGTCGCAGCGTCTTCGAAGCCGACCACGCCCGCCGACTCGAGGACCTGGACCGCGACGAACAGAACCGCCGCGCCGCCCTCGAGCGCGAGGTCACCGAGGGCCGCGCCGCGTGGGAACACGAGCGCACCGAGGGGCTCCGCGCGCTCGAACTCGAGATCGCCACCGGGCGCGCCGACCTGGCCGCCGAGGTGGACGGACGTCGCGCCGACCTGGCCGCCGAACTCGCCGACCGACGCCGCGTCCACGACGAAGAGCTCGCCGCCGCGCGAGCCGAGTGGGACCGCGAACTCGCATCCGCCCGGGTCGCCCTGGCCCAGGAGCTCGACGCCGCCCGCGCCCAGCTGCGTGTCGACCAGGAGCAGACGGCCGCTGAGAACGCCCGTCTGGTGCAGGAGACCGAGGACCGGATCGCCCGCGAGACCGACGAGCACGTCGCGCGCATCGAGCGCGAGCGGGCCGAGGCACTCGCAGCGGCGGAGCGCGCCGCACAGGACCACGAGGCCGAACTCGCCGCACGTCGCGAACGCGAGCACGCCGAGGTCGACACCGAGATCGCCGAGCGGCGCAGCGCCGAGCTCGACGACCTGCAGGCCGAGCGCACAGCCCTGCGGCAGGAGATCGACACCGCCCGCGCCGACCTGGCCAAGGAACGCGACGAGGTCCGCGCCGAACTCGCCCGCGACCGCGACGAAGCCCGCACCACGCTCGAGTCCGAACTGGCGAACCGCCGTGACGACGCCGAGCAGGAGTACCTGCGGAAGCACCACGAGACCGTGACCGAGACGCAGAAGTACCTGGACGAAGCGAACCTGCAGCTCGCCGAGGCCACCCGCCGCGCCGCCGAGGCCCGCGAACGTGCCGAGCGGCTGCAGCACGAGGCGAACGACCTCGAGCGCACCAGCACCGCCGAAGCCGAGGCACGTGCACGCACCGTCCTCGCCGACGCGAACGAGCGGGCGCACCGGATCGTCGCCGAAGCCGAGGCACGCACCGCCGCCGAGATCGCCGACGCCGAGGACCGACTCGCCACCATCCGCACCGAACGCGACGCGGTGGCGGGCTACCTCGAGAACCTGCGCGGCGTCCTGTCGCACGCCGCGGGGATCGTCGACGACGCACCGGCCGAGTCCGGACCGGCCGACCGCTGACCGCAGCCGGTCCAGGGGGCGCATGCCGCGCCTCTTGACCGGTGCCACGCGGCTCGCTGCTCGCTGCTCGGTGCTTGCGGCTGACGTGACAGGCGCCGGGCCGCCGGGGCGCCGGTCAGCCAGCCCAGTGCGTCGGCAGGGGTGCGGTGCCGGGGACGACCAGGTCCGCGATCGCATCGAGGACGATGCGGACGTACCGCTCGCCCACCCAGAGGTGTTTCGCCCCCTCGACCGGCACCACCCGGACGTTCGGCGCGACGGCGAAGCGGCGGGCTGCCTCGTCCGGCCGCAGGAAGTCGTCGTGCTCGGGGACCAGGGCGATGACCGGGACGTCGACCGCGGCCCACCGTGCCAGTTCGTCGTCGGTGGTGCGGTGCAGCGGCGGCGAGAGCAGGACCACGCCCGCCACCGCGCCCGATCCGACGTGCTCGAGCGCGTGCTTGAGGACGACCTCGGTGCCGAAGGACCACCCGACCAGCCACGGGGTCGGCAGCTGCCGGTGCGTGATCTCGGCCACGGCGGCGCGCAGGTCGAACCCCTCGGACACGCCGTCACCGAAGGTGCCCTCGGACGTGCCGCGCGGCGACGTCACGGAGCGGAAGTTGAAGCGCAGGACGGCGATGTCGGCCAGGGCCGGCAGGCGTGACGCGGCCTTCTTGAGCACGTGGGAGTCCATGAACCCGTGTGCAGTGGGCAGGGGGTGCAGGGTGACGATCGTGCCGCGCGCAGGGCGCCCCGCCGGTTCCGCGAGCTCCCCCACCAGCACGAGGTGGTCGTCGGTGACCAGCTCGATGTCCGTGCGCCGCGCCGGCAGGACCGTGCCGGACCGGATCTCGGTGTCGTCTGCAGCAGTGGTGTCGTCTGGATCGCTCATGCGGTCCTCCAGCAGTGCGTGTGCCAGTGCCGGCGAGACGCCAGGTCGGCCGCGTCGCCGAGGACACCGTCGGTCCGCCAGACCACCACGTGCGCGACCCCGGGCAGGATGGTGCCGCCACACCCCGGGCAGACGTACTCCTTCTGCGCCGAGGCGGTCGAGATCGGCTGGACCGCGTACTCGCGGCCGCGTCGGACCTCGGTGCGCTTCCAGCCGCTCATCAGACGATCGAGGCCGAAGGGTTCCTCGACGTCATCGATCTGCCGGTCGACCCGAGGCCGCCGCGGTCGGTTGCTGCGCGGCACCTGCGGGACCGCCGATCAGTACCAGTTGAAGGACTGGCTGTGACCCCAGGCACCACACGGGGTGCCGTAGACACCGGAGATGTAGTTCAGGCCCCAGGTGATCTGCGTCGCCGGGTTCGTCTGCCAGTCAGCGCCGGCCGAGGCCATCTTGCTGCCGGGCAGCGCCTGCGGGATGCCGTACGCGCCACTCGGGTTGTAGGCGTTCACACGCCAGCCCGACTCCTTGTTCCACAGGGAGACGAGGCAGCTGTACTGGTCGCTGCCCCAGCCGCGGGCCGCGACGAGCTGCTGGGCGATGGCCTGGGCGCTGCCCGGGTCCGGCGTGGCGGCAGTCGGCGCGATGGTGTTCGACGGGGTGACGGCGGTCTTCGACGTGGTCGAGGTGCTCGTGGTGGCGTCGGCCGTCGGGGTCGGGGCGGGTGCGACGACCTTCGGTGCGGGCTTGGTGATGTCGTAGCTGTCGCGCGTCACGTCGAACGAGGCGTAGGTGCCGTGCGCGGAGTACTGCTGCGGCGCTGCCGGGGGTGCCTTGGTCAGCACCGGGGTCGTGACGGCTGCCTGTGCGACGTCGGCCTGCAGCGGGTTGAAGAGCGACCCGCCCGCCATGAGCGACACCGCGAAGAACGACAGCGCGGGGATGGTGGCGCGGCGGCGCATGAAGCCGTTGAGCGTCGTCGGGTGCGTCGACGCGGGACGGGAGGCCGCACGCGCGACGGGGGCACGGCGCTGCCGCACGATGCGGCCGTCGGTCGGCGTCGCCGGGACCGCGTGCGCGATCTCGGGGCTGACGCGGTTGGCCGCCACCGACTTCGGCGCGATCGGGGTGGGGACCGGCGTCGCGACCGGGGCTGTCGCCGGGGTCGGTGCGTTCGCCGGAGCAACCGAGGTGTCCGCGGTGCGGATTCGGTTCTGTGCCGCGCGGCGCTCGCTGACCACGGGGTGGTCGAACTGCTGCCGGGATGCGCGGTCGGATCGAATGTCTGCCGTGTGCCTGCCCATGAGTTCGACCAGGATAACGGAACGATCACGGAAAGCGAAGCGCATCCACCCAGCGCGTCGCGGCGGGTCGCGATCCGAGCCCGTCCCGCGGGCTCGACCGAGCTGGCTAGCGGACGGCGAGCATGACCTCGACGACCGCGTCGAGCAGCGCGTCGACCTGGGCCTCGCGGTACCCGCCGTGCTTCGGCCGGAACACGATCGACCGGACCTCGGTCAGGCTGAGCGGCTTGCCGTCGCGGAAGTACCCGCCCAGGCGCTTCGCGAACGCGTCGACGTCCTTCGGGTGGTACCCGGTGGCCAGGACGTTCACGCGGTGGAAGCGCTGGCCGTCCGGGCGCTCGAGCCGTGCCACGACGTCCGAGGCCTTCGTGCGCGCCTCGGCGTACCAGGTCTTCTGGCCGGACTCGGCGATCTCGCGTTCACGCTCGCGCGTGGCGAAGGCGTCCTCGAGTCGTTCGAGCGCGGCGTCGACGTGCTGCGTCGAGTACCCGCCCTTCTTCATCGAGAAGGCGGTCGCGCGGATCTTGGCGGCTTCGATCCCCGGAGCGCTGTCGTTCGCCGTGTAGGCGCGACGGGCGTCCTCGAGGAAACGCTCGACCTCGTCGATGTCGTAGCCGAGGACCGAGCGGGGAGCTGTCGGGAACGTCGTGGGCACGGCGTCATTCTGCCAGGACACTCCCCCGGTACCAGCTGGACGCGCGGGGCCGACCCCGCGCGGCCGCTCAGCGGGCGTCAGTGGTTGACGATGAGGTAGAGCAGGTAGGCGACGGCGGCGGACGGCAGGATGCTGTCCATCCGGTCGAGCAGACCCCCGTGTCCGGGCAGGAAGGACGAGATGTCCTTGATCCCCAGGTCGCGCTTGATCATCGACTCGGTCAGGTCGCCGAGCGTGGCGGAGCCGGAGATCAGGACCCCCAGGACGATGCCGAACCACCAGGGCTGGCCGAGCATGAGCCACGACACCAGGATGCCCATCACGATGCTCGCGGCGACCGATCCGGCGAAGCCCTCCCAGGTCTTCTTGGGGCTGATCCGGGGCGCCATGGGGTGCTTGCCGAGGTTGAGCCCCGTGGCGTACGCACCGGTGTCCACGGCGACGACGACCAGGACGAACCCGATGACCCACAGGTTGCCGCGTTCGAGCGGGGCGAGCAGCACCACGCAGGCGCCGAGCAACGTGACGTAGGCCTGCACGAACAGGCCGTTCGTCAGGTCGCGCACGACGTTGCCCGCAGAGGGACGCGGTCGGGCGACCGCGACCTCGATGAGCCGCCAGACACTGATCAGCACGATGCCGCCCAGGATCGTGAACAGCGCCGTGGCCTGACCGCCCAGGAAGGCGGCGGGGACCATCGCGATGGCGGTCGCCACGCTGGGGATGCGCGGGACGTCACGGCCGGCGAACCGCATCGCTCCGGCGAGTTCCCACACGCCGAACCCGATCAGGAACGCCGCGACGACCATGAACGACGGCGGCCAGATCAGCAGCGAGCCGAGCATCACCACGGCGAACGCCAGGGCGATCGCGATCGCTGCCGGCAGGTTGCGTCCGGTGCGCGCCGTCAGCGCCTCGTTCCGCGCGTCGAAGGACGCCCGGCGAGCGTCGAACGACGCACGACGCTGCCGAAGCTGCGCTTCGAAGTCGGACCGGGCCGCGCGCGCCCGGGCGTCGAAGTCGTGCCTCAGGCCCTTCGTCGCCGGTCGGGGCTCATCTGCTGTCGGGCGGTCTGCGCCCTCGTCACGACGCGGCATCAGACCTCGAGGAGTTCGGCTTCCTTCTTCTTCAGCGCGTCGTCGATCAGGTCGACGTGCTTCTTGGTCAGGGTCTCGAGGTCCTTGTCGCTGCGCGCGATCTCGTCGTCGGAGATCTCGCCCTTGAGCGCTTCGAGGTCGTCCTTGGCCTTGCGACGGATGTTGCGGATGACGACCTTGTGGTCCTCGCCCTTGCCGCGGACGAGCTTGACGAACTCCTTGCGGCGGTCCTGCGTCAGTTCGGGGATCGTGACCCGGACGATCTCGCCGTCGTTCGTCGGGCTGGCACCGAGGTTTGGGAACGTCGCGATCGACCGCTCGATCTCCTTGAGCGCCGTCTTGTCGTACGGCGTCACGATGAGCGTGCGGGCTTCGGGCGTCTGGAGCGAGGCCAGCTGAGCGAGCGGCGTCGGCGAACCGTAGTAGTCCACGGGGATCTTCTGGAAGAGCGCGGCGTTGATGCGGCCGGTGCGCACGGTGGCGAAGTCGTCCTTCGCGACGTCGACCGCCTTCGCCATCTTCTCGGTGGCTTCGGTCATGACATCACTGATCACGGTGGTTCTCCTTCGGTACGTCGTCGAGTCTAGTCAGCCGAGTGGGTCAGTTGCTGACCACCGTGCCGATGCGCTCACCGCGGATCGCGGCCTGCACGTTGCCCTCGCCCTCCATGCCGAACACGTGCATCGGCATGCCGTTGTCCATGCAGAGCGAGAAGGCGGTGGCGTCGACGACCTTGAGTCCCTTGAGCAGGGCGTCCTGGTAGGTGACGTGGTCGAGCTTCTGGGCCGACGGGTCCTTCTTCGGGTCGGCCGAGTACACGCCGTCGACGCCGTTCTTCGCGACCAGGACCTCGGTCGCACCGATCTCGAGCGCCCGCTGCGCCGCGACGGTGTCGGTCGAGAAGTAGGGCAGCCCGGCGCCGGCACCGAAGATCACGACCCGACCCTTCTCGAGGTGCCGCTCGGCGCGACGCGGGATGTACGGCTCGGCGACCTGGGTCATGCTGATGGCCGACTGCACGCGGGTCGCGGCACCGGCCTGCTCGAGGAAGTCCTGCAGCGCGAGCGCGTTCATCACCGTGCCGAGCATGCCCATGTAGTCCGCACGCCCACGGTCCATCCCGCGCTGCGACAGCTCGGCACCACGGAAGAAGTTGCCGCCACCGACCACGATGGCGACCTCGACGTCGCGCGCGGCGATGGCGATCTCCTTGGCGATGGTGCCGATCACGTCGGGGTTGACGCCGAGGGACCCGGCACCGAAGGCCTCACCGGAGAGCTTCAGCAGGACCCGTCGTCGTCCGGTCTTCTCGTCGGTCATGTACTCGCCCTTCGTCATGCGTCTCGTGGAATCTACTAGCGCCGCCGACCGGCGGGGTGCCGCGGGCGCAGAAACGGGGTCAGGAACCGATTGGTTCCTGACCCCGTCACGGGTTCGTTACGCGCCGACCTTGACGCGAGCGAAGCCCTGGATCGTGATGCCGGCGTTCTCGGCGGCCTTCGCGACGGAGATCTTGTTGTCCTTCGCGTAGTCCTGGTCGAGCAGCGCGATGCCCTTGATGAAGGCGTTGACCCGACCCTCGACGATCTTCGGGAGGGCAGCCTCGGGCTTGCCCTCTTCACGCGTGATCGCCTCGACGGTCGCGCGCTCCTTCTCGATCGCCTCGGTCGGGACCTCGTCGCGGGTGAGGTACGACGGGTTCGCGAACGCGACGTGCTGCGCGATGGAACGTGCCTCGGCGGCGTTGTCACCCTGGTAGGCGACGACGACGGCGATCTGCGGCGGCAGGTCCTGGCTGGTCTTGTGCAGGTAGATCTCGAAGGCCGAGCCCTCGACACGGCGGACCGTGCGGACCTCGAGCTTCTCGCCGAGCGCCGCGGCGCTCTCGTTGACGACCTCGAGGACGGTCTTGCCCTCGAGCGGCGCCTGGTTGGCCGACGCGACGTCGGCGGCACCCGCAGCGGCGACGGCCCCGAGGACCTTGTCGGCGAGCGTGGTGAACTTCTCGTTCTTCGCGACGAAGTCGGTCTCGCTGGCGAGCTCGACGACGGTGGCGGCACCGTTGTCGGCCGTCGCGACGACGACGCCTTCGGAGGTGGCCCGGTCATCGCGCTTGGCGACGGCCTTGGCACCCTTGATGCGGAGCAGCTCGACGGCCTTGTCGTAGTCGCCGTCGGCCTCGACGAGCGCGTTCTTCGCGTCCATCATGCCGGCCCCGAGGTCCTCGCGGAGCTTCTTCACGTCCTGTGCGGTGAAGTTTGCCATTGACTGGCGTCCTTTCTGGACTGTGCGTGTGTGGAGGGGAGAGCGGCGTCGAGGGCGCCGGGCCAGACGGCCCGGCGCCCTCGGACACTCACTCGGCGGGGGTGGTCTCCGCGGCGGCCTCGGCCTCGGCGGTCGGCTCCGCGTTCTTGGCGTCGTCGGCGATCGGCTCGCCGATCTCCTTCGCTGCGACCTGCGCGTCGGCGTCGTTCTCCTCGACCGGGGTCTCGGAGGCGGCAGCGGCCGGGGTCTCCGTGGCTGCCGGAGCGGCGGTGTCGCCGCCCAGGAGCTCCTGCTCCCACTCGGCGAGGGGCTCGGTGGCCTCGTCGTCGTCGCCACCGTTGTGACGGGTCTTGAGACCCTCGGCAGCGGCGTCGGCGATGATGCGGGTCAGCAGGCCGACGGAGCGGATCGCGTCGTCGTTGCCCGGGATCGGGTAGGCGATCTCGTCGGGGTCGCAGTTGGTGTCGAGGATGCCGATGACCGGGATCCCGAGCTTCTGCGCCTCGTCGACGGCGAGGTGCTCCTTCTTGGTGTCGACGATCCAGAGCGCGCTCGGGGTCCGCGTGAGGTTGCGGATGCCACCGAGGGTCTTGTGGAGCTTGTCCAGCTCGCGCTTCTTGATGAGGAGCTCCTTCTTGGTGAAGCCCTTCGTCGTGTCGTCGAAGTCGATCTCCTCGAGCTCCTTCATGCGCGCCAGGCGCTTGGAGACCGTCTGGAAGTTCGTGAGCAGACCGCCGAGCCAACGCTGGTTGACGTACGGCTGGCCGACGCGCATCGCCTGCTCGGCGATGGAGCCCTGGGCCTGCTTCTTGGTGCCCACGAACAGGATCGTGCCACCGTGCGAGACCGTCTCCTTGACGAAGTCGTACGCGCGGTCGATGTAGGCCAGCGACTGCTGCAGGTCGATGATGTGGATGCCGGAGCGCTCGGCGAGGATGAATCGCTTCACCTTCGGGTTCCACCGACGGGTCTGGTGTCCGAAGTGGACGCCGCTGTCGAGCAGCTGGCGGATGGTGACGACGGCCATGTGCCGTCCTCCTTCTGTGTTCTCGGCGCACGGCATGACCGTGCACCTGGTGCGGTTGTGTCGACTGCGACCGGAGGTCGCGATCCCTGGTGCCCTGACACGCGACCGCCCGCTCGAGAGCGGGACCGGTGATCGGGTGCGTTGCGTGGACACGCGAAGTCAGCGCGCTCAGCGCGCTGCTGCAGAGATACTAGCAGGACATGACAGGAGGCACGGTGCGGTTCGGACCCGCACCGTGCCTCCTGTCTGGCGCCGGGGCTACGCCTTGGCGTCGACCGTGTCGCCTTCGGCCGTGATGCCCATCTCCTCGAGCGAACGGCCCTTGGTCTCCGGGATCTTGGCGAGCACGAAGAAGAACGACAGCAGCGCGAAGAGCGCGTAGATGCCGTAGGTCACCGCGAGGTTGAAGCCGGACAGCACCGGGAACGTGATCGTGACGATGAAGTTCGCCACCCAGTTCGCCGCGGAACCGACGCCGAGCGCGGTCGCACGGATGCGGTTCGGGAACATCTCGCCGAGCAGCACCCACATGAGCGGGCCCCACGTCGCGCCGAACGACACGACGAACAGGTTGGCGAAGACCAGCGCGATGACGCCCCAGGCGCCGGGCAGGTGCGGGTCGCCGGCCTTGTCGATCGTCGCCTGCGAGAACGCGATCGCGACCATCAGCAGCGAGACGAACATGCCGGCCGAGCCGGACACCAGCAGCGGCTTCCGACCGACCTTGTCGACCAGGAAGATCGCGATGAACGTCACCGCGACGTTGACCACCGAGGTGATCGTGGAGATGAGGAACGAGTCGCTCTCCTTGAACCCGACCGCCTGCCACAGCGTGGTCGAGTAGTAGAAGATCACGTTGATGCCGACGAACTGCTGCAGCACGGCCAGGATGATGCCGACCCAGACGATGGGCATCAGCCCGAAGCGGTTGCCCCGGATCGTGCCCTTCTTCTCGTTCGCTTCCTTGTCGATGCCGTCCTGGATCTCCTCCAGGCTGGTGTTGACGGTGTCCTGCGGGACGATCTTGGTCATGACGTCGCGCGCATCGTCCTTGCGGCCGTTCGCCAGCAGGAAGCGCGGGGACTCCGGCAGGGTGATCGCCAGGATGCCGTAGACGACCGACGGGATCACGCCGACCAGGAACATCCAGCGCCACGCGGGCAGACCGGCGATGACCTCGGACGCGCCACCGGCGGTGACGGCGAAGAACTGGTCCGACAGCAGGGCGGCGAAGATACCGAGCGTGATCGCGAGCTGCTGGAACGAGGCCAGCCGACCGCGGATCTGCTTCGGTGCGACCTCGGAGATGTAGGCCGGAGCGATGACCGACGCGGTCCCGATGCCGAGACCGCCGACGAGACGCCAGATCACGAAGTCCCAGGTCGCGAACGCGAACCCGGCACCGATCGAGCTGACGAAGAACAGCACCGCGGCCCAGAACATCACACGCGTGCGGCCCCAGCGGTCCGCCAGGCGACCGGCGAAGAACGCACCGAACGCACAGCCGATCAGGGCCGAGGCGACGGCGAACCCGCTGGCACCCTCGGACAGCGAGAACTCGCCCTTGATCGCGTCGACCGCGCCGTTGATGACGGACGAGTCGAACCCGAACAGGAAGCCGCCGACCGCCGCAGCGATGGCGAACGCGGTGACCTTCCCCTTGAACGCACGGTCTTCGCCGTGCCCGGTCGCTGAGGTGCTCACGATGCTCCTGGGTTCTGCCGCCGTGCTGCTGTGTGGGCACGGTGCCCCGGTGGATCGGCTGGTTCGCCGTCCGAGCGGCGTTGCGTGGTCCGGAGCGGCCCCGACTGTACTCTCCGATCGGCCGGTGGTCATAACCGGGTCGCGATCGGCCCTCCGGTGCCCGTGCCGGCACGCCGGGTGGGGCGTCGCCGTGCTCGCTCCTGCACAGCCTGGAGGCTCGGCCCGGCCTCCACAGATCGGCCCGCCTGGCCAGGACGGTGCGGCGCTTCCCCGACGCTGGGTCCATGGACCGGCTCACCATCTCCGTCGCCACCGCCGTCGCGGTGCTCGTCGCCGCCCTCACCACCGCACCGTCGGCGGCGACGTCGGCGCCGCTGGGTGCGGGTGCCCGCGACGTCGCACCGTGGGTGTGGCCGACCGGCAGCCGTGTGGTCGAGCGACCGTGGGAAGCCCCCGACAGCGACTTCGGGGCCGGCCACCGCGGCATCGACGTCGGCGCGGCGCTCGGCACACCGGCCGTGGCGGTGGACGACGGGGTCGTGACGTTCGCGGGCTCGGTCGCCGGTCGTGGTGTCGTGACGATCGACCACGGGTCGGGGCTGGTCAGCACCCTGGACTCGGTCGAGCCCTCGGTCACGAAGGGTGACACGGTGTCGCAGGGGGACGCCGTCGGCGCGGTCGCTGTGGGGCACTGCCCGGTTGTGGCGCCGTGCCTGCACCTGGGCGCCCGGCTCGACGACCGCTACGTCGACCCGATGCCCTACCTGCCGGCGGCGGAGTGGCCCGTGCTGCTGCCGGCGTCCGCATGGCCGGGGTGAGCCCTGGTCCGGCGGTCACGTGAGCCGGGGTCCGGCGGTCACGCCCGGGGGTGGGCCGTCCGGTACACCTCGCGCAGCCGGGCCGACGACACGTGCGTGTAGATCTGCGTCGTGCCGAGGCTGGCGTGCCCGAGCAGCTCCTGCACCGCACGCAGGTCTGCTCCCCCGTCCAGCAGGTGCGTCGCTGCCGTGTGCCGGAAGGTGTGCGGTCCGCTCGGCCCCTCGCCGGGCAGGTCCTGCAACAGCCGCGCGACGATGCGGTAGGCGCTCCGGACCCCGAGCCGCGCGCCGCGATCCCCCAGGAACAAGGCGTCCGTCGGGGCTGCGGCGCGCGCGAGCAACGTCGGACGTCCGCGATCCGACCACGCCTCGATCGCGTCGCGCGCGGGAACACCGAACGGCACCACCCGTTCCTTGCCGCCCTTGCCGAGCACGCGCACCGTCAGTCGTGTGCGGTCCAGGTCCCGCTCGTCGATGCCCACCAGCTCGCTGACCCGGATGGCTGCGGCGTACAGCAGTTCGACGAGCGCCAGGTCGCGGAGCGCCCCCGGGTCGTCGGTGGCCGCCCGGGCCGACAGCCCGTCGAGCAGCGTGCGGACCTGGTCCTCGGAGACGACCCGGGGCAGGTGGGCCGCACCCTTGGGGGCTCGCAGGCGCACGCCCGGGTCGGTCCCCACGAGCCCGGTCTCACTGGCCCACCGGGTGAACGCCCGGACCGAGGACGAGCGCCGCGCGATGCTCGACCGGGCGAGTCCGCGCTCGTTGCCCGCCCACAGCCAGTCGCGCAGGACGTCGAGCGACAGCGCTTCGACCCGCTCGACGCCCCGCGCAGCACTGAACCGCTGGAGGTCCTCGAGGTCCCCCCGGTACGCCCGCACCGTCTGGTCGCTCAAGCCCCGCCCGTGCGCGGCGTGGTGCAGGAACGCGTCGATCGCCGCACCGAGCGTCCCGCCGTCGTGTCCCATGCGGCTCAGCGTAGGCGGCGGCAGTGCGTCCACTCATGCGCGCCGCCCCGTGACACGACCGGTGGTCCCTGTCCGACCCGCTGCTCCGAGCACCCACCCGTCGGTGCGTCGCTCGACGATCCCCTGCAGCTCCGCCAAGGCGAGCGCGTCCGTCGCGGCCGCGACCGACAGCCCCGACCGCTCCGCGACGTCGACGACCGTCACGGGACGACGGCCGAGCGCATCGACCACACGGACCACCTCGGGGTCGACGGTCGCCGACGTGAGCGGCGCCGACAGGTCGTCGGGGTCTCCCCCGTGATGGACCGCCACGGCAGCACGAACGGGGTCCTGCGGGTGCACCGCCAGCTGCGCCACGCCGTCGGCCACGAGCCGGTGGCACCCGACGGATGCCGGTGACGTGAACGCCCCGGGGACGGCGAACACCGGACGTCCGAGCTGCGCCCCGTGGTGCGCGGTGTTGAGGGCCCCGGACCGGGCACCGGCCTCGACCACCACGACCGCGTGCCCGAGCGCCGCGATCAGCCGGTTGCGCGCCAGGAACCGCCATCGCGTGGGCGGTGTGCCCGGGGGCGACTCCGCCAGCAGCATCCCCTGCCGACCGACGTTGCCGAGCAGCTCGACGTGTCCGGCCGGGTAGAGCTGGTCGATCCCGCCGGCCAGCACCGCGATGGTGGGAGTCCCCGCGGCGATCGCGACCCGGTGCGCCACGGCGTCGATCCCGTACGCGCCGCCGCTCACCGTCGTGCACCCGGCGTCCGCCGCCGCCGAGGTGATCTCGGCGCAGGCCTCGGCGCCCGCGAGCGTGTTCGACCGCGCGCCGACGACCGACAGACACGGGCGTTCCACCACCGGCGGCTGGCCACCACGCGGCCGGCCGCGGCGCCAGAGCACCATCGGCGCGTGCACTCCCAGGTCGTCGAGCCCGCCGGGCCAATCCGGGTCGCCGGGGACCACCAGCGATGCACCGACCGCCGTGGCCGCATCGAGCACGCGAGCAGCATCGGCTCGCAGGAACCGAGGGCGCCAGCGTTCCACCGCGCTGGCCACGACGTCGTCGATCGACGTCACGTCCACACCGCCCGACGACTGCAGCGCGGCGACGACGGCACGCACGGGGTCCTTCCCGGTCACGAGCGCCAGAGACCGTTCGGCGCCGAGCGTCGTCACGAGGACGCCAGCGGCGGCGTCGCCGGGCTCGATGAGCGTGCTCCATGCCACGCGAGCGGCGGCCTCGGCATCGACCGCCCCGACCTGCCCGGTCACAGTCCACCCCGCAGGGCGAGCGCAGCGGTCACCTGTGCACGACCGGGGCGCTCCACGTCGCCGAGGTCCGCGATGGTCCAGGCCAGACGCATCACGCGGTCCCACCCGCGCATGGTCAGGGTGCCGAGTTCGAGTCCGCGGTCGAGGACCGCGGTCGCCCCCGCCTCGGCACGCCCCGGTCCGCGCAGCCAGGCACCGGGCACGTCGGCATTGCGCGTCCACGCCGTGTCGGCCAGTCGATCGGTCATCCGAGACCGTGCCGCTTCGACCGTGAGCCGGGCCTCGGCCGTGGTCGGGGTCGTCCCGTCGCCGCGACGCATCACCGCGGTGGTGACGCGAGGGACTTGCACCCGGATGTCGATGCGGTCGAGCAGCGGCCCCGACATCCGCCCCAGGTACCGCCGCACCGTCGTCGCCGTGCACTCGCACACCGGACCACCGAGATCGGGTCGGCTGCCGGCGTGGCCGCAGGGGCACGGGTTCGCCGCCAGGTTTTATAGGGGGTCAACGCACGTCAATGCGTTAGTCCAGAGGGCGCCCGGCTACGTCCTCAGCGTGGACGCAGGGCAGTATGCGACCTGAACTGACGTAGAGCGGCACCTCTGGCAGGCACGACAATTCCGGACTACGACAGGATCGTGATCCGTTCCAACGATGATTGCGTCACAGCCCAGCCGACCATCGAGCAGTTCTGCCCTCGCGACCGAACAAGAAGCGACAAGAACGCGCTGGGGCCGATGTTGCCCTGGCGCAGGTGAGCTCGGTAGGTCGACAGATCCACTTGGCTCGGCATCAACGAACTGGTGGGGTGGGTGTGCCACTCACCGATCCATTGAGAACGATCTCGGTACCACGCCTCGTCCGCCAGTTTGGAGGCATAGAGCGTGTCTCGATCAAACCTGCGCGCCTGGTGCACTGCCCCAGGTCCAGGCCCACCCGCGACGCTCACCAAGATCTCGGCCCCAAGGTCATGTCCGAGGAGTACTCCACCCGTCTCAAGATTGGCGTCGGCCCGGACCGCCTCGGTTTCAATGGCACGGCGTGCTGCCGCACTCAACCTGACGAGCCCGGGAGCCGGCGCGGCTAAGTCAGAGAACATGTCGCGCACGCGGCTCGATGGGGTGGCACTTCCGACCAGCGGAGCTCCCCCGGCGCCGAGACGCCAAACGGGCCCGCAAGCGCCATCACCGGCCGGAGCCCGATCACGGCGTGATCACTCGGAAGGCGCGAGCCCGGCATTCCTTGTCGCGACTCGAGGAGCGTTGCGATAGTCGCCTGTGCCGCGAGTTGCCCCACCAACTGCAAGTCGCTCGGGATCGCAGTCATTGGCTTGTGCGAACTTCCAGTGCCGTACCCGAGTTCCTGATCGGCTTCCGGGTCGATCCACCCGTTGGCTTCCAGGTAGGCGCGGTGACAGAGCAGACATCCTCGGCCGCGGCCCGGGCGCGATCGGAAGATCTCGCCGATACTCCCGCCATTGAGTACACACGCGAAGATCGCAGACGTCCGAGCGAGACGGGCCAGATGATTGACCACGCGTCGCGGGGCAATTCCATCTGCGCAACAGAGCACGACTGTCGAAGCCTGGATGATCGGACGAAAGAGCTCGGCGTGCTCGACGACATCCAGTCGGTGTGGGATGAGCGTTGTCCGAGTAGCCGGATTCGTGTCCGCGTCGCGCTCGGCTATGGACGCGGCCAAGGCGTCGACTTTGTACCGACCTACGGAGTCAGGTCCAAGGCG
Source organism: Microbacterium sp. M1A1_1b (assembly GCF_053345565.1). Taxonomy (NCBI): domain Bacteria; kingdom Bacillati; phylum Actinomycetota; class Actinomycetes; order Micrococcales; family Microbacteriaceae; genus Microbacterium; species Microbacterium sp. M1A1_1b. Next base: position 55,694 of record NZ_JBKFAJ010000007.1, read on the forward strand.
GTGGCGGATCACGTTGTGCCACAGAAGCCGATCGGGATCCACGAGGTGAAGTTCCCCCACGCCAATTCGTGAGAGCGCGTCAGCCGCCGCGCTGCCGATCGAGCCGGTGCCGACAATGGTTATCGACTCTTTCGCCAGTTGACGGAGCGGCCAGTCACCAGTGAGTTGGGAGGCGCCAAAGTCCTCCGGCTCGGCATGAACCGGGAACGGGACGACACCGTCTCGTTCGACCAGCCACCCCGAGAATTCTGGCATGCCCGCAGCCCTGAGTTCCGGAGGAACGTCTTCGTGGCTCACGATGAGCAGTCCTGAGATGGCGCCGGGGTCGTCGGTCCCGGGGACCATTTGATGGAGGGCTTCGAAGGGAAGGGCTCCGTTCGGTCGCCGTGTGAGCAGCAGGTAGGTTGCCGCGAGATCCGGGCTGTCCGATCGTGCCCATTGCCCCCACCGAGTCAGATCACCCCACGTTAGCGATGCGAACAACCGATCGGGGCGCACGTCGACGAATGTGTTCTCGCTCGTCTCGACAGCGTCTACGACAAAGCGACCGTCTGTCTCGGAGAGCTTGAATCGGAGGTTGCCGAGACGACGCGACGAGGCATTGATCAGACGGAGGGCATCGCGCGGCACCATTACGAACGGAGAGTTCGTCATTCCTCGGCCGCCTGCTTCGCCTGCTCGACGACGAGGTAGTCAAGGTGCGTGTCTGTGACGATTCCCCGTTCGGTCATCCGAGCAATCGCGCCTCGATGCATCAGCTCGTATTCGATGCGCCAGCCAGCGCTTTTGAGGACGATGTCTCCGATGCTGGCCGAGGGGTCCCACATTCCGTCGGACTGAAAGAGGCACAGCGACCCTCCCGGCGAGACATGCCAGACAGTGTCCGAGACCTCGAGGATCGCTGGTTGTGGCTCCGTTGGGTAAACGCGAGGCGGAAGCATTGGGTACGCCGAGGGGTAGGTGATGACGACGCTCATCGGGTTCGGAAGGAGTGCGTCGAGGTTCGGGGGTGCTGGCCGATCAAACGGCCATAGAGGCAGTGTGCCGACCCAGCCACCGTTCGCGAGGAATTCACCCTCCGGGGTGCGACGAAGCAGGTCCGGCGCGATGACAGCCAGTTCGTCGACATCTCGGAGGAGCCGGCTCGGGTCCCAGTCGAACCATCGGGTTAGGGCTGCTTCGTCCGTCACCCTTGCGGACTGTCTTTCACGGTCCGTGGCCCATCCGGCACGACGGCTGCGCCAGCGGCCGCAAGAATCTCCGGGAACTCTTCACCGAAGATCTCTCGCCACAGCCGACTCGCACGCGCGTCATCGTTTGCGACTTGCGCTGCGCCGGCGTCGATGGCGATGTTCGACGCGGTCCGGAGTCGAGAGCCGAGCTCGTCCATGTCGAGATCGCTCTGGATTGGGCCGCAAAGGTGTGCCGGGTCTTCGACGACGAGCCCGGAGTCGATCCGGAACGCGGCCGCAGTGAAGAAATTTCGAATCGCGGCAGGTCGATTGAGGTCAGTGGACAGGTGTTCGAGTGCGAGCACTTCCATCACAAGCGACTTGACCTTCAGCGGCGCTTGCTCCGCACCCCAGAACTTCAGCATTCGGACGGCGCCTGCGTACTGCGACCACTCTGAGTGCTTTCGGGCAGCCTCCGCGATGAGGTACTCAGGATCCGCGTCCACCCATCCTTCGCTAAGCGCTTCGGGGATGAGGAAGCCCCGATCGGTCCTGAGCGCTGGCATGACATCGACGGTGAACGCGTCCACGTCTTCGGGATCGTCCAAGAAGCACTTGACCGCGTGGTTTCGAGGTCGGGCGAGGCGAACCAGCTGGTCGACCGTTCCTGCCCCGACCCCGAGAAGGCGGTTGACGGCTGCGCGCGCATGATCGAGGGCATCGTGGGCGGATGCACCGGACGCACCCCACGCCTCGTGCTGAGAAGCGTCGTAAACAACGATGAGGTCGACATCGTGGATCGGATCTTTGTGAGTTCCTCGTGCCAACGAGCCGGAGGGTACGACCTCGACGACGTCGGGTTCGGACTTGAACGCACGCTCGAACAACCGCCTCCGTCGGCGGGCCTCGGCCACCTGATCGGGGTCCGCGTTCACGACGGACTGGAAGGTCGCGAACGAGTCGGTGATAGTCATGGCACTCCACAGATTCCAAGTTTTCGGTGATCCTCACGCTAGCGTCGACCACCGACATCCGCGCATAGGGTGGATGCGGGACTGAAACGAGGGGTGCATGGCCAAGCAACATCGCGTCGATATCAGAGAGGCGTTCGTCAAGCGACAGCGCCTCCTGGCTGCTCAGCTCGAGTTGCCGCTGGACTTCACCAAGCACCCCACCACCCTTGGAGATGCGTCGGAGGCGAACTGGGGCCGTATGCTCCGCTCGTTCCTTCCGGGGCGGTACGAGATCGGCCCCATCTTCGCCATGGACTCGAACGGCGATCAGAGCGAGCAGATTGATCTTGCAATTTACGACCGCCAGTACTCGCCACTATGGTTCGAGGCCGGATCCAGCCGCATCGTGCCCGTCGAGAGCGTGTACGCGGTCCTCGAGGTGAAGCCCGAGGTCGCGGCAGGGACCCTGAGGTACGCGGCCGAGAAGGTCGCGAGCGTCCGCCGCCTCGTCCGCCGGTCCGGACCGATCGTGGACATCTCGGGTACGCATGATGGGCCTCCGCCTGAATCTCGACCCATTCTTGGCGGCATCGTCGGGCTCCGGAGCGGATGGACGAACGGATTTGACTCGCCCGCGGCGAAAGCGCAACTGGCCAGCCACCACGGCGACGCTCATCTCGATATGGGGCTCGCCCTAGAGCACAACGCTTTCGATCACGTTCTCGACAGCGCGAACTTGGAACTCCTGAGTCCGGGTCTAGAAGTGTCTTCACCGGGTACTCAACTGATCTTCTTCGCGTTGCGTCTGTTCCGCAGGCTGCAGTCCGTTGGCACCGCCATGGCGGTTGATCTGCGTGCATACGATGCCCTGCTCGACGGCATCGATCCGGCCGAGTTCCCGGACAGCGGCGCAGACTAGTTCACTTGCCATCCACCGGAGGTCTATCCCACACGCAAGATCCGGCGCGGCGCGGCGCGGCGCGGCGCGACTCGACGGTCCCGAATATCTGGCCGACAGGGCGGTCGTCACGCAGCGCAGAACCCCGCGTGACACTCTGTCGATGAGCGGTACCTTCATCGAGTGGAGAATGAGACTGCGCAGAATATCGCCGACGCTGTCGTGGGCGTCCTACAGCGGGAGCTCCGGGGGTTCGAGCCGGCGGATGCCGCCCCCGATGACTCGGGTCCCGTTTACACCCACCGTCTACCGGTTGCCGCGGTCGCCTACGAGGGGATGTTCGACCTCCTGTTCCGGAGCCTAGGTGCATTTTCGGAGCCAGCATTTGACAAGACACGTTGGTTGTACTCGTTCAGTCTCAACGGTAGAAGCTGCCGACTCCGCTGGACGAAGTCCGGCATACGGCTCGACTTGTTTGGCCCACAATCAAACGATCATGGGGAGCCAGCGGACTCCGCAGCCATCGCAACGCGCCTGTTGAAAGCCGCCAGATCGCTGTATAGCCGTATTGTGACGCCCCGACTCAGCCCCAGCATCCGAGCCGGTCGAGCCGTCGTCCTGAATCAGTTACCGCGTTACCGCGGGATGGTCGACTTTCACCGTCAGACGATCGAGCGCGCGAAAGTCGCAAATCCGGTGCAAGTGTCAGGTCGGGCTACGGCGAAACTTGAAACCTCGGAAGCCATCCAGCAGCTGTTCGGGAGCCTGCTCGGCGCAACCTTTCGGGAGCGGGAACAGTCCTATCGGGCAACAGCGCTCGTTGCGGGATACTTCGCCTGGGTGCAACACCTGCTCGTGATTCTCTCGTCATTCTCGCCTGCAGTCCTGGATGAGGGTTTCTCCCTCGAAGATCTACTGACTGGGCAGTGGGCTCAGCAGTTCGACATAGCTTTTCCAAAACCTCACGACGCGGAGACTGCTCGGCTGAAGATGGAACTGGGCGACCTCGCGCGCGAGTTCCGCAATCCGCTACTCCACGGCGGCGGTGGCCGCTTCGAGGATGGAGTGGTGGTGGAATGGGCGCCCGGCCACGAGGCGATCGCGATCGATACGGATGCGCTCACGGATCAGTACATGCTCCTGCGCCCCTCGTTGACGGAGGAGCAAATCGCGAATCTGCTTGGGCGGGTCGACAGTATCGATGCGGGGTTTGAGCAGCACCCGTACTTCGGCTGGGCGTCCGAAGGCCTGCACGCGGATTTCCGCCGAGAATTCGTGGAACGAGCACTACGGGAGCGGCTCAGCGGCAGCGCTTCGGCCTTCACAGACGCAGCGAGCCGTGCGTTCGATGACTCCGTCAATTGGGACCGATAACTGCTGCTGGTCAGGTCCGTCGCGACCCTGTGAGCAGCCTCGCTCTGTATCGTCGTTTTCGCTGCGATCGGCGTCGGGTCGGGTGGTGCCGATGACGAGGGTGCTGCGGGCGGCTTCGACGACGTCGTTGGTGGTGACGTCGAGCTCGTTGATCCTCAGGACGCGTTGGATCTGAAGGAGCAGGTGTTCGAGGAGGCGGAAGTTACCGCGGGTGATTCGTTCGACGGCGGCGATGGTTTGTGCATCGCTGAAGTCGTCGGGGTCGAGTGTCTTCCCGAGCTCCCCGTACGACGCCGGCCCCTCCAGCGCAAGCGTCACCATCCCGGGGTCGAGGGTGGTCACGATCGACCGCATGACGGAGTACGACCGTGACGGCAGTCCGCGTCCGCTGCAGTGGATGCCGATCTGACGGCGAATCGTGGCGATCGAGGGTCGTGGCTTGGTGAGTGCGAGCCCCCCAATCAGGCGCACCAGTTCCGGTGCCGTCCGTCGGGCGCCATGATCGGTGCGGGTGCCGTCGGCGAGAGCCGTGTATCCGCCTGTTCGGTTGCCGGCGAGCCAGCGTTGCAGGGTGCGCTCGGCGACGCCCGTGGTGCGGGCCAGGGTGGTGAGCGGGATGGCGTCCTCGACGTGCAGTCGAAGGATGCGCCACCGCTCGCTCGCGTCCATGGCCAGCTACATCGTTGGGGAAGGCTTGGTTCGTCGCGCCGCGACCGGCTCGGCGTGCTTCGCGAGTGCCCGGTAGATGGTGGTGCGGCTGACGCCGAGCACGTCGCCAATCTGCGCGACGGTCATGTCCTGCTGCTCGTAGAGCCGGCGTGCGGTGCGCACCTGGTCCGCGGAGAGGCGAGACGGTCGGCCGCCGGTGCGCCCGCGGGCGCGGGCGGCGGCGAGCCCGGCGTTGGTGCGTTCCTTGATGAGGTCCCGTTCGAACTCCGCCAACGCGGCGAAGACATGGAACACGAGCCGTCCGCCGGGTGAGGTGGTGTCGATGGTCTCTTGCAGGGAGCGGAACCCGACACCGCGCTCGGCGAGAGCGTGCAGCTGATCGATGAGGTGCCGGATGGAGCGACCGAGCCGGTCGAGTCGCCAGACGACGAGGGTGTCGCCGGGGCGGAGCTGGTCGAGGAGCTTGTCGAGTTCGGGTCGGTGTTGAAGGGACCCCGACATGGTGTCGACGAACACGCGGTAGCAGCCAGCGGCGCCCAGCGCGTCGATCTGGAGCGACGCGTCCTGGTCTGTGGTGGACACGCGCGCGTACCCGAGGAGGTGACCCATGAAGAGAACGTAGCGAAACTCGACTGGCGGGGGTAGTGGCGGGACGTAGATTCTGGGACTGGGTTCCGATACAAGACACGCCGCCTCGCACCCTGGCGGAGCGTCGGGACGGACAGTTGTAGCGGAATCGTTCGTATTTGTTACGTCTGCCGCGCTCGCGCGGCGAGCCGGAGTGCTTGCACGGAACGGAGGTGTTGTTCCGATCGGTGGCGGCCGTTGGCGGGAGACGGATGTGGTGCTGCGATGACCGGAAGGAGTCGGGGGTGCTCGTCCAGGGTGAAGTGTCGCATGACGCCGTCGAGGGCAACGGCCCCGTACGTGACGATCGCAGTGAGAGCGGGGAGGGCCGCGAACAGTGTGGCGAGGGCATGCCGCCCCTCGTCGATGTCCTCGAGTCGCACGCGGTCGGGCAGTTCCCATGGGACAAGGTTCCAGCGGACGTACTCGCCGCGTGCGAGTCCGGACTCGATACGGGCTGCTCGGAACGCGGCCGCGGTCGGGCCCGGGTTGTCCTCGCTGCAGATCGCTGCGTGCGCTGCGGCGATGGTCTGGGGGCCAGGCGACTGCATCAGGACCAGGACACGGCTGAATCTGCCGCCGGATCGTGGGTCGAAGCTCGGGACGAACCGTCGGCTGCCGTCGGGCGCGGTCCGCCACGTCTCCGCGAGACCGTTCAGCGATCGAACGTCAGCGAGTTCCTCGGGGGTACTCATGCCGGCTGTGGCGGTGCCAGCAGGGTGCCACGGATGACGGATCCGTGAAAGGTGCGAAGGGCAACGGTGATCCATGCGGCGACGAGGCCGGCGTAGTAGATGACGGCGAGGACGGCAACGACGGTCAGGCCTGAGTGCAGGGCGAGCCCGTTCAGGCCGGTGACGCAGGTCCCGACGGGGAACGTGAAGGACCACCAAGTCAGGCTGAACGGCAAGTGTTCGCGGGCAGTGCGGATGGTGATCGCGAGGGCGATGACGGTCCACAGCAGCGCGAAGCCGAGCATCGCGAACCCGTACACCAGCGCCACGACCAGCAGGGCATGCGCGGTACTCGCATCGACAACGGTGGGGGCGTTCGATGCGAGGAGGTTCACCGCGGTGATCGACTGTCCGACCGGCCCGAGGACGATCCACAGAGTCGGGACCATGCCGGCGGCCCCGACCTTGTGCTGCGCGAGACGGTTCCAGATCAGCGTGATCACGACCAGCGACGTGATGAGGCTGAGGCCGAAGAAGCCGTAGCAGGACCACAGCAGCGTCTCCCGCGCCTGCCCGGCGGGGGCGTACGGCAGCAGGAGCGCACCGGTGGAGGCGGACACCATCGGCGGGACGATCGGCATCAGCCAGCCGCCGAACGCGGAGTCGGGCTTGTTCTCGTGGCGGGTGAACGCCAGGTACGGCACGAGCACTGCCGTGAGCAGTCCTCCGATGGTGCCGATGGTCCACAGGACCCAGTCGATGGTGACGGCGGCGGGCAGGCCGACCCAGTCCTTGCCGAGCAGGAGTGTCCCGGCGCCGACGGTGAGGAACGCCATCGGTGGTGCGCCGTAGAAGTGCGAGATCACCGGGTTGAGCTGGTGCCCGGCTGCAGTGCTCCGGTAGCGGATCCAGTGCAGCACCGTCGCGGTCGTGAGGGCGACGAGGAGCACCGCGGCGATCGCCCACACGACCGTCGCCGCGAGGCGCAGCCCGGGGAACTGCAGCGGCAGTGACGCAGCTGCGACAGCGACGATCCCCGTGCCCATGATCGACGCGAACCAGTTCGGTGTGAGATTCGACACGATCAGGCCTGGCCGCTCCAGGTCACGGAACAACGCCGTCTGCGGCCGTTGGGGCAGCTGGCTACCGTTCGCGGGTGCAGGGTCCGTGCGGAGCGTTGTCATGGGCCAAGCCTGCGCGAATCCTGCCTCTGGCGGTACCCGGAACCTCTTGGCAGGGCACAATCAATGATTGTGGCACTACGGCGACTCACGGACCGAACCCTCGACCTCGACACACTCGACGTGCTCGCACGCGTCGCCGAGACCGGCTCCCTCTCCGCTGCCGCTGGAGCGCTCGGCGTCACGCAACAGGCAGTGTCTGCTCGGATCCGGGTCGCCGAGCGCATGGTCGGTCACTTGTTGGTGCACCGCTCGACCACGGGGTCGGTGCTGACCGAGACCGGCAGGCTCGTCGTCGGGCTGGCCGGACCGGTCCTCGACGCGTCTCGCCACCTCGAAGCAGGAGTGGCTGCGCTGCGGACTCCCACGGGTTCGCTCGTCGTCGCAGCGTCACAGACGATCGCGGAGCTGCTGCTGCCGGGCTGGCTGCTCGAATTCCGCCGCCGCGAACCCGACGTGCGGGTGCGCCTGATCGCGGGCAACTCCGCCGCGGTGACGGACCTCGTGCAGTCGGGTGGCGCGAACCTCGGGTTCACGGAGACCCCGGTGACGGCGGCAGGTGTGTCCGCGCAGGTGATCGCGGACGATGAGCTCGCGGTCGTCGTTGCGCCGGAACATCCCTGGGCTCGGTCGACCGGGATCACTGCGGAGGTCCTGGCGGCGACGGCTCTGCTCCTGCGGGAAGAAGGTTCCGGAACTCGCGCGACCCTCGCCGCATGGCTCAGGGAGGCCGGTTTGAGCATGTCGGTTCCGGCCGCGGTGCTGGAGACCACGAGCATCATCCGGGCGAACGCGCAGGCTGGAATTGCACCGGCGGTGATGAGCCTTCGCACGGTCGCCGCCGACATCAACGACGGGTCGCTGGTGCGGGTCCCGCTCGCTGGGCCGCCACTTGCCCGGCCGTTGCGGGCGATCTGGTCGGGAGAGCCTCAGCCAGCTGGTTCTGCTTTCCTGCGCGTCGCCCACGAGGTGACCGGTCGGGGTCAGCGCAGCCCGTAGGGCAGCTCCGGATTGTTCTCCGCGATCTCGGTGAGCCGGTTGTACTTGGCGACGCGTTCTCCGCGGGCGGGTGCGCCGGACTTGATCTGTCCGGTTCCGGTGCCGACGACGAGGTCCGCGATGAACGTGTCGGTGGTCTCGCCGGACCGGTGCGACACCATGCTCCGCATCCCGAGCGAGCGTGCGACGCCGATCGCGTCGAGGGTCTGGGAGACGGTGCCGATCTGGTTCGGCTTGATGAGCGCCGCGTTCGAGAGCCCGTCCTTCCCACCGTCGCGGATGCGCTGCGGATCGGTGACGTAGAGATCATCGCCGACGATCTGGAGCATGTCGCCGAGCGCGAACGACATCGCCTTCCAGCCGCCGTGGTCATCTTCGGAGAAGCCGTCTTCGATGCTCCGGATCGGATACCGGCTGATGAGGTCGCGGTAGTAGTCGACCATGCCTGCGCGGTCGAGCCGGCGGTCCACGACCCGGTAGCTACCGTCACCGAGCGCGAACTCGTTCGCCGCCGGGTCGAGTGCGATCGCGACGGTGTCCACGCCGGGCTCGTAACCGGCGGCACTGATCGCGGCGACGAGGAGGTCGAGGGCCTCCTCGGGCGCGGCGATCGACGGGGCGAAGCCGCCTTCGTCCCCGAGACCGAGACTGCCGAACCGTTCCCGGACCAGTGCCGCCAGCGCGTGGTAGACGTCCGATCCGATCCGAACCGCGTCGGTCATGGTCTCGGCGTTCACCGGGGCGATCATGAACTCCTGGAAGTCGAGCGCGTTCGCTGCGTGCGCTCCGCCGTTGAGCACGTTGAAGTGCGGGACGGGCAGGCGGGGCGTGCTGCCGGTGACGTCTGCGATCCAACGCCAGAGCGGCAGCTCCGCTGCGGCGGCGAGAGCGCGTGCCATCGCGATCGAGGTCGCGACGACACTGTTCGCGCCGAGCCGGCGGTGGTTCGGGGTGCCGTCGAGGGCAGCGAGGGCGGCGTCGGCCTGCCCGATCGAGGTCCACGACTGGCCGGTGATCATCGGTGCGACGTCCGTCGTGATGAGGTGCAGTGCCTGGCTCACGTCGCGGCCGCCGTAGCTGCTGCCGCCGTCGCGAAGCTCGACAGCCTCATGCGCGCCAGTGGATGCGCCTGCGGGGGCGTCACCGGTGACGACGGTGCCGTCCTCGAGCTCGAGACGCACCTGGATCGTCGGGTAGCCGCGGGAGTCGAGGATCCGGGAGCCGTGCAGGCTGCTGATGGTGACGGGGCGGCTGGTGTGGGTCACGTACTCGCCCTGATGGTGGGTGGTGTGGTGGACGTTGCTGATGTAGTCGTTCACGGCGGTTGTCGCCTTTCGGGTTGGTCGTGCGGGTGTGGGCCGCGGGGAGGCGGAGGGACGACCTCCTGGCGATCACTGGGCGCCAGTTGCCTCCCCACGGCGGTTCAGGGCGCGCACTGGATGGTGTCGGGTGCGCGGGTGCCGGTCAGGGGTGCGGGGTGAACCGTTCCTGTGCGGCGCGGATGATGGCTTCGGCGTCGACACGGTTCGCCCACCCGTTGGTGGTGACGTGCTTGCCGTGCTCGATCTCCTTGTAGTGGGCGAAGAAGTGCTCGATCTCCGCCAGGACCGGCTCGGCGACGTCGGAGATGTCCTGGACGTGGTCGAAGCGGACGTCTCCGGCGGGGACGGTGAGGATCTTGTCATCGCCGCCGTTCTCGTCGACCATGCGGAGCATCCCGACCGGGCGGACGTCGATGACGACGCCGGGGAACGTGGGCCGGGGCAGCAGCACGAGCGCGTCGAGGGGGTCGCCGTCATCGCCGAGAGTGTCGTCGATCGAGCCGTAGTCCTGCGGGAACACCATGCTGGTGAACACCGCCCGGTCCAGGCGGATCCGTCCGGTGGCGTGGTCGACCTCGTACTTGTTGCCGCTGCCGCGGGGGATCTCGATCGTGATGTCGAAGTGCATGAGCTGTTCGTCTCCCAGTCGGATGGTCAAGTGAGGGTGCCGAGGGTGACGCCCCCGGCGGCTGCGGCGACGGAGACGACGAGCATCCCGAGCCCGTTCACGGCAGCCGCGGTGGTGCGGCCAGTGCGTGCGAGGCGGACGGTCTCGAAGCTGGCGGTGCTGAACGTGGTGTAGCCACCCATGAGCCCTGTTCCGAGCACCGCGACGGGGGTGGCGCCGAGGTGACCGGCGGCGCCGGTGATCAAGCCCAGCAGGAACGAGCCGGTGATGTTGATCGTCAGCGTCCCGACCGGGAGCCGGAACTGCCGACCCCGGTTGATCGCACCATCCACGAAGAACCGTGCGGCCGCGCCGACACCGCCAGCGACCGCGACGCTGAGGAAGGCCAGGGCGCTCATGATGTGGCCCCGTTCGGTCGGACCAAACCCGCGATCGCGAGGCCGCTACCGGTGGCGATCGCGCCGGCGAGGACCGTCAGGAGCGCGTACCCGGTGCCGGCCAACCCGCGGCCAGCGAGGAACAACACCGCGGTGCTGGTCGCGAGGGTGCTGTAGGTGGTGAACCCGCCGAGGACACCGGTTCCCAGAAGCAGGCGCAGTGTCCGGCGGCGACCCTCGTCAGGTCCGCGATGCGCGAGGTGTTCCAGCAGCACACCCAGTAGGAGCGCGCCGGCGATGTTGATCCAGAAGATCGCCCAGGACACCTCCTGCTGAGCGGGGAAGGCGGTGCTGAGTCCGTCGCGTGCGGCGGTACCGATGGCGCCGCCGAGTGCGACGACACCGAGGTACCGCCACCGCAGATGCACTGGCCGGTCGATACGTTCCGGGTCGTTGGCGTCGATGTCTGGGTCGGGCGGGAGCTGCCCATCGGGCAGGTGCGTGTCCGTTCGGGAGGTCATGTTCCACCTTCCGCAGCGACCGCTGCCGCTGCTGCTCGTGCTGCCGGATGCAGGTACTCCCCACCCCGCGGACAGAACCCACCGTCGCCGTCGAACCGGTAGATCAGGGGTTCGCCCGTGGGGAGGTTCAGGTCCGCGAGCTCACCGTCAGTTAGGCCGTCCATGCAGGCACACAGTGCCTGCAGTGAGTTGCCGTGCGCGACGACGAGCACTGTCTGCCCGTCGCGGAGTGCCGGGGTGATGCTGTGCGACAGGACGGGTTGGACCCGGCGGATGACGTCGGAGAGTGTTTCGGTTCGACGAAGTGCCGCCCACGGCAGTCCACGAAGCGCCGGCGTCCGCCGGAGCGCCAGCCACGCGCGGATCGACATGCGTGGTGGCCGTCCCGTGCGGGTCCGACGAACAGCGAAGAACTGCTCCGCCCCCAACGCCGCTTGCGCATTCTGCTTGGACATGCCGGTGAGGGCGCCGTAGTTCCGCTCGTTCAACCGCCACGTCGACTCGATCGGCGCATCACGTCCGAGGACGTCGGTGACGAGCTCCGCCGTGTGGAGCGCCCGCTCGAGCGTCGACGTGAGCACGAGGTCCGGTCGGATGCCGGCATGCAGAAGTAGCAACCCAGCCCGATTCGCTTCGGCGCTGCCCTGTTCGGTCAGCGCGACGTCTCGCAAGCCGGTGAAGGTACCGGCAGCGTTCGCAGTGCTCTGTCCGTGGCGGAGCAGAACAAGCTGGCCGGTCACGGGGTGTCCAACGGCAGTGGGGCATCGAACCCGACCGGATCAACGGGCACTACGAGCACTGAACGGTGCTGCTGATGGGTCAGCCGTACCGCGACCGACCCCGTGAAGAACTCCGCGATTCGACCCGCTCCCGTCCTGGCCCCGACGACCAGCATCGCCGCGTCGCGGTCTTCGGCCACCTGCGACAGTGCCCGGCTCGGATCCCCGACACCCGGGACGAACGTGACGTCGACGCCGTAGGTCGTTGCGGCAGCACGTACTGCCGCCTTGTCACTGTCCGACAAGCCCTGCGGTGTCGTGTCAGCGGTGTCAGGGTCGATCGGTTCCACCATCACCGACCCGTCCGAGCGCGTACCGGCATCGAAGAGCGATGCATCCACGCTGACGCACACCAGCGTCGTACCGAAGCGCCGCGCGATAGACGACGCAACCTCGATGACCCCCGGAGCGAGGCCGGGCAGGACGCCGACGACGACCGGTCCGGAACCGATTGGTGCTGTCATGACACTCCCTACCTCAGGCGCGCAGAAGCGCGACCAGCTGAGATAGGGACTGTTGTCGACAACTGTCGAGGTTGGGTCCGGCAAGCCCCACTACCGGGTCCGAAGACACCACCATTATGCACCCGAACCCCAAGTCACGCGGGCCGTCTCGCGCACCCGCGACGTCCCGACACCGAAGGAAGCGATTCCGACGACACGGAGCGAAGCTGCCCACAAACATGGAGACAGAGCTCTCCTTGCAGACTCGGCAGGCGCGACTTTTTAGTTCCGGCGGTTGAAGATCCGCGCGATGGCGTTGAGGATCTTCACGACCCGCTTGGTGCGCTTGTCGCTGGAGACGGTCCAGACGAACAGGGCGCACACGATCAGTGCGGGTGTGTTGGTGCCGGAGTTCGCGGCCATCTCGATGACGTGGTCCGTCGTGAGCATGGCTGTCCTCCTTGAGGGGGTGGCCGAGTCCGGCCAGACCCGCGCGAGGTGCGCGGGAGTTCTGGGCGTCGGTGAGGACCGACAATGCGGCGGATGCCTCTGAAGGGCCGGTGGATCACACGGCGTCTTCGCGTAAGAGCGAAGAAGCGGCGCCCGAGCGAGGGCGATGCGCCGAGCATTTCTGGGCATGAAAAAAGCCGGCCCCGAGTGGGTCCGGCTGATTGCGCAGTTCTGCTGCGTGGTAGCGAGCGTATCGCGGGTGACCGCGACTCGGGAAGGAGACGCACTTCACCCGAGCGTCTCGATGGTACGGCCAGAAGCCGGCATGAAAAAGCCGACCCGGTGGGATCGGCTTTTGGGCACACACGCTCGACGCGAGTTAAGCGTACTGCCGAAACGGACAGACCTGCAACTACGGGGAGGCTGGCGGCTGGTCGTCGTCGGCATCTTCGGGTGGGTGGCTCTTGAAGCGCGAGTCTCGGCGGGCGATGAGGCGTCGGCGATACTCGGCCAAGAACGGACCTCTCTGCACGAACACGGTTCCATTTACCTTGACGGCGAGCACCCCTGCGTCGATGTAGCGGTTGAACGTGCGCGCGGTGATGCCGAGGTGCCTGCAAGCGCGTTCCTTGGTCCACCACTCATCGTCGTCTGGGAGCACCGAGTTCCAGTCCTACGCGTCGGCATCGGCGCACCTCGCGCCGATCCGGCTTTCGAAGTCCGACAAATCCGTCTGCGACGAGGCACGTTCCGACTGTAGGACAGGTCTCGGTAGCCGATCGCGGGCCGCGGCGGCGAGGGGGCTACCGCTGCGGCCCGCACCGGGGTCACATCGACTCGAGCATGTCCTTCATCTGGTCAATTTGCTCGGTCTGGCTCGACACGATCGACTTCGCTAGTGCGATCGCGTCGGTGTTCCTGCCGTTGTCGACCTCGGTCTTCGCCATGTCGACGGCACTGGTGTGATGCTGGACCATCTGCTCGAGGTAGAGCTTCCCCGCGTCCGCGGCGGACGCCTTGTCGAGGGCGTCCATATCGGCGTCGGACATCATCCCTCCGGACATAGAGGAGTGATCCATCCCGGACATGCTCGACATCTCGGTGGGCTCGCCCCAGGCCTTCAACCAGCCGGTCATCGTCGTGATCTCCGGTGCCTGCTCGGCCTTGATCTGCTTGGCGAGAGCGACCACATCGTCGTCGACGTCGGAGCCCTTGTCGAGGAGCATGTCGCTCATCTCGATGGCTTGCTGGTGATGCGGCAGCATCCCCTGCGTAAACGTGACGTCCTGGTTGTTGTGCGCCGACGCAGCCGGCGTCGATGACGACGAGGAGCTGCCCTCCGAGCTGGTGGTGTTCGTGGAGCAGCTCGCGAGGGTGAGGCCGATGGTGAGAGCCGCGGCGGCCGCGAGGGCGCGTGTAGTGGTGGTGTGCATGAGGTGTTCCGTTCCCGTGGATGCGTCAGGTGATCCGAGCAGGCGTGTGCCGGTCCGGTTTCCGGGCATGCGGGAACCTCCCGAGGTGGGTGGATCCCGCGGGAACGAAATCAGACGCGGATGATCTGCAACGCCGTCAGTGACGGCGGTTTGGGCGCGGCGATACCGCGCGCGACCCGGTCGGCCAACGCGAGCAGCCGCGCGAGGACGTAGAGGACCCCGCCGTTCCGGGCCCGCAGCAGCGCCCATGCGAACAGGGCGATCGTCAGCGCGCACGCCATCCCCATCAGGGAGCACATCAGCGCACACAGCCCGCCGTCGCAGCCGGCAGCGCTGAGCACCGTCATCACCGCGCCGGCCGGTGCGGCAACGTGCTCCGCATGGCCATCGCCTGCGCCGTGGGGCTGGTCCGCAGCGACGCTGCTCGACATGGTCATGGCGTGCTCATGACCGGTGGTGTGGCCGAGCATGCTGTGCATCAGGACCGTGAACCCGACCAACAGCAGCAACGCCACCGTCGCCGTGGCCTGCAGCAGCAGGCGGCGGTGCGGAGCGTTGGTGGTGAGGAGCATGCGGCTTTCGTCGGGTCTGAGAGTTCAGGGGGCGTGGTCCATGGTGCGACAGCAGCTTCGCTCTCAGCAACCGGTGCAGCGGATTCACGGCCGCATCGGTCGGTTGGGAACACATTGCGGCGATCGGCGTTGCATCCCTAAGGTACCCCCGGGGGGTACCTTAGGGGAACGTTGACTGTGACCGATGAGGAGCACCATGGATGCGCACGAGCACCACACCATGACCGACCAGGGTCGCGGCGGTCACGGCACGACCACGTGGTCGATGGCTGCGCAAGCAACGCTGCATTGCCTGACCGGCTGCGCGATCGGTGAAGTCCTCGGCATGGTCATCGGCACCGCCACCGGGCTGCACAACACCGGCACCATCATCTTGTCGATCGTGCTGGCGTTCATCTTCGGCTACGCACTCACCATGCGCGGTGTGATCCGGTCCGGACTGACCTTCTCTGCCGCGTTCAAGGTCGCTCTCGCCGCGGACACGGTGTCGATCTCGGTCATGGAGATCATCGATAACACCGTCATCGTCGCAGTCCCCGGCGCCATGGACGCGCAGCTGAACGACTGGCTGTTCTGGGGCTCGCTGGTGTTCTCGCTCGTCGTTGCGTTCATCGTCACGACGCCGGTTAACCGCTGGATGATCAGCCGCGGGCTCGGCCACGCCGTCGTCCACGGCCACCACTAGTCTCGGCTCACAGTAATGGCGTTGATCTTGTCGACCGAGATAGGCGCTCCTCCCGTTGCAGTAGGTCAGCTATCTACTGAAGTAGGTCAACTTCTTACCGGGTGGGACGCTGCAGAGTGAGGCGCGACGCGAGGGCGCGGGGATGCGGTGACGGTGAACTCGTCGAGGTTGCGTAGTTCCTCGCGCACGTGGCTGGCAGCGTGATCCGCAGTCTCGGTCGCGGCGTGGAGGTCGTTGCCGGGGACTTCGATGGTCGCGGATCCGGTGAGGCGGTGTCCGACCCACCGCAGCCTGACGTCCCGGACTGCTGCGACGCCATCGACGTGTTCCATGGCGTGTTCGGCGCGGTGCACGAGGTCCGGGTCGACGGCGTCCATGAGCCGGGCGCCGATGGACTTCACTGTGCCCCAGAGCAGGAACACGATCGACACGGCGATGAGCAGGCCGATGATCGGGTCCGCAAGCGAGAACCCGAAAAGTACCCCGACGGCGCCGAGGACCACCGACAGGGACGTGAAGCCGTCGAGGCGGGCGTGCACGCCATCGGCAACGAGAGCCGCTGAGCCGATCTTCTGCCCGACACGGATCCGGTAGATCGCGACGGCCTCGTTCCCAGCGAACCCGATGAGCCCGGCCGCAACGAGGAGCCACGGGTTCTCGATCGGGCGCGGGTGCATGAACCGGTCGATCGCCTCCCACCCGGCGACGACCGCGGAGAGGGCGACGACGAAAACGATGAACATGCCGGCGAGGTCCTCCGCGCGGCCGTACCCGTACGTGTAGCGGCGGGTTGCGGCGCGTCGGCCAAGGACGAACGCGATCCACAACGGGACCGCGGTCAACGCGTCCGCGAAGTTGTGGATCGTGTCCGCCAGGAGCGCCACGGAACTGGTGAACACCACCAGCACGAGCTGCAGCACCGTAGTGCCGAGCAGTACAAACATGCTGATCTTCAATGCCCGGACCCCGGCCGTGGAGGCCTCCATCGCGTCGTCGATCGAGTCGGCAGAGTCGTGCGTGTGCGGGACGAACAGGTCGTAGAGGAACCCCTTCACGCCGCCATGTGGGTGCGAGTGACCATGCTCATCGTGATCGTGATCGTGATCGTGATCGTGATCGTGATCGTGATCGTGATCGTGATCGTGGTCGTGGTCGTGGGGATGCGTGTGCGGTGCAGCGCTCATGCGGTCGTCCGGCTCTCGTGGTGGTGCGGTGCATTGCCGATGACGTGTTCGGCTTGCCGGACGGCGTCGCTGACCAGCTCGGATGCGTGCTCGTCGGTCAGGCGATAGAACACAGTCGTGCCCTCCCTGCGGGTCTGCACCATCCGTGCGAGCCGGAGCTTCGCGAGGTGCTGTGACACCGCGGCGGGACTCTTGTCGACGACGTCCGCGAGGTGGTTCACGGACATCTCCTCCGCGTTCCGCAACGCGAGGATGATCCGCACCCGCGTCGCGTCGGCGAGCATCGCGAACACCTCGACCGCGAGCTCGACGTACTCCGAATCCGGGCTCAGCCCGCACACCTGCTTATCTACGTGCACACGCAGATTATGCGCGCCGTCAACAGGGCAGCGCAACCGACGGTGCTATTTCGTCGGTGCGGTGATGAGGCCGGCGAGGGTGTCGAGCGCACCGGGGACGAGCGAGAAGTACGCCCAGGTGCCGCGCTTCTCGCGGTGCAGGATCCCGGCGTCGACGAGGACCTTCAAGTGGTGCGAGACGGTCGGCTGGGACAGGCCGAGCGGTTCCTGCAGGTCGCAGACGCAGGCCTCGGCGCCATCGTGCGCAGCGACCATCGAGATCAGCCGGAGCCGTGCCGGGTCCGCGATCGCCTTCAGCGACTTCGCGAGGACCTCTGCGGACGCCTGATCCATCGCCGCTGTGGTGACGGGCGAGCAGCACGCGGTGACGTCCTGGATGGGAAGCAGCTCGATCGTCGTCATCGTCCCATCATCCCACGGACTTCGACCGTCGTCTATATTTGCGTTCATCGATATCGACGTGCTTCGATGTACTCGCCGGTTTCGGCTCCCGCTCGATCCGTGAAGGACCAGCCTGATGACTCACCTCCTCGCCGTCGGCGGCAGCGACGCCGGCATCGCCGCAGCGCTCCGCGCCCGTGAACTCGACTCGACCACCGACGCGACCGTGGTCCTCGCGGACGAGTTCCCGAACTTCTCCATCTGCGGCACCCCGTACTGGGTCTCCGGCGATGTCGCCACGGAAGCGTCCCTCGCGCACCGCACCCGCGCCGACCTCGAAGCCGTCGGCATGACCGTGCGTTCTTCGACGTGGGCCTCGGCCGTCGACGTCGACCGTCGCCTGCTGACCGTCACCGGTCCCGCCGGCGAGGAGGAGATCTCCTATGACGAGCTGCTGATCGGGACTGGCGCTGAGCCGGTCCGTCCGGCTGGGGTTCCGTTCGGTGAGCCTGGGATCCACCTGCTGCACTCGATGACTGATGCCGAGCAGGTCGTCGCCGCCCTCGAGCTCCTGCCCGCGGGCAGCCGTGTCGCGGTCGTCGGCGCAGGCTACATCGGCCTGGAGATGACCGAAGGGCTCATTGCCCGCGGGTTCGACACGACCCTGATCCAGCGCGGCCCGGAAGTGCTCTCCACCCTCGACCCTGAGCTCGGGTCCCTCGTCACCGCCGAGGTCCGCCGGCACGGCGCGACGGTCCTCACCGGTGCCACCGTCACGGGCATCACCCCGGGCGGCAACGGGCAGTGGCGCGTCGCCACCAGCTCCGCCTCCGGCGACGCCGAGGGCACGTTCGCGCTCGTCGTCGTCTGTGTCGGCGTCCGTCCGGTCACGGACCTCGCGGTCGCCACCGGCGCGCAGCTCGGGCAGGGCGGCGCGATCGTCGTCGACGAGAGCATGCGCACCGGCGTGCCGCACGTGTGGGCGGCCGGCGACTGCGTCGTGACGCACCACCGGCTCCTCGGCACGACCTGGCTGCCGCTCGGGACGACGGCGCACAAGCAGGGCCGCGTCGCCGGGGAGAACATGCTCGGCGGCGAGAAGGTCTTCGCCGGTTCGGTGGGCACGCAGGTGGTGAAGGTGTTCGACCTCGTCGCCGCCCGCACCGGCCTCCGCCACCACGAAACCGCCCCACTGGACGTGTCCCCGCTGACGCGGGTGACGGTGGCGGATGACCACAAGCGGTACTACCCGGGAGCGGTGCCGCTGACGATCAGCGTCACCGGCGACCAGACCACCGGCCGGCTCCTCGGGGCGCAGATCGTCGGGGAACGGTCTGCGGAGATCAGCAAGCGGATCGACACGTTCGCCACCGCCCTCCACGCAGAGCTCACGGTCGATGACGTGATCGATCTCGACCTCAGCTACACGCCGCCGCTCGGGTCGCCGTGGGACGCCGTCCAGGTCGCCGCGCAGGGCTGGGAACGCGCCGCCGCAGCATCGAACCAGACTCCGGTGACTGCCTGATGGTGCTGGCCGTGATTGCGGCGGCGATCTTCGTCGCGACGCTCGTGGTGGTGATCTGGCAGCCCAAGGGCTTCCCGATCGGCTACACCGCGCTCATCGGCGCCGTCATCGCTCTCGCCACCACCGTCGTCGGCCTCTCCGACATCCCGACCGTCGTCGGGATCGTCTGGAACGCCACCCTGACCTTCGTTGCGGTGGTGCTGATCTCGTTGATCCTCGACGAGGCCGGGTTCTTCGAGTGGGCAGCCCTCCACGTCGCCCGTTGGGGTCGTGGGAACGGCCGGCTGCTGTTCGTCCTGATCGTCGGCCTCGGCGCCGTCATCGCCGCCGTGTTCGCCAACGACGGGGCCGCGCTGATCCTCACCCCGATCGTCGTCGGCATGCTCCGGGCACTGAAGATGCCGCAGAAGGCGGCGCTCGGGTTCATCCTCGCCACGGGGTTCATCGCCGACACCGGCAGCCTGCCGTTGGTGGTGTCGAACCTGGTCAATATCGTCTCCGCCGACTACTTCCACCTTGGCTTCGCGGAGTACGCCGCCGTCATGATCCCCGTCGGCATCGTCTCCGTCCTGGCATCCCTTGGCATGCTGCTGGCCTACTTCGGCCGGTCCATCCCGAAGCGGTACGACGTCCTCGCCCTCACCCGCCCCGCCGACGCCGTGAAGGACCGGGCGACGTTCCGCGCCGGGTGGGTCGTCCTCGCGCTGCTGCTCGTCGGCTACTTCGCCGCCGACCCCATCGGCGCCCCGCTCGCGGCCGTCGCCGGCGTCGGCGCGGTCGTGATCGTGCTCGTCGCCGCCCGGCAGCCCGCGTTCCTCTTCGCCCGCGCCCAGGCAGCGCCGGTCCTGGTCACGACCGGCGGCACCGCCACCGTCAGTGCCGCCGGCTGCGGAGCAGGGGCGCCGTCGGGGCGGGTGATCCCGGTGTGGAAGACGATCCGGGAGGCGCCGTGGCAGATCGTGCTGTTCTCCATCGGCATGTACCTCGTCGTCTACGGCCTGCAGAACCAGGGCCTCACCGACCACCTCGCCAGCCTGTTCGGCGTGTTCGGTGACCACGGGGTCCTCGTCACCGCGCTCGGCGTCGGGTTCACCATCGCGATCCTCGCGTCGCTGATGAACAACATGCCTACCGTCCTCATCGCCGCCCTCGCGATCGGCGGCGCCGGTGCAACAGGCCTCACGCACGAGGTGATGGTCTACGCGAACGTCATCGGCTCCGACCTCGGCCCGAAGATCACCCCCATCGGGTCCTTGGCGACCCTGCTGTGGCTGCACGTGCTCGAGAAGAAGGGCATCCACATCGGGTGGGGGCAGTACTTCCGCACCGGCATCGTCCTCACCGTCCCCGTCCTCGCCGTCACCCTCGCCGCCCTCGCCGGCTGGCTCACCCTCATCCACTGAACCCGGAAAGACACACACCATGAGTGACAAGCCCACGATCCTGTTCGTCTGCGTCCACAACGCCGGACGCTCCCAGATAGCCGCCGGCTACGCCCAGGCCCTCGGCGGCGACCGCGTCGAGGTCCTCTCCGCCGGCAGTGAGCCGAAGGACCAGATCAACCCGATCGCGATCCAGGCGATGGCTGAAGACGGCATCGACATCGCCGGCAACCAGCCGAAGATCCTCACCACCGACGCCGTCCGCGACTCCGACGCCGTCATCACCATGGGCTGCGGGGATGCGTGCCCGATCTTCCCCGGGAAGCGGTACGAGGACTGGGAGCTGACCGACCCCGCCGGCCGCGGCATCGACGACGTCCGACCCATCCGCGACGACATCAAGGCCCGCGTCCAGACGCTCCTCGCGGAGCTGCTGCCCACCGAAGCAACCGCGTAACCGACAAGGACCTGGATCATGACGCTCACCCTCACCGTCCCACCCCGCGCCGACGCGGACCGCCTCACCGGACTGCCCGTCGCGGTCATCGGCGCCGGCCCCGTCGGCCTCGCCGCCGCCGCGCACCTGCTCGAGCGCGGCCTGCCCGTTGTCGTCTACGAAGCCGGGCCCACCGTGGGGACCAGCGTCCGCGCCTGGGGACACACCCGCCTGTTCTCCCCGTGGCAGTACGTCATCGACCCCGCCGCGCAACGGCTCCTCGAACACACCGGGTGGGAAGCACCCCGTGCCTCATCACTGCCCAACGGCCACGACCTCGTCGACACCTACCTGGCGCCCCTCGCGGCGACACCGCAGCTCGCCGCAGTGATCCGCTACGGCACCCGTGTGGAGGCAGTGTCCCGGCAGGGCATGGACCGCACCCGCTCCACCGGCCGCGCCGACACCCCGTTCCTCCTCCGCCTCCACACCGACACCGGCGTCACTGACGTGACCGCCCGCGCCGTCATCGACACCTCCGGCACCTACACGACCCCGAACCCCCTCACCGCCGCCGGCCTCGCACCCGCCGCGAACCTCGGCGACCACGTCGTGCACGCCCTGCCCGATGTCCTCGGCGCCGACCGGGCCCGGCTCGCTGGGAAACGGGTCCTCGTGGTCGGTGCCGGGCACTCCGCCGCGAACACGGTCATCAAGCTCGCCGCCCTGGCGAAGGACGCTCCCGGTACGGAGGTGCTGTGGGCTGTCCGGAACGCCGGCACAGCACGGCTCGGCGCTGACGCCGCGGACGGGCTCGCCGCTCGCGGGCAGCTCGGCTCCACCGTGCACGGGCTCGTCGAATCCGGTCGCGTGCAGCAGATCGCCTCGTTCGAGATCGACGACGTCCGCCCCGACGGCGACCAGGTCACCGTCACCGGCCGGCGCGCTGGGGAGCCGTTCGCGGTCACCGTCGACGTCATCGTCAACGCAACCGGGTTCCGACCCGACCTCGACATGCTCCGCGAGATCCGGTTCGGCCTCGACGACATCGTCGAAGCACCCCGAGCCCTCGCACCACTGATCGACCCGAACCTGCACTCCTGCGGCTCCGTTCCGCCGCACGGCGTCGCAGAGCTGGCACACCCGGAGCCGAACTTCTTCATCGCCGGCATGAAGTCCTACGGCCGCGCCCCCACCTTCCTGCTCCTCACCGGGTACGAGCAGGTCCGCTCGATCGCCGCGGACCTCGCCGGCGACCACGCCGCCGCGCGCCTGGTCGAGCTGGTTCTTCCCGAGACCGGGGTGTGTTCCACCGACCTCGGCGGATCCTCCTGCTGCACCACCCCAAGCAGCGCCGGGAGCCCCACCACCGCTGCCCCGAGCACAGACGGGACAGCCCCGGAAGCGGCGTCGTGCTGCGCAGCCCCCGAGGCCACCCCAACCGCTGACAGCAGCTCGTGCTGCGCCAACTGACAGGAACGCCAGCATGACGACCAAGCCCACCGTCCTGTTCATCTGCAAGCACAACGCCGGCCGCTCACAGCTCGGCGCAGCCCTCCTCGAACTCGCCGCACCCGACCGGTTCACCGCCACGTCCGCCGGCATCACGCCGGCGGAGGAAGTGAACCCCTCGATCGCCGCGACCGTCGGTGAACTTGGCCTCGACATCACCCACCGCACACCCCGGAAAGTCACCGCGCAACTCCTCGACGCAGCCGACATCGTCGTGCTGATGAAGCCCGGCCTGGAACTGCCCGGCACGCCCCGCGGCACGGTCCTGGAATGGTCCTTCCCCGACCCGACGTCGTGGTCGCCTGAGGACGTTCGGCCCATGCGCGACGCCGTCGCGGACCGCATCCAGCACGAGCTCCTCCAGCAGTGACGACGGCACGGACAGGAGCCAAACCACACAGCGCACTTCGTGGCTAAGCAGCCCCGACACCTGGCCCTGCTAATCGGGCTGTGCGCCTCGCAGGTCATCTCCTGGGGAACGCTCTACTACGCCCTCCCCGCCACCAGCACCGCGATCGCCCGTGACACCGAATGGTCCGTCGTCCTCATCACCACGGCGTTCTCGGCCGGGCTGATCCTCTCCGCCGCCGCCGGGATTCCCGTCGGACGCCTCATGGACCGGGCCGGACCGCGCATGGCGATGACAGTCGGGACCGCTGTCGGGGCCGCTGGCCTCGTCGCGGTCGCCGTCGCACCGTCGTTTCCGCTCTTCATTGCAGCCTGGTGCGTCGTTGGTCTCGGCCAATCCGCGACCCTCTACCAGGCGGCGTTCACCGTCATCAACATCACCTTCGGCGCCCGACGTGGCACTGCTCTGACGGTCGTGACCCTCGCCGCCGGGCTCGCATCGACGATCTTCGCGCCCGTCGCCGTCGCCCTCACCCACAGCCTCGGATGGCGCGGAAGCTTCCTGATCCTCGCCGGAATCCTGCTCGTCACCGTGGCCCCGATCCACGCCTCCGTCATTCCATGTCGATGGCTACGCGCCGACGGAGCACCTGAGACGCCTGCGCGCGCTGATCCGCAGAGGGTCCGCCGGATCGCACGATCAAGGCCATTCCTGCTCCTGCAGGTCGGCGTTACCGGCCTCGCGCTCGCGCTGTATGCCCTGACCATCAATCTCGTACCCCTCCTGACCGGTTCAGGACTCACCGCCGCCGCAGCTGCGACCGCGTTCGGTCTCGTCGGAGTCGGACAGGTCGCCGGCCGGGCGTTCTTCGCGTTCGGCCGCGGCACGACGACCGCCTCAGCGATCACCGCCGTCGCGGTGATCGCGGTAATCGCCCTCGCCGGCTTCGCCGTAGGGGCAGACCTGCTACCAGTAGCCATCGGGCTGGCACTCCTCGTCGGGGCAGCCCGCGGCTCCCTCACCCTGATCCAGGCCTCGGTCGTGGTCGACCGATGGGGCACAGCCGACACTGGACACCTCACCGGAATCTTCGCCGCCCCCGTGACGATCGCGACCGCAATCGCACCCGCGGTCGGCGCCACCCTCCTCCACGCAACAGACGGCGCGGCCACCGCGCTGCTGTGCGCAGCAGCGGCCGCGCTCGGAGGTGCCGCGCTGCTCCTTGGAGCCACTCGCCGCCGACATCCGGAGGACTCAACCCGACATCAAAACCAGCGGTGACGACGACAGGCATCGGCGCCGGTCGTAGAGCCGTTCAGAGGTCCGACCAGTACCGGTGACCGATCGGCTACGGGACGTATGGCGGAACACCGGGCGCCGGCGGCCTCGGAGTTGGACGGAGTCGAAAAGACGCCCGCGAGCCGAGGGGCGTCTGGGTCTAGTTGCGTTGCCGCCGGAGACCGGGAGACAGCCTCGGGTGCACGTCGACCTTGAGCGCGTCGACGTGGAGGATGCCGACGCTGTGGGCGGTGCGGTTCCGATCGAGGATCACACTTCGGACCGGGGTCGTTACGCCCCCGCTTAGTTGAAGCAACAAAGTGGTGTCGAGGTAGCGGTGGTAGTGCCCCGACAGGACGAGCCTCGGCCGTACCTGGAGGACACCGCGGTGGAACATCGCCTGGCCGACCGCAGCGTACGCGATGCCGTCGGGCGTCCAGAACCTCCGCTGCCGCGCCACATGTCGCTGGAGGGCTCTGCTGTTCGGTGCGTCGTGGCCGAGGAGAACATCGGCCGGCTCTGAGCCGAGCGCGTCGAGATCACCTTCGGTGATCTGTTCTTCCGGGTGCCATGCCGCGACGTGACCAGAAACGGACGGGCCTCGGCGGCCGCGGCTGATGCTGTTCGCGCCGCCGAGGCTCGCAACTACGAGCCCGGCCGCGGTGGTTCCTCGCCACCCGCGTGGGAGCCAGATGATCCGACGTGAGAGCCGTCGGTACCCCCACTCGTCGAGCGGGTATCGACGGTGCAATGTCGGGTAGCCCTCGTGGTTCCCGCCGGTGACATACATGAACGCGTTGTGGGAAGTGAGCTGCTCCGTGAGGAGCCCGAGCCGCTTGCGTTCAAGGGGGCTGTCGTTCGAGAGGAACCCGAAGTCACCGAGGACGTGGATCTGTTGGATGCCGGCGCGGGCGAGGTTCCGGATCGCGAGCTTGATCCATTGCAAATCGGCGTGCGGGTCGCCAAGCACGCCGATGCGCTCATCAACAAGCCGGTGCCGGTCAGTCATCAGACACTCGGGCCTCACGGATGCGGTGCCAACCACGAGAGGTGTTGTGACCGATCGTCGACGTCGTGATCCCGGAGCCAGGCGAGTGTGCGGTGGAAGCGGTCGTCGTCGACGAGGAACGCGTCGCGCTGCATCTGAATATTCGTCGAGCAGGGCGGACTACAACAGCGCACTGCCGTCCAGCGGGCCTCATCCAGATCGGAACGATCCCGCTTGAAAAGCGAGACGGATCACATCGTCAGCTCGCTCAGTTCGGAGAGCCGCGGCGGGGGCGAGGCCGTCGAGGTCATCGCTTGGAGCGTTCAGCCAAACGGCGTCGCCCCATGGGTCGACATGGGCCGGATCGAGCCCCGCGAGCACTTCCGACAGTCGAGGTAGGGGTTGGCCGCCGCCGTCAATCTGGAACGTGGGAAACAGGCGGAAGCCGTCCGCAGTCACAACGGCGAGCAGCTCTCCGCTTCGAACCTGAGCGTCAACGGTCTCGCTGCTGATCTGAAACCAGTCGCGCAGGCCAGCGGTGTCATAGAACGGCCCGATCCGGTCAGAAAGCGTGTCCGGGCGGGAGTGGGAGGGAACCGGCGCGGCGCCCGGGTGGCCGAGCGCCGCAGTGATGTGGTCCGCTTGGTCCCCTGCCGCCGATTGAGGATCCCGAGAAGATCGACCTGAGGGCGCGGGCTTTCCGACGTCGCCGCGTTGCACCGCTCTCGGCGGATCGACCCCGGGTGGTGCAGTCGCGACCTGATAGCCGGGGTCTGGCGGCCGATCCGGATCCAAGAGGTATTCGCCGGCGTCGATGAGTACGGCGATGAAGGCTACCGCTTCGTCACCGCTCATTCGTCCTTCGGCGACCCACCGCCCGAGCTCCCGGGCATACGGGTCGATGACAGCGATTCCCTCAGCCCCATGGGCGGCATCCGCCAGCGCCATCGCACGCGTGGCAGTTGCGTCATCGGCTCTGTTTGGGCGGTTGCTCTTCATGTGGTCCGAGATCAAGGCCATCGCTTCGGACGGACGCAGCGACCCAGACCTGATCGCCTCCAGCAGAGCGACCAACACCGAGTCCGTGACCTGCGCCCTTGCCTCTCGAGGAATCTCGCCCTCCCGCGCCTCAGGCTTCTGTGCGCTGTCCGATGGCACGCCCGTCACGTCCAGAGCCAAGTCTCGAGCAGATCAAGCAGAGGCTGCGCATCCCGGCGCGCGATGAGCCATTCGACGGGCGTCCCCGGCTGGCCGCTGATCAGCGTGCCTGAGTGGGGCGTGGTCATGAAGCCGAGGATCGATGCAGTCTGCAAGGCATCGCCGACGGCTACCGCCAACCACGACACGTGGTCGGCTGGTCCATAGTCGGAGCCGTGAGCGGCTACGCCACCGAGTGAAGAGAAGTCCAGAACGATGTCGCTCATGCGTTAACATCCACTGTCCAGCCGGAGGCTGCACTGAAGCACGGTTGACGACGCAGCTGCCCCGTCAGGTGCCAGGAGCGAGATGACCTCCACACTTGCTTGCCTTCCGCTCGTCTCACGACGTGCCCGTTGCTACAGAACGGCGGATCCAGCTCGACCGCCTAGGAGAAGGTCGCCAAGCCCCTGCGCGGATCCCTCTAAAACGAGTAGGAGGGTCCGCACGACGGGCCATGGGCCTCCCCCGGCGATGAGATGCTCGCGGGGTGAGTACCTCATTGCGCCACGGCTGAGGTTTGGGTCCTCGCTCGTCATGACTCGGGACACCATCGACGGTACCGCGTCTATCGGGATTGACATGAGCACCGTCGGTAGAAACTCGGACACCACTACGAGACTTTCCGCACGTGGATCAACGAACTGCCAGCTGGGGAGGAAAAGTGCTCCTCGGAGATGGAAGCCGTAGAGCGCTCGCTCCCGCACGAGTTCGACAATCGTGTCGACGGAGTTTCCAGTCCTCGCTGCCACATCGTGCGCAGGAAGGAGCCGTACCTGTTCCATAGCGACACGCCGAGCGAGGACGGACCGCAGATGGCGGTCGGACAGGGTCGCTTCCCACGTACATTCGTCGCCCACTGCGCCGATCCATTCGAGCGCGAGCATCCGCTGGGCCGCCCGTCGTGACTCATCGGGGACGAGCTCGGCCAACGCTTCAGCGATCAGTCCGATCATGACCGTGACGTCTAGGCCGAGACCTTGGAGCGATTCCTCGAGCGCGGCGGTGGCGCGCTGCCGCCCATCGGGGCCCTGGTATCGAGGCAGGGCCGCGCCAGCCACATCATCCAACACGGTCCCGCCTCTCCATGATTCACTCGCCTCGCCGCCATGGTGATTATAATCACCGCATGGGTCGATCTGATATCGAGGACACGCCGGTGCGGGCGCGTGTGACTATCGAGGCGGAGTCGGCTGGGGAACTGAACGTTGGATGGCTCGACCGAGTGCGGCTGCCCCAGGCAGCTCGAGTTGACTACCGTGATGTCGGGTCTCGTGGTGACTTCGTCGTGACGCACGGGGGGAACGACATCGCAGCTGTGTGCGATCTGATCTCGGGCGAGTTCGTGGCGAGCGAACCGTTGGGCGTTGAAGACCCGTCAGCAGAGCTCTTGCTTCGCCTCCTCGGCAGTCGGCTCCGGCATGTGGATCGAGCATCCGAAGCGCGACTCGGGCGCGAAGGTGCGCTCAGGCCGCTTGCACGGCTCACTGGTGGCGCGTGGTATCCCTACGAAAGACTGCTTGGCTACTGAGTCTCGTCGCGCTGCGGCCCATGCCACAGCTTTGCGTCGAGCGCGATCTCGAGTCGCGCGAGGGTTGCGATGTCTGGCCAGGAGTCGCCGGCCAGGACTCGTAGCAGTGTGACGTGGTGGATTCCCGCCGCAGCGGCCACCGAGCGGGTGCTCCGCTCTCCGACCTGTGCTCGAAGCGTTGCAGCAAACACGCGTGCAGCTTCAGCAACCGGATCGGGCGACTTCACCTCCGGCCAGGGTTCGGGTGCGAGTTCACGCGGCGTCTTGCGGGGACTCCTGCTCACGGATTAACAGTAGAGTGCCGACGGGGACACCGGGAACATTCCATGCAACGACACGTCGCAGCAACCAGACGGTGACGGCGCTGGCTTCGGAGCCCGAGTCCGTCTCCTAACGTTCGCAGACAGAGGCCCGGGTAGTCGGTTCGGCTCCACTCAGGGCGGCTGTGATGAACCGAATGATCCCCGCCGCGCCTGCCGTCAGCGTTCGTCGGCAGTCTCGGCGCGGTTGAATCGACCCCGGGCGTCGCTGAGATTTGGGTGGAGGAGCCGGAGCTCGTGATTGTCGAGCGCGAGCTGACGAATCACTTGCGCGTACTGCTCGGAGCGTTCCGACTCACCACGAAGCTGGGTCCTCAACTCCGATATTGTCTGCTGCAACTCGCGGACCTGTTCCTCGATCGCGCGGCGCTGTGGTGCCTCGGGACCGGGCTGCTCCTTCAGTGCAAGGTTGTGTGCCTTTCTTCGCTCGTTGATGTGTGGGTAGGTAACGTTGATGCTCGTCCGCTTGAGTCCTATCGTGCGCATCACCTCAGTGGCGGTCAGCGTTCGTCCCTCTTGCGCAGCCGACGCGAACAGGGCATCTAAAGCGGCCTGAGTCGCCCCCTCCGATCGCTCAACACTCATGATGACCCTTCGAGGGCATCGAAGAAGGCGATGAGCCGGGAGGAGTGGTCCGCAGCGCTGGCGCGAACTCGGGGAGCTCTGGCCTCATCGGCGGCGACTTCGGCGAGCCCACTCGCGCGGTCTCGCCATGCAGCGATGTCCTCGGGAGTGAATACTGCGTTGGCGCAGCGAAGCGGTTCGCAGGAGAGTAGGTCGGGTGCGCTCGGCTCTTTCCGCATGCAGAGTGCCTTGGTCCGGTCGAAGACGCAGGTCACGGCCGCACCTCGATAGATGTAGGGGTCGTGGCGTTTGAGGAAACGGGTTAGCTGGGCCGGATTCTCCGGTAGCTGCCCGGCGAACCCCAGCGCAGCTCCCATGCTGTCGAGTCGGCGAACGACCTCGTCTTTGGCCCGACCGACGACGCTGTGCGCGTCTTGCGCGAACTCCCCGAGCCATTCGCCGCGGGCGAGGGCCTGCTCTCCAGCCACCTCATCGGCGAAGCCAGATCGGGACTCCCCCGCATAGCCCCGGAACATCTGCAGGGACAGGTGCTTGTATTGCAACGCGCCGGCTGCGACACCGCCGGGTCGCCGCGCGATGAACCACGCTAGCGTGCGTCTGAACTGCCGAGTCGATAGGTGCCATCGCGTTCCGTCCGCTCGCGCGATCTTCGGGCTTCCAGGTATTCCGGCAGCGCGACCGTTCGCCCAGTCGACGAGCTTGTCGAGGTTCGTGTTGGTTTCCGAGCCGGACACGAGCGACTTGGTGTCCGACCGGTCGTGTGATGTGCCGAAGCGTAAGGGACGGAAGAGGTACTCCTCCCCCGGCTCGGCTAATCGTTCCAGGACCTCGACAGCCCGTTTGACGACGGGGGACACGATCCAGTGCGCGGCTTCGCCGTGCGGGTTGTCGTTGCCCTTGAACGTCGTGCCGTGAAGGCGATGCACCTGCAGACGACCGGTCGAGTCGCTGTCCGTGCGGATGCATCCGCGCTTGATGTGCTTCACCTCACTGTCGCGCATACCGCTGAAGAATGCGATCAACACATACGCTGCGGTCTGCAGCGTCCGGCAGAGGCTGGGTACTTCTCGGTAGGTGATCCGGCCCGACCAAGGGACGCCGAGAAGCGTCGCGGAAGGATTCGACCGAAGGAAGGTGTCGGAGTCGACACCGTTGTCCGCCGCGAGGGCACGCACCTGGTAGTCGGCGATGCGGATGGTCAGACCTGTTGGCACGCCGGCTTCTCGATCGAGTGCCCGGTAGTTCGGTCGCCCCTGCCATGCCTTCTCATAGTGACCCGGCAATGGTTCGCCGCTGGCGCGGTAGTGGGCCAGGAGGGCAGCCACTCTGCTGCTTGCGTCACCCCGGCGGCGCGAGATACCCGGCCGACGGGCTTGTTCCGTGATCAAGTTGCGGTGTTCTTCCGCAGAGCCCAGGATGTCGCCGGACAGCTCGTCGACGAGGCGGGTGCTCCACCAGATCAAGGGGTTCAGTATTTCTTCAGGTATGCGCTGGGTCTTGTTCTCTCCACGCGGCGCCTCAGGCGCGGCACGCCAGAACACCATGGCCTCAGGATCGGTTGGGAGTGGGTCCGTCAACCGGTCACGATATGCCCAGAAGAGGCGCGCACTTCGAAGATGGGAATCGCGGAGCTTGCCGAGGGCGCCGAGGTAACCGACGTACTCGCCGTAGTGCCGGGGAGTGACTTCCGAGAGCCGGGTGAGCCGCTTCGAGGTCAAGAACTGAAGGAACAAGAGGACGCCCGTGAAGTGGACGCGAATGGATGACGTCGCGTACGGTTTGCCGCGCGGCATCAGGTCGTCATCGAGCAACTGCGCGAAGAGTTCCTTTGCGGCCGGGCGAAATGGTGCGGGCACGCGCAGGAACTTGAGTGAGTAGACATGGGCGTGGCCGAGGCGTTCCGCTGGAGAGAGCACCCACGTGTCGTCTTCGAATCGCGACGTTCCCGTCAGGCGCTCTGCATCGATGCGGGCGGCCAGGACGTGTCGGCGCGGGCTCCATGTCCGACGGTGAGATCCCGCCTCCGCGGCCAGGTTGGTCAAAACATCTCCGGTTCTAGGAGAATCTGCAGGGCCGTGTGGGGAGGCATCAGAGTCGCAAAATGTGCGATCTCCTCGGTTGTTCGGGAAGGGAGGATGTCGTTGTGTATGGCAAGCCACGCTTGACCGAACCGTGCTACCCATCGGTCGAGCGGCAGCCGTTCGAATTGTTCGATCAGCTCGGCGGATAGGCGGAGGATGGTTGGAATGTGTTCGTCGCTCACGACTGCACACGGGCATCCGAAGCAGGCAAGCATGCTCGCGTCGCATTCGACTCCAGGTTGCTCCGGGTTGCCGAGGACGTCGCGGCAGCGCATGAACGCTGTAGTGACCGCGTCTGGTACGTCGGGCGCCTCCAGTCGTTGAGATATGGGTGCCGTCTTTTCCGGGCTGCGTTCCGCAGTGAGGCGGGCGTCGAGGTCGAGGAGAGCGCCGTTCGTAATCGACTCCAATGCGCTGCGGGCCGTCGGGTCCGGGGCGATGTAGGACCGGTAGAGGACCTCGGGCGTGTTGGTGACGGCCGCGCGATCGAGCTGAAAGTTGTTCGCCTGAGCTCGTTCCCGATCGACGGTCGTCTTAATCCTGTTGAAGGTCAGGCGAATCGCCGCGCCACCCTCGGTCAGGTTGTGTGATCGCGCCCAAGCGCCTAGGTCCGGACCGGCGACGTTGTTCAGGCGATTCTCCCAGACGAATCGGTGGCTGCCTCCGTTGCGCTGCAGGAAGAGGCAAAGCAACTTGTCGGAGTGCGCTAGATCTCGGCTTCGGCGGCCGAGTCTGTGGAGGAGCAGGTACATGCCGCCAGCCGTCTTCAGCTGTCTTTTTGCGCTCCCGATGTCCCAGAGCACCGTTTCGGACTCGTAGCCGCGTCGCCGTTTGATCGTCTGCGTTTCGAGGACACTCGACTCCCGTACGCGGTGTTCACCCGTCAGCTCCTTCAACGTCTCGATGTTTCGACCCGTTCGTATAGCGAGCAGCACTAGAAGTGGCTCGAGGTCGCGGACGGTGAGGAAGAGCATTCGCGCGAGATCGATCATCGGGACGACGACCCTCATGTGCGCCGTTCGAAGGCGCGGGGGACGCCCGGTGTCTGCCATCTCCTCGAGCATCCGTCCGACGACGCGCTCGTGTTCCGAGAGGCCCTGGCTCCGCTCCCTGAACCGTCGGAGCAGCTCCTCTCCATCGGCGATTCGCCGGACGATAGCTTCGACATCACGCGTGGCAGCAGCGGTGATCAAGGCGAACGTTTCGGGGTCGTAGCCCGGCTGGGGCGAGTGTGGGCGCGCCGGGATCGCGTCGCTCGCAGCCTCAAAGAGGTCACGGTCACACAGACCGAGATCGTGCAACGCTTTGGTGAGAACTCGGAGGTCGGTCATCCGCATGCCCAGCGTGGGCGAGTCCCTGAGATGCACTCTGTACGCCCTGACGTGCTCGGGACCAATGTCGTCGAGCGACACATCGTCCCCGAGCTCGGTCGAGAAGAATTGGAGGAAACCTCGGTAGGACAGTTGGCACTGGCGTGCGATGAGGCTCGAGCGCCGCCGCGTTCCAGTCCCCGTCGTAGCGACGAACGCCCGAAGGAACGGTAGATGGAGTTTAGGCGCCACCCAACCGCGGGTCGTCAGCCAGCCGGTCCTGCCATCGGCGCCATCCAGTCGCGCGCGTAGTCCGCCATCGTCCGCGATGATCCTCACCGGCAGCTCGTACAAAGTCGCTGCGTTCACCTGTTCCGGCCTATCCAAGTCGGGTCCCAAGGCTGTCAAAGCTGATCTCGCGCCCGGGCGGCGTCGCGACGAGATCCTCGGTGTCGGGGATCAGCCGCAGTATCGTCTCGGCTTCGAGCTCGGCAAGGTTGTGGATGTACACCATGGTGGTTTCAATCCTTCGATGCCCCAGTCGTCTGCTCACCCAGTTCAGGGGGTCCCCGATCATGGCCGCAGGAGCAGCTTCGCCCCGCAAGCTGTTGTAACGCCGCTGGAGCTGAGCGAGGGTAATCGTCGCCCATGAGTGCCGGAGCTTGTGAGGGTTGCACTCGATGTCGAGGCCGAGCCGTTTCACCCTTGTGTTTGCGGCGATGAAGACGCCTTGCCAGGTTCGCGGGCGCATCGGCAACCCGTCGGCACGCAGCCAGAGCGCTGCGGGTTCGAGTCCACGCGGAGTGACCCGGTACAGCCGCAAACGCTCGCCAGGACTCGCGTCCGTTGAGCGAACTCGCCGACCCGAAGCGCTGCGGAAGGTTCCGTCGTCGTCCAGCATGAGCTTGTCGCGAACGGTGGTGTACGACGACGTCTCTTGGGCCGACTGCACGGCGTCCGATCGATCGCTTCGGACGTACAGGTCCACGACCCGCAGCGCGCGCTCCGCAACGAGAACTTCGCGCCCGGAGCGGTTCTTCGTTACCGAGTCCGGCACTGCGAGCCTCGAATACATGCTGGAGGCGTCCGAACGGGGGATCTCCGATAGGAGAAGGGACGCCTGTTCAGTGAGCCGAAACCCGACACCGAACATGAGGTCCGCGAAGGCGGCGTTACGAGCGGTCTGCCGGCTGCGAGACGAGGGGTCACGATGGCCGTTCGATCCATAGCCTCTTACGCCGACGTCCCGCCAGGATCGATACTCCGCGGGCGTCAGCCATGGCGCCGTTGGAAGTTTGGTCCTGCGGAGTTCCGCTGGCCGATCCGCGGTACGCAGATGCTGACCGATTCGAGGGCGCTTTGCTGGTGGGATCAGGCGTATGGGCGTCTCAGCAAGGTTCCCGATCGAATGTTGGAACGCGTAGAACTGTGCGACGGCGGTCACTTCGTTGTTCCAGGTGCTCGCCGCGATCCGCGGACCATCAGGGTCTTCGTTGCGCCAGTAGTTGTATGCCAGTCGATCTTCGTGTCGGACCGCTCGCCAGTTGCGCCGATCGTGCGGGAGCGATCGAGCGTGCCACACGAAGTCGAGGAACCGCGCGAGATGGTGTGCGTACAACGTCAACGTGGTGGATGCAAGCAGGGTCGAACCTGAAGTCCAGAACGCGTTGAGGTCGGGGTCAAACGCTCCGCACGGATCCAGGACGAACGGCACATCCGCGCGCTCGTACAGAGAGCGACCGTCCGCCGGCTGCCTGAAAGGGACGGGCCACACACCATCGTCTCTTCCACCCACGACTCGGTATCGCTCCCACGTCGGCCAGACTCGCACGACGCGATCGTAGCCCCTCACACGTCAGGTGCGACAAAAGGCACGACGACCTGGCACCGCGCCGGGAACTCGGCCGACCCCGCGGCCCGGTGCACCGTGATGCGGCCGGACTCCAGCGGTTGCCGCAGTGCGTCGAGCACCGCTCGGGGGAACTCCGGCGCCTCGTCGAGGAACAGCACGCCACGGGTCGCGCGGGACACCGCACCGGGACGGATGGTGCCGGAGCCGCCGCCGATGAGCGCGATCGCCGACGCCGAGTGGTGCGGCGCTTCCCACGGCGGGCGGGTCGTCCACGACCGGGCGCCCAGGCCGGCGACGGACCGCACCGCCGCGACTTCCAGCGCGGCCTCGGACTGCAGGTCGGGCAGGATCCCGGGGAGCCGCTCGGCGAGCATGGTCTTGCCGGCGCCGGGTGGTCCGAGGAGCAGCACGTGGTGACCACCGGCAGCAGCGGTGAGCATCGCCCGCACGCCGATCTCGTTGCCGACGACGTCGCCGAGTTCGGCGGTGGGCCGCACGCTCTCGGGCACGGTCGTCGTCAGGACCGGGTCGACGTGGACGGGCGGCAGCAGTGCCCCCGCGTCGATCGCTGCACCGCGGAGCGAGTCGACACCGTGCACGACGACCCCGGGGACGACACGTGCTTCGTCGAGGTTGCCGATCGGGACGACGATCCGGTCGGCGCCGGCGGCGCGAGCAGCGAGCACCATCGGGATCACGCCGGGAACGGGCCGGACCCGTCCGTCGAGCCCGAGTTCACCGACGTAGACGACGCGGCCCGACGCACGTGGTGCCGTCCCTGCCGCGGCGAGCACGGCCATCGCGATCGCCAGGTCGAACCCGGAACCGCGCTTCGGGATCGCCGCGGGCGTGAGGTTCACCGTGATGCGACGTGCCGGCAGCGGGCAGCCGGCATTGGCTGCCGCGGACCGGACACGTTCGCGGGCTTCGCCGAGCGAGGTGTCCGGCAGGCCGATGATGCTGAAGCCCGGCAGCTGGCTGGTCAGGTGGGCCTCGACCTCGACGAGTCGCCCGCTCACCCCGAGCAGCGCCACCGCCGCCGACCGACCGATGTCGCTCATACGAGGGCCTCGACGTGCTCGACGATCGCTCGGTCGGCGATGAGGTGCACCGCCACGGCATCGATGCGGATGTGGCCGGCCGTGTGCTCCGGGTGTGCGGCGAACCACGCCGGGACGAGATGCCGGAGCCGTCGGAGTTTCGTCCGGGTGATCGCTTCG
Source organism: Microbacterium sp. M1A1_1b (assembly GCF_053345565.1). Taxonomy (NCBI): domain Bacteria; kingdom Bacillati; phylum Actinomycetota; class Actinomycetes; order Micrococcales; family Microbacteriaceae; genus Microbacterium; species Microbacterium sp. M1A1_1b. Next base: position 90,941 of record NZ_JBKFAJ010000007.1, read on the forward strand.
AGCGGATGACCGCCCACGGCACCGCTGCGCGTCTTCACCTCGACGAAGACGAGTCCGTCCTGATGTCGCGCCACGATGTCGACTTCGCCGCGAGCGCAGCGCCAGTTGCGGTCGACGATCGTGAATCCGTGCTGTTCGAGCCAGTCGACCGCGATGTCCTCGCCCCGAGCGCCCATTTCCGCTGTTCCCATGGGCCCAGCGTCGCGATCACCGATGCGCCACGAGCGAAGCCACCGCAATCTGTGGACGGAATGCCACTGACGAAGACCTGTGCATGAACGACGGAACCCGACCGGCCACGGAGGCCGATCGGGTTCCGGTGGAGCGGGAGATCAGTGTGCGGCTGCGTACGCTTCCTGCACCTGGGTGGAGATCCGGCCGCGGGTCGAGACGTCGTACCCGTTCTCCTTGGCCCATTCACGGACCTTTGCGAGTTCTTCCGAGTTGCCGCGCTTGGGAGCGGACTTCGGGGCTGCCGTTCCACCGGTGCGGCGACCGCTCACCTTGCGTGCGGCGGCGATGTAGTCGGAGATCGAGTCGCGGAACTTGTCGACATTGTCGTTCGACAGGTCGATCTCGTAGGTGGAGCCGTCGAATGCGAATTCGACGGTGCGACCGTCACCCGGGGTGATCGGCGAGTCGTCGAGGTCGTCGACGAGCTGCACGGTGACCTTCTGTGCCATTGTGTTCTCCTTGCTGGTGGGGACGGGAAATCCCCGCCAGCGTACCGTGCATTTGTCGGAAATGCCGGAGGACGTGCACGGAAGAGAAAGCGACGATCACTCGTCGAGTGCGAGTTCCTTCGGGAGTTCGAGTTCCCGCGTGGTGAGTTCCTCGACATTCACGTCCTTGAACGTGAGCACGCGGACGGACTTCACGAACCGGTCGGAACGGTAGACGTCCCAGACCCAGACGTCGTTCATCGTCAGTTCGAAGTAGAAGTCGTGCTCGGTGTCGCGTCGGGCGAGTTCCACCTCGTTCGCCAGGTAGAACCGCCGCTCGGTCTCGACCACGTAGCGGAACTGCGCCACGACGTCGCGGTACTCACGGTAGAGGGCGAGCTCGACCTCGCGGTCGTAGTCGTCGAATTCGTCGTCATCCATTGCGGCCACAGTCTACGGCGCACGAGCACCCCGCGGGCGACGGGACGGACACGAGGAACGACGACGGTCGGCCGCGCCGCGCGGAGGACGTCACCCGGCGACCTGGTCGAGTGCGTCGAAGCCCGCCAGCTCGACGGCGTCGGGCGCTGCGGACACCGCGTGCAGCCAGCTCGTGCGGTGCAGGGCGTGTGGACCGCGGCTGCGGATCGCGTCGTAGTGCGCGGTGGACCCGTACCCCTTGTTCGACGCCCACGCGTAGTGCGGTGCCTCGTCGTGGGCAGCCACCATCAGGGCGTCGCGCTCGACCTTGGCGACGACCGAGGCCGCAGCCACCGAGGCGCAGTCGCGGTCGGCCTTGACCCGGACGACCACGTCGAGCGGCGCGGATGCGGGCACGAGCGACGGCGGCAGTGCGCGTGAGAGCCAGTCGAACGACCCGTCGAGCAGCACCACGGCGCCGTCCAGCGACACCCCCGACGCGACGAGCGTCTCCAGCGCGCGGGCACCGGCCAGGCCGAGCGCCGGCACGATCCCCTGCTCGTCGACGTACGACGCCGGGGCCATCCCGACCGCGGTCCGCGCCCAGCGGGTGACCACGGGGACGAGCTCGGTCCGGCGACTGGCGGACAGCAGCTTCGAGTCCGCGAGCCCCTGCGGCACCCGTCGGACGTCCAGTGTCACGGCGGCGACCCCGACGGCGACCGGCCCCGCGATCGCGCCGCGTCCGACCTCGTCCACACCGATGACCGTCACCCGTCCGGCCGCGAAGTGCGACTTCTCGACCCGGAGCGAGGGACGGACGGGCGTCACCCGCTCTTCTCCTCGACCCCCGCGAAGACGTCGGGGTAGTCGTTGAGCCAGGTCCAGCGGCTGGTCGGCCACGAGATCACGAAGGCGCGCCCGGTGACGTCCGACATCGGCACGAACCCCTTGGACGGCGTGTCCCCGTTGTACCGGGAGTCCTTCGAGTCGTAGCGGTTGTCGCCCATCACCCAGATGGTGCCCTTCGGCACGGTGACCGAGAAGTTCGTCCCCGACGCCCGGGTCTCCCCCGCGGGCAGCTTGAGGTACGGCTCCTTGAGCGGTACCCCGTTGACGGTCATCTGTCCCAGGTCGTTGCAGCAGGCGACCTTGTCGCCCGGCAGACCGATCACGCGCTTGATGAGGTGGTCGTCGCTGTCGCCGGTGCCCAGACCGACCTGGGTCAGCAGCCAGTCGATCGCCTTCGCCGGCTGCGAGGTCGGCGTGACGCTCGGCACCTCGGCACCGGTGAGCCACCCGCCCGGGTCCTTGAACACGACGACGTCACCGTGCTTCAGCTTGACCGCATCGGGCACGAGTTCGTTGACGATCACACGGTCGTTGATCTGCAGTGTGTTCTCCATCGACGCCGACGGAATGTAGAACGAGCGGATCAGGAAGGTCTTGACCAGGAACGAGACCAGCAGTGCCGCGATGAAGATGATGAGCAGGTCGCGCAGGAAGGTGAGCACACCGTTCCGCTGCTTGGTGGAACGCGGCCGACGCCCGTCGTTCTCGATCGTGTCGGTCATTCCACCCTCGAGGTCAGGAGAAGCAGGGAACAGGGAAGCCCCCAGCCCGATGCACAACCGTACATGGACCGGGGGCCGTCAGCGGTGTCCGGCTCGCGGACCTCACTGTGAAGGCGATCAGTTGTCGCGCTTCTCCTTGATCTTGCGGCGGGCTGCCTTGCCGCGGAGTTCGCGGAGGTAGTACAGCTTCGCGCGACGGACGTCACCGCGGGTGACGATCTCGATGTGGTCGATGATCGGCGAGTGCACCGGGAACCAGCGCTCGACGCCGACCTGGAAGCTGACCTTGCGGACCTTGAAGGTCTCGCCGAGCCCGTGGCCCTGACGGCCGATGACGACACCCTGGAAGACCTGGACGCGCGAGCGCGTGCCTTCGATGATGTTGACGTGGACCTTGACGGTGTCTCCCGCGCGGAAGTCGGGGACGTCGGTCCGCAGCGATGCTGCGTCGACGTTGTCGAGGAGTTGGCTCATGGTTGGGTCACTCTCTGCGGACGCACACGGGTCGCCGCGGATCGGTTTCGGAAACGAAGTGGTGATGTGCCCGGTGTCGGCGACTCCCCCGTGGCAGAGTCCAGCCAGGGCACAGCGACCCATGATGCCACATCGCCCGGCTGCAGCCAAACGGATCCGCACCGACCAGGATGGACGCATGATCGAACTCCGCACCCCCGCCGAACTCGACGGACTCCGAGCCGCGGGCCGGTTCGTCGCCGACGTGCTCGACGAGCTGCTCACCACGGTCGACGTCGGCGTGGACCTGCTCGACCTCGACCAGGTGGCGGCCCGGATGATCGCGGACCGCGGTGCCGTCAGCTGCTACGTCGACTACCACCCGTCGTTCGGCCGGTCGCCGTTCGGCCGGAACCTGTGCACCTCGGTCAACGACGCCGCCCTGCACGGGCTGCCGCACGCCTACCGCCTGCAGGACGGCGACGTCGTCAGCATGGACTTCGCCGCGAGTGTCGACGGGTGGGTCGCCGACTCCGCCGTCACGGTGCAGGTCGGCACCCCCGACGCCGAGGACCAACGCCTGATCGACACGGTGGAGCGCGCGCTCGTGGCCGGGATCGCCCAGGCGCATCCAGGCAACAAGCTCGGCGACGTCTCGCACGCGATCGGCGCGGTCGCACACCAGGGCGGCTACGACGTCAACCTGCAGTTCGGCGGGCACGGCGTCGGTCGCACCATGCACGGCGAGCCGCACGTGCCGAACGACGGACGACCGGGCCGCGGCCTGAAGCTCCGCCCGGGACTCGTCGTCGCGATCGAGCCGTGGTTGATGCGCGGCACCGACGAGCTGTACCAGGACGACGACGGCTGGACGCTCAAGAGCGTCGACGGCTCGCGCGCCGCGCACGTCGAGCACACGGTCGCCGTCACGGAGCGGGGGCCGGAGATCCTGACGCTCCGTCGCGCCCAGCGCGACCAGTAGCCGGACAGGAGGCCCGGTGCCAGCCGGCCACGGGCCTCCAGTCCGCCATCGGGCCACCCACACAGCAGGTCACCCGCACAGCAGGCCGAACCGCGCGTTGGTGGTCCGGAATCCGGACCACCAACGCGCGGTTCGACTGCCTACGCGCCGTCCTGGGGCAGCAGGTCCGGTCGGACGCGCCGCGTCCGCTCCAGCTGCTGCTCGTGCCGCCACGCGGCGACGCGGCCGTGGTGGCCACTGAGCAGGACGTCGGGGACGTCGAGCTCGCGCCACGATGCCGGCTTGGTGTAAGAGGGGTACTCGAGCAGGCCGTCCTCGTGGGACTCCTCGACCAGGGACTCGGGGTTGCCGACGACTCCGGGGACCAGGCGTCCGACGGCCTCGATCATGGCCATCGCCGCGACCTCGCCGCCGTTCAGCACGTAGTCGCCGAGCGAGAGCTCGACGACGGTGCTGCGCGTGGCGGCCCACTCGAACACCCGGGCGTCGATGCCCTCGTACCGCCCGCAGGCGAACACCAGGTGCTCGTGGTCGGCCAGCGACCGGGCGATCGGCTGCCGGAAGGGCGTGCCGGCCGGGGTGGGGACGACGAGCGTCGACGAGCCGTCCGACCGCAGGATCGACGACAGCGCCTGCGCCCACGGCTCGGGCTTCATGACCATGCCCGCGCCGCCGCCGTACGGGGTGTCGTCGACGGTTCGGTGCCGGTCGGTCGTCCACGAACGCAGGTCGTGCACGTGCAGGTCGAGCAGGCCGCCCTGCCGGGCGCGGCCGAGCAACGAGACGTCGAGCACGCCGAAGAACTCCGGGAAGATCGTGACGATGTCGATCCGCACGGTCAGTCCCGGGGTTCCGGAGCCGGGGTCACCGTCTCGGGGCGGGACATGTCCTCGGGGTCCTCGAACAGGCCCGTCGGCGGGGTCACCGTGACGGTGCGCCCGGCGATGTCGACGCTCGGCACGATGGCCGACACGAACGGCACGAGCACCTCGCCGCGATCCGGCGTCGTCACGGCGAGCAGGTCCTGCGCGGGCAGGTGGTCGACGCGTGCGACGGTGCCGACGGAGACACCGTCACGGACGACGTCGAGGCCGACCAGCTGGTGGTCGTACCAGGCGTCGTCCTCGCCGGTCTCTTCGTCAGGGTCCTGGTCGACCCACAGGATCGCCCGCGCGAGCGTCTCGGCGGCGTCACGGTCGGCGATGCCCTCGAAGAAGGCGACCGCGTGACCGTTGTACCAGCGGAGTTCGTCGATGGCGATGGTCTTGCCCGACCACGGCGAGTCGTCGGGGACCTGGAGCGAGAAGACCGCTCCGTGCGTGAACCGACGATCCGGGTCGTCGGTGTAGAGCTCGAGCTTGAGGCCGCCCTTGAGCCCGTGCGCCTTGGTGATGCGACCCACCCGGAGTTGGGTCGCCTCGTCAGGAATCGGTGTCGACCACGTCGACCCGCACCCGCTTGCCATCGGCCAGAGCCGTGACGAGGGTGCGGAGCGCCTTGGCGGTCCGACCGGCGCGTCCGATCACGCGGCCGAGGTCCTCGGGGTGCACGCGCACCTCGAGGACCTCTCCCCGCGCGGAGGTGGAACTGGCGACGCGCACGTCGTCAGGGTGATCGACGATCCCCTTGACGAGGTGCGTCAGCGCAGAAGCGAGCAAGGAGTCACGCCTCGGTCGTTGCTGCGTCAGCGTCGGCCTCGGCCGGAGCGGCCGGGGCCTTCTTCTCCGACTTGGGCTTCAGGACGGCCTTCTTCGACGAGTCGACGGTGAAGGGCTCCTTCGGCTGCTTGACCTTGACCTTGGACTCGGTGTCCTTCTCGCCCTTGAACTTGGCCCAGTCGCCGGTCAGCTTGAGGAGGGCAGCGACCTGCTCGGTCGGCTGCGCGCCGACGCCGAGCCAGTACTGTGCCCGGTCCGACTTGACCTCGATGAACGAGGGCTCCTCGGTCGGGTGGTACTTGCCGATCTCCTCGATCACGCGACCGTCGCGCTTGGTGCGCGAGTCGGCCACGACGATGCGGTAGTACGGTGCTCGGATCTTGCCGAGACGCTTGAGACGGATCTTGACAGCCACAAATGCTCCTGTTGCGTGTTGTTGTGGTTGAACCGGAACCGCGGGCGTGGGGGCACGCGCGGTGGAAGCTCGAATGAGATCGTCATCCGCTGGATAGAGGGTCGAGCGGACACGATTCGACCGTTCATTCTTGCAGATGTCGGGGCCAGAAGCGAGCCAGCGACCACGGCGCGGCGCTACGGGGCGAGGGAACGGACCGCTTCGAGGGCCTCGGACGTCGCGCGGACCGCGTCGACACTGCGCGCGTCGCGGGCGCCACCGACCACGGCGAACGGCACGCCGGCCGCCTGGAGGCCCGACACCAGTCCGCCAGACCCGTCCAGCGGGCCGTCGGTCGCGTCCGGCTGTCCGTCGGTATCGTCCCCCGCGCCGTCGACCGAGGACTCCTGTCCGGCGCAGACCACGACACGGTCGGCCGGGACCGAGCGCTCGACGCCGGCCTCGTCGCGGATCCACAGGGCACCCGGTTCGATGCGCAGGTACTCCTGCACGCCGCCGACCAGGTGCACCCCCGCGTCACGGAGCCGTCCGAGGGCGACCCACCGCGAGGTGAGCCCGACCCCCTGGCCGAACTTGCCCGAGCGCCGGAGCACGGTGACCTGGTCGCCGGGACGGGTCGTCCGCACGGCGGCCGGCTGGCGCTGGGGCAGTGGCCCGAGCACGTCGTCGGCCACGGTCACGTCCCACCGCTCGGCGAACGCCCGCGCGCGCAGCGACTCGTCCGGCGACTCGGTCAGGAACGCCGCGGTGTCCACGCCGATGCCGCCGCCACCGATGACCGCGACGGTGCCCGCGGGGACCCCGTCGCGGAGCGCCTGCTCGTACGTCTGCACGTGCGGCAGCTCGGCGCCCGGGATGTCGACGGTGCGCGGGACGACGCCCGGCGCCAGCACGACGGCGTCGCTGTCGGTCAGGTCCGCGGCGGTCGCGGCTCGGCCCAGGTGGACGGTCGCCCCGCGCTCGGCGAGCTCGGCGCGTGCGGCGCGGACGGTCGCCGCGTAGTCCTCTTTGCCGGGGATCAGTGCGGCCAGGCCGAACTGGCCGCCGAGCTCGTCAGCGGCCTCCCAGAGCGTCACGCGGTGCCCGCGGCGGGCGGCGTCCACGGCGGCGGCCAGTCCGGCCGGTCCCCCACCGACGACGTCGACCCGCCTGGGCTCGGACGTCGGCCGGACCGGGAACGCGACCTCGCGGCCGGCGCGGGGGTTCACCAGGCACGACACCGGTGCGCCGATGATCGAGCGGTCCAGGCACGCCTGGTTGCAGCCGATGCACGTGTTGACCAGGTCGAACCGACCCGCGACCGACCGCGCGACGATGTCCGGGTCGGCCAGGAACGGTCGCGCCAGTGCCACGGCGTCGACCAGCCCGTCGGCCAGCACGGCCTCGCCGTCCCGCAGGTCCGTCATCCGGTTCGACGCGATCACCCGCACGTCGGGGTGCTCCGACGCGCGGACCACCCGGGCGATCCGCGAGGCGTAGGCCAGCCAGGCACCGTGTGGCACGGCGGCCTGCACGGTCGGCGTCCTGGACTCGTGCCAGCCGATGCCGACCGAGATGCCGTCGAGCCCCAGGGGCAGCAGGTCGTGGACGAGCGCGTCGACCTCGCCGTCGGTCGTCGAGCCCGGCATCAGGTCGGCGCCGGACAGGCGGATCGTCACGGCCAGGTCGGGCACCGCCGCACGGACCGCCCGCACGACGGCCACCGCGAACCGCCGACGCTTCGCCGCCGTGCCGCCCCACGCGTCCGTCCGCAGGTTCGTCAGCGGCGAGCAGAACTGGTTGATCAGGTAGCCCTCGGACGCCATGATCTCGACGCCGTCGAAGCCGATGTCCCGGGCGCTCCGTGCTGCCGCGGCGAAGTCCTCGACGGTCTGCTCGACCTCTGCCGGGGTCAGCTCGGTCGGGATGACCCCACGTGCCGCTGCCCACGGCAGTGCCGACGGGGCGACCGCGCGCTGGGGTTCCCCGTGCCGGTCCACCATGCCGCCGACCAGTGCGTACCGGCCAGCGTGGAACAGCTGCGCCAGGATCGTGCCGCCCTCGTCGTGCACCGCCTGCACCGCGACCCGGAACCGCTCGTCCGCGCCGTCGACACCGAACACCGCGAAGTCCGGGCCACCGCGCGCCTCGTCGCTGATCGCGATGCCGCCGGTGATGATGCACGCCGCCCCGCCCGCAGCGCGCTCGCGGTAGAACGCCGCCAGCCCGGCACCGCCGTCGTCGTGCACCTCGAGCCCGGTGTGCATCGACCCCATGACGACCCGGTTCGGCAGCGTCAGGGGTCCGAGCGTCCAGGGCGAGGCGACGACGGCGAGGTCCGGGACGGCGGCGGTGCTCATGCCCCTACTCTGCCCCAGCGGGCGCCGCGGGGAGCACGGCGTCCCGGAGCGGCGAGGTCGTGTCGGCCCAGTACGGCGGTGCGATGACGGTCAGCCCACCGTCCACCGACAGGGTCTGGCCCGTGATGTACGACGCCTTGTCGGACAGCAGGAAGTCCACGGCGTCGGCCATGTCGTCCGCGGTGCCCGGGCGCTGGAGCGGCAGCTTCTCGATCACCGTCTCCATCGGCGCCATGCCCGGCACCGCGTTGTAGAAGTAGTCCAGCGAGTCGGTGTCGATGAGCCCGCCGTTCACCGCGTTGACGGTGATCTGCCGGGGGCCGTACTCGACCGCCATGTACTTCGTGTACGCCTCGGTCATCGCCTTCGCCGCGCCGAGGGCCGCGTAGGTCGGGAACGCACGGAGCGACCCGTACGAGGTCACGACGACGATCCGGCCGCCACGGTCCATCAGCTCGGCGGCACGCTGCGCGCCGAGGACGAACGAGCGGGCGTTCGTGGCGTAGCTGCGGTCGAGGTGGTGGAGCTTCAGCTGCGCGACGGGCTTGAAGGCACTGGCGGCGGCGTTCGCGACGAACATGTCCAGCCGGCCGTAGGTGTCCCGCACCAGGTCGAACAGCGCGTCGATCGACTCGGGCTGTTCGATGTCGACCTGCGCCGTGATGCCGTCGCCGCCGGCGGCCTTGACATCGGCGAGGGACTGCTCGGCCAGGTCGGCGTTGCCCTTGTACGTCACCACGACGGTGACGCCGCGCTGGCCGAGCTTCTGCGCGAGCAGGCGGCCGATGCCGCGGGAGGCTCCGGTGATGAGCGCGATGGGTGCGGTGGTGGAGTCGGTCACTGGGGTCCTCTACGTGGGTGGTGGCGGACGGGAGGCCCGTGGCGGGCCCGCCACGGGCCTCCCGTTGCGTTCTGGGGTGCGGCTAGAAGCCGGCCTGGCCGGTCACGACGGCGCGGCCGACGACCAGCTTCTGGATCTCGTTCGTGCCCTCTTCGAAGCGCTGCGCGCGGGCGTCACGGTAGACGCGCTCGATGGCGTTGCGCTTCCAGTAGCCCTGCCCGCCGTGCACCTGCAGGGCCTTGTCCGTGACGCGGGCCAGCATGTCGACGGCGACCATCTTCGAGGCGCTCGACAGCGTGCCGGCGTCGGGGCGGCCCTCCTCGTACGCGCGGGCGGCCTCGAGCACCAGGGCACGGGCTGCGGCGATGTCGGCGTAGTTCTCGGCCAGGTAGAACTGGATCGCCTGGCGGGTCGAGAGCTTCTTGCCGAAGGTCTCGCGCTCGTTCGCGTACTCCACGGCCAGCTCGTTCGCGCGCTCTGCCAGCCCGACGGCGCTCATCGCGACCGACACACGGCTGGGCAGCAGGAAGCCACCGAGGGCGACCTCGAGCCCCTGGCCCTCGTCGCCCAGGCGGGCGCTCGCGGGGATCGGCGTGTCGGTGAAGCGCAGGATCGCGTGGTCGGTGCCGCGGATGCCCATCGTGTCGGAGTCGTCGATCACCTCGGCCCCGGGCAGCCCGGAGTTCGGCATCAGGAACGCGACGGTGCCGTCCTGGCCCGTGGTGCCCTCGAGCCGTGCGGCGATCAGCCAGTAGTCGCACTTGACGCCGAACGTGATGAGGTGCTTCTCGCCGTTCATCACGTACGTGTCGCCCTCGCGACGGACCGTCGTGCGGATGTCCGCGCCCGTGCCGGCCGTGGCCTCGGTGAGGGTGAAGGCGACCAGCTTGTCGCCGGCCACGCTGGGCTTGACGACCTGCTCGATCTGCTCGGGGGTGGCGTAGGGGGCCATGGCGCGCCACGTGCCGTTGATGACGTGCACCAGCATCCGGATCGAGGCGTGCGAACGGGACACGATCTCCATCACCTCGAGGTAGCGCGAGAACGGGATGCCCCGGCCACCCAGCTCGGGCGGCGCGGCCAGGCTCAGCCACCCCTTGTCCTTGAGTTCCTGGAACAGCTCGGGCGCGACCGTGCCGGTGCGCTCGATCTCGTTCGCCCACTCCTCGCCGCGGCCCCGCACCCACGCGGTGACCTCGGCCTTGAGCTGCGCGAAGTCCTGCTCGACCGCGGGTTCCGTGACCATCGTCATCGTTCGTTCTCCTTCGTCGTCACGAGCGCCGCCGCGTGCTCGCGCAGGACGTTCTTCTGGACCTTGCCCACCGCGTTGCGGGGCAGTTCGTCGAGGTACTCCAGCCGCTCGGGCCAGTAGTACCTGCTGACACCGGCGTGCTCGAGGTACCGCTGCATGGCGCCGAAGTCGAGCGGCTCGTCGGCACGGGCGGACACGACGTACGCACAGGCCCGCTCCCCCAGCCGGTCGTCGGGCATCGCGACGATGGCGACGTCGGTGACGAGCGGGTGCTGGTACAGCAGGTTCTCGATCTCGACCACGGGGATCTTCTCGCCGCCGCGGTTGATGACGTCCTTGATGCGACCGGTGATGGACAGGAAGCCCTTGGCATCGACCTTCGCCAGGTCCCCGGTCCGGTACCAGCCGTCCTGGGTGAAGACGTCGTCGGTCAGGTCCGGTCGGTCGAGGTACCCGTCGAACATCGTCGGCGAGTGCAGCTCGAAGTTGCCCTCGGTGTCCGCCGGCAGCTCGTTGCCCTCGTCGTCGACGATCCGCAGCCGGATGCCGGGCAGCGCACGACCGTCGTGGCCGTACGCGTCGGCCGGGTCGTCCGTCGGGCTGGACAGCGCACCGAGACACGTCTCACTCGTGCCGAACGCACCCAGGATCGCGGTGCCGAGCACCGTCGATGCGCGCTGGGCGAGCGCACGGGGCACGGCCGCGCCCGTCGGCACGAAGACCCGCAGGGACGCCGGAGCCGGTGCACCGGCCTCGACCAGGTCGACCAGGTCGGTCAGGAACGGGGTCGCGCACTGCACGAAGGTCGCACCGGCGACGCCGAACGCCTGGTCGAGCGCGGCACGGCCGTCCCACACGGGCTGGATGACCTGGGCGGCGCCGAGCCGGAAGGCCAGCAGCATGCCGTACAGGAACCCGGTCTGATGCGCCAGCGGGGACGGGATGTAGATGCGGTCGTCCTTGGTCAACCCGGACTGTGCCACGTGCATGGCCGTGGCCAGGCCCAGCGTGCGGTGCGGGTGCTGCACGCCCTTCGGCTCGCCCGTGGTGCCCGAGGTGAAGAGCAGCTGGCAGACGTCGTCGGGCGTCGGGGCGTGCGCGGTGATCTGCTCGACGTCCACGTGCACGCTGCTGAGCGCGGTGTCGTAGTAGCGCCAGTTCCACTCGCTGGCGGCGACGCGCGCGGACGCGTCGGCGGGCAGCGGTGGCTGGTTCGTGGGGGTGTCGCCCTGGCCGCGCGCCTCGGACCGGATCACCACGACGTGCTCGACGGCGAGACGGCGCTGCTGGGCCGCCGCCTCGTCGATGACGTCGAGCAGTTCGAGCGCGGGGCGACGCTTGCGGAAGACGTTCGGCAGGAACACCACGCGGGCGCGGGACCGGGCGAGCGTCATGGTCGTCTCGCGCGGACCGAACACCGGCATGATCGGGGTCGCCACCGCGCCGATCTGGATGGCGCCCAGGGTGATCGCGACGAACTCGCGCCAGTTCGGCAGCTGCATCGCGACGGACTCACCGCGGCGGACGCCGAGTTCGAGCAGCAGCGCCGAGACCCGGTCGGCCTCGTCCTGCAGCTCGCGCCACGTGGTGTCCACCGGCTCGGGGCCGCCGACCTCGATCACCGCCAGACCGTCGGGCTCGGTGTGGGCCAGGGCGCGGACCCGCTCGCTGAGGACCAGTGGGTCGGCGTCCACACCGGTGCGCTCGGACGGTGCGTCCACGCCGGGGCGTGCCGACCGGGCGTCCACGCCGGTGCGTGCGGACGGGGCGTCGTCTCGGGCGGCCCGCGTGGGGTCGTCGCCCAGGTCGGTCGTCTGGTCCGGCACGTCGGCACGCTCGACGCGGCCCGCGCGCTCGTCGGCTTCGGCCGTCGCGGCGAGCGCGTCGCCGACCTCCATGTCGAGACCGACCGAGTTCATCGCCTCGAGGAAGGTGGGGTACGAGATGCGGTAGGCGCGGGGGTAGGTCAGCGCGGACACGCCGTCGGCCCGGGATGCCGCGACGGCGAGCGACATGAGGACGCGGTGGTCGTTGAACGAGGACATCGACGCCCCGTGCAGTCCGCCGGCGCCGACCCCGGTCACGCGGAGCTCGTCCGCTCCCTGTTCGGCGCGACCGCCCATCCGGTTCAGCTGCAGCATCGCGGCGACACGGTCCGACTCCTTGAGCCGGATGTGCGCGACGTTCCACAGCCGGGTGGTGCCCTCGGCGAAGGTCGCCATCGTGGACAGCACCGGCAGCAGGTCGGGGATCGGCTGGCAGTCGATGTCGAGCGGTCGGAGCGGGGAGCCGTCGTGCTCGATGCGCACGAACCCGGTCTCGTCGTCGATGCGCATCGGGACGCCCATCGCCGTGGCCAGGTCGAGGAACTCGCTCTCCGGGTGGTCGGTGTCCGCGGTGCGGAACGAGGTCATGCCGCGCAGCAGCACGTTCGACCCGCGGATGCCGGCGGCGGCGATGCCGAACGCGGCCGAGCCGATGTCCGGCGGGATGACGTAGTCGTGCGGCGCGGCCTGCTGGCCCGCGGGGATGCGGTACTCCAGCCAGTCGTCGGAGACCTCGACGCGCAGGCCGAACTCCCGCATCATCCGGACGGTCAGTTCGACGTAGGGCTGTTCGTTGAGCCGGCCGCCGGTGACGTGGATGCGGGTCTCGTGGTCGGCGAACGGCGCGACGAGCAGCAGCCCGGAGATCCACTGCGACAACGTGCCGGCGATCTGCACGTCGCCACCGCGCGGCCGTCGGGGCTGGACGGTGACCGGCGGGCAGTCGTGCGTGGCCTCGAGCTCGATCCCCATCTGGGTGAGCGAGGTCAGCAGCGCCTTGATCGGTCGGCGCTGGAAGTACTTCATCCCCGACAGCGTCATGGGCTTGTCGGCCAGCGACGCGAGCCCGGTCATGAAGTACAGCGTCGTGCCCGAGGATCCCATGTTGAGCAGGCCGTCGGCGCCGCGCGAACCGTGGTCGACGACGTCCGTCGCCTGGTACCGACCCCCGAGACCGGTGACGTGGTAGGCGTTCCCCCGGCGTCTGATGTCGACGCCCAGGGCGCGGAGCGTCCCCACGGTCCACTCGACCTGGCGGGTCGAACTGATCCCGGAGACGATGCTGGTCCCCGGCGCCAGTGACGCGAGGACCAGGGCGCGGTGCGCGTGGTACTTGGAGACGGGAACGTCGAGTTCCCCGATGAGCGGTGCGGACGTCCCACGAACGACCAACTGCATGCGTCCTTCTTCCCCTTCGGCTGCGCTTCTACGGTAAACCCGGTGGGGAAGTGCTGAGAACCGGAACCGCACGATCGGGACGGGCGTTGGTTGTGCGTGTCCGACAAGGAGCCGGGCAGGATGTACAGCATGGACATCCGCTTCACCGAGTCCCGCCCGTCGACCATCGGCGTCGAGTGGGAACTCCCGCTGGTCGACCGGGACACCGGGGACCTGGCGCCCCGGGCCCCCGCGGTCATCGCCGCCGTGCACGAACGCCTGGGCGACCGCGAGAAGGTGACCGAAGAACTGCTCACCAACACGGTCGAGGTCGTCACCGGGGTGCACGACACCGTCGCGGGAGCCACCGCGGAGCTGTCGAGCACGATCGGCGAGGTGATCGACGCCGCCGCACCCCTCGACGCCCAGGTGATGTGCTCCGGCACCCATCCGTTCGCGGTGTGGGACCAGCAGGAGATCACCCCGGACAGCGAGCACTACACGACGCTGATCGACCGCACGCGCTGGTGGGGACGGCAGATGCTCATCTGGGGTGTCCACGTGCACGTCGGCATCGACGACCGCGACAAGGCCATCCCGATCATGAACGCGATGCTCGCCTACGTGCCGCACCTGCAGGCGTTCACCGCGTCGAGTCCGTTCTGGGGCGGCACCGACACCGGGTACGCGTCGAACCGGGCGCTCATGTTCCAGCAGCTCCCCACCGGCGGTCTGCCCCCGCAGCTCGGTGCGTGGGCGAACTTCGAAGAGGTCGTGGGTGACCTGACCCACACCGGTGTGATCGAGGGCGTCAAGGACCTGCGGTGGGACATCCGACCGTCACCGGGGTGGGGCACGCTCGAGAACCGGGTCTCCGACGGCCTGTCCACCCTGCACGAGGTCGGGGCGGTCACCGCGCTCGTGCAGTGCCTGGTGACGGCGTGCTCCGACCGGCTCGACGCGGGCGAGACCCTGCCGACCATGCAGCCGTGGTTCGTCCGCGAGAACAAGTGGCGTGCGGCCCGCTACGGCATGGACGCCGAGATCATCATCAACGTGGCCGGCGACGAACGACTGGTCACCGACGAGGTGCACGACCTGGTGACCCGGCTCGACCCGATCGCCGAACGGCTCGGGTGCGTCGATGAGCTGCACCACCTGGACACGATGATCGAGCGGGGGGCGTCGTACCAGCGGCAGCTCGTGGTCGCGCAGCAGCACGACGGCGACCTGCGCGAGGTCGTCCGCCACCTGGTGCGGGAGTTCGCCGACTCCCTGTAGGCAGGCAGCGACGGACGGGAGGCCCGGTGCCAGCTGGCACCGGGCCTCCCGTCCCGCGCGCGGTCGCGGTCAGCGACCCAGGAACTTCTGCAGGCTCGCGAGCTCTTCCTCGGTGGGGGCCTTGCCGTTCTTGCCGCCGCCCAGCCCGAGCCCCGACCCCTTCGGGGTCTGCTGCGGCGCGGCGGGGGCGCCGGCGGCGAGCGCTGCGCGCTTGGCCGGGTTGCCGACCTTGGCCTTCTTCTTGCCGCCCTGCTGCTGCTTCTTGCCGCCGTGCATGCCGGGGATCGGTCCCATGCCCGGCATCTGCGGCACGCCACCGCGGGCGACCGTCTTCATCATCTTCGCCGCCTGCTCGAAGCGGTTCACGAGCTGGTTGACCTCGGTGACGGTCGAGCCGGCACCCTTGGCGATGCGCAGACGACGCGAGCCGTTCAGCAGCTTCGGCAGCTCGCGCTCCTGCGGGGTCATCGACTGGATGATCGCCTCGGTCCGGACGATCTCGCGCTCGTCGAAGTTGTCGAGGGCTTCGCGCATGCCCTTGGCGCCCGGGAGCATCCCGAGCATGCCCTTGATCGAGCCGGCCTTGCGCAGCTGCTGCATCTGCTGCAGGAAGTCGTTCAGCGTGAAGTTGTCGGTCGCGATCTTGTCGGCGACCTTGCGCGCCTCTTCTTCGTCGAAGGCGCCCTGCGCCTGTTCGATGAGCGAGAGGATGTCGCCGAGGTCGAGGATGCGGCTTGCCATGCGATCCGGGTGGAACGGCTCGAAGTCGTCGAGGCCCTCACCGGTGGAGGCGAACATGATCGGCCGGCCGGTGATCGACGCCACCGACAGCGCAGCACCACCGCGGGCGTCACCGTCGAGCTTCGACAGGACGACACCGGTGAAGTCGACGCCCTCCTGGAACGCGCGCGCCGTGGTGACGGCGTCCTGACCGATCATCGCGTCGATGACGAACAGGACCTCGTCCGGGTCGACGGCCTTGCGGATGTTGGCGGCCTGCTTCATCAGCTCGGCATCGACACCGAGACGACCGGCCGTGTCCACGATGACCGTGTCGTACTGCTGGTCGACCGCGGCCTTGATCGCGTTCTTGGCGACCTTGACCGGGTCGCCGACGCCGTTGCCGGGCTCGGGTGCGAAGACGTGCACGCCGGCCTGTTCGCCGACGACCTGCAGCTGCTGCACGGCGTTCGGACGCTGCAGGTCCGCGGCGACGAGCATCGGGGTGTGGCCGTCCTTCTTGAGCCACTTGCCGAGCTTGCCCGCGAGCGTGGTCTTGCCGGCGCCCTGCAGGCCCGCGAGCATGATGACCGTCGGCGGACGCTTGGCGAACTCCAGGCGGCGCTGCTGGCCACCGAGGATGCCGACGAGTTCCTCGTTCACGATCTGGACGACCTGCTGCGCCGGGTTGAGCGCGCGGTTGACCTCGTCGGACAGGGCACGCTCACGCACGGATGCGGTGAAGGCCTTGACGACCTCGAGCGCGACGTCGGCGTCGAGCAGGGCCCGGCGGATCTCGCGGACGGTGCCGTCCACGTCCGAGGGGGAGAGTCGTCCCTTCGTCCGCAGGTTGCGGAAGGTCTCGGTCAGCCGATCAGAGAGGGATCCGAATTGCGCCATGATCCCCCGATTCTACAGGCCCCGTCCGCGCCCGCCCCACGCGCGTCCAGGAGCGCGTCGAGGGACACCCCCGCTCGCGCCCGACACGACCAGACCGGTTGTTGGACGGCGTCCAGAAACCGTCGTACGCTCAGCACATGCCGGAACTCCAGGTCGTCCGCCCACCGGGCCTGCTGCCGTACGCCGACGGCCTCGCCCTGCAGCGCACACTGCACGCCGACGTCGTCGCGGGCCGCTCCCCCGGCGCGCTGGTGCTGTGCGAGCACCCGTCCGTGTACACCGCGGGGCGGCGCACCGAACCGAGCGACCTGCCCACGAACGGCGCCGACGTGGTCGAGGTCGACCGCGGCGGCCGGATCACCTGGCACGGCCCCGGGCAGCTGGTCGCCTACCCGATCGTGCGGCTCGCCGAACCGCTCGACGTGGTGGCGTGGGTACGCGACCTCGAGCAGGTCATCCTCGACGCTGCCGCCGCGGTGGGCGTGCTGGCCGAACGGGTCGAGGGACGCAGCGGCGCCTGGGTCAGGACGGGGCAGACGCTCGCCAAGGTCGGCGCGATCGGCCTGCACGTCGCCGAGGGTGTGACCAGTCACGGCATCGCGATCAACTGCGACAACGCGCTCGATGCCTACGCCGCCATCGTCCCCTGCGGCATCGCCGACGCGGGCGTCACGACGCTCGGCGCCGTCGCCGGACGGACGGTCCCCGTCGCCGAGGTCGCCCAGGTCGTCGCCGTCCAGGTCCAACGGGCGGTCGACGGCATGCACGCTGGCGTCCGCATCAGCACCCCGGAAGAGGTCCCCGCATGACACTCGCTCCCGAAGGCCGCCGCATGCTCCGCGTCGAGGCCCGGAACGCCGCGACGCCGATCGAGACCAAGCCTGCCTGGATCAAGACCCGGGCGACCCAGGGCCCGGAGTTCCGCGAGGTCTCCGCCCTGGTCAAGGAGAAGCAACTGCACACCGTGTGCCAGGAGGCCGGGTGTCCGAACGTCTTCGAGTGCTGGGAAGACCGCGAGGCCACGTTCCTGATCGGCGGCTCGCAGTGCACCCGCCGCTGCGACTTCTGCCAGATCGACACCGGCAAGCCCGAGCCGCTCGACCGCGACGAGCCCCGCCGCGTGGCCGACTCCGTCGCCGACATGGGCCTGCGCTACGCCACGGTCACCGGCGTCGCGCGGGACGACCTGGACGACGGCGGCGCATGGCTGTACGCCGAGACCATCCGCGCGATCCACCGGCAGTCCCCCGGCACCGGCGTCGAGATCCTGGTCCCCGACTTCAACGGCCGCCCGGACCAGCTCGGCCAGGTGTTCGACGCCGCGCCCGAGGTCTTCGCCCACAACGTCGAGACGGTCCCGCGCATCTTCAAGCGGATCCGCCCGGCGTTCCGGTTCGAGCGGTCCCTCGACGTCATCACGCAGGGGCACGACGCGGGCCTGGTGACGAAGTCGAACCTGATCCTCGGCATGGGCGAGGAGATCGCCGAGATCGAGGACGCCCTGCAGCAGCTGCGCGACGCGGGCACGGACATCATCACGTTGACGCAGTACCTCCGCCCGTCGCCGCGGCACCTGCCGGTCGCGCGGTGGGTGCGGCCGGACGAGTTCGTGGCGCTGCGCGAACGCGCCGAGGGCATGGGGTTCGCGGGCGTGCTCGCCGGCCCGCTCGTCCGGTCCTCGTACCGCGCCGGCCGCCTGTGGGCGCGTGCGACCGTCGCCCGCGGCGGCACCGTCCCGGCACACCTGGCACACCTCGTGGACGCCCCGGTCGGCCGTCAGGCCGTCTGAGCGGCGCGGCCGGGCGTCGGGACCCGGCCGCGGACGGACGGGAGGCCCGTCACCAGCTGGTGACGGGCCTCCCGTTCGGTGCCTGGTCGCGTCCGGCGGTCGCGTCCAGTGGACGCGACGGATCAGACGCGGCTGCGGACCTGCCGGACGATCCAACCGACGATCGCCAGGACGATCAGGATCAGGCCGATGAAGAGCAGGAACTTGAGCGCGGCGACGAAGATCCCGCTGAAGAGCAGGACGAGGCCGACGACGATCGCGATGATGAGCAGTGCTGGCATGGGGAACTCCTTCCGACGTACCTGGACGATCCCTGTACTGCGCAGAACCTACCCGGATCTAGCCCACCAGGTTCTGCACGAACACGTGCGGGGTGAAGCCGGTCAGGTCGTTGATGCCCTCGCCCTGGCCGATGAGCTTGATCGGGATGCCCGTCTTCTCCTGCACACTCAGCACGAACCCGGCCTTCGCGGACCCGTCGAGCTTGGTGATGACGAGTCCGGTGACCCCGGCACCCTCGATGAACGCCTGCGCCTGGGCGAGCCCGTTCTGTCCGGTTGTCGCATCGAGGACCAGCAGCACCTCGGCGATCTCGGTCTGCTTCTCGACGACGCGCTTGATCTTGCCGAGCTCGTCCATGAGACCGGCCTTGGTGTGCAGCCGGCCCGCGGTGTCGATCACGACGATCTCGATGCCGTCGCGCATGGCCTGCTCGACGGTCTGGTAGGCGACCGACGCCGGGTCCTGCCCGGGCTGCGACGGCCGCACGACGTCGACGCCGGCGCGCTGGGCCCACGTCGCGACCTGCTCGACCGCCGCCGCGCGGAACGTGTCCGCCGCACCGACCAGCACCGTGCGGTCGTAGGTCTTCAGGAACTTGGCGAACTTGCCGATCGTGGTGGTCTTGCCCACGCCGTTGACGCCCACGACCAGCACGACGGCCGGCCGGGCGCTGAGCTTCAGCGTGGTGTCGAGCTTGGAGAGCCGCTCCTCGAGCACCTCACGCAGCATCCGCTGCAGGTCGGCCGGGTCGGTGGTGCCGTACCGGTCGACGCGCGCGTGCAGGTCCTCGATGATCTCCTCGGAGATGTCCGGGCCGAAGTCCGCCCCGATGAGCGCCGCCTCGAGGTCGTCCCAGGTGGTCTCGTCGATGGTCTTCCGCTGGAAGAGCCCGCGCAGCCGGGAGGACAGTGACCAAGAACTCGCCATGTTCCCAGCTTAGGGGCGGACGCATGGACGACCGCCCCGGTAGCATCGTGATCACGAAGGGGAGTATTCCCTCTCGGTGACCCCGTCAGTACGGCCCGGAACGACCCGGACCCGGGGCGCCGGTCGTGGCCAGCACATCGTGCGGACCGCGGCGGAAGAGACCTTCAGGCCTCGGCGTACCCGCGTGGAGCACACGCACCGCCCTGAACCTGAAGGAAATCCGTTGGACGTCCCCCTGTACGTGTGGCTCCTGACCATCGCCGGCATCCTGGCGCTGCTGGTCTTCGACTTCTACTCCCACGTGCGCACGCCGCACGTGCCCCACATCCGCGAATCCGCGTTCTGGTCCGTCGTCTACATCGCCCTGGCGATCGTCTTCGGCATCGGGATCCTGGTGTTCGGTGGCGGCCAGGCCGGTGGTGAGTACTTCGCTGGCTGGTTGACCGAGAAGGCCCTGTCGATCGACAACCTGTTCGTGTTCCTGATCATCATGTCGAGCTTCGCGGTGCCGAAGGAGTTCCAGCAGAAGGTCCTGCTGGTCGGCGTCGCGATCGCGCTCGTCGCCCGCGGTGTGTTCATCGCCCTCGGCGTCACGATCATCGAGAACTTCTCGTGGGTGTTCTACCTGTTCGGCATCCTGCTGTTCTGGCTCGCCTGGTCGCAGGCCAAGGGCGGCGGGCACGACGAGACCGAGGGTGACTCGCGGCTCATCCGGATCCTCAAGCGCATCATCCCGACCTCGGACCACTACGACGGCGACCGCCTGACCACGAAGATCGACGGCAAGCGCCTGTTCACCCCGATGCTGCTGGTCATGGTCGCGATCGGCCTGACCGACGTGCTGTTCGCGCTCGACTCGATCCCCGCGATCTTCGGTCTGACGCAGGACGCCTTCATCGTGTTCACCGCGAACGCGTTCTCGCTGCTGGGTCTGCGTCAGCTGTACTTCCTGATCGCCGGGCTGCTGGAGCGCCTGATCTACCTTGGGCAGGGCCTGGCCGTCATCCTGGCGTTCATCGGTGTGAAGCTCGTCTTCCACGCCATGCACGTCAACGAGCTGCCATTCATCAACGGCGGCGAGCACATCGAGTGGGCGCCGGAGATCCCGATCTGGTTCTCGCTCGGCTTCATCCTGCTGACGATCGCCGTCGCGACCGTCGCCTCGCTGGTCGTCTCCAAGAAGCGCCAGGAGCGCGGGCTCACCCCCACCGGCTCCCAGCGCACCGTCCAGGCCGAGGCCGACGCGAAGTAGCCGCGACTTATCCGTCGACGGGAGGCGCGGTGCCAGCTGGCACCGCGCCTCCCGTCCGTCTGCTGCCGCGGTCGGGCCCGCCGGCCGCGCGCCGAGACTCGGCCCTGCGGACATCCTGCGGGTCGCGCAGGGTCGAAACTGTCCGCCAGACCGAGACTCGGCGCCGCCCCCGCGGCCGCCGCCGCCGTCAGGCCGCGTCGGCGGGCTCGGGCTCGCGGCGCTGCACGCGCTGCCCGACGACCGCGGAGACGCCGTCCTGGCGCATCGACACCCCGTACAGCGCGTCCGCGATCTCCATCGTGCGCTTCTGGTGCGTGATGACGATGAGCTGTGAGGTCTCGCGGAGCCGCTCGAACACCGTCAGCAGCCGACCGAGGTTGGCGTCGTCGAGCGCTGCCTCGACCTCGTCCATGATGTAGAACGGCGACGGCCGGGCGGTGAAGATCGCCACGAGCAACGCCACCGCCGCCAGGGACCGCTCGCCGCCGGACAGCAGCGTCAGCCGGTCGATCTTCTTGCCGGCGGGCCGGACCTGCACGTCGATGCCCGTCGCCAGCAGGTTCGTCGGGTCCGTCAGCGTGATCGACCCCGAGCCGCCCGGGAACAGGATCGGGAACACCTCGTCGAAGGCGTCCCGGGTGTCGTTGAACGCGGACTCGAAGATCGTCTGCATCTTCTGGTCGAGCTCGTCGATGATGGTCATCAGGTCGGTGCGGGTCTTCTGCAGGTCCTCCAGCTGCTCCGTCAGGAACGCGTGCCGCTGCTCGAGCGCCTGGAACTCCTCGAGCGCCAGGGGGTTCACCTTGCCGAGCTGCCCGAGGTCGCGCTCGGCGGCCTTGAGGCGTCGTTCCTGCTCCTGTCGGTCGTACGGCACGGTCGCCACGTCGGCGGGGTCGACGTCGTCCGTCGCGTCGAACTCGGGCAGCGCCGGGCCGCCGGGCAGGGTGGACTCGACGGCGAGTTCCGGCAGATCCTCGTCGACGCCATCTGCGTCGAGGTCGTCAGCCACCGCATCGGCCGCCGCCTCGGCGCCGGACTGCATCGCCGCCGCGGCCCGCTCGGCATCCCGGTGCCGCCGTGCCAGGACCCTCGGGTCGATGAGCACGTCGACGGGCACCGGCACGTGGGGGCCGTACTCCGCCACCAGGACGGCCTCGACCAGCCCGAGCTCGCTCTGCGCACGGTCGAGCACGCCGGACACGTGCAGCTTCTTCTCGTAGATCTCCATCTCGAGCGAGTGCACACCGTCGGTGATCGACTGCAGCCGGTCCCGCAGCTCGCGTTCCTCGTTGCGGATCGTCTGCAGCTCGGTGTTGCGCCGGGACCGCTCGGACTCGGCGGTGGCGAGCTGCACCCGGGCGTCCGCGAGCGACCGGTCGACGGCGCCCAGCACCGCCGGCAGGTCGGCCAGCACGCTCTCGGCTGTCGCGATCTGCGCCCGCCGGATCACCGCGAGCCGCGCGGCCTCCTCGGCCGCAGCACGCTCGGCCTCGAGCTGCCGGTCCAGCTGGTCGGCGCGGGTCCGCTCAGACCGTGCCCGCTCGCGCACGGTCTCGACCTGGATGCGCTGCTCGATCTCGGCGGCGCGCGCCTGCTCCAGCGCGTCGAGCAACGCCGGCCGCGCCGAGGCGTCGACCGTCGGACGTGGTCCGGCAGCGTGTGCGTCACGCGCCTGTTCAGCGGTGGCCAGCTGCGCGTCGGCGGCCTCGACGGCACCGTCCGTCTCGGCCAGGGCCGCGCGCAGGCGCGCCACCTCGGCCGCGGCGTTCTCCGCCCCCGCCCGCACGCTCGCGCTGCGCCGGTCGTACTCCGCTGCCGCCGCCGCCGACGCGCGGCTGGCACGGTCGGCGTCGTCCGCCTGGCGTCGAGCCTCGTCCGTCGCGGTGCGCGCAGCCTGGAGGCTCGTGGCCGCGTCCTCGGCATCGCTGCGGATCGCGTCGCGCCGGGCCACCGCATCGTCGCGCTCGGCCACCAGCTCGATGCGGGACGTGGTCCGTTCACCACCGCCGGTCACGCGGACGGCCCGCACCAGGTCACCGGAGCGGGTCACGACCGTCGCCTGCGGCGCCGCGGCGAGCACCGCGTCGAGGTCGACGTCGTCTGTCTCGGCGATGAAGGTGTCGGCCAACACCGCGGACAACGCCGGCGGCCCGGACACCAGGTCGAGCGCGCGACGGACGCCTTCGGGGACGGGCGTGTCCGTCCTCGACGCTCCGGCATCCGCGACCACCACGTCGATGCGCCCGATGTCGGCGGCGCGGGCGTGGGCGACGGCGTCGAGCGCGACAGCTCGGTCGTCCGCCAGGACCGCGTCGGCCAGGCCGTCCAGGGCCGTGGCGATCGCGCTCTCCCACCCGGGCGTCACCGTGAGCTGGTCGGCCAGGCGACCGGTGATCCCGGCACGCCCGGCATCGATGAGCGCCTGCGAACCGTCGCGCACGTCGATCGACATGCCGAGCGCAGCGACCCGGGCGTCGAGGGCGTCGCGTTCACGCTCGAGGGTGTGCAGTCGGTCGCGCGCGGCGTCCCGTGCGGTCTGCGCCTGTTCGAGCCGCGCGCGGGCGGCCTCGAGCGCGCGCTGGAGTGCTTCGGGGTCGGCGTCGACGGACGGGTCCCGTCCGACCTCGGCCAGCGCGGCCTGTGCGGCACGGGCACGGTCTGTCGCCTCGGTCAGCGCGCGTTCACGACGCTCGCGGTCGGCGACGGCGGATCCGCGCCGCGACCGGGCGACCTCCACCGCGCTGGCGAGTCGTTGCGCGTCGAGGTCGTGCTGGGACACCTGCGCTGCCTGGGCTGCGATCTGCTCGTCGAGCGCGTCGAGCTCGGCACGGGCGCGCTGCACCGCCTGGGCGGCGGCAGTCTGGTCCCCGGCCATCGCCGTGGCCCTGGCGTCGAGGCGCTCGGCCTCGTCCCGCACACCCGCGACCTGTTCGGCGGTGACGGTCGGGCCCTGCTGCGGGGCGTCGGCCTGCTGCGCCAGGAACATCAGCCGCTGGTTCGCCAGGCTCGACAGGCCGCGCAGGCGTTCCTGGACGCTCTCGAGCCGGTGCACCACGGTGCGGGCCCGGTCGACGTCGTCGCCGACCATGCTCTGCTCGACGTGCTGCTGGCGCGCCCGGGTCTGGTCGAGCCGCTCGGTCAGGACGATGCGCTCGGACTTCCGGCCGGCCTCGACCTCCTGGTGCTCGTGGAGTTCGCGGCGCAGGCGGACCACGTCGTCGGCCAGGATGCGGGCCTTGGCGTCACGGGCGACCGCGGCGACCGACTGGGCCTTGCGCGCCACCTCGGCCTGCCGCCCCAGCGGCTTCAGCTGGCGGCGGATCTCCCCCGCCAGGTCGGACAACCGGGTCAGGTTGGTCTGCATCGCCTCGAGCTTGCGGAGCGTCTTCTCCTTGCGCCGGCGGTGCTTGAGGATCCCCGCGGCCTCTTCGATGAAGCCGCGGCGGTCCTCCGGGGTGGCGTGCAGGACCTTGTCGAGCTGCCCCTGCCCGACGATCACGTGCATCTCGCGACCGAGACCGGTGTCGCTCAGCAGTTCCTGCACGTCGAGCAGACGGCAGTTCTCACCGTTGATGGCGTACTCGCTGCCCCCGTTGCGGAACAGGGTGCGCGCGATCGTCACCTCGCTGTAGTCGATCGGCAGCAGCCCGTCGGTGTTGTCGATCGTCAGCATCACCTGCGCCCGACCGAGCGGACCGCGGGTCGAGGTGCCAGCGAAGATGACGTCCTCCATCTTGCCGCCGCGCAGGGTCTTCGCGCCCTGCTCCCCCATCACCCAGGCCAGGGCGTCGACGACGTTGGACTTGCCCGAGCCGTTCGGGCCGACGATGCACGTGACACCGGGCTCGAATGCGAACGTCGTCGGCTGCGCGAAGGACTTGAACCCCTTGATGGTCAGGCTCTTCAAGTACATGCGGTCTCCGGTGGTCCGGTGGTGCTCCGGGTGGCTCGTGGCTCGCTGTTCGGGCGGTGCTGGGCGTCAGGCTAGCGCGTGCGGAGGCGCGGGCTGGGTTGGCACACGGGGCAACGGTGGCTGGAGCGGTTCATGAAGGCCTCGCGGACGATCGTGGTGCCGCACCGGGGGCACGGCTTGCCCTGCTGCCCGTAGACGTTCAGGCGCTGCGAGAAGTACCCGGACTGCCCGTTCACGTTGACGTACTGCGCGTCGAAGCTCGTGCCGCCGTCCTCGAGGGCCCGTCGCAGCACGCTCCGCACCTCGTCGAGCAACAGCTGCACGGTCGCCCGGGGCAGGCGGTCGGCGGGGCGGTCATGGTGGAGCTTCGCCGCCCACAGGGACTCGTCCGCGTAGATGTTGCCGATACCGCTGATGACGCCCTGGTCGAGCAGCACGCGCTTGATGCCGCTCGAGCGCTTCCGGGCCATCTGGACGAACCGGGCGTCGTCGAAGGCGGCGTCCAGCGGGTCGCGGGCGATGTGCGACACCTGGCCGGGGATGCGTCGTCGCCACGCGGCGTCGGGCTGCTGCAGGTCGACGCCCCCCGCTGATCCGGCCGGAGCGCCGTCGACGGTCGGCACCATGCGGTCGATCGCCATCGAGCCGAACGTCCGCTGGTCGACGAACTCCAGCTCGACCGGCGACTCCGGGAAGCCGTCGCGGGTGGTGCCCGCAGGCTGGACCTGCAGCAGGATCCGACGATGCCTGGCGGCCGGTCGATCGCGGCCGAGCAGGATCTGACCGCTCATGCCGAGGTGCGCGACCAGGGCCTCGGGTCCGTCGGCAGCGTCGTCGAGCGGCATCCACAGGAACTTGCCACGGCGGACGGCCGCCTGGATCGTGCGCCCGGTCAACCGGTGCGCGAAGTCCTCGCCGGGGCCGTCGTGCCGGGTCAGGGCTCGCTCGTCGACGACCTGGACCGCCGTGATGCGGGCGCCGCTGACGGCGGGTTCGAGGCCGGCGCGGACGACCTCGACCTCGGGGAGTTCCGGCACGCCCTAGGCCTCGGCGGGCAGGACGGCCGGGGTGTCGATCGTGCGGCCGGACAGGCGCGTCCACGAGTCGAGCGCGGCGGCCATCTCGGCGGTCTTCTTGCTGGTGCCCGAGCCGGTCGCGATGTCCTCGCCCTGCAGCACGACGGTCGCGTGGAAGACCTTGTCGTGGTCAGGGCCCTCTTCGGTCACGCGGTAGGCGGGGTTGCCGAGGGAGAGCGACGAAGCCAGTTCCTGCAGGCTGGTCTTCGGGTCCATCGCGGCACCGAAGCGGTCCGGGTCGATGAGCAGCGGCTGCACGAGCCGCAGGACGAGCGCGGTGGCGTCGTCGGGACCGGCGGACAGGTAGGTCGCACCGATGACGGCTTCGACGGTGTCGGCCAGGATCGAGGACTTGTCGCGGCCGCCGGTGAGCTCTTCGCCCTTGCCCAGGCGGACGTAGGCGCCCAGGCCGATCAGTCGGGCGATCTCGGCCAGCGCGACCGTCGACACCAGGCTCGCCCGGCGCTTGGCCAGGTCGCCCTCGTCGAGGTGCGGGAAGTCGCGGTAGAGCTTCACCGTGACGGCCTGGCCGAGGATGGAGTCCCCGAGGAACTCCAGGCGTTCGTTGTGCCCGATCCCGCCGTGCTCGTACGCGAACGAGCGGTGGGTCAGGGCGAGCTGCAGCAGCTCAGGGTCGACCTGCACGCCCAGCAGGGCCTGCAGACGAACGACGTCCGACCCCACGGGGTTGGACCCCGCGGAACCGGACGTCGCCTTCATGCGTGTCGTCACTCAGACGTCGGCGACCTTGCGGCCCTTGTACTCCATGTACAGGGGGGTGCCGGCCGAGTCCTCGACGACCTTCGCGCGGTGCGGGAGGCTGTAGGTGACCTGACCGTTCTCGATCGTCTTCACGAGCTGGACCGGCGCGGCCTTCCACTGCGAACGACGGGCGTGCGTGTTGGCACGGGATTGCTTGCGCTTGGGAACGGCCATGGTGGTTCTCTTTCGGTTGGTCGGTGGTCAGTCGGTGGAGGTGCGGTCGGTCTCGTCGAACGTGAGTCCGTCGAGCGCGGCCCAGCGGAGATCGGTCGGCGCGGACGCCGGGCGATCACCCAGATCTGCCAGTCGCTCACCCGTCACCGGGTCGAGTCCTGGGCAGTCCGGTCGGCAGACCGGCTGGAACGGCAGCGACAGCACCACCGCGTCTCGAACGACCGGTTCACAATCCACGTGGTCTTCGTGAACATGGAAGTCGAAATCCTCCGAGGGATCATACGCGAACAGCTCGGCGAAATCGACCTCGACGGGCTCGGCGATGTCGATCAGGCAGCGCGAGCACTGCCCGGTGGCCTCGGCCGAGGCGTGCCCGGACACGAGCACCCCTTCGTGGAGCCCCTCGAGCCGGAGCTCGATGTGCATCTCCGCGCCTTCCTGGACCGCGACGACACCGGCACCGAGGGCTTCGGGGACGGTGATGTCGAGCGTGTGCTCGCGCATCTCGCCCGGGCGGTGCGCGAGGTCACGCACGCGCAGGGCGTAGGGGCTGTTCACGGGGGAAGACACGATCGACCATCCTAGCGCGGACCAGAGCAGACGTCGAGGAGCGGCGTGGCGCGCGCGTCGTCAGCCCAGGCGCCGACGGAGCGCCTCGCCGACCACCGCGGGCACGTACGGCGTGACGTCGCCGCCCAGGCTGGCGACCTGGCGGATGAGCGAACTCGACACGTGGGCCCGTGCGGCGTCGGGCAGCAGGAACACCGTCTCGACGTTCGCCAGGTGCCGGTTCATGATCGCCATCGGGGTCTCGTAGGCGACGTCCTCGCCGGAGCGCACGCCCTTCACCAGGACCGAGGCCCCGACCTGGCGGCAGTAGTCGACGAGCAGCCCAGCCGTCCACTCCCCGACCCGGATGTTCTCCGGTGCACCGACCTCGGCCAGGGACTCCTCGATGAGCCGGACGCGGTCGACGGCGTCGAACATCGCGGTCTTCTTGTCGGGGTTGTGCACCACGAGCACGTGGACCTCGTCGAACAGCCCGGCCGCGCGCCCGATCACGTCGAGGTGCCCCAGGGTCACGGGGTCGAAGGAGCCGGGGACCACCGCGATCTGCGTCATGGCAGCGACGATACCGAACCGGGCTCTGCTAGTTCTTGCCGAGGAACGCGGCGTCCGACTCGTCGAGGCGCCGGGCCAGCGCGGCGCGGAGCTCCGGCTGGTCCTGGAGGCCCGGGTCGCGTTCCAGTAGCCGCTCGGCTTCCTCGCGTGCGTCCATGATCAGGTCGGCGTCGCGGACGACGCGCAGCAGGTTGAGCGAGGACCGCCCACCGGACTGCCGCTCGCCCAGCACGTCGCCCTCACGCCGGAGCTCGAGGTCGACCCGGGCGAGTTCGAAGCCGTCGTCCGAGGCGGCCACCGCGTCGACACGCTCGCGCGAGGTGGTGTCGGCCTCGGCGGTGGTCACGAGCAGGCACACGCCCGGCCACTGGCCACGGCCGATGCGGCCG
Organism: Microbacterium sp. M1A1_1b; assembly: GCF_053345565.1. NCBI lineage: Bacteria > Bacillati > Actinomycetota > Actinomycetes > Micrococcales > Microbacteriaceae > Microbacterium > Microbacterium sp. M1A1_1b. The sequence goes on from NZ_JBKFAJ010000007.1 coordinate 119,327, forward strand.
CGCAGCTGGTGCAGCTGCGAGACCCCGAAGCGGTCGGCGTCGAGGATCGCCATCATCGACGCGTTCGGCACGTCCACGCCGACCTCGATCACGGTCGTCGCGACCAGGACGTCGACGTCGCCGGCCGCGAACGCCGTCATCACGCGGTCCTTCTCGTCGCCGGACATCCGGCCGTGCAGGACCTCGATCCGGCGCCCCTGCAGCACGGGCATCGTGCGCATGCGGTCCGAGGTGGCCAGCACGGTCGCCGGCGCGCGTTTCGGTGCCTCGTCGTCGCCGTCGGGAGCCTCCTGCTCGCGGACCAGCGCAGGGCCGTCGTCCTCGGCGTGCGCTTCGTCGATCGCGGGACAGACCACGAAGGCCTGCCGTCCCGTGCCGAGTTCCTCGGCCATCCGCGTCCAGATGCGGGGCTCCCACCCGGGGTGCTCGGCGAGGCCGACCGCGTGGGTCTCGACACCGGCGCGTCCGGACGGCATGCCCGCGATGGTGGAGACGTCGAGGTCGCCGAACACGGTCATGGCCACCGTGCGCGGGATCGGCGTCGCCGTGAGCACCAGCACGTGCGGCGGGGTCTGCCCCTTCGTGCGCAGGGCCTCGCGCTGTTCGACCCCGAACCGGTGCTGCTCGTCGACGACCACCAGCCCGAGTTCGGCGAAGTCGACCCGGTCGCCCAGCAGCGCGTGCGTGCCGACGACCAACCGCGACCCGCCGGAGGCAGCGGCCAGCAACGCGCGCCGTCGTTCGTCGGTGGACTGCGAGCCGGTCAGGATGACGGGACGGAGCTCGGCCGCCAGGTCGGGGCCCAGGAACTTCACGATCGACCGCAGGTGCTGCGCGGCGAGGACCTCGGTCGGCGCGATGAGCGCGGACTGCCCGCCGGACTCGGCCACGGTGAGCATCGCCCGGATCGCCACCAGGGTCTTGCCCGAGCCGACCTCGCCCTGCACCAGCCGGTGCATCGGCCACGACCCGGCCAGGTCGTGCGCGATCTCGGCCCCGACGCTCTGCTGGTCGTCGGTCAGGGTGAAGGGCAGCATGGCGTCGAACCGTTCGAGGATGCCGCCGGGTGACGCGGTGCGCGACGTCGAGGCGGTGGCACGGGCCGCGATCCGCCGCTGGACCAGTGCGGTCTGCAGCACGAACGCCTCGCGGTACCGCAGTGCGTCCTGGGCACGCTTGAAGTCGGCGACCTTCTCGGGGCGGTGCAGCAGCTCGAGCGCGCGACGGAACGGCACCAGGCCCAGCCGTGTGCGCACCGAGGACGGGATCGGGTCGGCGATGTCCGGCAGGGTGTCGAGCACGACGGCCATGGCCTTGGCGATCTGCCACGAGGACAGCGAGGCCGTCGCCGGGTAGATCGGGATCGGCTGCTGCGAGAACCGGATCGCCTCGTCCGACTCGGGGTCGGCCGCGGCCCGGGGGTCGTCGTCGTCGAAGAGCTCGTAGTCGGGGTGCGCCAGCTGCCGGGCGCCGCGGTAGTCGCCGACCTTGCCGGCGAAGATGCCGCGGGCACCCACCACCAGGTCCTTCGTGCGCCAGCCCTGGTTGAAGAACGTCAGCGTCAGCAGGCCCTTGCCGTCGCCGATCTTGGCTTCGAGGATCGAGCCGCGCCGCTGCCGCATCGTGCGTTCTCGGACGTCGACCACCTCGGCCACGATGGTCACCGACTCGCCGATCGCCAGGGAGTCGAGCGCGGTGAGTGCCCCGCGCTCGGCGTACCGCCGGGGCGCGTGCTCGAGGAACTCCCCCACCGTGCGGTGACCGAAGGCCTTCTCGACGGCCTTCGCGGTCCGACCGCCCAGCACCGTGGCCAGCCGGGTGTCGAGCGGAGCTGGGCCCCACTCGGTCCGAGCGGGCACCGCGGCGCCAGCGACCCCGTCGGGGGTGTCGGAGGGCGCGTCCGCCGGTGCGGCGGCTCTGGAGGTGACCACACGGCAACGGTACCCGTCACGGCCGACGTGCCCCGAGCCTCCCGGCCGGCCTGTGGAGAACGCTGTCCGGCGGCCCTGTGGACAACTCCGGTGGGACCGCCTGCGGCCGCTACGGTTGCAGCATGACCCGCATCATCGCCGGCGCCGCCGGCTCCCTGACGCTCCGGGTGCCGAAGTCGGGCACCCGCCCGACCAGCGACCGCGTGCGCGAGGCACTGTTCTCGTCGCTCGACGCCCGCGGGCTGGTGGACGACACCTCGGTGGCGGACCTGTACGCGGGGACCGGGGCGCTCGGGCTCGAAGCGGCGTCGCGCGGCGCGGTCGAGGTCGTGCTGGTCGACCGCGCTCCGGCAGCGGCGGCCGTCTGTCGTGAGAACGCGCGTGCCGTGCAACAGCGCGTCAAGGGCGTGCGGATCGACGTGTACCCGCAGCCGGTGCTCGGCTACCTGCGCGGCACGGTGCGCACCTTCGACCTGGTGTTCATCGACCCGCCGTACGACGTCCCCGAGACCGAGCTCACCGAGGTGCTCGCGACCCTCGCGCCGAAGCTGACGCCGGACGCCGTGGTCGTCGTCGAGCGCAGCAAACGGTCCCCGGAGCCGACCTGGCCCGCGGGCCTGGCGCCGTTCAGCAAGCGCAGCTACGGCGAGACCGTGGCGTGGGAAGCCGTGGCGTCCGAGGCCTGAGCGCCCGAGCCCGCAGCACCTGCGGTGCACGCAGCGCACGCGGCGCCCGCGGCTCCCGCGGCGTTCGACCCGGCGTGGCGCCCTCAGCCCGCAGCGCCGTCCCAGTCGGCGTAGGGGTCCCACCCCGTCGTCGGCACGGGTCGGTCCCCGAGCAGGACGTCGGTGGCGCCACGCTGCACCACCACGCCCAGCCGCCGGAAGCCGCTCGGCAGGGCGACGTCCGCGGGGAACGTCGCGAGCAGTCCGTGGTCCTCGCCGCCGTGCAGCGCGACGTCGTCCTGCACCGCGTCGGCGTCGAGCGCCAGGGTGACGTCACTCGCACGCGCCAGACGGCCGCCGTCGATGGCGAGTCCGTCGGACAGGTCGAGCATCGCCGTCGCGCCGACCCGTGCGGCACCCGCCCCGCCGTCGATCGGCGGCACCGGGCGACGCTGCCGTGCCACGGTCGGGTCAGCATCCAGGTCGTTCACCCGCACCGCCTCGGCGGACGGCACCCCGGAGGCGTCGACCCCGAAGCGGAACAACCGCCCGAGCCCACGCGCCGCCTCGCCGAGTTCACCCGCGACCGCCAGCACGTCCCCGACGCGAGCACCCGAGCGGAGCACCGGCGCCCGGCCCTGCAGGTCGCCGAACGCGGTCACCGCCAGGGTGAACGCCGACGACGTCGACAGGTCACCGCCGACGACACCGCACCCGGGAGCGAGTGCGTCGACCGCCAGACGGAACCCGTCCGCGATGCCCTCGAGCACGGCCACGGGGGTGTCCTGCGGTGCGGCGATCGCGACGACGAGTCCGGTCGGCACCGCCCCCATCGCCGCGACGTCGGACAGGTTCGTCGCGGCCGCCTTCCAGCCGACGTCCTCGGGCGTCGACCACGCCCACCGGAAGTCCGGCCCGTGCACCATCATGTCGGTCGTGACGACGAAGCGTCCGTCGGGCGCCGCGACCACGGCGCAGTCGTCCCCGGGGCCCACGATCGGCGCCCCGGACGGCAGCCGCGCGGTCACGCGGTCGAGCACGACCAACTCCCCGAGCTCCCCCACCGTCGGCCCCGTCCAGGCGTCCACCGGTCCGGTCCGTTCGTCCGTCGCGTCCACACGAGAACGGTAGCCTGGACACCGATGTCCGCCGCACGCCGCACCCTCGTCGCCCTGGGCGTGACCGTCCTGGTCGCCGCCGCGCTGACCGGGTGCACGAACGCCGTCGCGATGACCGCCGCCCCGTCCGCGAACGCCGCCGCGTGCGCCACCGCCCAGGTCCGCCTGCCGGACACCGTGGACACGAAGTACGCCCTGCGCAACACGAACGCCCAGGCGACCGCCGCGTGGGGCGACCCGTCGGCGGCGCTGTACCGCTGCGGGGTCGCCGTGCCGACGGTCTCCGACCTGCCGTGCTTCACGAAGGGCACGGTGGACTGGATCCGCGACGACGAGGGCAAGCGGATCGTCTACACGACGTTCGGCCGTGACCCGGCGGTGCAGGTCGTCATCGACTCGACCAAGACCACCGACCAGGTGCTGCAGGACATCGGCACGGCCGTCGCGTCCCTGCCGAAGGACGGTCACCGGTGCCTCGACCCGTCCGACGTCAACGGCTGACGCACCAGCTTCCGCCACGGGCCCGGCCAGCCGGCTTTCCGACCGGGCACGACACCCCGCTCAGCTCCGCCGAGTGGTCACGATCCGTCGGTCACCAGCGAGCGAACCGACGGATGCTGACCGGTCGACGCACACCGCACGGGGTGTCGCGACCACCCACCGGACATGAGGCGCAACAAGAGGCGCGACAGCCGACACGCACCCAGCCACAGGCGCGCGCGGTGCGGTCAGCGGACCGCGGCGTGTCCCAGCTCGATGAGCTCGGTCACGAGCTCCGGGTAGCTGACGCCGGACGCGGCCCAGCAACGGGGGTACATCGAGAACGGGGTGAAGCCCGGCATCGTGTTGACCTCGTTCACGACGAAGCCGTCGTCGGTCAGGAAGCAGTCGACGCGGGCGAGCCCGGAGCCGCCGATCGCCTCGAACGCGCGAGCACCGATCGAGCGGATCACGTCGGTCTCCGCCGCGGTCAGAGGTGCCGGGCACAGCAGCTGCTCGTCCCCACCCAGGTACTTGGCCGCGAAGTCGTAGAAGCCGTCCTCGGCCACGACGATCTCGCCGGGCAGGCTGGTGCGCGGCACGCCGTCGCGGCCCTCGAGCACCGCGACCTCGACCTCGCGGCCGACCACGCGGGGCTCGACGATCACCTTGGTGTCGTGCTCGAACGCCAGGTGCATCGCGGCGGCCAGTTCGTCCGAACCGTCGACGCGCGAGACGCCCATGCTCGAGCCGGCGCGGGCGGGCTTGACGAAGAGCGGCCACCCGTGCGCGGCGATCGTCTCGGCGACACCGAGCTCGTCGGCGATCCACTCGCGGCGCAGCACGGTGGTCCACGGGGCGACGCGCAGGCCGGCGTGCTCGAGCACGGCCTTGGCGACGTGCTTGTCCATCGCCAGCGCGCTCGCGAGCACCCCGTCGCCGACGTAGGGCAGCCCGGCGGTCTCGAGCATGCCCTGGACGGTGCCGTCCTCGCCGAACGGTCCGTGCAGGATCGGGAAGACGATGTCGACGGGGACCGTGGTCGTGGAGCCGTCGGGGTGTTCGACGGTCAGCGCGCGGGGTTCGGCAGCGGACGGGAACCGCACGCGCGTGCCGTTGTCCGGCACGACGGGGAGCTGCTGGCCGACCAGGGCCCACCGGGCGGGGTCGTCGGGCTGCAGCGTGAACGCGCCGTCCTTCGTGATGCCGACCGGCACGAGGTCGTACGCGCCGCGGTCGACGGCGTCCATGATGCCGCCCGCGGTGACGCAGCTGATCTCGTGCTCGCTCGACCGGCCGCCGAACAGCACGACGACGACGGTGGTGGCGGGGGCGTTCTCGCTCATGGGCGCTCCAGTCCGGGTGGTCGGACCGGTCACTCGCCCTGGGGCTCGTCGGTCTCGGTGAGGTGCGGCGCGATGTTGCGCGGATCGAGCCTACCGGCGAGGACCTCGGCCACCTGCCCCACGATGGGCATGTCGACGCCGTTCGCCGCGGCGAGTGCCAGGATCGGTGCGACCGATGCGAGTCCCTCGGCGGTCTGGTTCATCTGCCGCACGACCTCGTCGAAGCGGTACCCCTGGCCGAGCAGCCGACCCGCGGTGTTGTTCCGCGACAGCGGCGACTGGCACGTCGCGATGAGGTCGCCCAGGCCCGCGAGCCCGGACAGCGTCGACGGCTGCGCGCCGAGCGACACCGCGAACTCGGTCATCTCGGCCAGTCCGCGGGTGATGATCGACGCCTTGGTGTTCTCGCCGTAGCCGACCCCGTCGACGATGCCGATCGCGACGGCGATCAGGTTCTTCAGGACCCCGCCGAACTCGGTGCCGATGACGTCGGTGTTGATGAACGACCGGAAGTAGGGGTTCGTCGCCACGGCGGCCACCGCGCTGGCGGTGTCCGCGCTCGTCGACGACACGACGGCCGCGGTGGGCTGGCGGCGGGCGATCTCGAGCGCCAGGTTCGGGCCGCTCGCGACGGCGATGCGGTCCTGGTCGATCCCCAGGCCCTCGAGCAGCACCTCGCTCATGCGCAGGCCCGTGGCCTTCTCGACGCCCTTCATCAGGCTGACGACGGGCACACCGGCGGGCAGCAGCTCGCGGATCGCGGCGAGGTTCGAGCGCAGGGTCTGCGACGGCACCGAGACGTAGACCTGTTCGGCGCCGTCGAGCACCGCGGCCAGCGACGTCGACGCCGTCAGGGTCCGGGGCAGGTTGATGCCCGGCAGGTACTCGGAGTTGCGCTTGGTCTCGGTGATCTCGCGCGCTACCTCGGGCCGGCGGGCCCAGACGACGGTGGAGGCGCCGCCCTCGGCCAGGACCTTCGCGAACGTGGTCCCCCAGCTGCCGGCGCCAATGACGGCGACACGGGGCTTGTCCGTGGACTGCATGACCACGCGGATCGCCGCGGTGTCGACGGCGCCGCGGGCAGCGGCGGTCGGGTCCGGGTGGTCGTCGTGCGGTCGGAGGCCGGACACGCCGGTCCGGTCGGCTGCGTCACTCAAACCTGCCGGTCTCCTTCTGGTTGTTCGCGGTCGGGTCCCAGCGCACCGCTGGCGCCCGTTCGCCACGCAGCTGTTCGACGAGCGCGGTGATCTCGGCCATCAGCTTGTCGGTGACCTCGTTGAGCAGCTTGGCGTCGAGTGGACGACCCCGGTACGCGGAGAGGTCCATCGGCGTGCCGAACACGACGTCGACGTGGGCGCGACGGAACAGGTTGAGCTTCTTGGAGTACCGCGGCATGATCCGCTGCGTGCCCCAGTGGGCCATCGGGATGAGCGGGACGTCGTTCTCGAGCGCGATCCGGGCCGCTCCGGTCTTGCCGCGCATCGGCCACAGGTCCGGGTCGCGCGTCAGGGTGCCCTCGGGGTAGACGATCACCGCGCCGCCCTGCTCGACCAGGCTGCGTCCACCGCCCAGCGGATCGTTGAGCCGGGTGCGTCCCGAGCGTTCGACGGGGATCTGCCCCATACCGGTCATCAGCTTGCCGACCACGGGCACGCGGAAGATCGAGGCCTTGGCCAGGAAGCGCGGCAGGCGCCGACTGACCCACACGGCCGTGCCGACGACCAGCGGGTCGATGTTCGTGTAGTGGTTCGGTGCCACCACGAACGCGCCGTGCTCGGGCAACCGGTTCGGGCCGTGCCAGCGGTACGCCGACACCCACCGGAACAGCGGGATGACGGCGACCGCCGTGATGCGGAAGGCGACGTTGGGTTCGCCGCGCTTCCACCGGCGGCCGGGGTTCGGCAGCCCGGTGGTCACCACGTCGAGGTCGCCACGCACCGGGCGCGCGGCATCGTCCGGCGTCGCGCCGTGGTCGGTGGCCACGTCAGCCTGCGAAGTCGAAGTCCGCGCCGAGCTTCCGCAGCTTCGGGATGAAGTGCTCGTACCCGCGGCTGATGATGCCGACGTTGGTGATGTGCGACTCGCCCTCGGCGGTCAGCGCCGCGATGAGGTGGCTGAACCCGCCACGCAGGTCGGGCACGCGCACGTTCGCGCCGTGCAGCTTGGTCGGACCGGTGACGACGGCGGCCTGCTCGAACGGACGACGCGCGACGCGGCGGTCGTGCCCGGGCAGTCCCTCCTTGTGCACGACGATGTCGGCACCCATCTCGTTCAGGGCGTCGGTGAAGCCGAAACGGTTCTCGTAGACGGTCTCGTGCACGACGCTGCGGCCCTCGGCCTGGGTCAGGGCGACGACGAGCGGCTGCTGCCAGTCGGTCATGAAGCCGGGGTGCACGTCGGTCTCGATGACGACGGGCTTCAGGACGTCGAGCTCGCGGTAGAACCGGATGCCGTCCTCTTGGATGTCGAACCCGCCGCCGACCTTGCGGAAGACGTTGAGGAACGTCATGAGCTCCTGCTGCTTCGCGCCCTCGACGAAGATGTCGCCGTTGGTCGCGAGTGCTGCGGAGGCCCAGCTGGCTGCCTCGTTGCGGTCGTTGATCGCCCGGTGCGTGTAGCCGCGGAGCGTCTTGACGCCCTCGATGAAGATCGTGCGGTTCGGCTCGACCGTGATGATCGCGCCCATCTTCTGCAGGATCGCGATGAGGTCCATGATCTCGGGCTCGATCGCGGCGTTGCGCAGCTCGGTCACGCCCTCGGCCAGGGTCGAGGACAGCAGGACCTGCTCGGTCGCACCCACACTCGGGTAGGGCAGCTCGATGTTGGCGCCCTTGAGGCCGTTCGGGGCCGTGATGTGGATGCCGTTGATCTGCTTGTCGACGACGGCACCCATGGCGCGCAGGGCGTCGAGGTGGAAGTCGATCGGGCGGTCACCGATGCGGCAGCCACCGAGGTCGGGGATGAAGGCCTCGCCGAGCTTGTGCAGCAGCGGGCCGCAGAACAGGATCGGGATGCGGCTCGAGCCGGCGTGGGCGTCGATCTCGGCGAAGTGCGCCGACTCGACGTTCGACGGGTCGAGGATGAGCTCGCCTCGTGCAGGATCGGTGATGCGCACACCGTGCACCTCGAGCAGCGCGCGGACGACCTTGACGTCGGAGATGTCCGGCACGTCCTTGAGGATCGACGGGGTGTCGCCCAGGAGCGATGCGACCATCGCCTTCGTCGCGAGGTTCTTCGCGCCGCGGACCTCGATGCGTCCGACCAGCGGCTTGCCACCGCGGATGACGATCTCGTCTGACTTGAGTCCCACGCGTGCCCCTGCTGCTGCTGCGTCCTGTACGAGAGAGTTCACTACTTCACCGGCAATGTTTTCGGCCGCCAAGTTGCCCGGCGGGATTCGAACTCCGTGATCGAGGTCTCGTCACGGAGGGTGAGCCCGATGTCGTCGAGCCCTTCCATCAACCGCCAACGAGTGTAAGCGTCGATCTCGAAAGCCACGTCCACATCGCCCAGCGACACGCGCTGGGTACCGAGGTCCACGGTCGCCTGGATGCCCGGGGACGCCTCGATCGCCGCCCAGAGCCGTTCGACGTCCGGTTCGGTGACCATCGCGGTGACCAGGCCCTGCTTGCCCGCGTTGCCCTTGAAGATGTCGGCGAACTTCGGCGACACGACCACTCGGAACCCGAAGTCGCGGAGCGCCCACACGGCGTGCTCGCGGGACGAGCCGGTGCCGAAGTCCGGCCCGGCGACGAGCACCTGGGCGCCCTGGTACTCGGGCTGGTTCAGCACGAACGCCGGGTCCTGGCGCCAGCCGGAGAACAGCGCGTCCTCGAACCCGGTCTTCGTCACGCGCTTCAGGTACACGGCGGGGATGATCTGGTCGGTGTCGACGTTCGAGCGCTTGAGCGGCGCGGCGATCCCGGTGACCGTGGTGATCTTGTCCATCAGTGCGCTCCCTCGAGGACGGCTTCGTCGTGTGTCAGGTCCCACGGGCTGGACAGCGTGCCGCGCACGGCGGTCGCGGCGGCCACGAGCGGGGACACCAGGTGGGTGCGGCCGCCCTTGCCCTGGCGGCCCTCGAAGTTGCGGTTCGAGGTCGAGGCGCAGCGCTCCCCCGGCGCGAGCTGGTCGGGGTTCATCCCGAGGCACATCGAGCAGCCGGCGAACCGCCACTCGGCGCCGAAGTCGGTGAACACCTTGTCGAGCCCCTCGGCCTCGGCCTCGAGCCGGACACGGGCGGACCCGGGCACCACCATCACGCGCACCCCCTCGGCCTTGGTGCGGCCCTTGATGACCGAGGCGAAGGCCCGCAGGTCCTCGATGCGCGAGTTCGTGCACGACCCCATGAACACCGCGTCGACGGCGATGTCCTTCATCGGCGTGCCGGCCTGGATGTCCATGTACTCCAGCGCCCGCTCGGCCGCGGCGCGGTCGTTGGGGTCGGCGTAGTCGGCGGGCGAGGGCACCGTCTGCGACAGCGACACACCCTGACCGGGGTTGGTGCCCCAGGTGACGAAGGGCTCGAGCGTGTCGGCGTCGATGAAGACCTCGGCGTCGAAGACCGCGTCGTCGTCGGTGGCCAGGGTGTCCCAGTACGCCACGGCCTGGTCCCAGTCGGCACCGGTGGGCGCGTGGTCTCGGCCCTGCACGTAGTCGTACGTGGTCTGGTCGGGGGCGACCATGCCGGCGCGGGCACCGGCCTCGATCGACATGTTGCAGATCGTCATGCGCCCCTCCATCGAGAGCGCACGGATCGCCGAGCCGCGGTACTCGAGCACGTAGCCCTGCCCACCGCCGGTGCCGATCTGGGCGATGACCGCGAGGATGACGTCCTTCGCGGTCACCCCGTCGCGCAGGGTGCCCTCGACCGTGACGGCCATGGTCTTGAAGGGCTTGAGCGGCAGCGTCTGCGTGGCGAGCACGTGCTCGACCTCGCTCGTGCCGATGCCGAACGCCATCGCCCCGAACGCCCCGTGGGTGGAGGTGTGCGAGTCCCCGCAAACGACCGTGATGCCCGGCATGGTCAGTCCGAGTTGCGGCCCGACGACGTGCACGATGCCCTGCTCCTTGTCACCCAGAGAGTGCAGCCGCACGCCGAACTCAGCGCAGTTGCGGCGCAGGGTCTCGATCTGGGTGCGGCTGGTCGGGTCGGCGATGGGCCGGTCGATGGCCAGGGTCGGGGTGTTGTGGTCCTCGGTCGCGATGGTCAGGTCCAGCCGGCGCACCGGCCGCCCTGCCTGCCGCAGGCCGTCGAACGCCTGCGGGCTCGTCACCTCGTGCACGAGGTGCAGGTCGATGTACAGGAGGTCGGGGTTGCCGTCCTCACCCTTGACCACGACGTGGTCGTCCCACACCTTCTCGGCGAGCGTCCTGCCCATGACGGTCCTGCCCTTCTTCGCGTCCGACGATGCTAGCACCGTTGGTATACCAACGACGGACCGGCGTGGAGGCTCGACCGACGTTCGCCGACAGGTGTCGCGGTGGGAGGATGGTCGGGTATGCCGACACCCCCGCACTCCCTGCGCACCGTCAACCTCGAGGGCGCCGCGCGCGCCGCCGTCGCCGGCGGCGTCCCGCTCGCGCTGCTCGTCGCGCTCGGCATGCCCGGGTACGCGGCCTTCGCGATGTTCGCCGGCTTCACCGCGATCTTCGGCCAGACCGAGCCGTACCGGCAGCGGGCCGTCACGACGGGCGTCGCCGGCGCCCTGCAGACCCTGTGCATGTTCGCAGGGATCGCCGTCTCGATGGCCGGCGCCGCGCTCTGGCTGCAGGCGGTCGGACTCGTCGTCGTGCTGGTGGTCGCCGTCGGCACCCTCAGTGCGCTGCGCACGATCCCCGCGCAACCGATCTTCCCGACCTTCGCGTTCGTCGTGTCGGCACTCGTGCCCCTGCGGCCGGCCGACCTGCCCGTCGTGACCGCGATCGTACTGGGCTCGGTGATGTGGGCCTGGCTCGTCGCGATGTCCGGCGCCGTCGTCCGGCGGGTCGGCCACCCCCGAGCGCCACACCGGTTCCGCCCGCTCGCCGAACCCAAGCAGCGGTCCCTGGCCGTGCTGCGCACCCCGGCACTGTGGGAGACCGTGGCACTCAACGTCGTCGGAGCGCTCGTCGCGGGGGCGATCGCCGAGGTCCTCCCCGGGCTCGGCCACCCGTACTGGGCCGTCATCGCCGTGGTGTCGACCTTGCCTGCGCTCCGCCAGCGCCACACCGTTGTTCGTGCCCTGCAGCGCTTCGTCGGCACGATCGGCGGCACCGTCATCGCCGTGGGGATCCTGCTGCTCGAGCCGGGCCTGTGGTGGATCGTGGTGATCGCGGTCGTCGGGCAGTTCTTCGCCGAGGTCTTCGTCGCGCGGAACTACGCCGTCAGCCTGCTGTTCCTGACCCCGCTCGCGCTCGCCGTGTCGTGGCTCAGCGTGCCCGAGGCGCCCGAGCTGCTGGCACTCGACCGCGTCGCGCAGACCACCCTGGGCGCCCTGGTCAGCGTGGCGCTCCTGGCCGTCGGACGCGCCATCGAACGCCGTCGTGGACGGGCCCTCGGAGCGACGAGCACGATCCGCACCGTCTGATCGGGGGACAGCGGACCGCCCCCTCGCTGCGGACCGGCGGGACGGGCGAGCCTAGCGTGGGAGCGTCATGAGCGCCGATCACCGCAAACCCGTCGAGCCGGACCAGCCTCCCACCGTCCAGCACCACGCCGCGCACCACGCGGCCGCCACCGCGACCCCGCGTCCGCCCGAGCAGCCGACGTCGCCACCGCCGGCCGACGACGCACCGGACCCGAACCGCTGGAAGGCGCTCGTCATCTGTCTGCTCGGTGGTGGCATCGTGCTGCTCGACGTCTCGATCGTGAACGTCGCGCTGCAGTCGATCTCCGCCGGCCTGCCCGGGGCCACCCCCGAGGCCGTGCAGTGGATCCTGTCCGGGTACGCCCTGTCCTTCGGGCTGCTGCTGGTCCCCGGCGGTCGGCTTGGTGACGCCTCGGGGCGCCGTCGGATGTTCGTCATCGGCGTCGGGCTGTTCACCGTCGCCAGCGCCCTGTGCGGGTTCGCCCCGAACGGCCTGGTGCTCGTCATCGCCCGCCTGGTGCAGGGACTCGCAGGCGGTCTGCTCACCCCGCAGGTCACCGCGCTCATCCAGCAGCTCTTCCGCGGCAAGGAGCGTGGCACCGCGTTCGGGCTCTTCGGCGCGACGGTCGGCATCGCGACCGCGATCGGCCCGCTGATCGGCGGCCTGCTGATCACCGCGTTCGGCAGCGAGAACGGGTGGCGCTTCGTCTTCTTCGTGAACCTGCCCGTGGGGCTGGTCACGATCCTCCTGGCCTTCCGCTACCTGCCCGCAGCGGCGTCGTCGGAGCGCGGCAAGCAGCACGACTTCGACCCGGTGGGCATCGCCCTGCTCGGTGCGGCCGTCGTGGCGCTGCTGCTGCCGTTCGTGCAGTCCGAGGTGTGGAAGAGCGGCACGAAGTGGTGGCTCGTGGTCGTCGCCGTGGTGCTCGCCGTGGCGTTCGTGCTGTGGGAGCGCCGGTACGCGCGGACCAAGGAACCGGTGATCGACCTCGGGCTGTTCCGCCGCCGGTCCTTCTCGCTCGGAGTGGGACTGGCCACGCTGTACTTCGCCGGCTTCACCCCGCTGTTCTTCGTGCTGACCCTGACCCTGCAGTCCGGGCTGCACTACTCGGCGCTGCTGGCCGGTGCGACGAGTGTGCCGTTCGCGGTCGGCTCGGGCATCGCGTCGACCATCGGCGGGCGGATCGTGCACCGGTTCGGCCGACAGCTCATCGTGATCGGCACGATCCTGGTGCTGATCGGCCTGGGCGCCGTGGTGTGGGTGGTGTCGAACCACTACGGTCCCGACCTGGGCTGGTGGCTCATCGCACCGCTGCTGGTCGCCGGCATCGGGTCCGGGCTGACGATCTCGCCGAACCAGACCCTCACCCTGTCCGAGGTGCCCGTCGAACAGGGCGGCTCGGCGGGCGGGCTGATCCAGGTCGGCGCCCGCGTCGGCTCGGCGATCGGGATCGCGGCCGTCGGCAGCGTGTTCTACTCGGCACTCGCCAGCTCGAACGGTGACCACACGACCGGGCTGCCGCTCGGGCTCGGCGTGTCGCTGGCGTTCGTCGCGGCGGCCCTCGTCGCGGGGATCGTCGACGTCGTGGTCGGACGCGTGCACGGCACCCAGGCCACGGTCTGACCGGCACCCCGCGGCTCGCCCGCCCCCGCCCCCGCGGCTGACTCGGAACGACATCGCCGACGTCGTACGACATCGATCGTGTCGTCCCGCTGGCGGCCTGCCGCCGGGGCGACACTGCCGCTGTCGTACGACAGCGGCAGTGTCGCTCTGGGCGCGACCACCCGCCAGACAGGAGGCCCGGTGCCAGCTGGCACCGGGCCTCCCGTCCGGCGGTTCCACGCCTAGCGGGGCTGGATGTTCCAGGCGTCGATGACGGGGCGGCCGTGCTCGTAGCCGAGCACGCTCACCGAGGCGGTCGACAGTGCCAGCACCGCGCCGTCCTGGGGGGCGAGCCGGATCCACGCCGCGCCGATCGCCCGCAGCACGTGGCCGTGCGCGACGAAGACGGCGTCCTGGCCCTCGGCCAGCTCCAGGCGCGCGCGGTCGAGCACGCGTTCCGCCCGGACACGCACCTCGGCCGCGGACTCGCCCGGGGTCGCTCCGGCGGGCACACCGTCGGTCCACAGGTCCCACGGGCCGTGGCGCTGCACCTTGATCTGCGGGGTCGTCAGGCCCTCGTACGCACCGTAGTCCCACTCGTACAGGTCCTCGTCGAGCTCGGGGTCCAGGCCGATCAGCGCGGCGGTGTCGCGGGCACGCCGGAGTGGGCTCGACAGCGCGAGCGCGAAGTCCCGGTCGGCCAGGTACCGTCCGGCGCGCTGCGCCTGCTCGATGCCGTTGTCGGTGAGCGGGATGTCCGTGCGGCCGGTGTGCTGACCGCTCTTGGACCACTCCGTCTCCCCGTGACGGACGAGGACGAGTTCGCCGGGGCGTTCCGAGGTCATGTGTTCCTTCCGAGCCAGAGGCCGAGCGCGGCTGCGCCGACCGAGACGACGAGCATGCCGAGGCTGTTCAGGACTGCGGAGCCGGTCTTGCCGGCCTGCACGAGTCGCACGGTCTCGACACTCGCCGTCGAGAACGTCGTGTACCCACCCATCATGCCCGTCCCGAGCACCGCGACGGGCACGAGAGCGAGCGTCCCGGCCTGGCCCAGGCCGGTCAGCAGCCCCAGGACGAGCGATCCGCTCACGTTGATGACCATGGTGCCGAGCGGGAAGCCGCTGACGCGGGACTTCACGACGCCGTCCAGGACGAAGCGCAGCGCTGCCCCGAGCCCGCCGCCCACGGCGACCAGCAGCACCTCGAGGGGGCTCACCGTCCGCTCCCGGCGGTGCGCACCCGGGTGGCCACGACCAGGCCGACGACCACGGCTGCGAGCCCGAGCACCACGGAGAGCAGCGCGTACCCGGTGCCTGCACCCCACCGGCCGTCGACGAGCAACCGTGCGGTGTCGTCCGCCAGGGTGCTGTAGGTCGTGAACCCGCCGAGGACACCCGTGCCCACGAGCAGCCGCACGGTGCGCCGCCGTCCGACGTCGGGGCCGCGCCGCGCGAGCGCCTCGAGCAGCAGCCCGAGGCAGAACGCCCCGACGACGTTGATCGCCAGGATCGTCCAGCTCAGGCCGTCGACCGCGGGTGCCAGGTCGGACAGCACGGCTCGCACGGCGGTGCCGATCGCGCCGCCGAGGGCCACGAGACCGATCAGGTGCCAGCGGAGATGGGGTGGTCGGTCGTCATGCACGGGACAATCCTGGACCCTCGTCAGCCGCACGTCCTACGCTCGGGCGCAGACGGCACCGCGCCGCTCGGTGAACAAGGGACCACCATGAGCATCAACGACGACGACATCACGACCGACCCGCAGAGCGCCGGCGAAGGCCCGGCGGACGGCGGCGCGAACCCGAACGGCCACGACGGCGGTGCGGACGGCTCCGCCGACGCCGGTGAAGGCCCCGCGGACGGCGGCGCGAACCCGAACGGCCACGACGGCGGTGCGGACGGCTCCGCCGACGCGGGCGAAGGCCCCGCGGACGGCGGCGCCAACCCCAACGGCCACGACGGCGGCGCGGACGGTTCCGCGTGAGCCGAGGGCTCGAGACGGTGGGGACGGCGAGCGCACTCCAGCGGTGCGTCGCCGTCCCGGCCGACGACTTCGCCGACCGGTACTGGGGCCGGCAGGCGCTCCTGAGCAGCGCCGACGACCTCGGGTCGACGTTCGACGACCTGTTCTCCACCCAGGCGGCCGACGAGCTGCTGAGTGTCCGGGGGCTCCGGACGCCGTTCATCCGGATGGCGAAGGACGGCTCGGTGCTGTCCCCGCAGGCGTTCACCGCACCGGGCGGCTACGGCGCCGAGGTCGGTGACCAGGTCAGTTCCGAGAAGGTGCTCGCCGAGTTCGCCGCCGGGTCCACCATCGTGCTGCAGGGTCTGCACCGCACCTGGCCGCCGCTGCAGGAGTTCACGCGGCGCCTGGTCGCCGAGCTCGGGCACCCGGCCCAGGTCAACGCGTACATCACCCCGGCGTCCTCGCGCGGGTTCGATCCGCACTACGACGTGCACGACGTGTTCGTGCTGCAGATCGCCGGCGAGAAACGCTGGGTGATCCACGAGCCGGTCAACGAGCTGCCGTTCGGCGACGAGCCGTGGAGCGACCACCGCGACGCCGTGGCCGCCCGCGCTGCCGGCACGCCCGCGATCGACACGGTGCTGGCACCGGGCGACGCCCTCTACCTGCCCCGTGGGTACCTGCACTCGGCGACCGCGCTCGGTGGGACCACCATCCACCTGACGATCGGCATGCCCGCCGTCACGCGCTCGGATCTGGCGCGGGTGCTCGTCGAGCGGGCCCTGCGTTCCGATGCGCTGCGGGCGTCACTGCCGCTCGGCATCGACCTCGGCGACCCCGAGCAGATCGCTACCGAGGTCCGTGCGGCCGCCGACGACCTGGTCGCCGCGCTGACGACGACGGAGGACCCCTCGCCCGCCGTCGCCGCCACGGTCGGAGCCCGCTTCGCTCGGTCCACCCGGCCCGAACCCGTCCGTCCCCTGCACACGGTCGAGGTCGCGGCGGCGCTGACCGGCACCGACCGGGTGCGCTGGCGCGAGGGCCTGCCGGCGGACGTCCGCACCGAGGGCGCCCAGGTCGCGATCACGCTGCCGAGGACGACCGTGCGGCTGCCCGCCGTGTGCTCCGACGCACTGCATGCGCTGTCGGACGGCACCATCCACGCGGTCGGCACGCTGCCGGGGCTCGACGAGGACGACGCCGTCGTCGTCGTGCGACGCCTGCTGCGGGAAGGCGTGCTGGTACCGGCCTCGTGACCGAGTGGCGTCGTACCGGACCGACCGACCCCGGACTCCCCCGCTCGAGCGGCGGTCCGGCCTGCAGCGCGGGCGCCCGTCTGCGCGACGAGGACGTGTCGGCCACGGCGTCCCCCGGCAAGCGCTGGCTGCTCGTCGAGGTCGCCGGCGCCTGGGGCTGGAACGTGTGGACGGACTCCCCCGTGCTCGACCCCGAGCTGGGTGCGGCGATCGCCCGGCGGGTGCAGCACGCCGGCATGCGGATCCTGGCCGTGCGTCGACCGGGGCGCTCCCGCGGCTCCGGCCGGTGGCGGTGGGCCGTGGTCGACGCCGAACGCGCGACGACGCACTGGGGCGAAGTCTCGTCCCCGCACGAGTTCCTGACGCTCCCGCTCGACGGCAGCTCCGGGGTCCCGTCCGACCAGGCGCTGTTCGTGGTGTGCGCACACGGGCGCCACGACGCGTGCTGCGCGGTGCGGGGTCGGGCGGTCGCCGAGCGGCTGTCCGAGGCCTACCCCGACGAGACGTGGGAGTGCTCGCACCTGGGTGGTGACCGCTTCGCCGCCACCATGATGTTGTTCCCGCACGGGGTGAACCACGGTCGTGTCGACGACCACGACCCGGTGGCGATCGCGGATGCGTACCTGCAGGGTCGGGTCCTGCAGGACGGGTACCGCGGGCGGTCGACCCTGTCGCACGTCGAGCAGGCAGCCGTCGCCGCCGCGGTCCGGCACACCGGCGACACGCGCCTGGACGCGTTCCGACCGATGTCCGCGACCGAGCTGCCGAGCGAACCGGGTGGGTGGTCGGTCGACGTGGCCGGCGACGACGGCGTGCTGCGCGTGCGGCTCGAACACGTGCGGACGGGGCCGACCTTCACCACGTGCCGCGCGACGCTGGCGGTGGAGATCCCGCGCTTCGTCGTCCGGGACGTCACGGCGGCGAGCTGAACTGGTCACGCGCAACACGTGCGGCCTGAACGCGAGAACTCCCGCCGGACGATGTCCGACGGGAGTTCTGGTGGTGACCCCAGCGGGATTCGAACCCGCGTTACCGCCGTGAGAGGGCAGCGTACTAGGCCGCTATACGATGGGGCCGCGGCATACTTGTTGTCGGACTCGGAGGAAGCCACCGTGGTGACCCCAGCGGGATTCGAACCCGCGTTACCGCCGTGAGAGGGCGACGTACTAGGCCTCTGTACGATGGGGCCGTTCCGACAACTCGACAAGTATGGCACAAGCCCGGCAGCGCGCCAAAACGAGGCGTGTCGCAGGCCGGCCACGCCGTCACCACCGCCCGGTCAGAGGGCCATCGACTCCCCCGGGCGCAACACGACGAGTTCCCCGGCGGGTTCCACGACCTGCCGCAGGCGCCCGACGTGCATGTCGAACCCGATGTCGGACAGTGTCGCCTCGTGCACCGGGTAGGCGCGGCGCGGTGCGATCGCGGTGACGTAGTCCATCATCTCGGCGACCTTGAGCCACGGCGCACCCACCGGGGCCGCGAGCACCTCGACGGGGACCCCGGGCACCGTGTAGCTGTCCCCGGGGAAGAAGAGCCGCCCGCCCACCAGCACGCCGGTGTTGTCGACGACCGGCACGGACGCGTGGATGACGGTGTGCTGCGTGCCGTGGAACGTCAGGTCGAACGGCCCGACCGTGTGCGTGGACCCGTCCGTCACGACCTCGACGTGCACGCCGGTGTCGGCGAGTGCCCGGGCGACCCCGGGCGGCCCGAACACCCGCGCACCGGGGTTCGCTCCGAGGATCCGGGTGAGCTGTTCGGGCATGACGTGGTCCGGGTGTTCGTGGGTGACGACGACCGCCACCACCTCGTCCACGTCGACGTCGCGCGTGAAGCCGCCGGGGTCGATGACCAGTCGGGCACCGTCCTGCTCGACGACCTGGCACGCGTGTTCGAGCTTCGTCACCTGCATGCCGCGAGCGTACGCGCCGGCAAGCGGCGAACGTCCGCGCCGGCAGGCGGCGAACGTCCGCGCCGGCAGGCAGCGAACGTCCGCGCCAGCAGGCAGCGAACGTCCGCGCCAGCAGGCTGCGCAGGGACCGAGCCTCAGGTCCGCGGCGCCGCGGTGCTCCGCCGGACCACCAGCCGTGCCGGGGCCGCGGGCAGCAGGTCGGCCGGAGCGCCGTCGACCTCGGCCAGGACCGCGAGCGCGGCGGTCCGCCCCTGCGCCTCGGGGTCCTGCGCGACGGTCGTCAACCCCGCCGGAGCGCCGTACTCGTGGCCGTCGATGCCGACCACCGACAGGTCCTCCGGCACGCGCAGTCCCAGCCGGGCGGCGGTGAGCAGCACGCCGAGCGCCATCTCGTCGGACGCACAGGACACCGCCGTCGGCCGGTCCCGAGCGGGGACGTCCAGCAGCGCAGCACCGGCGGCCACTCCCCCGGCGAACGAGAACCGGCCGTCGACGAGCCACCGGTCGGCCACGGGGCACCCGGCGGCGCGCATGCCGTCCAGGAACCCGTCGCGCCGCCGGTAGGGCACCGCCACGTTCATCCCGGCCTCGTCCTGCCCGCCGACGTAGGCGATCCGTCGGTGGCCGAGCGCGAGCAGGTGTCCGACGGCGAGCCCCTCGACGTGCAGGTCGTCCACGCCGACGTTCCGGATGCCCGGGGCCGGCCCGCCGATCACGATCATCGGGTGGCGGCTCAGCTGCAGTTCGTTCCGCTCGGTCGCATCGAGCACGAGCGACAGCAGCACGAGGGCATCGACGCGGTGCCGCAGCATCGAGCGCCGGAAGGCACGGTCACGGTCGCCGTCCGGGCCGCCCAGGTTGTACAGCACCAGGTCGTACCCGGCGCGGCGCAGCTCGGCGTCGACCCCACCCATGGCCTTGACGTAGAACCACCGGTCGATCACCGGCACGACGACGCCGACCGCGCGCTGCCGTCCGGTGGCCAGACCGGCCGCCGCCGAACTGGGGACGTACCCGAGTTCGTCGGCGACCCGCCGGACCTGGTCGATCGTGGTGTCCGCGACCGTCGGCAGTCCGCGCAACGCGCGGGAGACCGTGGCCTTGGACAGCCCCGTGACGGTCGCGATCTCCTGGATCCCCATCACACGGCCTGGAGGCCCGTCAGCCGTCCGCGCTCGCGGTCCGCCGGAGCACCCGCACCCGCCAGACGTCGAGCACGACCACGGCGAGCACGCACGCCAGCAGGGTGAGTGCCCAGCCCAGGGCGGGGCGCCCCGTGAACTCGCAGAACACCGTGACGAGCAGGAACGCGATGCCGAAGAAGCCGACGAAGCCGATCGCCTCCTCGATGGGCGCCGAGGGTCGACGCGGGGAACGCAGGGCCATGGCCGTCAGCCCTTCACGCCGCCGGCGGTCAGGCCGGCCACGATGCGTCGCTGGAACACGAGCACCAGGATGACGAGCGGGATCGTGACGATCGTCCCCGCCGCCATCACGGCGGTGTACGGCTCCTGGTGGGGCTGGGAACCGGCGAACGACGCGATGGCGACGGTCACGGGCTGGGTGGCGTCGCTCGACAGCTGCGACGAGATGAGGTACTCGTTCCAGGACGAGATGAACGCCAGGATCGCGGTCGTGAACACCGCGGGCGCGGCGAGCGGCAGGATGATCCGCCGGAAGGCCTGCACGCGGGTGCACCCGTCGATGCGGGCGGCCTCTTCGAGGTCCCACGGCATCTCGCGGAAGAAGCTCGCGAGCGTGTAGACCGTCAGCGGCAGCACGAACGAGATGCTCGGCAGGATCAGCGCCTGGTACGACCCCATCCAGCCGATGTCCGTGAAGAGCTGGAACAGCGGCGAGATGAGCGCGACGCCCGGGAACATCGACGCCGCCAGGATCGCACCGGCGATGAGCGACTTGCCCTTGAACTCCAGCCGCGCCAGCGCGTAGGCCGCACTCGTGCCGACCAGCAGCGCGATGATCGTGACGACGCCACCGATCAGCAGGCTGTTCGCCAGCGCACGGCCCAGGTGGTTGCCGAGCGCGGTGGAGAACGCCGTCGTGTAGTTGTCGAGCGTGACGTGGGTCGGCCAGGGAGTGGCGTCGAACGTGAACCCGACGTCGCGGAAGCTCGTGACGACCATCCAGTAGAACGGCAGCAGGCACCAGACCGCGATGACGATCGCCTGCACGGCCGTGCGGACACGAGGACCGGTGTCGCGCTTGATGCGGACGTCGGCGCGGTCGATCGACTTCTCGCGCGAGCGGGTGGTGGACCGGGGGCGGTCGGCTGCGAGCGTCACTTGAGTTCACCCTTCTGCTGGGCCGCCTGGGTCTGCACGACGTTCGCTCCGAGGAAGCGCACGAACAGGAAGGCGACGATGAAGATGACCAGGAACGTGATCGTCGACAGGGCCGATGCGGAGTTGAACCCCTGCCGGATCTGGTCGACCACCAGGATCGACAGCGTCGTGGTGGCGTTGCCGGACCCACCACCGCCGCCGGTCAGGATCGCAGGCAGGTCGTACATGCGCAGCGCGTCGAGCACGCGGAACAGGATCGCGACCATGAGCGCGGGTCGCAGCAGCGGCAGCGTGATCAGCCAGAAGCGCTGCAGCGTCGACGCACCGTCCATCTTGCCGGCCTCGTAGACGTCCTCGGGGATGAGCTGCAGGCCCGCCAGGATCAGCAGCGCCATGAACGGGGTGGTCTTCCACGTGTCGGCGATGATGACCGCCCACCGCGATGCCCACTCGCCGCTGGTCCACAGGATCTGGTGACCGATGACGTGGTTGAGCACGCCGTTCGCGTCGAAGATGAAGTACCAGAGCTTCGCGGTGACGGCCGTCGGGATCGCCCACGGCACCAGGATCGCGGCGCGGACCAGGGCGCGGCCCGTGAAGTTGCGGTTCATGATG
The DNA here is from genome assembly GCF_053345565.1 of Microbacterium sp. M1A1_1b. Lineage (NCBI taxonomy): Bacteria > Bacillati > Actinomycetota > Actinomycetes > Micrococcales > Microbacteriaceae > Microbacterium > Microbacterium sp. M1A1_1b. Next base: position 141,093 of record NZ_JBKFAJ010000007.1, read on the forward strand.
ATCGCCATCCACACCCCGATCAGGGTCTCGAACGCCACGGTGACGATCGTGAAGAAGACGGTGTTGCCCATCGACACCCAGAACTGCGAGCCGAGGCTGCCGGGCGGGCAGGTGACGTTGCCGCACTGCTGTCCGAGCCAGTGCGCGTAGTTCGTGACGCCGGCGAAGCCGCCCTGCACGAACAGGCCGGTCGCCTTGTCGAGTCCGGCGTCGAGCTGGAACGACTGGATGATCGCACTGACGACCGGGTAGCCGATCACGATCGCCAACAGCACGATCGTCGGGCCGATCAGGTACACGGCCCAGCGGCCGTGCTCGGCGTTCAGGCCGCCACGCCGCCGCTTCTGCGGTTCGAGCCCCGTGGGGTTCGGGACGGCGGCGGGGATCTCTGTTGCTGCTGACACGGACGGCCTCCTTGCCGGTGTCGGAACACGAGTGGGGGCGGACTGGAGGCTCGTGGCGGGCCCGCCACGAGCCTCCAGTCCGATGCGGCGCGAGCCGCAGCGACCGGGGTCGCTAGTTGCTGCTGCTGGTCGCCGACTTCAGGGCGGCGTCCATGTCCTGCATTGCCTGGTCGACGCTCTTCGAGCCCTTGAGCGCCGCGTAGGAGTTGTCCTGGATCGCCTTGGTGACGGCCGGGTAGAACGGCGTCACCGGGCGGGGCTCCGCGCTCTTGATCGACTCGAGCAGGGTCGGCAGGTAGGGCAGCTTGCTCGTCAGGTCGGAGTCGGTGTACAGGTCACCGACGACCGGGGCCAGCGAGCCCTGCGTCGCGAAGAACTTCTGCGTCTCGTTCGACTCCAGGAACTCCAGGAAGTCGTGCGCGGTCGCCTTGTGCTTCGAGTAGACGCTGATCGCGGCGTTGTGGCCACCGAGCGTGGATGCACCCACGCCGTCGGCACCGGGGATCGGTGCGACGCCGAACGTGTCCTTGACCTTGCTGGACCCGTCGGTCTTGGCCAGGTTGTAGACGTAGGGCCAGTTGCGCAGGAACAGCAGCTTGCCGTCCTCGAACGCGGTGCGGCCCTGCTCCTCCTGGTAGGTGATCGCCTCGGCCGGGATGTTGCCGTCCTTGAACGCGTCGACCAGGTTCTGCAGGCCGGCCTTGGCCTTGCTGGTGTCGACGTCGGGGGCGCCGCCCTTGGTCAGGATCGACCCGCCGGAGCCGTTGACGGCCTCGGACGTGTTGACGGTCAGGCCCTCGTACTTGGCGAACTGGCCGGCGTAGCACCCCATGCCGTTCTGCTTGGCGATCGAGCAGTCCTGCATCATGTCGGCCCACGTCGTCGGCGGCGTCTTCACGAGGTCCTTGCGGTAGTACAGCAGCGCACCGTCGGAGGTCTGCGGTGCCGCGTAGAGCGTGTTGTTGTACGTGGCCGTCTTCACGGTCGCGGGCAGGAGCTTCGACGTGTCGATCTTCATGCTGCCCGTCAGCGGGACCAGCCAGCTCTTGGCGGCGAACTCCGCGGTCCACACCACGTCGACGTCGACCACGTCGTAGCCGTCGTCCTTGGCCTGGAAGTGCTGCACCAGGTCGTCGTGCTGCTGGTCGGCCTGGTCGGACTGCTCCTTGAACGTGACCTTCTCATCCGGGTGCGCCTTGTTCCACTTGGCGATCAGTGGTCGGACCACGTTGGAGTTGTCCTTGCCCTGGACGTACGTGATCGGTCCGCGGCTGTCCTGGCCGCTCGTGGCGTCGTTCGACCCCGAGCTCCCGCCCGAGCATCCGGCGAGTGCGAGTCCGATCACGGCGACGCCCGCCACCGATGCGAGTCGCACCTTCGCGCGTGGGTTCTTCACAGCGTTGTCTCCTCATCGAGATCACCAGGGGACGCCGACCGGACACCGGCCGACGGACCCCTGGAGCAGGCGACACTGCCTGCTGGATGGGGAACGTACGCCCGGCCACGGCGATCCGCAACCGGTTGCATCGCGCCGTTACCTGAGCGTGACCTCTGGACTTCCGGTGACTTCCTGGGTGAGCGCTCACGCACCGCTCCCCGTTCACCGGGGGTCGGCGGACCCCGCACGGGGCCGCTGCGGAACCCCGCATGAACCCCGCCACCACCGCGCCCGGGCGTTGAGCAGCCGAGGGCCTGCCCGTAGCGTCCCCACCATGACCCAGCTCTCCCCTGTCACCGTGCCCGGCCCCCGACGGGTCGTCAGCGTCGACCTCGATGCCCCGCTCCCGCGGCTCGTCGCCGACGAGAACGGCACCTCCGCGCTGGTCGTCGGCTACCGGGGCGGTTTCCCCGTGACCACGATCGACGTGCTGCTGACCGAGGACCCCGCCGACGCCGAGCGTGCGCTCCTGCCGCTCGTCGAGGACCGCAAGTCCGCCGCCGAGACCCTGGTGGCGCCCGTCGCGGACCACGACCTGCCGAAGATCTCGATCGTCGTGTCGACGATCGTCACGCGGGTGGCGGACATCCGGAACCTGCTCGACTACCTCGAGCACCTCGACTACCCGGACTACGAGGTGGTCATCGTCGACAACCGCGTCACCCTCCCCGAGATCGACGCGCTGCCGGGTCTGCTGGACGGCCGCGACGTCCGGCTCGTCGTCGAGCGGCGCCCCGGCTGCTCCGCCGGCCGCAACGCGGGTGTCGCAGCGGCGACGGGCGAGGTCATCGCCTTCACCGACGACGACGTGCGCGTCGACCCGCAGTGGCTGCGGTCGATCGGCACGCGGTTCGTCCGCGAGCCCGAGGTGTCCGCGGTGACCGGGATGATCCTGCCCGTCGAGCTCGCCACCCCTGCGCAGATCTGGTACGAGGCGTACTACGGCGGCTTCAGCGGCGAGCGCACGTTCGACCCGGTGACGATCGTGCCGGACGACGTGCCCGGCGTGATGCGCCACGCGCAGGCGAAGGCCGTCGACCCCGACGGCACCGTCCGCAAGCACTTCGCGATCTACGGCATCGGCGGCTACGGCGCCGGCGCCAACTGGGCGGTCCGCCGCTCGGCCTTCGACGCCGTCGGTGGGTTCGACCCGGTGCTCGGCGCCGGCGTTCCCGCACGTGGTGGCGAGGACCTGGCGATCTTCATCGACATCCTGTGGGGCGGCGGGCGCATCGGCTTCGAGCCCCGCGCCGTCGTGCACCACCGCCACCGCCAGACGCTCGAGGGCCTGCACGGGCAACTGCACTCGAACGGCGTCGGGTTCACCGCGCTGATGTGCGAGCTCATCGCGAAGGACCGGCGGCACGCGCTCGTGCTGGCGCGACTGATGCCGCGCGCGGGCAAGATCAAGCTCGCGCAGCTCCTCTCCCGCCTGGCGGGCAAGCGCGACGCAGCCGCGGAGACGATCACCGAGGCGTCGACCACCCGGATCCCCCGCTCGCTGGCGTACCACGAGTTCCGTGGCTTCCCGGCGGGCCCCGCGGCCTACTTCAAGAGCCGGAAGTTCTGGCGCGAGGTCGAGGCCAAGCAGGCGGTCTGACCGGCCTGCCCCGAGCGTGCGGGGACGGCAACGGCGCCGTTCTCGCACAACGAAGAGCACGCGAAACCATGGATCACCGTGGTGTCGCGTGCTCTTCGTTGTGCGGGCCGCGCCGGCCGCGACGCGCGCAGGGGCGGCGCCGGCCGCGGGGGCGGCGCCGGGGCTAGCCGCGTGCGCGCAGGCGGCCGCGCAGGTAGCGCCACGGGCCACCGAGCGCCGCGACCAGTTCGACGCGCTTGAGTCCGGCTGTCGCCGCGCGGAACTCGTCGTCGACCGGCCACCCGGCGGACGCGGACACCGCGGTCGACACCTGGTCGGAGCCGCCCTGTCCGAGCGCCCCGAGCTGCCGGAGCGCACCGACGGCACGACGGAGCACCGCGGCCGCCGTGCGCGGCTGCGTCATGAGCTTCGCGACCCAGGCGCCGAGCCCGGTGCCGTACCCGAGCGCCTGCGCCCGCAGGGCCTCACGGTCCGAGCGGTGCTTGTGCCAGACGAACGCCGACGGTTCGACCGCCAGCGCCCCGCCGGAGAACAGCACCCGGGTGAACAGGTCCGGGTCCTCGCCCGCACGGGACGGGGTGCCCGGACCGAGGGCGACGTCGAAGCCGCCGAGCGCCAGCGCCGCGTCACGCCGGAGCGACATGTTCGCGCCGGTGCCGAACGCGCCGACCGAGAACGGGAAGAGCGGCAGGTCCGCCGGCGGCGCCGACGTGCGGAACACCCGGCGGTCGAGGTTCCGCGCCCAGGTCACCCGCTCGTCGAAGTACCGCTGCGTGGGGTTCCGCAGCTCGCCGCTCGGGACCAGTCCGGTCACGCAGACCACGTCCGCGTCGCGGGCGTAGGCGTCGGCGAGCGCCGCGAGCCAGTGCCGGTCGACGACGACGTCGTCGTCGACGAAGGCGACCACGGACCCGGTCGCCAGGGCGAGACCGGCGTTCCGTGCGCGCGAGACGCCGGGTCGGGCCTCCAGGACGTGGTGCAGGCGAGCGTCGCGGAACGAGGCGACCACGTCGCGGGTCGCGGTGGTGGTCGGGGCGTTGTCGACGACGAACACCTCGAAGTCGTCGTACGCCGACGCCAGCACCGAGGCGACGCAGCGGCGGACGTCCTCGGGACGGTCGCGGGTGCCGATCACGACGGAGATGCGGCCGACCGGTGCGCCCTGCGGGGCGGCCGGGAGGCTCGTGGCGCGGAGTGCACGCAACGCCGGTCCCAGCTCGGCCTGGTCCACGTCGCCGCTCGCGTCGACGGCCACGTCGACGAAGCCGGCGACCTCGCGGCCGTCGCGGACCAGCAGGCGCGCCCGGTCGAAGCCGACGGCGCCGGCGAGCTCGACGGCGGACGCGGCGAGCGCCGCGGGTCGGTCGATCGCGCCGACCCAGGCCGCGCCGGCCCAGGTGGGTGCGTCGGGCGAGGGCATCGCGGGCGCGATCGTCAGCACGCGGGACACGGTGGCCTGGTGATCGGTCATGGTCCGATGCTCCGGTGGTGTCAGCGCACGCGCAACGAGGGCCCGTGGTGCGTGCGGCGACCCCCGTTCCTCTTGCGGTTTGCCGCCAGTGACCAGGTGGTTCCCCCTAGGATCGTGGGGACGACCCGGCGGCAGCACGCCGGCACGAGGAGGACGCATGCCGCTGGGCCCCAGGACCGAGTTCGGCGCGGTCCTCCCGTCCGAACTCGCGGTCGTCTCGGTCGACACCGCGACCTGTGTCTGCGGCCACGGGCAGGACGCCCACGAGCACTACCGGCCGGGTACCGACTGCGCGCTGTGCGACTGCCCGAAGTACCGCCGGAAGCGCTGATCCCCAGGCCCCTGACAGGCCGGGTGCGGGAAACCGCCGCTTCCCCGCAGAGGCCCCCGGGTCGCCTTGTCGGCCCCGGAACCGCGCCGTTAGCGTCGCGTCCATGGCCATCCCCACCACGGCGCCCGCGTGCATCGTCCTCGCTCACGAGGACCCTGACCACGTCCGTCGCCTGATCGACGCGCTGGACCCGTTCCCGGTGTTCCTGCACGTCGATGCGCGGACCCCCGAGTCGGTGTACCGGGCCATGACGGACGGGCTCCCCGAGCGGGTGCGGCTGCTCCCCCGGATCCGGACCGGATGGGCGAAGTGGGAGAACGTCGCCGCCGAGGTGTCCGGCTACCGGGCCGCGCTCGAGCAGACCGACGCCTCGCACGTCGCCGTCCTGACGGGCAGCGACTACCCGCTCGCCAACCCGGACGAGATCACCGCGGTGCTCCGCGAGCACCCCGAGCAGTCCTTCGCACAGGTGCAGCCGCTGCCGTTCCCCGAGTGGGGCCGCTCCGGTGGCTACGCCCGCGTCCGGTACCCCCACTGGGCGTGGCAGAAGACGATGATCCGGGTGCCGATCCCCCGCCGCATCCCGCGTGACGTGGTGCTCGCTGGCGGATCGCAGCTCAAGGTCCTCGCGCGGCACCACGCCGCCGCCGTCGTCGACGTGGTGGACAACCGCCCGGACCTGGTGGCGTTCTGGCGCCGCACGTGGATCGCGGACGAGACGTTCGTCCCCTCGGTCCTGAACTCCCCCGCACTCACCCCCGACTTCGTCGAGGAACACGTCCCGCACACCCTCTGGTGGATCGGGTGGGACGGCCAGGCCCGGAAGAGCCCACCGTGGCTGACGATCGAGGACTGCGGCCGCCTGTTCGAGCAGCGCACCGACGCCGAGCAGCGCCTGCCGCTGCTGTTCGCCCGGAAGTTCTCGACGGAACGGAGTGCCGACCTGCTCGACGTCGTCGACGCCGCGTTCGGGCTGCGGGTCGGACGGTCCGCCGCGACCGAGGCCGGGCAGGTGGTCGCACCGTGACGCTGCCCCCGCAGACCCGCCGCGAGGCCCGGGCAGCCCGCGAGGCCGTCGCCGCCCGCGACGCCGTCGCGCCGGTGCCCGAGGCGCTCGACACCGGCTCCGTCGCGGTCCGCAAGGGCTCGTCGGTCCTGTTCGGCCGCGGCCTGCTGTACGTCGTCGTCTGGTCGATGCAGCTCGTCGTCTCGTCGCTGATCTCCCCGGTCCTGGCGCACCTGATGCCGCCCGCGGAGTTCGGCGTGCTCGCCTCGGCGATCGCGCTCTACCAGGCGCTCGTCGTCCTGGCGGTGCTCGGGATCGACCAGGCGTCGGTGCTGCAACGCGCCGAGGACGGCAACGACCACCGTGCCCGCGGCCTGATCGCCGTCGGCATGGTGACCGCGATCCTCGTCACGGTGCTCGCACTGACGACGATCCCGCTCTGGGCCGACGCCGCCGGCTTCGTCGGGGCGCACCCGCTGCTGCTCGTCGCCGTGCTCTGGACGGGTCCCGCCGCGATCGTGCAGATCTCCCTGGCACTCCTCGTCGCGCAGGACCGCATCCGTGTGTTCGCGGTGACGAGCCTGCTGTCCTCGATCGGCGGCTCGATCATCGGCCTCGGGCTGCTGGCCCTGGTGCACGCCGACGCGACCACGTACGCGTGGGGCGGCGTCGTCGCGCAGGGTGTGGCGATGGTCATCGGCATCGCCGCCACACGTCCTCGCCTGGCGGGCCTGCTCGACCACCGGACCACCGCCCGGGCGTTCAAGCTCGGGATCCCGATCGCGCTCGGCAACCTGTCGTACTTCGTGCTGAACGCCGGCGACCGGGTCGTCGTGCAGCGTCTGCTCGGCCCCGAGGAGGTGGCGCGGTACCAGATCGCCTACGTCGTCGGGTCCGCGGTGATCCTGCTCCTGACGTTCACGAACCAGGCCTGGGCGCCGCACTTCGCCGCGCTCCGCGACGCCGCCGCTCGACGGGACCTGGCGATGCACTCCCGTGACGAGCTGTACAAGATGCTCGCCCCCGTGCTGCTCGCCGTGACGCTGGTCTCCCCCGTCGCCCTGCCGATCCTGGCGCCGGCGTCCTACCGGGTGCAGGACCTGACCATCGTCGTGTTCGTCGTCGCGCTGACGGCCTTCCCCGTCGTCGCCAGCGGTGCGACCGGGCGCCTGCTGCTCATCGAACGCCGAGGCGTCACCGTCGGGGTCGTCGCCGCCGTGGCCGGTGTCCTGAACATCGGCGCCAACCTGGTGTTCGTCCCGCTGTTCGGCATCGCCGGCGCCGCACTCGCCACCGTCGTCTCGTACGTCGTGCTGGCGGGCATGCAGCTGCTCGCGATCTCCGACCGTCGCGAGTGGCGCGGTCCGCGCCTGGGCGTCGTGCTGCCGGTGCTCGCCGCGCTGGTGATCGCCGGCGCGTCGTTGCTCGTCCCGCAGGACGTGCTCTGGAACTGGATCCGTGTCGCCGGTGTCCTCGGGTGTCTCCCGTGGTTCGTCCGCCGTCTGCGGGCCGCACGAGGGGGGATCTGATGACCGGCGACGGAGTCGACCAGGGGCGCACGCTCCGCATCGGCGTGCTGACCGCCGGGCTCGCCATCACCGGCGGCCTGGAACGGTGCGTCCTCGAGGACACGACCGAGCTCGTCGCTGCCGGCCACGACGTCGAGGTCTGGCACCGCAACGCCACCGCGCCGCGACCCGAGGACGGCCGTGCCGCGTTCGAGGAGCTCGGCGTCCCGCTCGCCGAGGCACCGGACCCCCGGTTCTCCGTCCGTACCGCCCTGGTCGACGTCGCGCGGTTCGCGCGGTTCGGCCTGCGGCTCCGACGGTCCCACCTGGACGTCCTCTGGCTGAACCGGCCGGAACACCTGCCGTTCGGCCGGGTCGTGTCGATGGTGTCGGGCGTCCCGCTCGGCGTGCACCTGCACCACCTGCCGAACTACCACCGGATCCGTCCGATGGCCGGTGGGCGGACCGGGTTCCTGGCCGTGTCGCACTCGATGGCCGCCGCCTGGGGTGCCGCCGGCGCCCCCGCCCGCAGCATCCGACTCGTGCCGAACGGCGTCGACACCGCCGCGTTCCCGGCTGCCGACACGACGGACACGCACCATGCCAAGGCCGCGCTCGGCATCGACGAGCACACCCCGACGGTCCTGTACTACGGACGCCTCACCCGGTCGAAGGGCGTCGTCGCGCTGCTCGAGGCGTGGCACCACGTGCTCGCCCGGGCCACGGCGGACGCCCTGACGCTGGCCGGACGCTCGTCGTGCGGCACGATGCCCCGGACACCGCTGCTCGTGCTCGCCGGCGCGCTCTACCCGGAAGAGGCCCCGGCGGTCGAACGAGCGATCGCTGCGCTGCCCGACGGCGCGGTCCTGGTGCTGCCGGAGCGGGACGACGTCGTCCCGCTGCTGCACGCGGCGGACCTGGTCGTCGCACCGTCGATCGAGCCCGAGGGCTTCGGCCGTGTGGTCGTCGAGGCGATGTCGACCGGTGTGCCCGTCGTCGCGGCCGCATCCGGCGGCACCGCGGAGATCCTGGCCGACGAGTGGGCGCGGTTCACCGTCGACCCGACGGACGCCGTCGCCCTCGCGGGCAAGATCGTCGACGGGCTGGACGAAGCCGCCCACGACGCGACGCTCGGTGCGCGGGCACGTCGGTGGGTCGACGAGCGGTACGGGCGCGCTGCACACGTCGGTGCCCTGCTCCGCGCCCTGCACTCGCTCGCGCGCCGCTGAGACACTGGCTCGCACACGTCTGAGACCGGCTGGCACGGCCAGCCGGTCTCGGACGTGGGGTGCGTCGCGGGTCAGCCCGTCTGGCGATCGGCGACGGTCCAGGTGCCCTGGTCCGGCACGGTCTCGCCCTCCGGCAGCGTCGCCGGCGGCTCGGCTCCCTGAGCCGGCACGTCGATGGTCATCCAGTCGATCAGCAGGGACCCTTCGGCGCTGCGGGGCGGACGCCCACCGATCGAGCCGGTCTGCACCACCAGGTGCATCTTCGACATCGGGATGCTCGAGGTCGTCGTGGCGACGACCGCGTCGTCGATCAGGAACGACATCCGCACCGGCGTCCACTCGATCGTGTAGGTGTGCCAGTCGGACAACGACGCCGGGGTCTCGTAGTGCACGCACTTCTGTGGCGGGTCCTCGAGGCAGTGCACGTTGAGCTGCGCCGCCGAGCCGAGGTTGCCCTCGGGGAAGTCGACCTCGCCCTGCGACCAGACGTTCTCGTCGCTCCAGAGCAGCATCGCCACGCCGTACCCGTCCACCCGGTCGCTCTTCATCCGCACGCTGTACCGGCCGGCGGTCTGCCCGCCCCACTGCCCGTCGATCAACGGGACGACCCCACCGGCGAGCGGTGTGCCGCCGGCGGTCGTCCGGAGCCGCATGTCGAGCATGCTGTCGTGCGCGCTCAGCGCCGACGCCGAGTAGCGGCCGGTCCCTGCGGTGTCGGCGAACCCGTGGTAGACGGAGAACCGGTCCTGGTAGGCGTCCTCGAACCCGCCCGTCGGGGTGTCCTTCGTGAAGTCCTCGGAGAACACCCGGTGCCATCCGGCGCCGTCGGTGGTCGGCATCACCACTCCGCTCGGGTCGGTCGGGTCGGTCCCCGCCGAGGTCGTCGCAACGGCGACGACACCGGCCACGACGACCATCGCGCCCACGGCGAGCGCGATGCGCCGTCGGGCGCGACCCGTCCGGTGTCCGTGTCCGCGTCCGTGTCGAGCGATCCCGTCGCCGTGGGCGGGTGCTGCGCCGTGGGCCGACGCCGCGTCGGCGTCCAGCCAGGCATCCTGCAGGTCGATCGGTCGGTCGACGACGTCATCGGGGGTCAGCTGGTCGCCGCCCACGCGCGCACCTCCGACAGCCCGGCGTTCTGCGTGCCGCTCGAGACCTTGGTGGCGGTGAACCGGACCCACGAGACCTTCCGGGCCGTGAAGTCGACGGTCAGCGGCCCACCGGCGTTGGGCAGGCTGCCGACGGTGACCTTCGACCCGTCGGAGAACGTCAGGGTCCCGGCGGTGATCTGGTCGGTGCTGTTCGGACGGTCGTACAGGACGACCCGCTTCAGGGACACCGGCGTGGTCCAGTCGAGCTGGAACCACGTCCCGGTCTTGCCGCCCGGTGCCACCCACTCGGCGCCCGGGTTGGCGGGGTAGCCGGACAGGACACCGTCGACGGCCTTGGCCGCGGTCTGGCCGTCCGCCGGGTTGTCCTTGACCGCCGAGGGCTTCGCCGCGCTGGTCACGTCGGTGAGCGTCGGGGTCGGCGTGGGCGTCGGGGTCGGGGTCGGCGTCGGCGTCGGGGTCGGGGTGGGCGTCGGCGTGGGCGTCGGGGTCGGCGTGGGCGTCGGCGTCGGCGTCGGCGTCGGCGTCGGCGTCGGCGTCGGCGTCGGCGTCGGCGTCGGCGTCGGCGTCGGCGTCGGCGTCGGCGTCACGGTCGTGCCTGCCGGGGCGAACGCCTGGATCTCCGCCAGACCGATGTTCTCGGTCGACGAGCTCACCGAGGTCACCGTGAACCGCACCCACGTCACCTGGCGCGCACTGAACGTGACGGGTTGCAGTCCGCCACCGTTCGGCAGCGCCGGCACGGACACGCTCGAGCCGTCCGAGAACGTCAGCGTGCCACCGAGCACCTGGTCGGCCGTGTTGGGGCGGTCGGCCAGCCGCACCTCGGACAGGGTCGTCCCCGACGCCCACCCGAGCTGGATCCACGTGCCGGCCCTGCCGTTCGGCGCGACCCACTCCGCGGACGAGTTCGCCGGGTACCCGCTGACGACACCGTCGACCGCCTTCGCAGCGGTCTGCCCGTCGGCCGGATTGTCGGCGCTCACCGTGACGGTGGCGGCCTTGGTCACCTCGACCGGGGTCGTCGTCACCGGCGGTGTCGGGACGGTCGTGCCGGACGGCCCGAACGCACGGATCTCGGAGAGCCCGACGTTCTGCGTCGACGCGCTGACCGACGTCACCGTGAACCGTGCCCACGTCACCGGTCGCGCACTGAACGTGACCGCCTGCAGACCGCCGCCGTTCGACAGCGACGGCACCGCGACACTCGACCCGTCGGAGAACGTCAGGGTCCCGCCGGTCACCTGGTCGGCGGCGTTCGGGCGGTCGGCCAGCCGGACCTCGGACAGTGTCGTGCCCGACGCCCACCCGAGCTGGATCCACGTGCCCACCCCGCCGTTCGGCGCGACCCACTCCGCCGAGGGCGCGTCCGGGTAGCCGCTGACGACACCGTCGACCGCCTTCGCGGCGGTCTGCCCGTCGGCGGCGTTCTCCGCACTCGCGGTGACGGTCGCCCCGGCGGTCACGTCCACGGCCGTGGAGGCCGGGGGTGCGGTGACCGTCGACCCTGCGGTGTACTCGCGGCTGAGCCACTGGGGTTCGGGCCGGTCGCCGCAGGACGCGTACGAGCTGCAGGTCAGGAAGTCGGAGGGCGCGTAGGTGAAGAACGTGTCGGCCTTGGCGCTCGTCTCGGCCGCGGTCAGGTTCGACGGCCGGTCGGCGATCGGGTAGCCCATGTACCCGGTGAAGTCGTGTGACCCGGTGTACTGCTGCTGCACCTGGTCGGTCAGGTACGCGACCGTGTGGTGGTCGCTGTGGTCGCCGTCTCCGTAGGTGCCCACGTTGTCCAGGCTGTGGATGTGGTTCGGCTTCGTCAGCTGGATCAGGCCGAGGATCGTCGCCCGGAGCTGGTCGAGCGTGTACGTCTCGGCGTGGTCCGCGTCGGGCACCGTCGTGATGGAGTTCGCGTAGCCCAGGTAGACCTGCTGCAGGCTCTGGTAGCCGTCACCCCAGAAGCCGTTCCCCTCGACGTTGCCGTCCGGCAGCTCCATGAACACCAGGCTGATGCGGGGTGCGGTCGACAGGGTCTCGGTCCGGAGCGTGTGTCCGGCGACGACCGTGTCGCTCGCGACCCACGTCGACGTCACACCGGCCATCTGCGCGTACGCGGCCATGAGTCCCTGCTGACGGCTCTGCCAGTACCACTTCGGGTAGCCGGCGTCACCCGCGGTGACGACGACGGAGCGCACGCACTGGTTGCCCGTGATCGCCTTCCGCAGTGCGGTCCCCTGGAAGAGCAGGTCGTCGTCCGGGTGCGCGATCATGCTGAGCACGGAGCCCGCGCTGCAGTCGGGCGTGGCCGCGACGGCGGACTGCGCGGCCAGACCGCCCAGCGTGCCGACCACGGTGGCCACGACGGCCGCGGCGGACACGGCGATGGTCCGCCATGTCCGCCGCGACCGGCGTGGGTCAGCGTGCGCCAAGACGCACCCCCGCCTGTGTCAGTTCGTACGACACCGTGGTCCCCGAGGACCACACCGGCTTCCAGTAGGGCGAATCGGCCATGGCTGCTGCGAGTTCCTGGTAGTGGGCATCGGTCTGGTAGCCGTACCGCTCGCCGTAGGCACCGAACGGCTCGGCGACCAGGGCGTAGTACTTCGTCGCCGGGACCGTGCCGACGAGCTTGCGGGTGATGTCGGCGACGTCCTTCGCGGCGTCGTACGTGCCGGTCGGGTCCTGGTACTTCACCAGGGCCTCCCGGGTCAGGTAGGACACGTCGAAGTACCGGGCGCCGGTGTTGCTCGGCACCGCGATCGCCGAGCCGGTCAGCAGCATGACGGAGCCCTTGGGGGCCGTCTGGTCGTACCGCTGCGTGGCTGCGGACTCGCTCCGCGTGGGCACGCGGTTCCAGTCGAGCGCGGTCTGCCCGAACGCACCGATCGCGACGAGCGCCGCGACGCCGACGCCGGCGACGGCGACCCGGACGACGGCGGGGCGCATGGCGCTCCGCGTCAGCGAGCCGACCCAGGCCAGGCGACCGGTGGGCGACGGCAGTCCTGCGGCCAGGATCGCGATCCACGGGGTGGCGAACAGGACGACGCGGAAGATGCCCTCCTGGCCGTAGTTGGTCGCGACCAGCAGCGAGATCGGGCTGGCCGCGGCGACCAGCAGCGCCCAGTGGACCCGATCACGGCGCAGCAGGACGGTGACCAGGGCGATGAGGCCCAGGACCACGAGCGCGGCGGCGGGGACGTCGAACGCCAGCCGTGTGACGAGCGGCTGCGGCAGGACCGTCGAGTCGTGCGACGGCGGCTGCACGTTCTGCAGCACCTTGCCGACGGCGCCGAGCGACAGGAACTTGTCGAGCACGCTGCCGTTGAGCAGCGCGAAGACCACGGCCGGCACCAGGACGACGAGCGGCAGCCACCACGGTCGCGCCAGCTTGAACACGACGAGCACCACGAGTGCCGCGACGGTCAGGTAGGGCGAGATCTGGTGCGTCACGGCCAGCACGATGCTGATCGCGCCGATCGCGATGACGTGCGACAGGGGCGTCTTCCGGGCCCGCGGCTTCGCAGCGACGGTGTCACCTGCCGGCACGGTGCCCGTGTTCCGCAGCGGACCGGTGGCGAGCACGAGGATCACGATCGACAGCAGGATGCCGACGGACTGCGGCGAGAAGTACGTGGTGTTGAGCGAGCCGGTCATCGCGGTCAGGAAGGCCGCGATCCACGGACGTCGGGTGCCCGGCAGCCAGTTCGACGCCAGCACACCCACACCGATGACGGTGGCGAAGGCCAGCAGCACGGGGACCCATGCGGCGATGAGCATCGCGTTCACGATCCCGGCGACGTCGGCGACCCAGGCCCCGCCGGCGAACAGGCCGGACCAGGTCTGGAAGATGTCCGCCGCGGGGTTCGTCCCGCCCCAGCGGCGGATGTACTCGAGCACACCGACGTGGCGCGCAGCGGCCATGACGGTCGGCATGCCGTAGGTGATGGCCTGCGCCAGCTGGATGGTCCCACCGAGCACGACCACGGGCGCCGCGACGCCCACACCGCGGACGAGTGCGATGACGGCGGCGGCGACGACGACCGCGAGACCGACGACCAGGCCGGGGCCCAGCGAGCCGAACAGCCCGTCGCGCACGGGGTCCCCCATGTGGGTGAGCGCCGTGACGACCACGATGACCAGGCCGACCAGGGACATCGCCGTGGCGTTCGTGGTGTCCCACACGGCGCGGGCCAGCTCGACGAAGGGCACCAGGTTCGCGCGCCGGAGTTCGGCCACGTCCCGCGGCACCGCGACGGCGAGGGCCAGCGCGGTCAGCACGACGACGGCGACGAAGGGCACGACGGGTTCCCAGATGTGGGCGGTTGCCATCGTGTAGCCGATCGCGATCGTCCCGACGAGCGATCCGGACACCGCCAGCACGGCGAACCGGGCCAGGGGCATCGGTCGCAGCAGCAGCAGCGGCGCGACGCCGAGCAGGGCGAACAGGAAGACCGCGACGGCGCTCGCGCGCAGCGTCGGCAGACCGGCCAGACTGCCGACCGCCGCGGTGAGCAGGGTCAGGGTGACGAGCGCCGCGGCGGCGAGCCGCGCGAGCGGGCCCATCGCGTTGCCGGTCACCAGGCGCGCCGGTCCGGCGGATTCCAGGCCACGCCGCAGCTCGTGTCGACCGCCGGCCGTGCGGTCGATCGTGCCCGCACCCCCCATCCGCTCACGCAGGGTGAGGAAGGGGGCCGCCAGGACCCCGCGACGCTCGACACCACGCAGGCGACGCCGGGTCGCCGCGAACTCGCTGTCCACCACGTCGAGCGCCCCGGTCGACGTGACGCCGTCCGCCGTCTCGGCACGGTCGCTGTGCTCGAGCCCGAGTCGCGCGAAGGCGGACAGGGCGTCGGGGGCAGCGTCGAGCGATGCGGCGAGCGTGTCGCGGTCGAGGGCGTTCTTGGTCATCCATGCTCCGAGTCCGTGGCCGTTCGCGCTCGCGGCTCGGCGCAACGACGCGACGTCGTCCGCCGATCGCTGCCACGCGATGGCGGCCGGTTCGACCGCGATCGCGGAACCCGCGAAGAGCAGTCGGGTGAAGAGGTCGAGGTCGTCGCCGCCACCGACGCGGGTGCCCGGCCCGAAGGCGGTGTCGAACCCGCCGATCCGCAGGACGGTCGCACGTCGGACGGCCAGGTTCGCGCCGGTGCCGTAGGCGGACGCGGCGAAGGGGTGCAGCGGCAGGTCGTCCGGGGTGTCCTCGAGCCGGAAGACACGGCGGCGGATCGTCCGGGCGGCCGGCGTGCGGTCGTCGTGCCAGCGCTGCGTCGGCGTGCGGAGCTCGGCGCTCGGCACCAGCCCGGTCACGCAGGCGACCTCGGGGTCGGCGGCGAAGGCGGTGGCGATGGCGTCGAGCCACCCTGCGTCCACGATCGCGCCCTCGTCGACGAACGCGACGACGTCCCCCGTGGCGGCCAGCAGTCCGGCGTTGCGCGCGGCGGCGAGCCCGCCGTCCGGGGCCGCGACCGTGGTGACGCGGCGGTCCTCGATCGTGACGACCGTGCTGTCCCCCGCCTCGGCGGCGTGCGACACCACGACGACGTCGAAGTCGTCGTACCGGCAGGCCAGGACCGAACGCATCGTGTCACTCGAAGCGCCGTCGGTGCAGAGCACGACGGTCACCGACGGCAGCACCTGATCTGCTGCCGGCAGTGCCGGGGTCGGACGGATCGCGGGGGTGGCCATCGGCCGGATCGCCCGCTGGAGGGCCCGGACGTCGATGGTCGCGCCGATGCGCCGGCGCTCGGTCACCTCGGCCTCGACGAACCCGAGCGGTTCGCCGTGGTCACGGACGAGCAGGCGGGCACGACGGTACCCCTCGGCACCGTCGAGGGCGATGACGTCGCGGTGGCTCGACGCGTGGACGTCCGCACGGTCGACCTCGCCGACCCACAGGGCGCCGTCCCACGTGGGGAACAGCGGCCCGGTGACGATCGGCGAGACGACCATCGCGAGGGTGGCGCGGGTCACGGTGCACCCACGCGTTGTGCCGGTGCTGCGACCGGCGTCGGAGCCGCGACGACGACCCCGCCCAGGAACCGGCCGACGGCGTAGCCGATCGCCGTGCCGAGCACGGTCGTGACGATCGCGACCGCGCGGGTCCCGCCGCCACGGCCGAGTCCGCGCAGTTCGCGCAGCAGGGCCTTCGGCAGCACCGTCGTCAGGTACGTCGACTCGCTCGACAGCGAGTCCTTGGCACCGACCCGGCGGCTCAGGACCGCCTTGGAGATGCCCTCGTAGTAGCTGCGACGACGGACGTAGCGCATGGTGACGCGGTCCGGCGAGACGCGGTGCGACACGTTCGACCGCGGCTCGAAGCGGATGCGCGCGGACGGGTCGGCCTGCGCGATGCGGATGCAGAGCTCCGTCTCCTCGCAGCCGAGCGGCTGGTTGCCGACGCGGCCGATGCCGGACCGGAACCCGCCTGCGGCCAGCAGCACGTCACGGCGGAAGGCCATGCTCGAACCGATCACGTTGCGGACGTCCTCGGCTCCGGTGGGCAGTCCGGTGTAGCTGCATCCGACGATCCAGAGCAGTTCGTCCGGGTACGGGCCGGCGCCGGTCGTGGTGGGCCACGACGGGGTCGCACGACCGCCGACGCCGACCACCGACGGCAGTGCCAGGGCCTCGACCAGGTGCGCGAGCCACTCGTCGTCCGCCGTCGCGTCGTCGTCGAGGAACGCCACGACGTCCGACTCGGCCAGGGCGACGCCGGTGTTCCGGGCGCCGGACAGGCCGCGGTCCTCGGAGTTCTCCACCACGCGCAGCTCGGGCCAGCGGGCCTTGGCGCGCAGGAGGAGCTCGGGCTCGTGGTCGATCACGACGATGACCTCGGTCGCGTGGGGCTGCCGCTTCGCCGACTCGACCGAGTCCTGCAGGTCGCCCCACCGCAGCTGGGTGTACGCGCAGATGACGACCGCGACGGTCGGCGCGCTCACGCGGCTTCCTCGTCGAGCGCCGGGACGGCGGTCGGCACGGAGCGGGTCGTCACGGGAGCCAGGCGGGCCCGGGCCTGCGCCGCGGCAGCACGACGGCGCTCGTGCATGATCGACTTGAGCACGCGGATGCCGTCGGTGATCGCGTTGAGGTTGCTGGAACCGTGCACGCGGAGCTTCTCGTGGCTCGGGACCTCGGAGATCGCCAGGTCGGCGGAGGACCAGCGGCAGGTCAGGATCGTCTCGATCTCGAACCCGTCACCCCACAGCATCGACCCGTCGGACGGCTTCGGCAGCGTCGACGACAGCAGCCCGATCTTCGGCAGGGTGTCCGCCCAGAACGCGTTGTAGCCGTAGCAGAGGTCCGTGTAGCTGGCGCGGAGCAGGACGTTGCTGACCATGTTCAGGCCGCGGTTCCCCAGGCTGCGGACGATCGTGATGTCGTCACTGCCACCGCCGAGTGCGTAGCGGGTGCCCTTGGCCACGTCGGCGCCGGCGACCAGCGCGTCGACGAAGCGCGGGATCTCGTCGGGGTCGGCGGAGCAGTCGGCGTCGAACATGACGACGACGTCGCCGGTGACGGCTTCGAACCCGCAGACGAGGGCGTTGCCCTTGCCCTTGCGGGTCTGCTGCACGACCTTGATCGTGGGCATCAGGCGCTGGGCGGTCGCGATGGTGTCGTCGACCGAGTTGCCGTCGACGAGGATCACCTCGTACACCGGTGGCAGCTTCGGGAGGATGATCTCGAGGTTCCTCGCTTCGTTGCGTGCGGGGATGACGACCGAGACGCGCGGGTCCAGGGGACGGATCGTGCTGGCGGACATGGTGCTCCTGTCGGGTTCAGGGCTGCAATCGGGAGGGGCAGTCAGGGCGACGGCCGATGGTCCATCAGTGATGAGGACCGGACGCGGGTACGTCAGCTGCGGTGCGCGGCGGTGAGGGTGCACCGCCGTTCCCGTCCAGAGCGGGGGTACGCCGCTCCCTGGGGATTCCCACCCTCGCGGGGGTGGGCGGAGCGGTCAATGCGATCCGGGGTCCATTGCGGGACGACCACGGCGGATACGGAAACCCGCAACCACGCAGCGGGGCCGGACAGGAGGCCCGGCGCGGCTCCGTCACGCGCGCTCGGCTCCACGCCCCAGTGGGGACGGCACCAATGGGTACGCGAAAGGCCCCCGGGATGCATCCCGGGGGCCTTCCGTCAGTCTGGCTGGGGTACCTGGACTCGAACCAAGAACGACGGTACCAGAAACCGCTGTGTTGCCAATTACACCATACCCCAAGAGGCCGTTCGGCCTCGTGCCCCGCGATCCGGGGCACGGTCAATTACTGTACAGCATCCCGGAGGTCCTCGAGACCACCGACCAGGTCGCGGTGGACCGCTGCGGCGGTGAGCGCGCCGTGACCGGCCGCGACGATGAGCTGTTCCGGGCCGGGTGGGGTGACGTCACCGACGGCGTAGATCCCGGGAGCGCTCGTGCGGCCCGAGCGGTCGACCACGACCAACCCCTCGGCGTCGCGATCGAGCGCCACCGTGACCCAGTCGAGGTCGGCGTGCCACGTCGGTCGCACGAACCCACCCGTGCGGGGCTCCACGTGCCCGTCCGCCAGGCGGACACCGGTCATGCCGGACCGGTCCCCCTCGAGGTCGGCGACGGGCCGCTCGTCGACGCGGACGCCCGCCCGCACCAGTCGCTCGCGCCCGGCGTCGTCGAGGGGGGCGACCCCGTTCGTGTAGACCACCAGGTCGTCCGTCCACGACGCCACCAGCAGCGCCCGGTCGACGACGTCGGCGGTCTCGCACACGAATGCCAGCGGCTGTCCGGCCTTGTCGTAACCGTCGCACTCCACGCAGCTGTGGACCGCGGTGCCGTAGAACGCGCGGAGCGACGGCAGCGCCGGGAACTCCTCGCGCAGCCCCGTGGCGATCACGACGGTGCGTGCCCGTGCGGAGACCTCGGCGCCGCGCCAGGCGCCGTGCACGAGGAACCCGTCGTCAGCCCGCTCGACCCGGTCGACGAACGCCTGGACGACCGTGGCCTCCGGGTACCCCTCGACCTCGAGCCGCCCGAGCTTCCGGAGCTCGAGCGGGGAGATGCCGTCGCGCGTCAGGAACCCGTGCGAGCGCAGTGTCGCGGCGTTCCGTGGGCGGTTGGCGTCGACCAGCAGCACCCGGCGCTTCGCCCGCACCAGGTTGAGCGCGGCGCTGAGGCCGGCCGGCCCCGCGCCGATCACCGCGACGTCGTACTGCTCGTGGTCGGTCATCGTGCGTGGCAGCTCAGCGAGCCGCGAGGGCGCGCAGTCGGACCAGGGTGGAGTCCTTGCCGAGGATCTCCATCGACTCGAACAGGGGCGGGCTGATGCGCCGACCGGAGACGGCCACCCGCAGCGGTCCGAACGCGACACGGGGCTTCAGTCCCAGGTCGTCGATCAAGGCGGTGCGGAGCGCCGCTTCGATCGGGGCGGTCTGCCAGTCCTCCAGCCCCTCGAGCGCGGTGATGCCGGCCGCGAGCACCGGTGCGGTGTCGCCCTTGAGGCTGGCCAGCGCGTCGTCCTCGACCACCAGGTCGGCGTCGGCGGTGAACAGGAAGCCGAGCATGCCCGGTGCTTCACCGAGCAGTTGCATGCGTTCCTGGACCAGAGGGGCAGCGAGTTCGAGCACGCGCTCCTGCTCGGGGGTCGCCGGGTCGGCCAGGAAGGCCGTCAGGTACGGCTTCAGCCGGCCGCGGAAGTCCGCGGCGTCGAGCAGGCGGATGTGGTCGCCGTTGATCGCCTCGGCCTTCTTGTGGTCGAACCGGGCCGGGTTCGGGTTGACGTCGACGACGTCGAACGCGGCGATCATCTCGTCGGTCGAGAACACGTCGCGGTCCGGGCCGATCGACCACCCGAGCAGTGCCAGGTAGTTGATGAGCCCCTCGGGGATCATGCCGTTCGCACGGTGGTGGAACAGGTTGGACTCGGGATCGCGCTTCGAGAGCTTCTTGTTGCCGTCGCCCATCACGAACGGCAGGTGCCCGAACACCGGGATGAACCCGGTCAGCCCGATCTCGAACAGTGCCTCGTACAGCGCGATCTGGCGCGGTGTCGACGACAGCAGGTCCTCGCCACGCAGGACGTGCGTGATGCCCATCAGGGCGTCGTCGAGGGGGTTCGTGAACGTGTACAGCGGCTTGCCGTTCGGGCGAACCACCACGAAGTCCGGGAAGGTGCCCTGCTTGAACGTGATCTCGCCGCGCACCAGGTCGTGGAACCTGAGGTCGCGGTCCGGCACACGCAGCCGGAGCGCCGGCTGACGCCCCTGGTCGCGGAACGCCTGGCGCTCGGCGTCGGTCAGGTCGCGCTCGTGGTTGTCGTAGCCCTGCTTCGGGTCACGGCCGGCGGCGACGTTGCGCGCTTCCATCTCCTCGGGGGTGACGAAGGACTCGTACACGTGACCCGACGCCTGCAGCTTGCCGATGACGTCCTGGTAGAGGTCGGTGCGCTCCGACTGCCGGTACGGTCCGTGGGGACCACCGACCTCGACGCCCTCGTCCCAGTCGAGCTCGAGCCACCGCAGGGCCTCGATGAGCTGCTGGTAGGACTCCTCGGAGTCGCGGGCGGCGTCGGTGTCCTCGATGCGGAAGACGAGCTTGCCGCCGGTGTGCCGCGCGTACGCCCAGTTGAAGAGCGCCGTGCGGACGAGCCCGACGTGCGGCGTGCCGGTCGGTGACGGGCAGAAACGGACACGGACATCGGAGCCGGTGGCGGTGGTGAATGGCGCAGTCATGACGCCCACGATCCTACCGTGACCGCTTCGGTCCCCCGGGGTTCTGCCCACATCTGTGGAAGGCCCCTGGAACGCAGAAAACCCCTGACCAGTGAAGGTCAGGGGTTTCCTGGTGTTGCACGTTGAGTCCGGCGGCGTCCTACTCTCCCACAAGGTCCCCCTTGCAGTACCATCGGCGCTGAGAGGCTTAGCTTCCGGGTTCGGAATGTGACCGGGCGTTTCCCTCTCGCTATGACCACCGGAACACTGTCGACCATGAACGGTCTCAAACAGGCTCCGCCGTATGCGAAGTATTCAGTTTGATTCCCGATCGTCTGTCGGGAACCACAAAGTGGACGCGAGCCCCACACCAAGGTGTGGGAAATAATTGTGTTGTCAAGTCTTCGGCTTATTAGTACCGGTCAGCTCCACGGGTCGTTAGTCCCCGCTTCCACATCCGGCCTATCAACCCAGTAGTCTGCTGGGAGCCTCTCACACTCAAGGTGCATGGAAATCTCATCTCGAAGACGGCTTCCCGCTTAGATGCTTTCAGCGGTTATCCGGTCCGAACGTAGCTAATCAGCGGTGCCCTTGGCAGAACAACTGACACACCAGAGGTTCGTCCATCCCGGTCCTCTCGTACTAGGGATAGATCTTCTCAAATTTCCAACGCGCGCAGCGGATAGGGACCGAACTGTCTCACGACGTTCTAAACCCAGCTCGCGTACCGCTTTAATGGGCGAACAGCCCAACCCTTGGGACCTACTCCAGCCCCAGGATGCGACGAGCCGACATCGAGGTGCCAAACCATGCCGTCGATATGGACTCTTGGGCAAGATCAGCCTGTTATCCCCGAGGTACCTTTTATCCGTTGAGCGACAGCGCTTCCACAAGCCACTGCCGGATCACTAGTCCCGACTTTCGTCCCTGCTCGACCTGTCAGTCTCACAGTCAAGCTCCCTTGTGCACTTACACTCGCCACCTGATTGCCAACCAGGTTGAGGGAACCTTTGGGCGCCTCCGTTACTCTTTGGGAGGCAACCGCCCCAGTTAAACTACCCATCAGGCACTGTCCATGAACCCGATCAGGGTCCTACGTTAGACATCCAAAGTGACCAGAGTGGTATTTCAACAATGACTCCACGAACACTAGCGTGCCCGCTTCACAGTCTCCCACCTATCCTACACAAGCCACTCCGAACACCAATACCAAACTGTAGTAAAGGTCACGGGGTCTTTCCGTCCTGCTGCGCGTAACGAGCATCTTTACTCGTAGTGCAATTTCGCCGAGTTCGCGGTTGAGACAGCTGGGAAGTCGTTACGCCATTCGTGCAGGTCGGAACTTACCCGACAAGGAATTTCGCTACCTTAGGATGGTTATAGTTACCACCGCCGTTTACTGGGGCTTAAATTCAGAGCTTCGCCCAAAGGCTAACCCCTCCTCTTAACCTTCCAGCACCGGGCAGGCGTCAGTCCGTATACATCGTCTTGCGACTTCGCACGGACCTGTGTTTTTAGTAAACAGTCGCTTCCCACTGGTCTCTGCGGCCTTCAACGCTCACGGAGCAAAGTCCGGTCACGTGTCCGGCCCCCCTTCTCCCGAAGTTACGGGGGCATTTTGCCGAGTTCCTTAACCACGATTATCTCGATCTCCTTGGTATTCTCTACCTGACCACCTGAGTCGGTTTCGGGTACGGGCGGCTGCAACCTCGCGTCGATGCTTTTCTCGGCAGCATAGGATCACTGATTTCCCCTTGACGGGTACGCGTCGGATCTCAGGCGTACAGACGACGGATTTGCCTATCGTCAGCCCTACATCCTTACACCAGGTTCACCTTACGGATACCATCGCCTGGCTCAGCTACCTTCCTGCGTCACACCTGTTCATACGCTAACCGCACCAGCATGGGGTCGAGCGTTAGACCGGCCACCATCACCCCGAAGGGATCCGGATGTGCCGGGTTAGGACTCTTAGCACCACTGGATTAGCTTGGGCGGTTGTTCGCCGGTACGGGAATATCAACCCGTTGTCCATCGACTACGCCTGTCGGCCTCGCCTTAGGTCCCGACTTACCCAGGGCGGATTAACCTGGCCCTGGAACCCTTGGTCTTTCGGAGGACGGGTTTCTCACCCGTCTTTCGCTACTCATGCCTGCATTCTCACTCGTGTAGCGTCCACGGCTGGATCACTCCGCCGCTTCACTCGCCACACGACGCTCTCCTACCACTCCGCACGACTGAACCACGAAGGCTTGTCGAGTGTGCGAAATCTACAACTTCGGCGGTGTGCTTGAGCCCCGTTACATTGTCGGCGCGGAATCACTTGACCAGTGAGCTATTACGCACTCTTTCAAGGGTGGCTGCTTCTAAGCCAACCTCCTGGTTGTCTGTGCAACTCCACATCCTTTCCCACTTAGCACACGCTTAGGGGCCTTAGTTGGTAGTCTGGGTTGTTTCCCTCTCGACGATGAAGCTTATCCCCCACCGTCTCACTGCTGCGCTCTCACTCACCGGCATTCGGAGTTTGGCTGACGTCAGTAACCTGTTGAGGCCCATCGGCCATCCAGTAGCTCTACCTCCGGCGAGAAACACGCAACGCTGCACCTAAATGCATTTCGGAGAGAACCAGCTATCACGAAGTTTGATTGGCCTTTCACCCCTATCCACAGCTCATCCCCTCCATTTTCAACTGAAGTGGGTTCGGTCCTCCACGACGTCTTACCGTCGCTTCAACCTGGCCATGGATAGATCACTTCGCTTCGGGTCTAGGACATGCGACTGAATCGCCCTATTCAGACTCGCTTTCGCTACGGCTGCCCCACACGGGTTAACCTCGCCACATATCACTAACTCGCAGGCTCATTCTTCAAAAGGCACGCCGTCACATCAACAAGGATGCTCCGACGGTTTGTAAGCAAACGGTTTCAGGTACTATTTCACTCCCCTCCCGGGGTACTTTTCACCTTTCCCTCACGGTACTTGTCCGCTATCGGTCATCTGGGAGTATTTAGGCTTATCAGGTGGTCCTGACAGATTCACACGGGATTT
This sequence comes from Microbacterium sp. M1A1_1b, assembly GCF_053345565.1. NCBI lineage: Bacteria > Bacillati > Actinomycetota > Actinomycetes > Micrococcales > Microbacteriaceae > Microbacterium > Microbacterium sp. M1A1_1b. Next base: position 164,911 of record NZ_JBKFAJ010000007.1, read on the forward strand.
CTCGGGCCCCGTGCTACTTGGGATACACATCCGGCCATAACACCATTTCGTCTACGGGGCTGGCACCCACTACGGCCCGGCTTTCAAACCGGTTCGACTATGATGCGCTGTAACCGCCCCAGTCCGGCAGAACTGAGTGACGTGTCCCACAACCCCGACCATGCAACGCCCGCCGGCTATCACACATGATCGGTTTAGCCTCATCCGCTTTCGCTCGCCACTACTCACGGAATCACATGTTGTTTTCTCTTCCTGTGGGTACTGAGATGTTTCACTTCCCCACGTTCCCTCTACCCGCCCTATATATTCAGGCGGGAGTCACCAGGTCACAAAAGCGCCTGGCGGGGTTTCCCCATTCGGAAATCCTCGGCTCACAGCTCGATTATCAGCTCCCCGAGGCTTATCGCAGATTTCTACGTCCTTCTTCGGCTCCAGATGCCAAGGCATCCACCGTTTGCTCTTAGAAACTTGACCACAAAGATTAAAATTGCGATCCAACGCCACACCAACCACCACCCCGAAAGGTGAAGCCGGTCATGACGCGAATCTAAAGATGCTCGCGTCCACTGTGTAGTTCTCAACATACGATCGGCACCGCACTCCACCACAACCAACCGGTCATGGCTTCACACGGCCCACCGAAGGACACCCACAGATCATCACGACCCGTGGCCCAACCCTGGCAACCCGAAGATCACCAGCAGCCTGGTCCCTCAGGACCCAACAACGTGCATCAGCCAGCAACTCCACCTACGACCCGTCCCAACCGAACCCCGCAAAGGAGCCTGGCGTACTGAGGTCGGAAGCATCACTCCCAACTGCACTGTCAATGTTCCACCCATGAGCTACCCGTCGGACACGTTCGGTCCGAACCGGGCGCCTGAACCCAAACCCCCACCACATGACGCGGTGGAACCTGAGCCAGATGCTCCTTAGAAAGGAGGTGATCCAGCCGCACCTTCCGGTACGGCTACCTTGTTACGACTTAGTCCTAATCACCGATCCCACCTTCGACGGCTCCTTCCACAAGGGTTAGGCCACCGGCTTCGGGTGTTACCGACTTTCATGACTTGACGGGCGGTGTGTACAAGGCCCGGGAACGTATTCACCGCAGCGTTGCTGATCTGCGATTACTAGCGACTCCGACTTCATGAGGTCGAGTTGCAGACCTCAATCCGAACTGAGACCGGCTTTTTGGGATTCGCTCCACCTTACGGTATCGCAGCCCTTTGTACCGGCCATTGTAGCATGCGTGAAGCCCAAGACATAAGGGGCATGATGATTTGACGTCATCCCCACCTTCCTCCGAGTTGACCCCGGCAGTCTCCTATGAGTCCCCGGCATAACCCGCTGGCAACATAGAACGAGGGTTGCGCTCGTTGCGGGACTTAACCCAACATCTCACGACACGAGCTGACGACAACCATGCACCACCTGTACACCGACCACAAGGGGGCGACCATCTCTGGCCGTTTCCGGTGTATGTCAAGCCTTGGTAAGGTTCTTCGCGTTGCATCGAATTAATCCGCATGCTCCGCCGCTTGTGCGGGCCCCCGTCAATTCCTTTGAGTTTTAGCCTTGCGGCCGTACTCCCCAGGCGGGGCGCTTAATGCGTTAGCTACGACACAGAAACCGTGGAAAGGTCCCTACATCTAGCGCCCAACGTTTACGGCATGGACTACCAGGGTATCTAATCCTGTTCGCTCCCCATGCTTTCGCTCCTCAGCGTCAGTTACGGCCCAGAGATCTGCCTTCGCCATCGGTGTTCCTCCTGATATCTGCGCATTCCACCGCTACACCAGGAATTCCAATCTCCCCTACCGCACTCTAGTCTGCCCGTACCCACTGCAAGCCCGAGGTTGAGCCTCGGGATTTCACAGCAGACGCGACAAACCGCCTACGAGCTCTTTACGCCCAATAATTCCGGACAACGCTTGCACCCTACGTATTACCGCGGCTGCTGGCACGTAGTTAGCCGGTGCTTTTTCTGCAGGTACCGTCACTTTCGCTTCTTCCCTACTAAAAGAGGTTTACAACCCGAAGGCCGTCATCCCTCACGCGGCGTTGCTGCATCAGGCTTTCGCCCATTGTGCAATATTCCCCACTGCTGCCTCCCGTAGGAGTCTGGGCCGTGTCTCAGTCCCAGTGTGGCCGGTCACCCTCTCAGGCCGGCTACCCGTCGTCGCCTTGGTGAGCCATTACCTCACCAACAAGCTGATAGGCCGCGAGTCCATCCCCAACCAAAAAATCTTTCCACCACCAGACCATGCGGCCAGTGATCATATCCAGTATTAGACGTCGTTTCCAACGCTTATCCCAGAGTCAGGGGCAGGTTACTCACGTGTTACTCACCCGTTCGCCACTAATCAACCCAGCAAGCTGGGCATCATCGTTCGACTTGCATGTGTTAAGCACGCCGCCAGCGTTCGTCCTGAGCCAGGATCAAACTCTCCGTAAAAAATTACAGACCCGACACCCGAAAGCATCAGACCGAGTTGATCTTGACTGTTGACTGTCTACTGACAATCTTCAATCCAAAAGGAATTGTCTCCGACTCGACCAGCAAGCTGACCGAGCACGGGGTCAATAAATTGGCATTGACAATGTGCACGCTGTTGAGTTCTCAAGGACCAGACGCAC
>NZ_JBKFAJ010000008.1:0-152754 GCF_053345565.1 Microbacterium sp. M1A1_1b
GGGCGGCGGGCGGGCGGGCGGGCGGGCGACGCACGGTGCGGGCGGGCGGCGGCGCACGGTGCGGCGGCGGGCGCCCCGTGCCCGGTTGGTGCCCCGCACCACCCCGTCAACCGCGCACGAGCCACGAACGCAGCACCGTACGAACCCCGCCACACACCGACGGGAGGCCCGGCACCAGCCCGTTACGCGCCTCCAGTCCGCAGCAGCGCGACCGAACCTCGTGACGGGTCAGCAGCCCCGTGCCCGGTTGATGCCCAGCACCACCCCGTCAACCGCGCACGAGCCACGAACGCAGCACCGTACGAACCCCGCCACACACCGACGGGAGGCCCGGCACCAGCCCGTTACGCACCTCCAGTCCGCAGCAGCGCGACCGAACCTCGTGACGGGTCAGCAGCCCCGTGCCCGGTTGGTGCCCAGCACCACCCCGTCAACCGCGCACGAGCCACGAACGCAGCACCGTACACGCGACGGGCGTCAGTGGAACTGCGGGACGATGAGGTAGATGCCGTAGAGCACGACCGCGCCGCACAGGACGAAGCAGGCCACGGCCAGCGCGCGGAAGCCGCGCACCGCGGCGGAGGCCCCCTGCGGGTTCGGGAAGCCGGCGGTGGCGGGGCCGATCGTGCCGTCCTCCTTCACGGTGAACTTGCCGGCGCGGGTGTCGGCGGCGCTCCAGAAACGCAGGCCGACCGAGTACACGGCGACCACGAAGCAGGCGGAGACCACGGCGACGAGCGCCACGGTGACGAAGGCAAACCAGTCGATGCCCATCAGCGTCGTCCCCCGTTCCGTCCGGACATGCGGCGCAGGGTGCGCTCGCGGCTGAGCTCGGCGCGTCGGGCTGCCACGGCGTCCGCGCGCTTCTTGCGCTGCAGGTCGCGCAGCTCCTTGCGGGTGTAGACCGCGTTCGCGGCGACGTCGACCTCGATCGCCGAGGCCTGCTCGTGCGGCTTCCGCAGCGACCACAGGTACAGGCCGAGGATCACCGCGGCACCGACGACCGCGTCGATGACCAGGCCGATGATGCCGAACCGGGCGATGCCCGACGCCACGGCACCGACGGCAGCAGCCGCGGGCAGCGTGATGAACCAGGCGATGACGATCTTGCCCGCGGTGGACCACTGGATCTTCGAGCCGCGTCGGCCGAGGCCCGCGCCGATGATCGAGCCCGACGACACCTGCGTGGTCGAGAGCGCGAAGCCGAGGTGGCTCGAGGCCAGGATCGTGGCCGCGGTGGAGGCCTCGGCGGCGAAGCCCTGCGTCGCGCGGATCTCGGTCAGACCGGAGCCCAGCGTGCGGATGATGCGCCAGCCACCGGTGTACGTGCCGAGCGCGATGGCCAGGGCACACGCGACGACGACCCAGAACTGCACGCCCTGGTTCGCGGACTGCGCACCCGAGGCGATCAGCGTCAGCGTGATGACGCCCATCGTCTTCTGCGCGTCGTTCGTGCCGTGGGCCAGCGACACCATCGAGCTGGTGAACACCTGCCCGATGCGGAACCCGCCGCGCTCGTTCGGGAACACCGGCCGGCGCGTGATCCGGTAGGCGATGCGCGTCGACAGCAGCGACACGAGCGCCGCGATGACCGGCGACAGGAACGCGGGGATGATCACGACGGTCAGCAGTGCCGCGTAGTTGACGGACTGGAACCCGGCACCGACGATCGCCGCCCCGATGAGCCCGCCGAACAGCGCGTGCGAGGACGACGACGGCAGTCCGCGCAGCCACGTGATCATGTTCCAGACGACCGCGCCGATGAGCCCGGCGAAGATCATCTCGGGGCTGATCGCGACGCCGCCGGGGCCCTCGTTGATCAGCCCGTGGGAGATCGACGTGGCGACGGCGGTGCTGAGGAACGCACCGACGAGGTTGAGCACCGCGGCGACCGTGACCGCGACCTTGGGCTTCATGGCCCCGGTCGCGATCGGTGTCGCCATCGCGTTGGCGGTGTCGTGAAAACCGTTTGTGAAGTCGAAGAAGAGGGCCAACGCGATGACCAGGACGACTATGAGTGTGATGTCCACCGCGGGCAAGTGTCCCGCATGAGCGCCTCGCGGGCAAACCCGGTCGGCAACCTCGCGTTCACCTCGGCTTCACGTTCGTTCAGTTCCGGAAGCATGCCGATGGGAGAATGAGCGCATGGACATCGCCGAGCTCCTCATCCTGCTGGTCGGATCACTGGTCGTGACCGGCTTCGCACGGGCGAAGGGGCTCCCCGCTCCGCTGCTCGTCACCGCGGTGGCGCTCGCAGTGTCCTTCATCCCCGGGCTGCCCCACATCGAGATCAACTCCGAGCTGATCCTGACGGTGATCCTGCCGCCGCTGCTGTACTCGGCCGCCCTCGACGTGTCGTGGCAGAGCTTCCAGCAGTCGATCAAGCAGATCCGACGCCTCGGCATCTTCCTGGTCATCATCACGGCGCTGGCCGTGGCGGTGGCCGCGTACGTCATCATCCCGGACATGGACTGGCCCGCGGCGATCCTGCTCGGAGCCGTCGTCGCCCCGCCGGACGCCGTGTCCGCTGCCGCCATCGGCCGCAAGCTCGGGCTCCCCCGGCGGGTCATGACGGTGCTGTCCGGCGAGAGCCTGATCAACGACGCGGCGTCGCTGACGCTCGTGCGGGTGTTCACGCTCATCGCCGCCGGCACCTCGCTGACCATCTGGCAGGACCTCGGCATCTTCGGCCTGGCGATCGGCGTCGGCCTGGCCGTCGGGATCGTGCTCGGCGTGCTCGTGCACTGGATCCGGATGCGCATCAACGACCCGGTCGTCGAGACGATCATGAGCATCCTGCTGCCGTTCGTCGCGTACATCCTGGCCGAGGACCTGTCCGGTTCCGGGGTCATCGCGGTCGTCACGGCGGGGCTGTACATCGGCTACAACTCGCCGAAGGAGGGCTACGCCACCCGACTGCAGGAGCGCCCGCTGTGGACGAGCATCGACGTCATCCTGGAAGGGTTCGTCTTCGCGCTCATCGGACTGCAGCTCAACACCGTCGTGCAGGACCTGATCGAGAGCGAGCGCAGCCTCGGGCAGACGATCACCGCGGCCGTCGTGGTGCTGGTGGTGGTGATCCTCGTCCGGCCGCTCTTCGTGTTCGAGTCCTACGTCCGCAACCGCTTCAACGGACGGTGGTTCCGGCCCCTGCGCATCCGGATGTCCCGCGGACACCGATGGCTGCGGTGGATCCGGGGGTCGGCGGAACCGAAGCTCAACTGGCGCGAACTCACCGTCATCTCGTGGACGGGCATGCGTGGCGTGGTGACCCTGGCTGCGGCGGTGTCGGTCGTGGCGAGCCCCGTGCAGGTCAAGGCGCAGGACACCATCTTCGTGATCGCGTTCATCGTGACGATCGGCACACTCCTGCTGCAGGGCCTGACGCTGCCCTTCGTGATCCGGTCCCTCAAGGTGTCGGACCCGTCCGAGGGGGAAGCGGACATCCGCAGCGAGATGCGGCTGAACCAGCGCACCACCGAGGCGGCGATCGAGCTGCTCGACGCACGGCGTGCCGAGTGGGCCAAGCGCTACGGCGACCAGGCGATCGACACCGTGGTCAGCCGGCTCAAGGCGCGACTCGAACGCCAGGCCGAGGTCTTCCGGCAGGACGCCGAAGAAGAGCAGGACGAGGAGCGCAACTCCCCCGTGCGGCTCCGGGGAGCGCAGATCCAGGACATCCGGCGCGAGCTGCTGGACCGCCGTCGCGAGATCGTGCTGGAGGAGCGCGAGCGCGGCAACCTCGACGAAGAGGTCATGCGCCGCGTGCTCGTGACGCTCGACGCCGAAGAGCTCGCGATGGACTCGGCGCAGGCGTCCCGCAGCCGGTCCTAGCCGGTCGCCGCGGTCGCGCGCTCGCCCGGACCGCGGTCAGCCCTTCGGCGTATCCTGACGTCTTCTCGACCAGACCAGGAGCACAGCGCGCCAGTGAGCACCCCGCGGAACGACGTCCCCCAGCACAGCGACACCCCGGACCGCCCCGGGGCTCAGCGGTCCGCGCCGAAGCAGCGCCAGACCCGGCCCTCGGCTCGCGGTTCCGGTCCACGTCGCGGTGCCAAGGTCGCCGGCTCCACGCGCCCGGTCCGTCGTCGTCAGGCCCCGGTCCCGCAGCCGCAGAAGATCAGCGCCTGGCGCCGGTGGTACAGCACCCTGCACCCGTCCCTGCAGCTCATCGGCCTGCAGCTGTGGATGCCGCTGTTCTTCATCGTCGGCTTCTGTCTGTGCTACGTCTTCGCCTTCCACGCCCCGCACCCCCACGACGTGCCGATCGCACTCATCGGCAGCGACCCGACCTTCGTGCAGGCGGTGCAGAAGGCGCTGCCCGGCGAGTTCGAGTTCCACACCTACGACTCCCTGGTCGCCGCCAAGCGTGACGTTCTGGCCGGCTCGATGGCCGTCGCGTACGACCCGTCGAACAACGAGTTCTTCAAGGCCAGCGCGCACCAGTTCCAGGTGGCGAGCCTGGTGCCGGCGACGCTGACCGCCGTGCTCACCGCGATCGGCGTCGCGACACCGAAGGTCACCGAGCTCGCCGCGCTGCCGTCGTACGACGAGTACGGCACCGTGCCGATGTACGTCATGCTCGCGTGGTGCATCGGCGGCTACATGGTCGCGATGTTCATCGGCATCATGGGCGGTCCGCTCCGCCACCGGGTCCGCATGGCGGTGATCGTCATCGGCGGTCTCGTCATCTCGCTCATCACGAACACCCTGGCCGGCCCGGTCGTCGGTGCCATCCACGGGCACTGGATCGAACTCGTGCTCATCGCCTGGGGCTGGATCGTCGCGATCGGCCTGGCGGTCAACGGGCTGAGCTACTTCGTCGGCCGGTTCATCGCCGCGCCCGCCATGATCTGTTTCGTCTTCCTGTCGATGCCCTCGTCCGGCGGGGCCTACCCGAAGTGGTTCATGCCCGAGCCCTTCGCCTGGCTGAACAACGTCGTGGTCGGGTCGAGCATGGTCGACATGATCAAGCACCAGGTCTACGGCGTCGGCCCCGGCCCGGCCCGCGGGCTCATCACGATGGCCTGCTACGCGGGCGCTGGCCTGGTGCTCATGTACTTCGGCAAGATGCTCTGGGAGCGTCGCCGCATCCGCGCGATCGTCACCGGCCGCACGACGATGTTCCAGGACGCCCAGACCGCCAACCGCGAGTTCCTCGGCAAGCAGCGCGACGTCGAGCTCGAGCGCCACGGGCTCGCCTCGACCGAGACGGGCACGCTGCAGGTCCTGCGCGACGACGACTGGGAGGACGACCGCGTCAGCGGCGACGTCTTCACTGGTGGGCGCGACGGGCTCGAGAACGAGCCACTCACGACCGGGCGCATCGCCGTGGTCCGGCAGGCGGACCGCCAGAGTGTCGGCGGCCGGAGCGGAGGCTCGGGGTCGGGTCCGCGCGCACGTCCCGCGTCCGGGCCGGACACCACCGGTGCGCCGGCGGATCCGGGCGACAAGCCCCGCCACCGGCACGCGGCCCGCTGACGCCGGCGCGGTATCCTGGGCCGATCATGACCCGTTCCGCCTGGCACCGCCTGCTCGTCACCGCCGTCGTCGTCCTGCTCGTGCTGACCGTGGGCCTGTGGGTCGCGAGTGTCGCGCTCGCCCCGGCCGACGGGCGCAACACCGCCGGGCTGTTCGTCGGCTGGGCGATGTTCGCCCTGGTCGCCGCGATCGCGGTGGGCATCGTCGACTTCTTCGTCCGGCCGCTCGGCGGGCAGAGCGGGGACGCCGACGTCATCGCCGCGGCCGAAGAGGCCCGGACCGGCAGCACCCGCACGCGCTGACCAGCGGGACGCGTCAGCCCAGCCGGACGCGTCAGCCCAGCTGGTCGCGGAGCGCGTCGGCGAGTTCCGCGACGTAGGGCTCCCGCAGCACCGAGCTGTGCTCGCTGTGCATGCGCACCACGTCCGGGCCGTCCACCAGGAACGGCGCCCAGCGCTCGGCCCCGGAGTCGTTGCCGTCCGCGACGACGAGCGTCACCGCGCCGGAGTACACCGGCGGCCGGTAGCGCCGCGAGACGATCACCGCGTGGTCGAAGAACGCGCGGAACTGCTGCTGTCCCTGCCAGCGGAACACCCCGGCGCCGTACGCCCGTGCACGACGCCCGATCTGGCCGAACGGTGCGAGCACACGGTCACGGACGAACTCGGTCCGCGACGCCAGGGCCTTGCGGACCCGGCTCCGGGTGATGGTCGACCCGTGCCCCAGGTCGAGCTCGCCGAACTCGACGACGTCGACCTGTTCGGCGTTCTGCTCGGGCAGGTACGTGTCGACGAGGACGACGCGGTGCACCTGCTGCCCCGAGGCCGTCAGGATCGACGCCATCTCGAGCGCGACCAGGCCGCCGAACGAGTGCCCGGCGATCGTGTAGGGACCGCGGGGCTGCACGACGCGCATCAGCTCGATGCTGCGCCTGGCCATCGCGGGGATGCTCCAGTCGGGCACGGAGCGACGTTCGAGCCCGTGCTGCTGGAAGGCGTACACGGCACGGTCCCCGAGTCGTCGCGACAGCGGTGCCCAGGTCAGGCCGAGCGCACCGGCTCCGGCGACGCAGAACAGCGGGGCGTTGGTGCTGCCGGCGCCGTCGGCCAGGGTCATCACGTCCGGGTGGCTCGGGACCGCGGTGGCGCCGAGGCGTGCACGAGCGGCGAAGGTGCGGACGGTCGGGAACTCCAGCAGGTCGGTGGACGGCAGCTCGACGCCGAGTCGGTCGCTCACGGTGGCGAGCATCTCCTCGGCGGACAGCGAGTCCCCGCCGAGTTCGGCGAAGTCGTTGTCGAGCCCGACCGACGGCAGCTGCAGCGGACCGACCGCGGGCAGTCCGAGGACCTCGGACCAGATCTGCGCGACCGCGAGCTCCCACTGGTCGTACGTGTCGGCGTCGGGCAGCGCTGTGCCGCCCTCGCCCAGGGTCATCGCGAGCGACGGCGCCTCGGGCAGGGCTGCCCGGTCGACCTTGCCGCGTTCGTTGCGGGGCAGTTCGGCCATCGGGACGATCGCCGTCGGCACCATGTAGTCCGGCAGCATGTCGCGCAGCGCCTTGCGGATCGCCGCGGGTGAGGCCGAGCGCCGCCCCCGCTTCGTGACGACGTAGGCGACCAGGCGGGTGGGCGCGGGCGGGGCCTTGACCGCGATCACGGCGGCCTCCTGCACGGTGTCGACCGTGCGCAGGGCGGACTCGACCTCGCTCGGCTCGACCAGGTAGCCCCGGACCTTGACGGCGTCGTCGGCGCGGCCGAGCAGGGTGATGCGACCGTCCTCGTCGAAGCGGCCCAGGTCACCGACGGCCCACGATGGGGTACCGTCCTCGGCGGTTCCGGCCCGGGTCGCCGTGGTCTCGGGGGCACCCCAGTAGCCGCTCGTCATGGCGTGTGAGATGCAGACGATCTCCCCGGACTCGCCGACGTCGGCCGTGGTGCCGTCCGGTCGGCGCAGCACGATGCGCTTGCCGGCGACGATCCGACCGGAGGGGATGCTGCGCTCCGGGATCGGGTCGGTGGCCAGGATCTCGTTGACGGCGTAGACGTTCGTCTCGCTCGAGCCCGTCCAGTTGCAGAACGACGTCGTCGGTCCGAGCAGCGGTCGGAGCGCGGCCAGGTCCGGACCGGTCACGGCCTCGCCGACGGTGGCGACCATGCGCAGGCCGCGCAGCCGGTCGTCCGCAGCGTCGAGTGCGCCGACCAGGGACCGGACCAGGTGCGGGGTGGTGTGCAGCGTCGTCAGCTCGGCGTCGTGGATCCAGGCGGCCAGGCCGTCGACGCCGGTGCGGCGCGGGTCGGCGACGTGCATCGAGGCGCCGGCCAGCAGCCCGGACAGCACCAGCGAGAACCCGGCCGAGAAACCGTGGGGCAGCACCGACGCCAGCCGGTCCTCGGCCGTGAACCGGAAGACCTCGCGTTCGGCGACGGTGTCGGCCATGGCCTGCCGGTGCGTCATCACGACGCCCTTGGGGGCGCCGGTCGAACCGGAGGTGAAGATGATCACGAGCGGGTCGCGCCCGCCTCGGCCCTGGGCCGCCGCGACGTCGCGGATGTCGGCGTCGGTGGCGGCGACCGCGCGGGCCTCGGCCACGAGCGGTGCGAACGGCAGGACCGTGCCCCGGTCCGCCACCAGGGTCGCGGCCTGCGCAGCGTGCGCCCGGTCCGCCACGATGTCCACGATGCCGGCCAGCGACATCACGTGGCGCAGTCGGGCCTCGGGCAGGAACGGATCGAGCGCGACGATGGTGCGGCCGGCACGGATCAGCCCGAGCGTGGCCAGGACGGATCCGACACCGTGGGTGACGAGCACACCGACGGGGACGGACGCACCGCCCTGGGGGACGTCGACGCCGAGCCCGCTGTGGTCGTCCGGGGTGAGTCGTTCGTCGAGCAGGACCCCGACGGCGCGGGTCACCCGGTCGAGTTCGGCGTGGGTCAGGGACAGGTGCTCGTCCGTCACCGCCAGGGCGTCCGGCACCCGCCGCGCGACGTCCGACAGCCCCGCCAGCAGCGAGGTCTCGGGCACGTCGGCACCACGGTGGTCGGACAGGGAGCCCGGCAGGGTTCCGGAGGAGGTGAGCACGTGGGCCCCTTCACGGTGCATCGACGGCGGCGGTCGACCGACGCTAACTCCGGGTCGAGGCACTCCGACGGGTTCGTACGCCCGGATGCGGGAAGCCGCCGAAGGGTGCGACATGCCGCAGGGGGTCCGGCGGTGCCGCCGTCAGTGCGCTCCGTGACCTTCGGGTGTGACGACGCCCGTGCCGCTGAACCCCACGACCGTGGCGTCGTCGTCGGCGAACGTGAACCGCGCATCGACCGTCCCGCCCGCCAGCACGCCGGGCAGCCAGTACCGCGCATCGTCCCACATCGCGTCGTAGGGGACGTCGTCGACTGGCACCCACCGCGCGGCGAGCTCGTCGCTGACGGTCGGCGTGCCGGACCAGCGCCGACCGACGAACACGTCGGAGACCTGGGACCAGGACGGCCGGTACGGGAACCGGTAGTCCAACGTGCCCCGGGCCTCCAGGTCGGCCGGGTCGAGCCGCAGGCCGACCTCTTCGGCGACCTCGCGCACCGCGGTCTCGACCGCCGTCTCGGCGCCCTCGCGCTTGCCGCCGGGCCCGACCACGCGCCCCGCGCCGAGGCCCCGCCGCTTCTCGCCGAGCAGCACCTCGTCGCCCGTGACGCCGCTGCGCAGCAGGTACACGACCACGACCCGGGGGTGCTGGTTCTTGGTCTCGTCGCGCTCGCTCACGTGTCCAGTCTGGCCGACGATCTGGCGTACGCTCGATCCATGGCAGGCGTGCTGCGGGGGCGTCGTGGCTGAGCACCGGCGATTCGGGCGCAGCCTCGAAGTGCTGCGCGCCGAGGCCGCCGAAGAGATCTCGATGATCGTCGAGCACCGGTCACGCCAGGGCGACGATCCCTGGGAGTTCATGCACCTGCTGCCCACCGTCGACGAACAGGTCGTCCTGATCCTGCGCGAGGAAGCGCTCGAACTCGATGCCGCCATCGGCCAGCGCAGCGCGCAGTGGTCCTCGCACCCGGCGTCGGGTCAGGGCACCCGGCTGGGCGAGGAGTACCACCGGCTGCGGCGCATCGCCCTGCAGCACCCGGAGCTGACCGCGACGGTGTGGAAGCTCATGGGCGCGCTCCCCGAGCGGTCCTGACCGGCACCACGGCTGCTGCGGTTGGATGGCCGCATGACCGAAACCGTGCTCGCCGTCCTGAACCAGCCCTCCCGAGACGCCGCGGCGCACGACCCGTCCGCTGACGCGTTCACGTTCGAGGCGCCGCTGGAACACCAGCTCGAGGTGCAGGACCTGGGCGTCGTCCGCGGTGACGGCGTGTTCGAGACCATCACCGTCGTGGACGGCCGTCCGCAGGCGCTCGAGGCGCACCTGGCACGGTTCGTGCGGTCCGCCGGCATGCTCGACCTGCCGCTGCCCGACCTCGACGCGTGGCGGCGGGCGATCGAGGCCGTGTGCGCTGAGCTCGACCCGGTGCGCGAGGCCTTCGCGAAGACGGTCCTGACCCGCGGCGTCGAGGGATCGGGCCGGCCGACCGGCTGGGTGTACGCCGCAGCGTCCGGGGACTCCACCCCGGCCCGCACCGAGGGCATCTCGGTGGTCACGCTCGACCGCGGCTACCGGCACGACGTCGAGCGCACCTCGCCGTGGCTGCTGCAGGGTGCGAAGACGCTGTCCTACGCGGTGAACATGGCGGCGCTGCGCGAGGCCACCCGACGGGGCGCCGACGACGCCCTGTTCGTGACGACCGACGGGTACGTGCTCGAGGGCACCCGGGCCAACCTGGTCATGTCGGTCGCCGGACGCCTGGTCACGCCGCGCACCGACATCGGGATCCTGGCCGGCACCACGCAGGCGGACGTGTTCCGGTTCGCCGAGCAGCAGGGCATCGAGACGTCCTACGAGCTGGTCACGATGGACGACCTACGCGCCGCGGATGCCCTGTGGCTCGTGTCGAGCGTGCGCCAGGCGGCGCCCATCCGCTCGGTCGACGGCCACGAGCACGCGATGGACCTCGCGATGACCGAGCAGGTCAACGACTTCCTGCTGTCGCGCGAGTCGTGACGTGACCCTCTGGAGGCCCGGTGCCGGTCCGTCGGACCGGCACCGGGCCTTCAGGCGGTCACCGTGTCACCAGCGGGGCACGGTCGTGCCGACGCCGTCGGCCCACGTGTAGACCTGGTTGCCCTCGATCCAGACGCGCGTCGCGCGGCTGGTGGCATCGAGCGGGTCGCCCGTCCACAGCACCAGGTCGGCGTCGTGTCCGACCGCGAGCTGCCCCACCCGGTCGCCGAAGCCCAGGAAGGTGGCGGGGTTCACCGTGAGCGCCTCGAGGGCCGTCTGGTGCGGCAGGCCCTCCTTCACCGCGGCGATCGCCTGGTCGACGAGCATGTTGATCGGGACCACGGGCGCGTCCGTCGTGATCGCGACCCGGACGCCGGCCGCGGCGAGCGCCGCGAGGTGCGGGATGCCGCGGTCGCGCAGCTCGACCTTGGACCGGCTGGTGAACAGCGGCCCGTAGATGACGGGGATGTCCTTCGCTGCCAGCACGTCGGCGATCTTGTGCCCCTCGGTGCCGTGGTTGACGACGAGCCGGTAGCCGAACTCCTCGGACAGCCGGATCGCGGTGGCGATGTCGTCGTGGCGGTGGGTGTGCTGGTCCCACGCGAGCTCGCCGTCGAGCACACGCACCAGCGTCTCCTTGGTCAGGTCACGCGCGAACGGCTCGTCCTTGCGGGCTGCAGCGTCGCGGGCGGCCCGGTAGTTCTGCGCGTCGACGAAGGCGTCGCGGATGACCTTGGCCACGCCCAGCCGGGTCGAGGGCGTCTGGCCCTTGTCGCCGTAGACGCGCTTCGGGTTCTCGCCGAGGGCGCTCTTGACGCTGACCGCGTCGGAGATGAGCTGCTCGTCGATCGTGCGTCCGCCCCAGGTCTTGATGGCGACGGTCTGTCCGCCGATCGGGTTGCCGGAGCCGGGCTTGACGACGATGCTCGTGACCCCGCCGGACAGGGCGTCGCGGAAGCCCTCGTCGTCGATGTCGACGGCGTCGATCGCCCGGACGCCGGCCATGTTCGGACCGGTCAGCTCGTTCGTGTCGTTGCCCGCGGGGCCGTTCGCCTCTTCGTGGATGCCGACGTGCCCGTGGGACTCGACGAACCCGGGGACGAGCCAGGCACCGGCGGCGTCGACGACCGGCAGCCCGGCGGGCGGGGTCAGGTCCGGGCCGAACGCGGTGATGCGGCCGTCCTCGACGACGACCGCTCCGTCGAACTCGGCGGAGGTGACGGGGACGACGTGGGCACCGGTGATGACGAAGGAGTTGGGCATGCGGTCCACGGTAGTCGCCCTGCTCCGGCGACAACGGAATACAACATACGAATTCGTTGCACCACAGGGCGCGCGGTCCCTACCGTGACGACATGCCGCATCACCCACCGTCCCGCCACAGCACGCTGCCCGAGCTGGCCGTCCACACGTCCGCGCTGGTGCCGTGGCGCAGTGCGTTGCGTGGGTCGCGAGCGGACCGCCTGACGACGTCGATCCGGGTGTCCATCCCGCCGCACATCGCCGACATCCGGTACCGACCGCAGTGGGACCACCTGCCGCTGCTCGACCGTGCCACGGACGCCCTGCGCGACCTCGACCAGACGCACGGCGAGCGCCTGGCTCCGCTCGGCGGGCTGCTCACTCGGACCGAGGCCGTCGCGTCCTCGCGGATCGAGGACGAGCACGCCGACCTGGTCGACTACGCCCGGGCGGTCGTCGGCTCCCGAGCGAACGACAGCGCTTGGCTCATGGTCGCGGCGACCACCGCCCTCCGTCGCATGCAGGACGACGCCGCCACGGGTGCGGTCACCACGGTGTCGCTCCTGCGCGCCCACCACGATCTGTTCCGCGACGACCCGGTCGACAGCCACGACGCCGGTCGGTGGCGCACGGTGCAGAACTGGATCGGCGGCGGTCGGTCGCCGCGGCTGGCGTCGTACGTCCCACCACCGCCCGAGCTGGTGCCCGAGCTGATGGACGACCTGCTGGCGTTCGTGGCGCGCGACGACCTGCACCCCGTGGCACAGGCTGCGATCGCACACGCCCAGTTCGAGTCGATCCACCCCTTCACGGACGGCAACGGACGCATCGGCCGCGCGCTGATCGGCGCGGTGCTGCGACGTCGCGGTGTCACGAGGTCGACCACCGTGCCCGTGGCGACCGCCCTGGTGGCCGATCGTGCGCGGTACTTCGACCACCTGGTGCGGTACCGGTCGGGCACCGTGCACGACTTCGTCGCCGAGCTGGCCGTGGCGATCGGGACTGCCTGCGACGAAGCAGCCCTCACCGCGCTGGTGCTGGACGAGCACGCACCGCCCGAGGGCCCCCTGTTCGCCGAACAGGCGGCGACCGAGGACCCCCCGTTCGCCGAACAGGCGGCGACCGGGGACCCCCTGCTCGCCGACGTCCTGCTCACCGACGTGGTGCTCACCGAGGACCAGGCGGATGCTCTGGCCCATGCCGCGGGCACCACGACGGACGGGTTCGTCGACCCGCTCGTCCGGACCGGCCGGCTCCGGGCGGTCACCACGCGCCGCCGCAACCGTGCGTGGCTCGTGGTCGACGTCGCCGACGAGCTCGACGCGCTCGCCGAACGCGTCGGTGCCGCCGTGCACGAGCGGGCGCTCCGGAGCGGACTGCACGGGCGCGCGGCCTAGGGTGGTCGGGTGAGCGACGAGCACGGATCCACCACCCCGCCGACCGCCGACAAGCGGCCGATCACCCGAACGCACCACGGCATCGACTTCGTGGACGACTACGAGTGGCTCCGCGACAAGGAGTCCCCCGACACGCTGCGGTACCTCGAGGCCGAGAACGCCCACACCGCGGCCTCGACCGACCACCTCGCCGACCTGCGCGAGCGCGTCTTCGCCGAGGTCAAGGGCCGCGTGCAGGAGACCGACCTGTCGGTGCCGGTGCGCATGGGTCACTGGTGGTACTTCACCCGCACGACCGAGGGCAGCCAGTACGGCGTGCAGTGCCGCGCACCGATCACCGGACCGGACGACTGGACGCCGCCGACCCTCGACGAGGACACGACGACCCTGCCCGGCGAACAGGTCGTGCTCGACGGCAACGCCCTGGCCGAGGGACACGACTTCTTCTCCCTGGGTTCCTACGACATCACCGACGACGGCACGCGGCTGGTCTACGGCGTCGACGTGGCGGGCGACGAGCGGTACACGCTGCACGTCCGTGACCTGACCACGGGCGACGACCTGGCCGACGTCGTCGAGAACACCGGTGCCGGTGCCACGTTCGACCCCTCGGGCCGGTACGTGTTCTACCCCACGGTCGACGACTCGTGGCGTCCGGACCGTATCTGGCGGCACACCGTCGGCACGCCCGCGTCGGCCGACGTCGTCGTGTTCGAAGAGCCCGACGACCGCTACTGGGTCGGCGTCGGCGTCACGCGCTCGTCGCAGTACATCGTCATCGAGCTCGGGTCGAAGATCACCTCCGAGGCCTGGATCCTCGACGCGGCCGACCCGACCGGCGACTTCCACGTGGTGTGGCCCCGGCGCGAAGGGGTCGAGTACGAGATCGAGCACGCCATCGTCGGCGGCAGCGACCGGTTGCTCGTCCTGCACAACGACGGTGCCGAGAACTTCGAACTCGTGGACGTCCCCGCGGACGACCCCACGTCCGAGTCCGACCGCCGGGTCGTCGTGGCGCACCACCCCGAGCGCCGCATCGAGTCGGTCGACGCGTTCGCCGGGCACCTGGCGCTGGAGTACCGCGCCCAGGCACTCCCCCGGGTCGCGATCATCCCGATCGACGGTGACGGCTACGGCGAACCCGACGAGGTCCACTTCGACGAGACCCTGTTCTCCGCCGGCCTCGGTGGCAACCCGGAGTGGCACCAGCCCACGCTGCGCATCGGGTTCACCTCGTTCGTCACCCCGTCCGAGGTCAGCGACCTCGACCTGGCGACCGGACACGTCACGGTGCTCAAGCGCCAGCCGGTGCTCGGTGGCTACGACCCGACCGACTACGTGCAGGAGCGCGACTGGGCCACGGCGTCCGACGGCACCCGCGTGCCGATCTCGCTCGTGTGGCGACGCGATGCGGTGGACACCGACACCCCGGCGCCGCTGCACCTGTACGGGTACGGGTCGTACGAGCACTCGATCGACCCGGGGTTCAGCGTGATGCGCCTGTCGCTGCTCGACCGCGGCGTCGTGTTCGCGGTCGCGCACGTCCGGGGCGGCGGCGAACTCGGACGGCACTGGTACGAGAACGGCAAGACCCTCACCAAGAAGAACACCTTCACGGACTTCGTCGCCGTCGCCGACCACCTCATCGCGACGGGCCGCACGAGCGCCGACCGCCTGGTCGCCGAGGGCGGCAGCGCGGGCGGACTCCTGATGGGCGCGGTGGCGAACATCGCCCCCGACCGGTTCGCGGGCATCCTGGCCGCCGTGCCGTTCGTCGACGCGCTGACCAGCATCCTCGACCCCGACCTGCCGCTCACCGTGATCGAGTGGGACGAGTGGGGTGACCCGCTGCACGACGCCGAGGTCTACCGCTACATGAGCGAGTACACGCCGTACGAGAACGTCCGCGACGACGTGCAGTACCCGGCGATCCTGGCGGTCACCTCGATCAACGACACCCGCGTGCTGTACGTCGAGCCCGCCAAGTGGACCGCGAAGCTGCGCGAGGTCGGGGCGCCGGTGCTGCTGAAGACCGAGATGTCCGCGGGCCACGGCGGTGTCAGCGGGCGCTACGCGTCCTGGCGCGAGCGCGCGTTCGAGATCGCGTGGATCCTCGACACCCTGGGCCTGGCCGAGGACTCCCCCGCCGCCGCGCCCGCCGCCTGACGCGTCGCTGGACGCAACGCCTGGCGCATCGAGGGAGCAGCAATCGTCGGGTGGTCCACACGGACCCGACGACTCCTGCTCCCTCGACCGCGCACGGCGCGCACGCGCGACGCGCTCACACGCGGTTGAGTGCGTGCACCGCCTCGTCGTAGGACTCCTCGGCCAGCCGCACGCGGTCCCCGGCCAGCACGCCGTACGCGAACGTGCTCTCGCCGGCGCGCTCGGCGATGCCCGACAGCGTCCGCAGTGCGTCGAGCGCCCAGAGCGACCGCACCCGCTCCGTCAGCACCTCGGCCGCGGTGCCGATCCGCTTCCACAGTGCGTGCGGGAAGGCGTCGTCGCCCAGCACGTCCATCGCGAGCCGGGCGCTCATCGTCCCCTGCCAGGCGAGCTCGGTGGCGGCGCGGTCGGCTGCCTCGCGTGCGGCTGCGGTGTCCGAGGTGTCGTCGGCCATCGCGTCGCGCACGAGTTCGCGCACCTCGGGCTTCACCGTCGCGGTGACGTCCTGAGCGACCTTCTTCGGCGACCGCAACGACCACGGGGTCGGTGTCGGCCGCTCGACCGCGTCGTCGAGGGCGTCGAGCAGTTCCAGGAACGGTTCGCCGTGCAGCGCGGTCACGACGTCGCGGACCGCTTCGTCGCGGCGCTCGCGGGTCGCCGCCAGGATCCGCTCCCGCGTCATCGCGTCGACCAGCTCGTCCTGCGCGGGGCTGCTCGCACGCGGCAGCCGCTCGACCAGGTGGTCGGCCAGTGCGGCGCGCGCGGTGACCTCCGCCAGGTCCTCGGCGCCGGCAGCTGCGCGGTCGAAGACGTCCCCGTCGGGGAAGGCCGGACGGTACGTCTGCAGGATCGCGGCGAGTTCGAGGGTGGTGGCGGCCGTCTCGCGCAGCTCGGCGTCCTCGCCGGACCGCAGCCGGGCCTCCTGGACGAGCAGCGCGGAGCGCAGCTTTCTGAGCCGCTTGGTGATGACGCGGGCGGTCGTGCCCTTGTCGGGCTTGTCGGCGGTCTGGAGGCGCGGTGCCGGTGCGCCGGCCAGCCCGCGTGCCAGCTTGGATGCGACGGCGGCGGGGCCGGCCCCGACGGCCTGGAACCGGCCGTCCAGCGATCCGAGGAACTCGTGCGCGATCTGCGGGTCGACGCCCGAGACGGTCTCGACCTCGACCTCACGCCAGGTGCGCGGGTCGGCCGGCGCGTCGGCGTCCAGCCGCTGGGCACTGACGCGGTCGTCGGCGAGCTCGGCGATCTGGTCGCCGTCCTCGTCGAGCAGGCGGGTGACGGTGCGCGTGGTGGTGATCCGCACGACGGGCTGCAGGCCCCGTCCGCGGCGCTCGGTGAACAGGGCCGCCAGGACCTCCACCGGCACGGTGTCCGCGTCGTCGGTGAGGGGGAAGTGCTGCTCGTGCCGGACGGTGTCGGACTCGGCGCGCTTGATGTGCCACCCGGCGTCGTGGCCACCCGTGCGACGACGGACGGTCACACGGGCGGCGACCAGGTCGTACCGCGCGGTGTCCCAGTAGGTCGCGTCGAGTTCGAAGGGTTCCTGGTGGTCGACCTGCAGGATGCCACCGACCCCGATCAGGTCCGGCAGGTCGGCAGTGTCGGGCAGGTCGTACGTGCGCTCGATCTCGAGGTGCGTCTGGGTCACACGTCCCTGTCTACCAGGGCGCACCGGTGGACCGGACCGCTCAGACGCCGGGGTTAGCCTGAGGGGATGAGCGAGACGATCTCCCGCGACGCGTTCGTGCCCCAGGCCGGCGGCGTCACGATGTTCACGACCACCTGGTGCGGCTACTGCAAGCGCCTGAAGAGCCAGATGTCCAAGGCCGGCGTGCCCTTCACCGAGGTCGACATCGAGCAGACCCCCGGCACGGCCGAGCTGGTCGCCGAGGTCAACGGCGGCAACCAGACCGTGCCGACGCTGGTGTTCCCCGACGGCAGCACCGCGACGAATCCGTCCCTGGCCGAGGTGCAGTCCCGCATCTGAGGCCGGTGCGGCACCGCAGCCGGCTTCGCGCCCGGCCAGCCCTGGGATCGCACCCCTGTACGAACATCGCGCCCCGTGGAGACGGGGCGCGATGTTCGTTGCGGGGTGCGACGCTCGCCGGGGTCGGCGTGCGGCAGGTGCGTGCCGCGGGTCTCAGCCCTCGAGAGCGTCGGTGAGCAGGGCCGCCATCGCGTCGAGCTGGATGTCACCCGAGTCGACCAGTTCCTCGTCGGAGCCGTCGAGCGCCCGCGCGGCCAGCCCCGCCTTGGAGTCGATGAGCTCGGCGATCTTGGTGTCGATCGTCTGGGCGGCGATGATCCGCCACGCGGTGACCGGCTCTGCCTGCCCGATGCGGTGCACGCGGTCGATCGCCTGGGTCTGTTCGGCGCTCGTCCACGACAGCTCGGCCAGCACCACGTTCGACGCGACCTGCAGGTTCAGCCCGACACCGGCGGCGGTGAGCGAGCAGACGATCACGGCGACGTCCGGGTCGTTCACGAACGCGTCGATCTGGGCCGTGCGCTGCGTGGGCGTCTGGTCACCGCGGATCGTGGCGGTCCGCAGGCCCCGGCGGGCGAAGACCTCTTCGGCCTGGTCCATCACGTCGAGGTGCTTGGCGAAGAACACGACCTTGCCGACGTTCGAGGCCAGCTGCGCCGCGTAGTCCGCCGCCAGCTGCGCCTTGGCACGGCCGATGCGCCGCACCATCGAGAACACGTTCTCGCCGGTGGACGATGCGTCCTGGTCCTCGAGCTCCCAGCGGGCGACCTGGCGGACCAACTTGTGGTCGATGCCCTCGACCGGCGCCTGACCGGTCCGGGCGTCGAGCGCCTGGTGGTAGCGCTGGACGAGCTTGGCGGTGAGTTCGCGTTCGGCGTCGCGGATCGAGCGGCCCTCGTCGCCGTCGAGCTCGACCGGGATGTCGGCGATGCGCCGCGCGGGGATGTCGGCCGCGACGTCGACCTTGCGGCGCCGGACGATGCCGAGGTCGATCACGGCACGACGAGCCTCGGAGAAGAACCCCTGGTCTGCCGGGGTCAGCCCGATGTCCTCGAGCTCGTTCATGAGCTTGGCACGGGGCTTCTTGTCGTCGATCCAGCCGAGGTACTCCCAGATCGTGCGGAAGTCCTCGACGGAGTTGATCAGCGGGGTGCCGGTCAGCGCCATCATCAGGGGCGCAGCCGTCCGAGCGCGGATCGCCTCGGCCAGCTGCAGCACGAACTTCGAACGCTGCGAGTCCTTGTTCTTGATGAAGTGCGCCTCGTCGACGACCATCCCCTTGAACCCGAACGCGCTGAGCCAGCCGACGTGCCGGTCGAGGATCTCGTAGTTCACGATCACGACGTCGGCGAAGCCGTCCAGGTCGTCGCCGTCCCCGTGGATGACGGTCGCCTGACGGTTCGGCACCCAACGGGCTGCTTCACGCGCCCAGTTCGTCTTGACCACGTTCGGCACGACGACCAGCAGCGGGTACGCCCCGGCTGCCTCGGCCGCCAGCAGCGACTGCGCGGTCTTGCCGAGGCCCGGCTCGTCAGCGAGCAGGAACGTGCGGTGACCCTCGGCCACCGCGGCGACGAGCTCGGCCTGGTGCTTCATGAGGTTGGTGCCGGAGAGCGTGCCGAGCGGACCCGGGTCGGGCAGGTCCATCGACGCCGCGCCACCACCCGCGCCGTACTCGAACGACTTGAAGAGCGGACCGAACAGCTCCCAGTTCGCCAGGCGTCGCGGGTGCGCGACGGGCTGGTCGGCCAGGGCGAAGTCCGGCGGCAGGAACGGGTTGGCGAGCTGGCGCTGCACCACGGCCTGCGGGACGACGGCACGCTCCTGCGCGGTGGACGCCGGCGCCGGCTCGGCCGCGATGACCAGGTCCTCGGGCTGCATCTCGACGCCGCCCGCGATCATCATGTCGCGCTTGACCGTCCGGGTGGCCTCGGAGACCGAGGCTTCTTCGGTGAGCAGCTGGATCACGCTGGTGTCCCGCGCTGCCGTCTTCGCCAGGATCGTCGCCACGCCGTCGAGCCGCTTCATCTGCTCGGCGCGCTGCGCGTCGGTCAGTGTGGCGTCCGCCTTGACCCGCGCACGTTCCTCGCGCATGAGCAGGGCGACCGCCTGGAACTTCGTGCGGTTCGTCGTCTTCAGCGGTCCGCGCTGCGCGGCTGCCTCGACCTCGCGCACCGCGCGGGCGAGCACCGGGATGACGCCGTCGTTGTCGAGCGGCCGGGTCCGGCGCGACGCGGTCCGCGTCCCACCGGCTGCACGCCGCGTGCCTGATCGAGCCAAGGCTCCTCCTGTTCCGCCCCGCGACCGGGGCGAGCCGCCCGACCGGGCGGAAGTCTCGTCGATGCGTCCGTCGCACCGATGCCGGCGACGGGCCAGGGTGGCCCGCCGATCCCCACGACGTCTGTGCGACCGATCCCATCGAGGGCGCCGGGTGACGTCCTGCCGATGCGACGGTCTGCGCGGAGGGATCCGGCGCCGTCGCACGCACGCGAGGCTGCAGGGCTGGTCGCCCCGGGCGTTCGCGGACCCGGTGCCCACGTCAACCACGTGGTCGACTCGTTGCGCCAGAGGACGACGCGACGCGCGGGCACGCGGTGCGTGCGCGGTCAGTTTACTCCCGGACCACCCGTCCAGGCGACTCCGCGATCCCCGCGCGCGTCGGCGCGGGGGACGGGCGTCAGCGCTGCGGTGCGGACCGCGGGCGGCTGGCCGGGTCGGACGGGAGGAGCGGGGCCGGTACCGCGAGCGCCGCACGCGTCGCCGCCAGCAGCTGTTCCGCGGTGGCGATCCCGTTCGCGGAGCCCGTGGTGGCCTGGCCGCCGGCGTGCGCCAGCAGCTGTGCGCCGATGGCCGGCCCCAGGCGTTCAGCCTCGATCGGGTTGCGCGCCGCCCAGTCGCGGGCGATGCCGTCGGCCAGGCGCTCCGCTGCCGCGCCGCGGTCTGCGTCGCCGCGCGAACGGTGCCACAGCCCGGTGACGACCAGGTGTGCGACCACGGCACCGATGTCCCGGACGGCGTAGCCCCAGCCCGCCGTGTCGATGTCGAGCAACCCGGAGATCCGCCACGGCTCGGCCTCGTCGACGAAGACCTGCTCGAGGTGCAGGTCGCCGTGCACGACCTGTTTCGTCGCCGCGGCCCAGCCGATCGAGCGACGGCCGATCGCGTCGTAGAGCTCGTCGATCTGCTGCGCGTCCTGGGGCAGCGCGGACACCAGGGTGCGGCGGTGCCAGTCGGCGTGGTCCATCGCGTCGGCACGGGCCTGCTGCGTCATCGGCACCGTCGCGATCCGCCCGGTCAGCGCGGCGAGCGACGCGACGAACCGCGGGTCGTCGGCGATGTCGAGGATGCGACTGCCCGCCGGCACGCCGCGGATGCGCTCGAGGACGAGCAGTCCGTCCCCGCGGCTCGACAGCACGCGCGGCACGGGGAGCCCAGCGGCGACGAACTGCTCGTGGGTCCGCACGATCGGCGCGACCCGGTGTGGCCGGACGACCTTCAGGAAGAGCGTTCCCTCGGGCGCGTCGACCCGCACGACGGCGCGCTTGCCCGGGCGGTAGGCCGCGACGGTCAGGGTCGGGTTCGTCACCGGCATGCCGAGGGTCGTCAGGAGTTCGGCGACGGCGTCACGGTAGGTGACCTGCGGCAGGACGGGCAGTCCCGGGTCGTTCGGGTACGCCCACACCGACACCGGCTCGTTGGTGGCGGGATCGGTGACGAGCGCACTGTTCTGGTCGTGGTTGCCGCCGGTGTCGACGTAGGTCAGGACCGTGGCGCGCTGACCGGCCCGGTCGACGGTGTCGACCTCGTAGCCGTACAGGTAGCCGTTGCCCGACGGCTCGACCGAGTGGGCCCGCGCGGCCACGACGGACGTCCCGGAGCCGACGAAGGCCTCCGGGATGACGCGCTCGTGATTCGGCCACACGGGATCAGTCAACCGTGTCGGCACCGTTTCGTCGCGTTCGTGCACGGCTCGGCGTGCGGACCGTGGCTAGCGTTGGGGTCGTGAACCCGGTCGCGCGCCTCCGCAGCTCGAAGCGCACACCCCTGCTGCAGGTCGTCAAGACCGCCGTCGCCGTGGTCGCGGCCGTCCTGCTCTGCCGCCTGCTGATCCAGGGACCGTTCCCGACCTTCGCGGCCATCGCGGCGCTGCTCGTCGTGCAGCCGAGCATCAACCAGTCGTTCGTGAAGGGCCTCGAGCGGAGCGCCGGCGTGGTCCTCGGGGTCGTGCTCGCGACCGGGTTGCACTTCCTGCTCGGGGACTCGGTGTGGGTCGTGCTGCTCGTCATCGTGCTCGCGATCACCATCGCCTGGGCACTGCGCCTGACGCCGACCTCGGCCACCCAGGTCGGCATCAGCGGCATGCTCGTGCTGACGGCCGGCGTGGTGACGCCGAACTACTCGGCCGACCGGGTGCTCGAGACCGTGCTCGGCGCCGCGGTGGCCCTGGTCGTCAACGCCGCCATCGTGCCGCCGGTGCTGCTGCGCCCGGGGCACCTGGCGGTCGCTCGGCTGGCCCGGGACACCGCGGTCGCGTTCGAACGGGTGGCGATCGGCCTGACCGAGGGGTGGGACCACGACCGGTGGCACGAGGCGCTGCTCCGGGCGCGGGCGCTCCGCCAGCAGCACGCGCAGGCCGAGGCGTCGCTGGGGTCGGCGCAGGAGTCGCTGACGATGAACCCGCGGGGTGGCCGGCTGCGGACGGTCCTGGAACGGGACGTGGTCGTCGCCGAACACCTGCGGGTCCTGGTGACCCGCGTCACGGGCATGACCCGGGCGATCCGGGACAACACCGCCCCCGACCTGCGTGACGACCCGATGGTGGGACGCATCGCGACCGAGGTGGCGCGCATCGGCGCCGACCTGCGGGCGCTCGGGGCACAGGTCGAGACGACGGAGCTCGCCGTGACCCAGGACCTGCACGTGGGCGACGACCCGCACGAACCGGCCCTGACGGCGCCGCTCGCGGTGGTGCGACCGAACTCGCGGCACTGGATCCTGATCGGCGCGCTGCTCGAGGACATCCGCCGCGTGCGCGAGGAGCTGCTCGGCGAGGACGACTGAGCTCTGGCGGCGGGCCGGCGCTACCGCCGGGCGCCGGTGACCGGGGCGGGGTCGTGGGCGGCAGCCATGGCGGCGACCGACGCCATGTCGACGATCTCGCCCCAGATCGCGCACGTGGGCCGTTCCGCGTCGGTCGCGTCCACGTCGATGTCGGCGAACCGTCGGATCTCGGCGACCACCGCCTGGTGTCCGGCCTCGTGGGCTGCTCGACCCGCCATGTCCGGCACCGCACCACGCAGCTCGGCGATGATCCGCGCGCGCAGGTCGTCGTCGACCTCGGCGAGGGTGCGCATGCTCTTCCATGCGGCGTCGAGTTCGACGCGGAGGCGGGCGATGGCCGGGTGGTCGGCGCGTTCGGGTCGGTCGATCATGGGTCCCCCAGAGACAGGACGTTCTGTCGGGTACAGCGTCCACCGCGGAGCTTACCAAGCACTCAGGGACCGCTCATGTCCCTCGATCGCGGGCCACCGGGCCCGTCTGCACGGGTCCGACTGTGACGAGATTCAGTCAGGATGCTCGTGGGAACGCCACGAACGTGCGGTTCGATGCCAGAGTGGGTCCCAGGAGGTCCACTATGCGGTTGTTGGTGGTCGAGGACGACGACGAGATGCGCGCCCTCATGGAACGCGGGCTCGCTGCCGAGGGGTACCGCGTCACGGCGGTCGAGAACGGTGTCGAGGCGCTCATCGCGCTCGGCGAGCAGGCGTTCGACCTGGCGGTGGTCGACGTCATGATGCCCGGCATGTCCGGGTTCGAACTGGCTCGACGGATCCGCGAACGCGAGGACCCCGTGCGGATCCTCCTGGTGACCGCGCGCGACGCCGTCGACGACCGGGTGTTCGGTCTCGACGCCGGTGCCGACGACTACCTCACGAAGCCCTTCGCGTTCGCCGAACTGACCGCCCGGCTCCGGGCACTCGGGCGACGCGAGGCCACCGGCGCCCCGCGCACGATCGAGGTCGGCGACGTCTCCATCGACTCCGAGGCCCGCCGGGTCTCGATCCAGGGCCAGCGCGTGGCCGTCAGCCCGACCGAGTTCGCGCTGCTCCGACTGCTCGCCCGCTCCGTCGGCACAGTCGTCGACCGGCCCAAGATCCTCGAAGAGGTCTGGGACGGGTCGCAGCACGTCGACCCGAACGTCGTCGAGCAGTACATCTCGTACCTGCGCAAGAAGCTGACGTCGCACGAGGCAACCGTCGCCATCGCCACCGTGCGCGGCCGGGGCTACCGCCTCGACCTGCTCGGTTCCTGACCCGCAGACCGCACTCCCGATGCGTCTGATCAGGCCGCTCGGCCTGCTGTCCCTCCGGTCGCGGATCACGATCGGCTCGACCGCCATCGCGGCCGTCGTGATCGTGCTGCTCGTCCTGGTCATGCGGTTCCAGGTCGTGAGCGTGGTCGCGTCCGCCACGCACACCCTGCTCGACGCCGACGCCGACCCGTACGTCGCCACGCTCGAGGTGGACAGCGACCCCGCACTGTCCTCGCCCGGCAACGCCCAGCTGGTCGCCGTGGTCTCACCGACCGGCGAGATCAAGCTCTCGACGATGCCAAGCCGGGTCGAACGCGCGCTCGGCAGCCTGCGGTCGACCGAAGCCGGTACATCCGTGATCGACGTCTCCGGGTCCGAGTACCGCGTGGTCGTCGAGCACCCGGTGAACGGTGCCGGCCGGTGGACCGTCGTGGCGGCCCGCAACTCGCAGGCCGAGGCCCTGGTCGTCGACGACCTGACCACCACCCTGTCGATCACCGGCCTCGCCATCCTTGTGGCGTTCGGCATCGCATCGTGGGTGCTCGCGACCGCGGCACTGCGCCCCGTGAACCGGATGCGCCGCGAGGCCGAGCGGCTGTCGGTCGCCCCGGAACGGGCCGAACTGCCCGTCGGTCCGGCGCAGGACGAGCTCGCCTCGCTGGCGACCACCCTCAACGCGTTCCTGGCCCGCACACGGCAGGCGACCGAGCGCGAACGCCAGATGGTGTCCGACGCGTCCCACGAGCTGCGCACCCCGCTGGCGATCCTGACGACCCAGCTCGACCTGGCGTCGCTCGACGCCGACGACGCCCAGGCGCTCGCCGGCCACATCGAGCGGGCGAAGAACAACGTCGCCCGCCTGTCCCGCCTGGCGAACGACCTGTTGACGCTGTCCCGCATCGAGGAGTCCGAGCGGCGCTCCGAGGACGGCGACCAACGCCCGCTGACCGCCTGGTCAGACCTGGGCGACGAGGTGATGGCCGCCGTCGACCGGGTCCGTCTCATCGCGAGCACGAAGGACGTCACCGTCGACTTCGACCTCGAGGCACCCGAGTCCGGTGCCACCGAGCCGCACTACCACCTGGACACCGGCGGGATGGCGCAGCTCGTCACGAACATCGCCGGGAACGCCGTGGCGGCGCTCCCCCGCGGCGGCGGCATCCTGGTGACCTGGCGGACGGACGGCGACGTGGGCGAGCTGCAGGTCACCGACGACGGCCCCGGCGTCCCCGAGACCTTCGTGCCCGTCGCCTTCGACCGGTTCACCCGACCCGACGAGGCACGCAAGTCCCGCCCGGCACCCGACCCGGCGACCGGCGTGATCCCGCTGCCGGGTGGCTCGGGTCTGGGGCTGGCGATCGTGCGTGCGGTGGCCGAGCGTGCCGGCGGGACCGCGTCGCTGCGGAACGTGCGGTCGGGGGGCCTCGAGGTCACGATCCGCGTGCCGGCGGCGCACTGAGCACGCTGGACGACCCTGCGGCGGTCACTGGAAGTCGCGGGACCGTGTCCGCACGGACAGCGACAACCGCTCGATGCGGTCGGCGACCACGTTGACCACGCCCTCGGGTGAGCGCTCGAGGATCCCCCGCACCACCACGGCCGGCGACTCGCGCGCCACCCGCCGGTAGCGTCCCCACACCCCGACGCTGCAGATCACGTTCACCAGACCGGTCTCGTCCTCGACGTTGAGGAACGTGATCCCCGACGCCGTCGCCGGACGCTGCCGGTGGGTCACGATCCCGCCGACCTCGATCCGCCGACCGGTTTCTGCCGCTGCCAGGTCCGCCACGCTGAGCACCTTCCCGACGGACAGGCGCTGGCGGACGTGGGACACGGGGTGGTCGTCGGTGGTCATGCCCGTCGACCACATGTCGGCGATCAGGACGTCGCCGCTCGTCATCTGTCCGAACAACGGCGGCTGCACGACGACCTGGGTGTCGGGCAGCTGGTCGGGGCGTTCGGCTGCCGCCTGTGCCGCGGACCACATGCCCCCGCGGCGGTCGACACCGAACGGCGCGAACGCGTCCGCTGCCGCCAGGGCCTCGAGCTGCGCGGTGGTCAGTCCGACCCGGCGCGCCAGGTCGGACATGTCCGTGAAGGGACCGTTCGTGTCGCGCTCCGCGACGATGCGTTCCGCGGTGCGTCGACCGAGCGAGGCCACCTCGACCAGCCCGAGCCGCACTGCCGACCCGCCGTCCCGCCGGTGCCGGGCCGTGTCGTCGGGCCGCGTCCTGTCGAAGGGCAACACCGGCGGCTGCTCGGTCTGCAGACAGGCATCGTCCCCGAGTCCGTTGGCGGTCCCGCTGGGACCCTGCCCGTCGTCCCCGGACCCGGCAGTACCCTCGATCGGCTCGAGCGTGGCGTCGACCCCGGACCGCAGGATGTCCGGCCGGAGCACCTGCACCCCGTGCCGTCGGGCGTCGGCGACCAGCGTCTGCGGCGAGTAGAAGCCCATCGGCTGCGCCCGGAGCAGGGCGGCCAGGAATGCGCCCGGGTAGTGCAGCCGCATCCACGCGCTGGCGTAGACGATCAGGGCGAAGCTGATCGAGTGGCTCTCGGCGAAGCCGAAGTTCGCGAACGCCTGGATCTTCGCGTAGATCGCGTCGGCGTCCGCCCCGTGGATGCCGTTGTCCGCCATGCCCGCGTAGAGCTTGTCGCGCAGCCGGTCGATCTTCTCGTGCCCACGTTTGGACCCCATCGCCCGCCGCAGCAGGTCGGCGTCGTCCCCCGAGCAGTTGCCGACCGCGATGGCCATCTGCATGAGCTGCTCTTGGAACAGCGGCACGCCCAGGGTCCGTTCCAGCACCGGTTCGAGCGACGGGTGCATGTAGGTGATGGGTTCTTCGCCGGTGCGGCGACGGATGTACGGGTGTACGGCGCCACCCTGGATCGGCCCGGGACGCACCAGTGCCACCTCGATCACCAGGTCGTAGAACCGCCTGGGCAGCAGCCGGGGCAGCGTGCCCATCTGCGCGCGGGACTCGACCTGGAAGACCCCGATCGTGTCCGCCCGGCACAACTGGTCGTAGACGCCCTGCTCCTCTTTCGGGATGGAGTGCATCTCCCAGCGCTCCCCGCAGTGTTCTGCCGCCAGGTCGAACGAGTACTGCAGCGCCGCGAGCATGCCGAGCCCGAGCATGTCGAACTTCACGAGCCCCATGTAGGCGCAGTCGTCCTTGTCCCACTGCAGCACCGTGCGGCCGTCCATCCGTGCGTGCTCGATCGGCACGACCTCGCCGACGGGGCGGTCGGTCAGCACCATGCCGCCCGAGTGGATGCCGAGGTGCCGTGGGAACCCGAGGACGTCGCTGGCCAGCCCGACGACCGCTGGTGGGATGTCGTGGTCCTGGCTCTCGGTGATCGATCCCCACCGCTCGACCTGCTTCGACCAGGCGTCCTGCTGACCGGGGCTGTGGCCGAGCGCCTTCGCCATGTCGCGGACGGCCCCCTTCGGCCGGTAGGTGATCACGTTCGCCACCTGGGCCGCGTTGTACCGGCCGTACTTGTCGTAGACGTACTGGATCACCTCTTCGCGCCGGTCGGAGTCGAAGTCGACGTCGATGTCGGGCTCTTCGTCACGCATGGCCGACAGGAACCGTTCGAAGGGCAGGCCGTACCGGATCGAGTCCACCGCGGTGATCTCCAGCAGGTAGCAGACGGCCGAGTTCGCCGCCGAGCCACGCCCCTGGCACAGGATGCCGCGACCCCGGGCGAACTGCACCATGTCCCGCACGATCAGGAAGTACCCGGGGAAGTTCTTGTCCTCGATCACGGCCAGCTCGCGCTCGATGCGTGCCCGCTTGTGCGGATCGACCCCGTCGGCGCTGCCCGGGTAGAACCGCCTGGCGCCGGTCCAGGTGAGCTCGCGCAACCACGACATCGCGGTGTGCCCGTCGGGGACGTCCAGGTCGGGCAGCCCGGGCTTGACCGTCTTCAGCTGGAACCCGATCTCGTCCGCGATCCGCACGGTGTTCTCGATCGCACCCGGGTACCGCGCGAACCGTCGGGTCATCTCGACGCCGGACCGCAGGTGCGCCGTGTCGGCCGCCGGCAACCAGCCGTCGAGCTCGTCGAGGCTGCGGCGCGCCCGGACCGCGGCGAGCGCCGTCGCCACCGGGAAGCGGTCCGGCGTGGCGTAGTGGACGTTGCCCGTCGCCACGAGCGGCAGCGCGTGCCGAGCGGCGAGCGTGGCGAGCAGGTCGTTCCTGGCGCTGTCGAGTGGGTCGCCGTGGTCGAGCAGCTCGACCACGACGTTGCCGGTGCCGAACCGGTCGAGCAGCGCCCGCAGTGCGGTGTCGGCCGCCGACTCGCCACCCTGTTCGAGCGCCTGGCGCACGGTGCCCTTCCGGCACCCCGTGAGCACCCGCCAGTGTCCGTCGCTCCGTGCGGCCAGGTCGTCGAGGTCGTACCGCGGCCGTCCCTTCTCGGACCCGGCGGCCAGGTGTGCGCTCGTGATCGCTCCCGCCAGCCGGTGGTAGCCGTCCTGCCCGTCGGCGAGCAGCAGCAGGTGCGAGCCCTCGGGGTCGGGCACGCCGTTCTGCGGCGCCGTCAACCCGAGTGAGAGCTCGGTGCCGTAGACGGTGCCGACGGTCGGGTACGCCTCGGCGACCTCGGCCATCCGGGCGGCACCGTACAGGCCGTCGTGGTCGGTCAACGCCAGGGCGTGCAGGCGCAGGCGGGCGGCTTCCTCGAAGAGGTGCTCGGGCTGGCTGGCGCCGTCGAGGAAGCTGAAGGTCGAGTGCGCGTGCAGTTCGGCGTACGGCACCGCGGGCGGCCCGTCCGTGCCGTCCGGCACCGGTGTCTGGGGCGCGTAGGGCTCACGCTTGCGCGACCACGCCGGGCTGTCGCCGCCGTCGCCGTCGTGCGAGGACCCGGGGCTCCGCTTGTCGGACAGGGCGCGCTCGAACGCCGACCACGGGATCGGCGGGTTGCTGTAGCCCATCAGGCCCCCCTCGTCATCGTCACCGCAGGCGGTGCGCCCGTCACCGCACGCATCGTCACCGCACGCGGCGCACTCGTCATCACACGCATCGTCGTCGTCACGTCGCGATCGCCTCGGCCCACCAGCGGTGGTCCGCCAGCACGAGGTACCAGGCGCGACCCTCGGCGTCGACGAGCTGCAGCCGGTGCAGCCGCCGCCCACCGGCTTCCCACCAGCGCACGACGAGCGGCCACGGTCCGGCCCACGCCGTCACCGCCGCGAAGCCCCCACCGCGGTCGCCCTCGGCACGGAAACGACCGGGGACGCCCGACAGGACGCCGCGCTCGTCGACGTCGACGCTGGTGCCGTCCACCGCGACCACGTCGACCGGACGCGGTCGTTCGAGCACCGTGGCGGGTGGTGGCCCCGGCAGCTTGCCGGGCCAGGGCCGGTCGCGCACGGTCGCCAGGGCGCGCTCGCCACCGGGCGGGGCATCGCCCCACGGCACCAGGACGATGCGTTCGGACAGGGTGCGCCCGCCGCCGACCCGGGGGCTGACCACGCCGTCGTGCCCGACCATGCCCTGGATGCGGGCGAGGCCGTGGTGCACGCGCTCGTCCGGTCCGGAGCCCCAGAGCCCGCTCTCGTGGTTCGCCATGTCGTCGACGGCCACGGGTTCGAGCACGACCGAGGTCACCGGGGCTTCGAGCCCGGTCGGGTCGACACCACCCGCCAGCTGCCAGCGCACCCGGTCGACCACGTCGGCGGCGTCGAACCAGCGGGGGTGCGCCCACGTGCGCTCGAGCAGGATGTCCCGCTCGTCGACGATGCCGACACGGATGGTGGTGGCCACGAGCCCCGCGGCCCGGAGTCGCGTCGCGAAGTCGTCCGCCGACCGCCGGAACGCGAACGCGATCTGGTCGGCGCGGTCGAGCGGGGGCTCGAACGCGGCTTCCACCCGGAGCTCGGGCGGGACCGCGCGCGCAGCGATCTCGCGCGGGTCGCGCCCGGCTGCCAACCGGTGCAGGAACGCCCCGGGCACGCCGAACCGGTCGCGGACCTGCTCGTCGCTGAGCGCCGCGAACTGCCCCAGGGTGACGATGCCCAGCCGGTCGAGCACGGTCGCCAGCTCCGGGTCGCCGAGCACGCCGAGGGGCAGCGCCGCCAGGAACTCGGCCGAGGCCGCAACGGGCACGATCCGCACCCGCTCCCCCGGGCGCACCGGACGGGCATGGGCGGCCTGTTCTGCCGCGAACGGGGTGTCCGCCACCCCGGCTCGGACCATCGGGGCGCCGTGGTCGGCCGCGATGCCCGCCAGGGTCGACGCGGCGGCTCGTTCACCGCCGTAGTAGCGCGCCGGCCCCCGGGAGCGCAGCGCGAGGGTGCCGGGGCGGACCACCTCGACGCCGGGCACTGCGGCTTCGACCGCGCGGATGACCGGTTCGAACGCGCGGTGGTCGAGAGCGTCGTCGTAGGGCTGCACGACGAGTCCGGGACAGCGTGCCTGGGCTTCGCGGATCCGGATGCCCCGGACGACGCCCTGCTGCCGTGCGCTCGCGGAGCTGGCGAAGACCAGGCCCTT
The DNA here is from genome assembly GCF_053345565.1 of Microbacterium sp. M1A1_1b. Classification (NCBI taxonomy): domain Bacteria; kingdom Bacillati; phylum Actinomycetota; class Actinomycetes; order Micrococcales; family Microbacteriaceae; genus Microbacterium; species Microbacterium sp. M1A1_1b. Next base: position 30,182 of record NZ_JBKFAJ010000008.1, read on the forward strand.
CGCCACCACGGCGAAGGGCTGCTCGGGCGGACACCCGGCGGCCCGGGCGGCAGCGATGACGGGCCAGTCCGGGCACCAGAGCACGATGGTCCGGGTGGGTGGCGGTTCGGGGAGGGCACCGCCGCGGGCGATCGCGTCGGCGCGGACTCGCCCCCGGGCGATCACGACGCCACCGCCACGGGCCGCAGTTCCCGCGCGTCGACGTGGTCGACAGCGGACCCGCCGCCCGGCAGCGCCACGGGTGCCGAGGTCACCGCGCGCACGGTGCCGTCGGCCGCCGGCAGCAGCAGCTCGGCGCTGGTCGGACGCCCGGCACCGGCCCGCCCGGTCGCCGTCACGGTGGCACGCCGCTCGGTCAGGTGGCCGTGCCCCTGTCCGATCCCGTTCCACGTCGACGCGGTGACCCGGAGCGTGACGTCGGCCCCCGGCCACGAGCCGAGCGCGACGAGGGCGCCACCACGCTGCCGCAGCCGCGCGGACAGCCGTGCGACGTCACCGGGCACGACCCGGCCGAGCGGGCGGGTCAGGACGATCTGGGCGACGTCGGCCATCGCGGCCGTCACCGCCAGCCACTGGTCGCCCGGATCGGGGACCAGGACGAGCCGCTCGAGGTCGATGCCGGCGGCCGCGGCGGCTTCGACCCCGAAGGACGGCACACCGACGACCGCACACCACGCCCCCGACGCCGAGGCCGCCTGCAGCATGGTGATGGCGAGCAGCACCGACTCGGGCACCGCGTACGTGCCCCCGACGCGGATCGCGCCGCCGGGCAGCAGCGACTCGAGCGCCGGAGCGGTGGGCAGCCCGGCCGTGTCGACGCGGGTGGACTCCATGTCGGAGACCCGCGAGCGCAACGACGTGATGCGGTCGAGCGCCGCCCGGGCATCCCCCAGGGGGTCGCTCCCCCGCGCTGCACCGGCACGGGCACGGGCCGCCGCGCCGCGCTCGGGAGCACCGCGCCCGACCCGTTCCGAGTCGGGCGACCGGAGTGCCGCCGCTGTCTGCATGCCCTCATATTCGAACATGTGTTCGATGATGTCAACCGCGTCCGACATCCGTGGACAACGTTGATCGAACACGCATTCGATCGACGGTCACCAGTGCGCGACGGCCCCCAGGCTGCCGAGCACCGAGCGGGTCTTGGTCTCGACCTCGGTGGCTTCGTCGGCGGCGACCGACGACCACGTCACCGCCCCACCGGCCCCGAGCGTCCGCGAGACGGCCGCCCCAGCAGGACCGACCACCGTCACCAGTGTGCGGATCACCACCGACAGGTCGACCGCGCCGCTCGCCGAGAAGTACCCGATCGCCCCCGAGTACACCCCGCGCGGCGCACCCTCGAGCCGGTCGGCGATCCGCATCGCACTGGTCTTCGGTGCCCCCGTCATCGACCCCGGCGGGAACGCCGCCCGCACGACGTCGGCGCGCGAGGTCCCCGCCGGCAGCCGGGCACCGATCGTCGAGACCATCTGGTGCACACTGGCGTACGTCTCGACGTCGCACAGCCGGTCGACGTGCACCGACCCCGGCAGCGCCGTGCGCAACAGGTCGTTCCGCATCAGGTCGACGATCATCACGTTCTCGGCGCGGTCCTTGACGCTCACCGCCAGCTCGGCGCGGACCGCCGCGTCCGCCGTCGGGTCCGCCACCCGACGCCGGGTCCCCTTGATCGGTTCGGCCAGCACCGCCCCGTCCGCCGCGACCCGCAGGAACCGCTCCGGCGAGCGGCTGGCCACGCGCAGCGGGCCGAGCCGCAGGTACGCACCGAACGGCACCGGGTCCGCCGCGCGCATCCGCAGGTACTCGTCGAGCTGCGGGTCCCCACCGGGGCCGAGCCGGGCCTCCAGGCCGGGTGCCGGCAGGGCGAAGGCGGTCGTCAGGCACACCTGGAACGCGTTGCCGTCGCGGATCTCGGCGCGGCACGCGTCGACCGAGCGTTCGTGGGTGGCGCGCGTCACGCGACCGGTCGCCGCCACCCCGGACGGGAGGCCCGTGGCCCGGTCCGCCCCGCCGAGCACGGCTCCGGATGCGGTCACCGACGCGAGCCACGCCCGGTTCGCCGCCGTCGCCGCCGGTTCCGCGTCGCTCACCAGGGCGAGCGCCCACGCGGCACCGTCGTCGCGGACCACGACCGCACGGTCCACGAACCACAGCTCGGCATCGGGGTGTGCGGCAGCGGTCCGGTCCGCTCCGCCGGACTCACGGCCGAGCTCGTACCCCAGGAACCCGACCCACCCGAGCGCGAAGCCGAACCCGGGGAACGGCTCGTCGAGGGTGGGCGTGCACTCCAGCAGGTCGGCGAGCACCGCGAAGGCCGGACGGTCCTCGGAACGGGTCGGACCGAACCAGGTCGTGGCAGCCGACGGCACGTCGAGCACCGCGCGACGTCCGTGGTGCCGGAACCGCGTGGCGAACGGGCCGTCGCACGGTGCCAGGACGGACCAGCGCGCACGGTCCCGCGCACCCGGCGGCGCCCCTGCGGGCAACGCCGAGTCGAGCCAGACGAACGGGCCACGCTGCCCGACGGCGAGCGCCTCGAGATCGACCGTGTCCAGCCGGCGCGACGCGATCCGCGGGGTCAGACCGCCTGGATCGTCCACGAGGCGGGGTGCGAGGCGCCGGGCTCGAGCACGACGAGCCCACGGTCGGGGCCGGCGTTGAAGGCGTCCGGCGCGCAGGTCATCGGTTCGACGGCCAGCCCGACGCGGTGGTACTCGGGCACCACGTGGTCGGCCGTGTGCACCTGCGCCCACGGGCAGTCCGTGCCGAAGAGCATGCGCACGCCGTGGCTGTCCGCTGCCGTCAGCGTGATCGTCGCGGCGCCCTGGGCGTCGCGGTGGAAACCCGTGAAGGCGTGGTCGATGAACCGGGAGCCGATCGGCGTCGGGGTGCGCAGGTCGAACTCGTCGTGCACGGGGACCAGGTCGGTCGGCACCAGACGGTCGGGCGTGACCTCGAGCACATGGGACGCGGGCAGCGTCAGCGTCCAGTCGTCGACCGTGCCGGGTCCCGCGACCAGGTAGGGGTGCGGGCCGGTCCCCCACGGTGCCGGACGGTCGCCGGTGTTCGTGCCGGTGACCGTCGTGTGCAGCCCGTCGGCGTCGATCCGGTACTCGACCCGGACCACGACGCGGAACGGGTACCCCTCTTGTGCCGGCACGGTCGTCGTGAGCACGACGCGGTCGGCGGCGACGGACTCGACGTCGAAGTCGGTCCACGCGGCGAGCCCGTGCAGCGCGTGCGAGCGCTTCGGTTCGGTGAGTGCGAGCTCGTGGTCCTGGCCGTCGAACGTGTAGCGGCCGTCGACGACCCGGTTCGGCCACGGGGCGAGCACCGCGCCGCGGAACGCAGGGCGCACCTGGTCGGCGTCGAAGGGCACGACCAGGTCGCGGTCGTGGTGCTGCAGGGAGCGGAGTGTGGCCCCGACGGTCGCGATCCGGGCGGTGGAGCCGGCGGCGGAGATGGTCAGCTGGGTGCCGGACAGCGGGGCGTCGGTGCTCATGCGCTCAGCGTAGCGGCGCGACCGGGCCGGCAGGTTGCACGTCACAGGCGCAGGGCGAGCGCGTTCGCGGTCAGGCCCGCCGCCGTGCCGCACAGCAGCACGGTGTCGCCCCGGCGCACCCGGCCGTCGTCCAGACACCGCGCCAGCGTGTAGGGCACCGAGGCGGAGACCATGTTGCCGTACTCCGCGACCGCGTCGACGTACGAGCCGTCAGGGATGCCGACCCGGCGCATCGCGATCCCGAGTGCGCCGCTCGCCTGGTGCGGCACGACCAGGTCCAGGTCCTCGACACCGATCCCGGCCGCGGTGAAGAACCGCTCGAAGAACTCGGGCAGGACCCGCAGCATGCCCATGAGCGCACGACGGCCGTGCATGTCGAAGCGGTAGTCGGCCGGGTCGCCGTCGGCGTAGTCCTGCGCCGGGTGCAGCGACAGCCCGCCCCGGAGCTCGGTGTCGTGCGCGTGGGCGGGCCAGGTCTGCTGCAGGCTCGCCAGGATCCCGGGGCCGGTGGCTCGGTCGTCGCCCAGGCCGTCCGTGGTCGTGGTGTCGCCACGGGTCACCACGACGGCGGCCGCGGCGTCCGAGAACAGCTCGTAGGACTCCCGCTCTGCCGGGTCGAGGAATCGAGACCCGACGTCGCCGGACACGATCAGGATGCGCTCGTACGTGCCGTCGGCCAGGTACCGCGACGCGATGTCGAGCGCGGTGATGAAGCTCGTGCAGGTCGAGTTGACGTCGAAGGCCGCGGCGCGGGCCCCGGGTGCGACGCGCTCCATCACCAGGGCCGCCGTGCACGGGATCGGCTGGACGCCGGCAGCGCACGCTGCGATCACGCAGTCGACGTCGTCCGGCTGCACACCCGCGCGACGGATGGCCCGGTCGGCTGCTGCGGCCAGCATGTCGAGTTGCGACACGTCGTCCGCGACCCGGTACCGCGTGACGGTTCCGGAGCGGGTGGTGAACGTCACGGCGTCATCGGGCAGGTACGTGCCCCAGCCGTCGATGCGACAGGTCTTCATGGTCCCCCAGGTGGTGTGGTCACGGTGCGAGCAGGTCGACATCGGTCGGGTGCGGGTCGTGGCTGAACAGCAGACGGACGCCGGAGCGCTCGGCATCGAGCAACGCCTGGGCCGTGCGCGCCTGCGCGTCGGCGTCGTGTGCGACGGCTCGGGGCACCGCGCGGATCCGGTGTTCCTGGCCCAGCAGGTCCCGCCCCCAGGCGGCGTCCCCCGCCAGCAGCACCCGGTCCTCCACCAGGGCACCGACGTGACCGTCGGCGTGCCCGGGCAGGTCCACGAGCAGCCAGGACCCGTCGTCGAACAGGTCGACGGTGCCCAGGCCGAGCGGTCCGGCACGGAACGCGGACCGTGGGACGACCTGCACGGACCCTGGACGTGGCGTCGTCGGCAGCAGCAGCCCGCGGAACACCCCGTCCCGGATCCGTGGGCCGTGCATCGCTCGGCGCACCGCCTCGGTGACCACCAGGGTCGCGTCGGGGAACGACCGCAGCCCACCCACGTGGTCCGGATGCAGGTGCGACAGCACCACGTGCGTGATCGTCGCCGGGTCGACCTGGGCGGCGATCGTCGACCCCGGCGGCACGTCCGGTGGCAGCAGTCGGCGGTACGCCCAGCCCGCAGCACCGGTCTTCCACGGGTGCGCGGCGTAGCCGGTGTCGAAGAGCACCCGGCGGACACCCGACTCGTACAGGAACACGCCCGCGGGGAAGACCCGTCGCTCGCGGGCCGCGCCGCGCAGCAGCTGGTGCATGCCGTGCGAGGTCGTCCCGCACGCGAACGCGCGGAGGCTACCCACGGCGGTGCTCCGCGTACCGCGCCAGGCTCGCGTCGAGCGTGACGGCGGGCGTGTAGCCGAGCACCTCGCGCGCACGGGTGATGTCGAGCGTCTGCGAGTGGGTGATGGTCGACACCGTGTAGCGGGTGACCGGTGGCTCGGGGCGTCCCGGTAGCACACCGCACACGGCTTCCAGGGCAGCGGCGACCCCGTACACGACACCGGCGGGCAGCGGGCGGTGCCGCAGCGGCAGCCCCAGACCGGTCAGCAGCTGGTCCAGCAGCGCGACGAAGGGCCGCGGGTCGCCGTTCGTGACGTTGAACGCCAGACCCCGCGCCGCGGGCACCTCGACCGCCAGCCGGACGGCGAGGGCCACGTTCTCGACCGCCGTCAGGTCGACGAGCCCCCGACCGCCGTGCAGCAACGGGACCCCGACACGCTCGTGCACCCGCAGCAGTCGCGGCACGAGCGACGGGTCTCCGACACCGATGATCCCGCGTGGGCGCAGGACCACGGTCTCCGGACCGGTCGCGGCGCGGAGCAGGGCCTCGGCGTGCAGCTTCGACCGGATGTAGTGGTTCATCGGACGGCTCGGGTCCACCTCGTGCTCGCGGATGGCCAGCCGGTCTCGCGGTGCGGCGTAGATGCCCGGGGACGAGATGTGCACCAGGCGACGAGCGCCGACACGGCGTGCGTAGGCCAGCACCCGTGCCGTCCCGGTGACGTTCGCGTGGTCGAACTCCGCCCACCGACCCCACGGGGAGGACAGAGCAGCGCAGTGCACCACCACGTCGACGGCACCGGTGTCCGACACGTCGGCACGTCCCAGTGCGTCGAGGTCCCCGACGAAGGTCGGACCCTCGGGCAGCGCCTCGGCCCGGCGTCCGGAAGCGACGACGTCGTACCCGTGCGTCCGGAGGTCACGGACGACGTACCCGCCGAGGAACCCGCTCGCGCCCGTGACGAGTACCCGTTCCCCCATGCCGACGATCCTAGGGGGCGGTCCCCTAGGCTCCGACTCGTGCGGATCGCCCTGGTCACCGACTACTACCTGCCGACCCTCGGCGGTGTGCAGACCGCGGTTCGTGCGCTTGCCGACGGCTTGCGGGGTGCCGGACACGACGTGACCGTGTTCTGTCCCCTCGCGACGACGTCCGCGGACCCCGGGGTGGTCGGCCTGCCGGTGTCGCCGGTGTTCCGCCCCGACGGCTACCCGTTCGCGTGGCCGCCCGCCCGGCTGCGGTCGGTACTCCGCCGCGAGTTCACCGCGCGCGGGATCGACGTGGTGCACACGCACTCGGAGATGTTCGCGGCGCTGGGTGGGGTCCGCGCCGCCGACGAGCTCGGCCTGCCCGTCGTGCACACCATGCACGGTCGCATCGACGTCTACACGCAGCACGTGCTGCCGTTCCCTGCCATCACGACCGCCCTGCTGGCGCGCCTGCACGCCGGACAGGTGAGCCACGCCGGTCTCACCGTGGCGGCGGACACCGACGACACCGCGACGCACGCTGCCCGACGGATGTGGCGCGTGATGCTCGCCCAGTCGCGGGCGAGTGATCACGTCTTCGTGCCGTCCGCGCACTTCGCACGCAGGCTCGTCGACCGTGGTGTCCGCACCCCCGTGTCGGTGGTGTCCAACGGGCTCGAGTCGTCCGTGCTCGCTGCCGTCGGTCAGGGGCACGAGCGTGTGCTGCACGCGGCGGACACCCTGCGGATCCTGTGGGTCGGACGGCTGTCACCGGAGAAGCGTCCCGAGGTGCTCGTCGACGCCGCCCACCGCTTCCCCACCGGTGTCGAGGTCCACGTGTACGGCGACGGGGTCGCACGGTCGGTGGTGCGCCGCGCCGCCCGGGGCGCACCGGTCGTCCTGCACGGGGCGGTGGCGCACGACCAGGTCCTCGACGCGATGCGCGACGCGCACCTGCTGGTCTCGAGCTCTTCCGGCTTCGACAACCAGCCGATGGTGATGCTCGAGGCGATCGCCTCGGGGCTGCCCGTCGTGCACACTGACCCGGACCTGACCGAGGTCGTGCCCGACGGTGGCGGCTTCTGCACGCCGACGCCCGATGCCGACGGTCTCGCGGCGGTGATCCGCGGTCTGCGAGCCGACCCAGCGCTGATCACGACCGCCAGTCGTGCGATGGTCGCCGCGCGAGGGCGGGTGGAGCAGCAGACGCGGACGATGGTGGACGTCTACGAGCGCGTGGTGCGCGAGCGTCGCGACCGAGGAGCGGCCGGCCGGGGAACGAGGAAGCCCCGCTGATCGGTGATCAGCGGGGCTTCGCGGCGTTCGCAGTGAACCTGTTCGGGTGGATCTGAGGGGACTCGAACCCCTGACCCCCTGCATGCCATGCAGGTGCGCTACCAGCTGCGCCACAGACCCAATTCGTTGCCCCTGGTCTCCCGGAGGCACCAGTGAAGCGTACACCATCGTGGACCCGGGGAAGGAAATCGGCCCCGTACCCCGGGCGCGTCGGCGACCTAGGCGGACTGCTCGGCGCCAGCGTCCGCGGTGACGTCGGAGCCGACGTGCAGCGGGATGGTCGGGCAGTCCGACCAGAGGCGCTCGAGCGAGTAGTACTGACGGTCTTCTTCGTGGAAGACGTGCACGACGACGTCACCGAAGTCGATGAGGACCCACCGGCCTTCGCTCCGCCCTTCACGACGGAGCGTCTTGGCACCGGACTGCAGCATCCGGTCCTCGACCTCGTCCGCGATCGCCATCACGTTGCGCTCGTTGCGCCCCGTGGCGAGCAGGAACACGTCGGTGAGCTGCAGCGGCCCCGTGACGTCGAGTGCGACGAGGTCGTCGGCCTGCTTGGCGTCGGCCGCGCCAGCGGCGACCTGCGTGAGTTCCAGTGCGCGAGGAGAGGCGGTCACGGAGTCCTTCCGGTTGTCGCCCAGCGGTGTGCCGGACGCGACATGATCATAAACCACGCCACCGACGGCGGCGAGGGGGACGGGGTTGCCCGGGGACCGGTCAGGACCCGAAGAAGTTGGTCGACACGAGTGCCACGACGATGACGGCGGCAGCGGCGACGCAGATGGCCCCGACGGTGATCAGCAGGACCATCGGCACGCGGGACTCCTTGGGCTTCGCCGCGGCGAGCACCACCTGCCTGGTCGACGTGTGGCTCGAGACCGCACGGCTCGCCCGCACCGGGCTGGCGTCGGTCTCGGGCTGCTCGTCGTGTTGCTCGAGCAGCCGGTCGACCTCGGCACCGTCGATCGGACGGTGCGACCCGGTCGACGACAGCGACGCGGGCAGGTCGATCGAGCCGGTCAGGATGACCTCGCCGGTGGCGTTGAGCGCACCGGTGGGGTCGGCCAGGGCCGAGTTCGGCAGGATGAGCGCGTTGGTGCGGGTCTCGGCGACGCGGCGTGTGCCGGTCTCCTCGTCGTGCACCTCGGCGTCGTTGGAGTCGTGGGCCTGCGTGGACCAGTGCCCCGCCGGCGGTTCGAACGCGGTCGTCAGCGGCTTGGGCTCGACGGGCCGCCGGAAGGCGACACCCGGTGCGTCCTGCACCGGGACCTCGTTCGTGTCGGTGTCGTCGACATCACCGTCGAGTTCGAGGGGGAACACGCCCGGCGTTGCAGCGGCCGGGTCCGGAACCACCGCGTCGACCTCGACCGGCTCCTGCGCGTCGTCGTCGGACTGCGGGGCCCACGTGGAGCGGTGCCGACGGGGTTCCTCGGCGTGCGCGGCGGCGGCTTCGAGCGGCTCGATGGCGTCCGGCGAGCCGTCGGCGGAGGTCGCCTGCTCGACGGCGGCCGGGTCGAGCCGCGTGGTCTCGGCAGACGGCTCCTGCCAGTCGGACGGGGCAGCGTCGGACTGCGGCGGCGATGTCAGGCCGGTCGACGGCGACGGCGCCGCGGACGCCGATGGCGACGACGGCTCCTGCGCGACGGGCTCGGGCTGGGCCGACGCCGGCGTGCGGTTCCCCGCGAAGCCGGCGGGCGCCGTGGGCGACGTGGTGGCACCGTCGTCGTCCTGCAGCGACGCCACGGTCCCCAGGACGTCCTGCACGGTGCGGTCGGATGACTGCGGCGTCGGGTTCTGCAGCGGGACCGGACGAACGGCCTGCCCCTCGGCTTCGCGCATCAGGCGGATCTGGCGCCGGGTCAGTCCACCGGTGCCGGGGACGATCTCGGTCGCCGAGGCGGGCGGCGCGTCGGGCACGCCCTGGGACACCGGCACGATCGGCACGGCGGCCGGGGCGGACTCGGGTCGGGGACCGGCCTGTGCCGGGGCGGGGGCTGCCGGCGCGACGTGGGAACCGGGACGACGTCGACCGCCGTCGGTGGACCCTGCGGCCGGGGTGGCGACGGTCGGGGGCGGGGTCACGGGCTGTGCGCCTGCCGAGGCGGCGCGCTCACGCTCGCGCGCCTGGCGCCGCGACAGAGGCGGCTGCGCGTCGGACGGACTCATGCAACGCTCCGATACAGATGGTGCTTGGTGATGTACTGGACGACGCCGTCCGGGACCAAGTACCACACGGGGTTGCCGCGTCGCACTCGTTCGCGACAGTCGGTCGACGAGATGGCCAGCGCCGGGACTTCGAGCAAGCTTACGTCGCGCTCGGGGAGTCCGGTGATGCTCAGGTTGTGACCCGGACGCGTGACCGCCACGAAGTGCGCGAGGTCCCACAGCCCATCATGGTCCTTCCAGTCGACGATCTGCTGGACGGCGTCTGCGCCCGAGATGAAGACGAGCTGGGCGTCGGGCCGCTGGTCGTGCAGGTCGCGGAGGGTGTCGACCGTGTAGGTGGGGCCGGGACGGTCGATGTCGACACGGCTGACGGTGAACATCGGATTGGACGCCGTCGCGATGACGGTCATCAGGTAGCGGTGTTCGGCGTCGGTGACCCCGGACTTCATGTACGGCTGACCGGTGGGCACGAAGACGACTTCGTCCAGGTCGAACGACCGTGCGACTTCCGACGCCGCCACCAGGTGACCGTGATGGATGGGGTCGAACGTGCCGCCCATCACGCCGATGCGCGGCCGCCCCGAGCTCTCGAGCATCGAGCGGCGCGTCAGATCTTCGTGTGGCCGAACTCGTCCACACCGGTCTCGTGGGTGCGGGTCGCCTCGAACTTGTTGGAGTGGCGGTAGGCCACGTCGCGGAAGGACCAGGTCACGAAGCCGAGGAACGTGAAGAACGCAGCAGCCACGACCGGGAAGATGAACGCGGGCACCGACGAGGCGGACTCGGCGGCTTGAGCGAGGACGGTCATGGTGCGGTGCTCCGATCGGTCGTGGCAGGCTGCGGACCAGTCTAGCCGCGGATCTGCCCCTGTCCGCGCACGACCCACTTCGTGCTGGTCAGTTCCGGCAGCCCCATCGGCCCCCGGGCGTGCAGCTTCTGCGTGGAGATCCCGACCTCGGCGCCGAAGCCGAACTCGCCCCCGTCGGTGAACCGCGTCGAGGCGTTCACCATCACCACGGCGGAGTCCACCGTCGCCAGGAACCGCTCGGACGTGTCGACGTCGTTCGTGACGATCGACTCCGTGTGGTGCGTGGAGTACCGGGCGATGTGGTCCATCGCCTGGTCGACGTCGTCCACCACGCGGATCGACAGGTCCAGGTCCATCGACTCGGTGCCCCAGTCGGCCTCGGTGGCCCGGAGCACACCCGGGACGATCGCCCGGGTCGCGTCGTCCCCGCGCAGCGTGACCCCGGCGGCCCGGAGCCGGGCGGCGAGGGTCGGCAGCAGGCCCTCGGCGGCGTCGCGGTGCACCAGCAGCGTCTCGAGCGCATTGCACACGCTCGGGCGCTGCACCTTGCTGTTCAGGACGATGTCGACGGACCGGTCGAGCGGCGCCGACGCATCGAGGAAGACGTGCACGACCCCGGCCCCGGTCTCGATCACGGGGACCTGGGACTCGGTGACGACGGTCTGGATCAGTGATGCGCTGCCGCGTGGGATGAGGACGTCCACCAGCCCTCGCGCGCGCATCAGGTCGGTGGCACCGGCGCGGCCGAACCGGTCGATGGTCTGCACGAGCGCGCGCGGCAGGCCGACGGACGCGACGGCGTCCTGCAGCAGGCCGACCAGCACGGCGTTGGTGCGCTGCGCCGCGGAACCACCCCGCAGGACCACGGCGTTGCCGCTCTTGAGCGCCAGGCTGGCGATGTCGACCGTGACGTTCGGACGTGCCTCGTAGATGGCACCGACGACACCGAACGGCACGCGGACCTGCGACAGCTGCAGGCCGTTCGGCAGGACCGACCCGCGCACGGACTGCCCGACCGGGTCGGTCAGTCCCACGACCTGTTGGACGGCGACGGCCAGGGCCTCGATGCGCTCGGGGTCGAGCCGCAGCCGGTCCAGCAGGCCGGACGACAGCCCGGAGTCCTCGCCGGCAACCAGGTCGGCGTGGTTCGCGAACACGACGTCGTCCGTGCCGGACCGGAGCGACGCCGCGATCGCGACGAGGGCGGCGTCCTTGACGGCGGTGGTCGACGTGGCCAGCACCCGGGACGCGGCCCGGGCCGCGACGAGCTCGTCCTGGAGGCTCGGTGCGGCCCCGGTGGACCCGGTGCCGTCGGGCGCGGTGCGGGCATGCGCAGCGGCGGCGGTCAGCGACGTGGCGGGGGTCGACATGGCACGATTCTAGGGCGCGGCGTGGAACCAGGTCCCGACGTGGTCGCCGTCGAGCGCGCGGGCCACCAGGGACGTCGCGGTCACGAGCACACCCGTCCCCGCCTCGGCCGCCAGGCGTGCCGCCGCGACCTTCGTGCCCGCTCCCCCGGTGCCGACCCCGGCCGCACCGATCGACCCGAACGTCACCCCGGCGAGCTCGTCCCCGAAGGGCACCTCGTCGATGCGTTCGGCTCCGGGCTGCTCGGGGGGCTTCGTGTACAGCGACTCGACGTCGGACAGCAGCACGAGGGCATCGGCACCGAGCAGCCGTGCCACCAGGGCCGCCAGCCGGTCGTTGTCGCCGAAGCGGATCTCGTGCGTGGCCACGGTGTCGTTCTCGTTGACGATCGGCAGCACCCGCAGGGCGAGCAGCCGGTCGATGGCGCGCTGCGCGTTCACCCGGTGGGTCGGGTTCTGCAGGTCGCCCGCGGTCAGCAGGATCTGCGCGGCGATCAGCCCGTGCCGGTCGAGCTGCTGCTGGTAGCGGAACATCAGGACGTTCTGCCCGGTGGCGGCTGCGGCCTGTTGGGTGGCGAGGTCGTCCGGCTTGCCCGCGAGCCCCAGGAACGGGAAGCCCGTCGCGATCGCACCGGAGGACACCAGCACGACCTCGGTCCCCCGGCCGTGCGCCGCCGCCAACGCGTCGACGAGCGGGCCGATCTGCGCGGTGTTCTCACCGCTGACCGACGACGAGCCGACCTTCACGACGATCCGCCGGGCGCGCGGGACGTCCGCGCGGACCCGGACGGAGCCGAGGGCGCTCGGGTCGGTCGTCTCGGTCATGCCGTGGTCAGTCCTTGGCCTCGTCGTCCGCCCACAGCCCGGACTTGCGCTCGGACTCGAGCTCGGCGCGGGCCGCGGCCTTGGCGTCCATCCGCTCGAAGTACTCCTCGCGGCGCTGGTTGCGGGTCGGGCGCATGTTCATGTCGACACGGGCGTCCGTTCCGCGAGCGCTGGTGATGAGCTCGGCGGTGGACGTGAGCGTGGGCTCCCAGTCGAAGATCATGCCGCCGTCGCCACCGATGACGACGGTCGACCCGGCGACGGCACCGGCCTTGAACAGGCCGTCCTCGACGCCGAGCTTGGCGAGCCGGTCGGCCAGGTAGCCGATCGCCTCTTCGTTCTCGAAGTCGGTCTGCTGCACCCAGCGCTCGGGCTTCGAGCCACGGACACGGTAGAAGCGGTGCTCTTCGCCACCCTCGGCACGGACGGTGAAGCCGCCCTTGGCGTCGACGGCCCGCGGACGGATCACGATGCGCTCTTGCACGGGCTCGGCCGCCGCGGTGGCACGGGCTTCCTCGACGATGCCGGCGAGCGCGAAGGTGAGCTCGCGGAGCCCGGCGTGCGAGGCGGTGGAGATCGAGAACACCCGGTAGCCGCGGGCCTCGAGCTCGGGCGTGATGAACGCGGCGAGCTCGGCGGCGTCGGGCACGTCGACCTTGTTGAGCGCGATGAGCTGCGGACGCTCGAGCAGCGGGACCTGGCCCTCGGGGACCGGGTAGCGCTCGAGCTCGGCGAGCAGGACGTCGAGGTCGCTGACCGGGTCGCGGCCCGGGTCGAGCGTGGCGCAGTCGATGACGTGCAGCAGCACCTCGCAGCGCTCCACGTGACGCAGGAACTCGAGCCCCAGGCCCTTGCCCTCGGATGCCCCCTCGATCAGACCGGGGACATCGGCCACGGTGAAGCGGACGTCGCCGGACTCGACCACGCCCAGGTTCGGCGTCAGGGTCGTGAACGGGTAGTCGGCGATCTTCGGCTTCGCGGCGGAGACCGCGGCGATGAGCGAGGACTTGCCGGCACTCGGGAACCCGACGAGCGCGACGTCGGCGATGGTCTTGAGCTCGAGACGGACGTCGCCGGACTCGCCGTCGGTGCCGAGCAGCGCGAACCCGGGTGCCTTGCGCTTGGTCGTGGCGAGTGCCGCGTTGCCCAGGCCACCCTGACCGCCCTGGGCCACGACGACGCGCATCCCGGGCTCGGTCATGTCGGCGAGCAGGTCGCCGTTGTCCTCGTACACGACGGTGCCGACGGGCACGGGGAGCTCGAGGACCTCGCCCGAGATGCCGCTGCGCATGTCGCCCATGCCGGGCTGGCCGTTGCGGCTGGAGCGGTGGGGCGACCGGTGGTAGCCGAGCAGCGTGGTGACCTGCGGGTCGGCCACCAGCACGATGTCGCCGCCGTCACCGCCGTTGCCGCCGTCGGGGCCGGCCAGCGGCTTGAACTTCTCGCGACGAACGGAAACGCAGCCGTTGCCGCCGTTCCCCGCGCTGAGGTGCAGGATCACGTCGTCGACGAACGTCGCCATCGGTTGTTCACACTTTCGTTGAGGGATGGGGCAGTGCAGGAATGCGAAGAGGGGCAGGCGCGCGGCCTGCCCCTCTTCCAGAGTCTTGCGTCGTCAGTGAGCGCTCGTCGTGGGACCTACGCGTTGACGATGTTGATGACCTTGCGGCCACCCTTGGTGCCGAACTCGACCGCACCGGCGGCCAGTGCGAACAGCGTGTCGTCGCCACCGCGACCGACGTTGTCACCCGGGTGGAAGTGCGTGCCGCGCTGGCGGACGATGATCTCACCGGCGTTGACGACCTGACCGCCGAAGCGCTTCACGCCGAGGCGCTGTGCGTTCGAGTCGCGACCGTTGCGAGTGGAACTCGCACCCTTCTTGTGTGCCATGTCTGTCTCCCGCCTTACGCGATCTTGGTGACCTTGACGCGCGTGAGGTCCGCGCGGAAGCCCTGGCGCTTCTTGTAACCGGTCTTGTTCTTGAACTTCTGGATGATGACCTTCTTGCCGCGGAGGTCCTCGAGCACCTCGGCGGTCACGGTCACCTTGGCCAGGTCGGACGCGGCGGAGGTGATCGTGTCACCGTCCACGAGGAGCACGGGCGCGAGCTCGATGTTGCCCTTGTCATCGGCCTTGGCGCGATCGATGGTGATGATCGTGCCGACCTCGACCTTCTCCTGACGGCCGCCGGCGCGCACTACTGCGTAAACCACGTGGAATCCTTACGTAACTCTGCTTGAGGGAAGTCTCGGGTGCCCAGGCACGATCAGACCGGTCGGAACCGATGATCAGCCAAAGGCGGAACGGCCAGCTGGCCGAACGGCACCGTCCGACCGAACGGCACAGTGACACCAGGGATCGAGAATACTCGATGCCCATGGGTCCGGTCAAACGGCGACACACGTAGTCTTGCAAAGTGACCGTGTTGATCGACCCACCGACGTGGCCCGCACACGAAACCGTGTGGTCGCACCTCGTCAGTGACACATCCTACGCGGAACTCCACGCGTTCGCTGCACGCGCCGGTGTTCCGCCGCGCGCGTTCGACCACGACCACTACGACGTCCCGCTGTCGCGGTACGACGAACTCGTGGCGCTCGGCGCCCACGAGGTGACGGGTCGCGAGCTCGTCCTCCGCTTGATCGCCAGCGGTCTGCGGGTCGCGCAGCGCGACAAGCGCGCGCACTGACGCGGGCACCGACGTGCGGGTCCGAGCGCGACCCGCTGACGGTCTGGAGGCCCGGTGCGGGCCCGCCACGGGCCTCCAGACCGTCGGGCCACGCCTGACGGCAAGGCGTGCGACCGGGTGCGTCAGGGCCGGGGCTGGCCCCACTGGCCGGAGGGCGGACGCGGTGGCTGCTGCGGGAACGACGGCGGGGGGACGGCGTCGGCCGGACGGACCGTGCCCGGCGTGGTGCCGGGCGCGCCGGCACGGTGGTCGGACGCACTCGCCGAGCCGCGCGGTCGTCCGAGCCACAGCCAGGCCACCGTCGCGGCGGCCAGCAGCATCGCCGTCAGGGGGACGCCACGCTGCAGCGGTCCGGTGAGCACGTCCGTCACGAGACGACGGGGCCCGTCGCCGAACGCGCCGTACGCGCCCGTGAAGACCCCGACGAGCGCCAGGGCGAGGGTTCCGCCCGCGCCGCCGAGCACCGCACGCAGCAGCACCGTCGGCAGCGGACTGCGGCGGGCCACCGGGGTCAGGAACGCCAGCGTCAGGAAGGCCCCGGTGTAGAACGGGAACGGGCTGAGGAACACGGCCGTCGCGAACTCCAGCACGATGTTCTGCCCGCCGTGGAACGCGAAGGGGCCGATGTACAGACTCGTGCCGACCATGCCCGCGAGTCCGGACACGGCCTGCACGGCCAGGACCCCGACGACGGCGATCAGTGCGCCCGCCGTGGCCTCGCGCGAGGCGCCGGGGGCGAACGCCCGCGTCGGGGTCCCGGTCACGCTCAGTTCCCCAGGATCACGGGGCCGTCGTCGGTCGTGGGCCCGTCGGACGTGGCCGGGGCACTGATGCTGCCCGACGACACGCGACGCGACCGCGAGCGTCCCTGACCGGGCTGCTTGGGCTCGGGGAGCGCCTGCAGCACCGAGTCGAGCAGCGAGTCGGCATCGGGCGCCTTGCGGGGCTCGCGCTTCGTCACCGCGACGGGGATGTCGAGGATCGCGACGGTGGTGTCGGCAGGCGTCACCGGTGCCGAGGACGACACCCGACGGCGGGTCGGGGCCGCGGACTCGGCGGGCGCCTGGGACGCTGCGGCCGGCTCGGACTGCGCCGCCTCTGCGGGCTGCGCGGCCGTCGCGGACGCAGCGGCCTCGGTGGCTGGTGCCTGGGTGGCCGCCGGAGCGGACACCGTCACGATGCCGTCGGTGGTGGCGGGCGCCGACTGCTCGGAGCTCGCGCGGCCGCCGCGGCGGCGGCGACGCTTGGGGCCGCCGGTCGGCTCGGTGCCGGCGGCGGACGCATCGGCCTCCGAGGACGCAGCGTTCGCGGCCGGGACCGGGGCCGGGGCCTCGGTCGACGGTGCCGACGCGGGCGTCGTCGGGTTCGACGCCACGACCTCGTCGTGGGCGATCGTCGACGCGGCGATCCGGGACAGCGCGTTCTTCACGTCGTCCGTGATCTGGTGCGCCTGCGACGACTTCTGCTCGCCACCGCTGCTGCGCTGGGCGTTCTGGTTGCCGTTGCCGTTCCCGTTGCCGCCGTCGTTGCCACCGCGGCCCTTGCGACGACCCTTGGAGGGGCCGGGGTCGGCGTTGTTGTCGTTGACGTTCGCGTTGACCTCTTCGAGCGACTCGCGCAGCCCGACGCCGATCTTCTTGCGGGTCATCTGCACGAGGCCGAGCGAGGTGACCTCGGCGACCTGGTGCTTCGTGCGGTCGCGGCTGAGGCACTCCATCAGGCGGCGCAGCACGAGGTCGCGGTTGGTCTCGAGCACCATGTCGATGAAGTCGACGACGATGATCCCGCCGATGTCGCGGAGCCGCAGCTGCCGCACGAGCTCCTCGGCCGCCTCGAGGTTGTTCTTCGTGACGGTCTCCTCGAGGTTGCCGCCGGAGCCGACGAACTTGCCCGTGTTGACGTCGACGACCGTCATGGCCTCGGTGCGGTCGATCACGAGCGAGCCACCCGAGGGCAGCCAGACCTTGCGGTCGAGCGCCTTGTCGATCTGCTCGTTGAGCCGGTGCTCCTCGAACGAGTCCGGGCCGTCGTAGATCTCGACGCGGTCCTTCAGGTCCGGTGCGACGGCGTCGAGGTACTCCTCGATCGTCGCGCGGGCGGCATCGCCGTCGATGAGCAGCTTCGTGAAGTCCTCGTTGAAGACGTCGCGGACGATCTTCACGAGCAGGTCCGGCTCGGAGTGGAGCATGACCGGTGCGTGACCGTGCTCGACCTTCTTCTGGATGGCCTCCCACTGCGCGGTCAGGCGCTGCACGTCGCGGGTCAGCTGCTCTTCCGTCGCACCCTCGGCGGCGGTGCGGACGATGACGCCCGCGTGCTCCGGCAGGACTTCCTTGAGGATCTTCTTGAGACGGGCACGCTCGGTGTCCGGGAGCTTGCGCGAGATGCCGTTCATCGAGCCGTTCGGCACGTACACCAGGTACCGGCCGGGCAGCGAGACCTGGCTGGTGAGACGAGCGCCCTTGTGGCCGACCGGGTCCTTCGTGACCTGCACCAGTACCTTGTCGCCCGGCTTGAGCGCCGCCTCGATGCGACGGCCGTGGTTGCCCGTCTCGACGGAGTTCCAGTCGACCTCGCCGGCGTACAGCACGGCGTTCCGGCCACGACCGATGTCGACGAAGGCGGCCTCCATCGACGGCAGGACGTTCTGCACCTTGCCGAGGTACACGTTGCCGATGAGCGACACGTTGTGCGACTTGGTGACGTAGTGCTCGGCGAGGACGTTGTCCTCGATGACGCCGATCTCGATCTTCTCCGAGCTCGAACGGACGATCATCTGGCGGTCGACGCTCTCGCGGCGGGCGAGGAACTCGTCCTCGGTCACCACCTGGCGACGGCGTCCGGCGTCACGGCCGTCGCGGCGACGCTGCTTCTTGGCCTCGAGCCGGGTGGAGCCCTTGATGCGCTGGGGCTCGGTGATGAGCTCGACCTCGCGGCGACGGGGTTCCTGGTGGTCGCGCGGTTCACGGTCGGCGCTGGTGCCACGGCGGCGGGTCCGGCGACGGCTGCCGCCACCGAAGTCCTCGTCGTCGTCGTCCCAGTCGGACCGCTCCGGACGCTCGGCACGGTCGACGTGCTCGGAGCGGTCGACGCGGTCGTTCCGGTCGTTCCGGGACGAGCGGGCCGGCAGCTCGGGCAGGACCGGGGCGTGGAAGATCAGGCTGAGCGTCGACGTGGCACGGGGCACGACGGGCTCCGGCGCTGCCGGTGCCTCGACGGGCTGCGCGGCGGCGGCGGTCGACTCGGCGGCGGCACCGACCGACGATGCGTCCGGTGCCGACTCGGCGACGACGGGCTCGTCGGCCGCGGGCACGACGGCGTCCGACTGCTCGACCGCGGTGGCTTCCGCCTGCGCCGCGGCAGCAGCGTCGACGACCGGCACGTCGCCGGTCAGCGTGCTGACGTCGTCGGGAGCGTCGGTCGCGCTCACGGCCTGCACCTCGACGGACACCGAGCCGGTGACCGGCGTCGACTCGGGACCGGGGGCGGTGTCGCCCTGGGTGCCCGCGCCGGTGTCGGTGGTCCCCGTCTCGGCCACGTCGGTCGGCGTCTGGGAGCCGGTCCGGGCCTCCAGGGTGCCTGCCGACCTGGCTCGGCGTCCGCCGAACAGGCGGCCGCGTCGCTTCGGTGCGGTGTCGTCGGTGTTCTGGTCGTTGTTCTCGTTCTGCTCCACCATGGGACTGGTGCACTCCTCGACCCCGCCCTCACCCCGAGGGGCGGCGGGAACTCTGTGGTTGTGGCGGACGGCTGCGACGCCGCCCGCACTCGCTGGTCAGTGACCGTCCGGCGTCGACATGTCGTGCGCACGGACCGGCGGAGCACCCGGCCCCGCTCGGCTCGGCGTCGGAGTGACGCGTCGTCCGGTCACGGCACGCTCTCACCGTGCCTGATCGTCCGGGCAGGTGCCCGGAAAGCTCTCGTCGTCGTGCGGGATGACCCGCTCGACTCCCCCATCATCGCACGCGCGTCGCGAGAAGGCGCAGAAGCGCATGTCATCATGTCGACGTGACCACGACCGCACCCACCACCCGTCGTCCCGTCGCGATCGCAGTGCTGCTGCTCGTCACCGGAGCGGTCGCCCTGTACGCGGCGTTCCGACTGGTGCTCGACGAGTTCGCGAAGTACGAGCACCCCAAGGCCGTGCTGAGCTGCGACATCAACCCCTTCATCAACTGCTCGGACGTCATGACGAGTCCGCAGGGGCACCTGTTCGGCTTCCCCAACCCGCTGCTCGGGTTGATGGGGTTCGTCGCGCCGATCGCCGTCGGGGTGCTGCTGTTGGCGGGCGGACGCGCATCGCGGTGGTTCCTGGTCACCTTCAACGTCGGGCTGTTCCTGGCGTGGGTCTTCGTCACCTGGCTCTTCACGCAGACGGTCTGGTCGATCGGTGCGCTTTGCCCGTGGTGCATGCTCGTCTGGGCGATGACGATCCCGCTGTTCTGGGTGTTCACCATCTGGAACGCCGCGCGCGGCTCGTTCGGTCCGGGTGCGCAGCGTGTCGGTCGGGCGCTGTTGCCGTTCTGCTGGGCCTTCCCGCTGGCGAACTACGTGGTCATCGCCCTGACGATCCTGATCATGTTCCCGACGGTGCTGTCCGTCCTCTGAGCACCACACACTCGGTGACACGTCACCGGACTCCTGGGCTCTTCTCAGCCAGCAGCGCCCGTCGCGACACCGGCACCCGTTACGCTTCTTCCCGATGAGCGACAACGAGAGCAAGAAGGCTCGCCGGAACGCCGCACGGGAACGTGCCGCGGCCCAGCGCGAGAAGGAGAAGGCCCGCCGGCGCCGCAACAAGACGCTGACGATCAGCGGCATCATCGTGGGCTCGCTCGCGATCGTCGCCGTGATCGTGCTGGTGATCGCCAACTCGGTGCAGCCCGCCGGCCCCGGCCCGAAGAACATGGCCAGCGACGGCATCGTGCTGCAGGGGCAGAACGGCAAGATCGTCCCCGTGACGACCAAGGCCATCCCCGAGGGCGGCAAGCCGACGGCCACCAAGCAGGACGACTCGGTCGCGAACATCACCGTGTACGAGGACTACATGTGCCCGATCTGCAACCAGTTCGAGACCGGCAACATGAAGCAGATCAAGCAGTGGGTCGCCAACGGCTCGGCCACGCTCGAGATCCACCCCTTCAACCTGCTCGACCGCTCGTCGCTCGGTTCGAAGTACTCGACGCGCTCGGCCGCCGCTGCCGCCTGCGTGGCAAACTACGACCCGGACGCCTTCCTCGACGTCAACTCGGCGTTCTACGCGAACCAGCCGTCCGAGGGCACCCGCGGCCTGACGAACGACCAGCTCGCCTCGATCGCGAAGAAGGCCGGCGCGACGAACGCGAACGTCCAGAAGTGCATCACGGACCAGCGCTTCGCCGGATGGGTCGGTGACGCCACCAACCGTGTCCTGACCGAGCCGCTCGCCAACTCGTCGCTCGACAAGCTCACCGGCACCCCGACCGTCATCGTGAACGGCAAGCAGTACAACGCCCAGGGCACCAGCGCCTGGACCGACGCGGACTCGTTCGCCGCGTTCGTCGAGCAGAACGGTGGCGCGGTCAAGTAGCCCGCGCTGTCCCGACGGCCCCGCACGCCTGGCGTGCGGGGCCGTCGTCGTCCCAGCGCGGGGAGCAGCGGTGCGCCGCGCGCGGCACGCCGTGCGCCGGGCGCCGTGCGCCGTGCGCCGTGCGCCGTGCGCCGTGCGCCGTGCGCCGACGTATCGCACCCTGGTGCGGACATCGCGCCCCATTCCGCGGGGGCGCGACGTCGGCACAGGGGTGCGAAGCACCCGCCGCCGAAGCACCCGCCGCCGCCCGCGGGGCCGGGTGCGAAGCACCCGCCGCCGCGCGGGGGCGCCGACGCGCCGATCACGCGGCCAACTGCCTCCGACGCAACGCTCTGGAGGCCGGCAGCGGGTCCGCCGGGCCGGTGCGACCCTCCAGGCCGTCGCCCGCGCCGCTTGCGGATCGCACCCCCGGGTGAACGTCGCGCCCCGTCCTGCGGGGGCGCGACGTTCGCACGGGGGCGCGAAGCACCCCCGCGGCGGCCCGACGCCGCGCGCACAACGAAAAGCACCCCGCGCCACGTGATCACGTGGTGCGGGGTGCTTTCGGTTGTGCGAAGCGCACCGAAGCGCAGCGCGAGCGCTGCGGAGCGGCTCAGGCGAACCAGAGGCCGAGCTCGCGCGCGGCGGACTCGGCGCTGTCCGAGCCGTGCACCAGGTTCTGCTGGACCTTGAGGCCCCAGTCACGGCCGAGGTCGCCGCGGATGGTTCCGGGTGCCGCCGAGGTCGGGTCGGTGGTGCCGGCGAGCGACCGGAAGCCCGCGATGGCACCGTTGCCCGCGACGCGCACGGCGACGACGGGCCCGGACTGCATGAACTCGACCAGCGGTTCGAAGAACGGCTTGCCCTGGTGCTCTTCGTAGTGGGCGTCGAGCAGGTCGCGCGGCGCGGTGAGCATCTTCAGGTCGACGATCTCGTAGCCCTTGGCCTCGATGCGGCGCAGGATCTCGCCGGTCAGCTGGCGGGCCACGCCGTCGGGCTTGACGAGGACGAGGGTCTCTTCGAAGTCGGACACGCAGTACTCCCTGGGGTTCTGGGGGTGGATGTGGTCAGTCGCCGGCAGCGGCTCGGCGGGCGGCGTTCTGACGGTCGAGCTGACCGCCCTTGACGAAGCAGAACACCCACAGCGCCAGGAACACCACGCCCACCACGAACATGAACGGCTCGATGAAGCCGGTGGCGAGGATGGCCGCCTGCAGCAGCCACCCGAACCCTACACCGGCGCGGGTGCCGGTCAGACGCGAGGCCAGGGCCAGCACGACGATCGCCGCGAGCCCCCCGCCGAAGGCCACTCCGGCCGGCAGCGTGTGCTTGCCGAACACGACGAGCATCGGGAAGAAGAACATGATCGCCTCGAGCACCAGGGTGATCGAGGTGAGGCTCTCACGCGCCCCGCGCTCGCGTCGCGGACGCCGGGTCCGGGGAGCGCGCCCCGGACGGGAGGCCCGTGGTCCGTCCGTCACTTCGACCCTCCTTCAGTGTGGACCAGGTCCATGACCGCGCCCACCATCACGATGGAACCGGCGACCAGCACCATGGCGTCGTCCGCCTCGGCCTCGTCCGCCAGGTCGCGCGCTTCCTGCAGGGCCTGCGCGAGCGAGGGCTCGACGACCACGCGGTCGTCCCCGACCTCGTCCACGACGACCCGGGCGAACGCATCCGCATCGAGCGCGCGCTCCCCCGGCGGCTGCGTCACGACGAACGTGGCGACCGTGTCCTTGAGCGCCCGCACGAACCCGCGGGCGTCCTTGTCGGCCAGGATCCCGACGACGCCGACCACGTGGCCGGACGGGAACGCGACGGGCAGTGCGTCGGCCAGGGCCTTCGCGCCGTGCGGGTTGTGCGCCGCGTCGACCACGACCGTCGGGTCCTGGGCGATGGGCTGCAGCCGGCCGGGGCTGGTCGCGCTCGCCAGACCCTCGCTGAGGACGTCCTCGTCGAGGGGCTGCGACCCCCGACCGATGAACGACTCGACGGCGGCGATCGCGACGGCGGCGTTGTGGGCCTGGTGCGCGCCGAACAACGGCAGGAACAGGTCGTCGTAGCGGCCCGCGACCCCCTGTACGGTGACGAGCTGCCCACCGACGGCCGGGGTGACGTCGAGGACACGGAAGCCGGTGCCCTCGACCGCCAGGGTCGACTCGGTGAGCTCGGCCGCCCGCTCGAGTTCGGCGAGCGCCTCGGGCACCTGCGCGCTCGACACGACGGCCGACGACGGCTTGACGATCCCCGACTTGGTGCGGGCGATCTCGGCGACGGTGTTGCCGAGCTGCTTGGCGTGGTCGATCGCGATCGGCGTGAACACCTGCACCTGGCTCTGCACGACGTTCGTGGAGTCCCACTCCCCGCCCATGCCGACCTCGATCACCGCGACGTCGACGGGTGCCTCGGCGAAGCACGCCAGCGCAAGGACGGTCAGCGCCTCGAAGAACGTCAGCGGGAGCTCACCCTTGTCGGTGAGCTCCTTGTCGGTGATCTCGAGGATCGGCGTGATGTCGTCCCAGTTCTCGACGAACCGGTCGGCGGCGATCGGCGCACCATCGATGACGATCCGTTCGCGGATGGACACCAGGTGCGGGCTCGTCATGAGTCCGGTGCGCAGGCCGTGGGCGCGGATGATGCTCTCGGTCATCCGGGCGGTCGAGGTCTTGCCGTTGGTCCCCGTCAGGTGGATGACCGGGTAGGCCAGGTGCGGGTCGCCGAGCAACTCGACCGCGCGGCGGGTGGCCGTCAGACGGTGCTCGGGTGACTGCTCGCCGATCCGGGCGTACAGGGCGGCTTCGACACGCTGGACCTGCTCGTCGTCACCGCCGAAGGGCACGGCCTCGATCGGGTCCACGTCGGCGGGAGGACCGACCGGGATCGCGATGCCGTCGGCGTCGTACCGGTCGTCGTCGTGCTGGCTGCCGTCGTACTCGTTGCTGTCGCTCATGCGCGGGTCACCTCGACACTCACCTTCGCACCGTCGCCCACGGCGGTGCCCTCGTCCTTGCCGAACGTCGTGTCGACCACGTCGATCGTCGTCGCGAGGGTCTCCCCCGCGATCAGGTCCTGATGCGTGCGCACGGCGTCCGCCGCTGCCGGGTCGGCCCCGAGCGTCAGCACGATGCGGTCGCTGACGTCGAGGTCGGCGTCGCGACGGGCCTGCTGCACGGCACGGACGACGTCGCGTGCCAGCCCCTCGGCCTCGAGCTCGGGCGTGGTCTCGGTGTCGAGCACCACGAAGCCACCACCGTCCAGGAACGCCACGGCGGTGGATGCGTCGGCCACGGTCAGGTCGAGCGTGAACTCGCCCTCGACCAGGTCGATCCCGCCCACGGTGACGCCCGAGTCGGTCGCCACCCAGTCACCACGCTTGGCGGCGGGGATGACCTGCTGCACGGCCTTGCCGATGCGGGGGCCGGCCGCACGGGCGTTGACGGTGAGCTTGCGCTCGATGCCGTACTGCGCGAGCGACTCCTCTGCCTGGGGTTCGAGCACCACCCGCTTGACGTTGAGCTCGTCGCGAAGGATGTCGACGAACGGTTCGACGGCCGCGGGGTCCGGCACGACGAGCGTCAGCGTGGCGAGCGGCAGACGGACACGCCTGCTGGTCGCCTTGCGGAGCGCGAGCCCCTTCGACGCGACGTCCCGCACGCGGTCCATCGCGGCCACCAGGGCGTCGTCGGCGGGGAACTCGGCGGCGTCGGGCCAGTCGGTCAGGTGCACGCTGCGGCCGCCGGTCAGGCCCTTCCAGACCTCCTCCGACACCAGCGGCGCGAGTGGTGCGGCGACCCGGGCCAGCGTCTCGAGCGCGGTGGACAGCGTGTCGAACGCGGCCTTCGCGGACTCCGACGACGCGGCACCGAGCCAGAACTTGTCACGCGACCGGCGGACGTACCAGTTGGTCAGCACGTCGGCGAAGTCGCGGATGGCCTGGGCCGCCAGCGGGGTGTCGAGCGCGTCGAGGTGCGTCGTGACGTCGGTGACGAGCAGGCGGGTCTTCGCGAGCAGGTACCGGTCGAGCACGTCGGTGCTGTCCGTGCGGCGCGATGCCTGGTACCCGTCGGGCCCGGACGCATTCGCGTACAGCGTGAAGAAGTAGTACGTCGACCAGAACGGCAGCAGGAACTCGCGGACGCCCTGGCGGATGCCCTCTTCGGTGACGACGAGGTTGCCGCCGCGGATCACCGACGACGACATCAGGAACCAGCGCATCGCGTCGGCGCCGTCGCGGTCGAACACCTCGGACACGTCCGGGTAGTTCCGCAGGCTCTTCGACATCTTCTGCCCGTCGGAGCCCAGCACGATGCCGTGGCTGACGACGTTCGTGAACGCCGGGCGGTCGAACAGCGCGGTCGACAGCACGTGCATGACGTAGAACCAGCCGCGGGTCTGCCCGATGTACTCGACGATGAAGTCGGCCGGGTTGTGGGTGTCGAACCACTCCCGGTTCTCGAACGGGTAGTGCACCTGGGCGTACGGCATCGACCCGGAGTCGAACCACACGTCGAAGACGTCCGAGATGCGGCGCATGGTCGAGGCACCCGTGGGGTCGTCCGGGTTCGGCCGGGTCAGCTCGTCGATGAACGGACGGTGCAGGTCGACCTGTCCCTCGGCGTTCACCGGCAGCCGGCCGAAGTCGCGTTCGATCTCCTCGAGCGAGCCGTACACGTCGGTGCGCGGGTGCTCGGGGTCGTCGGACACCCACACCGGGATCGGCGTGCCGAAGTACCGGTTGCGGGACACCGACCAGTCGATGGCGTTGCCGACCCACTTGCCGAACTGGCCGTCCTTGACGTTGTCCGGCACCCAGTTGATGCCCTGGTTGAGCTCGCCCATCCGGTCGCGGATCTCGGTGACGCGGACGAACCACGACGAGACGGCCTTGTAGATCAGGGGCTTGCGGCAGCGCCAGCAGTGCGGGTAGCTGTGCTCGTACGACGCCTGGCGCAGCAGGCGCCCGGCGTCACGGACGGCCTTGGTCAGCGGCTTGTTGGCGTCGGACCACAGCTGTCCGGCGACGAGCGGGAACTGCGACGTGAACACGCCGCCCTCGTCGAGCGAGAGCACGACGGGGATGCCCGCGGCGGCGCAGACCTCTTGGTCGTCGGCGCCGTACGCCGGGGCCTGGTGCACGATGCCGGTGCCCTCGCCCGTCTCGACGTACTCGGCGACCAGGATCCGCCAGGCGTGCTCCATGCCCTCGGCATCCGCCAGGAAGTCGAACAGGCGCTCGTACGCGACGCCGTCGAGTTCGGACCCGACGAGCGTTCGGGTGACCGCCGCGACGGCGTCGTCCGGCGACGCGTAGCCGAGGTCCTTGGCGTAGGCGGCCACGGTGTCCGCAGCCAGCATGTAGGAGACCGAGCCGGCGTCGGCACCGTCAGCGGAGCCTCCAGGACCGGCGGGCAGCACCACGTACGCGACCGCCGGGCCGACGGCCAGGGCGGCGTTCGTCGGCAGCGTCCACGGGGTCGTCGTCCAGGCGAGCGCACGCACACCGGAGAGACCCAGCGCATCAGCGCGAGCGCCCCGCAGCGGGAACGACACCGTGACGGACTGGTCCTGGCGCGTCTGGTAGACGTCGTCGTCCATGCGCAGTTCGTGGTTGGACAGCGGGGTCTGGTCGTTCCAGCAGTACGGCAGGACGCGGAAGCCCTCGTAGGCCAGGCCCTTCTCCCACAGCTGCTTCCACGCCCACAGGACGCTCTCCATGTAGGTGACGTCGAGCGTCTTGTAGTCGTCCTCGAAGTCGACCCAGCGCGCCTGCCGCGTGACGTACTGCTGCCACTCGTCGGTGTACTGCAGCACCGACTTTCGCGCGGCGGCGTTGAAGACGTCGATGCCCATCGCATCGATCTCGTGCTTCTCGGTGATGCCGAGCTGCCG
Organism: Microbacterium sp. M1A1_1b; assembly: GCF_053345565.1. Classification (NCBI taxonomy): domain Bacteria; kingdom Bacillati; phylum Actinomycetota; class Actinomycetes; order Micrococcales; family Microbacteriaceae; genus Microbacterium; species Microbacterium sp. M1A1_1b. The sequence goes on from NZ_JBKFAJ010000008.1 coordinate 57,033, forward strand.
CATCGCCTCGAGCTCGGCGGGCAGGCCGTGCGTGTCCCACCCGAAGCGGCGGTGCACCTGCTTGCCGCGCATGGTCTGGTAGCGCGGGAAGACGTCCTTGGCGTAGCCGGTCAGCAGGTGCCCGTAGTGCGGCAGGCCGTTGGCGAACGGCGGACCGTCGTAGAACACCCACTCGTCGCAGCCCTGACGCGCCTGGATCGACGCCCGGAACGTGTCGTCGCCCTTCCAGAACGCCAGGATCCCCTGCTCGACGGCAGGGAAGGACGGCGACGGGGTGACGCCAGCGGGGGCGTCTGCTGGGCGGTTCAGTGGGTATCGCACCGGTTGCTCCTGTGGGTTCGGTTGCTCTCCACGAGGACGGAGCGTGCTCCGCGGTACCACCTCGCTTGCCGTTCCGGAGACCCGGGCCGACCGCTCGTTGCCGGGATGGTGACGGTCCCGAACCCGTCCGGTTCTACTGACGGCCCGCTCGCGTGGCCCGCGTTCTTCCGGAGACTCCCCGGTGATGGCCGGATCGACGCCTTGTGCACCCGAGTCTACCCAACGGGAGCATGCTGGAGGAATGCCCTCGTCAGAACAGCAGGACCGGCCCGAGTCCCTGACCACCGTCATCATCGCCTTCGGCGCCAACCTGCTGATCGCGATCGCGAAGACCATCGCGTCGCTGCTGACCGGGTCGGCGTCGATGGTGGCCGAGGCGGCGCACTCGTGGGCGGACACCGGGAACGAGATCTTCCTGCTGGTGGCCGAACGCCGCGGCGCCCGCAAGCGCGACGTCAAGCACCCGATGGGCTACGGCCGCGAGACCTACATCTGGTCGATGTTCGCCGCATTCGGGCTGTTCACCGCCGGTGCGATCGTGTCGATCTACCACGGCATCACCCAGCTCGGCGAGACCGGCCCCGCCGAGGACGTCGTGCTCAACTACGTGGTGCTGGCCATCGCCGTGGTGCTCGAGGGCACGAGCTTCCTGCAGGCGTACCGGCAGGCGCACGGTGCCGCGACGAAGCGCAGCGTGCCCGTGCTGCGCCACGTGCTGCAGTCCTCGAACCCGACGCTGCGTGCGGTGTTCGCCGAGGACGCAGCGGCGCTGATCGGTCTGGTCGTCGCGTTCCTGGGCGTGTTCCTGCACCAGGTCACGGGCCTGGCGGTGTTCGACGCGATCGGCTCCATCGCGATCGGCGTGCTGCTCGGTGTCGTCGCGATCATCCTCATCGACCGCAACCGCCGCTTCCTGCTGGGCGAGAGCACGTCGCCCGAGCTCGAGAACGCCGTTCTCGTCGAACTGCTCTCCCGCAAGCAGATCGAGCGGGTGACGTACCTGCACCTGGAGTTCGTCGGGCCGTCGAAGGTGTACCTGGTCGCCGCGGTCGACCTGACCGGCAACGAGGACGAGTCGCACGTGGCGGTCCGGTTGCGCGACGTCGAGCAGTCGCTCGAGGACAGTCAGTACATCGAAGAGGCCGTCCTGACGCTGAGCCTGCCCGGCGACGCCGCGCTGGTGCCGACCGACGGCGTCGTCCCCGAGACGGTGCGCGACGGCACCGCCGAGGACGTCGCCGCGGGTGGCGCGGGAACGCTCCGCGCCTAGCAGTCCGCCTTCGTGAAGGTCATGTCGACCTTCTTGCTCGACCCGTCGAAGCCGTACGAGTACCGCATCGCGATGTCGCGGTCGAGCAGCTTCTTGGTCTCGGTGGTCGAGCACAGCTGTCGCAGCACGCTGTCGTGCAGCGCGCTCTCGTCGAGCTGCGACGGGTCCGCCTGCACGGTGTAGCGGTAGTGGATCGTGCCGTCCTCGGCCGACACACCGGTCCACGTCGTGACGGAGTCGACCTGTTTCGGCAGGTCCGTCTGCTCCTTGATCTGCTTGACGCCCTCGTTGACGATGTCCTGCTTGGACTCGCCGAAGGCGGCGTTGAAGCCCTGGCGGACGAGCACCGCGACGACGATCGCCACGACGATGCTGACGACCGAGATGAGCACGCGCTTGCCGCGGGACTGCCCGGTCGGCGGCGTCGGGGGCTGCGGCTGGTACGGCGGCTGGCCGCCGGGCTGGTACGGCTGGCTGTTCTGCGGGAGCGGCGGCTGGCCGTTCGGCTGGAACGGCGGCTGGCCGTTGGGCTGGTTCTGCGCAGGCATGTCGGACATGGTCCCCCGGTTCGTCGGACGCGCCTTCCCCCGTGGGCGGCGCAGGCTGAACCTAACAGTTCCGCGCGCGCCCCGGCAGGTGTCGTGCCGCGGCAGGGTGCGGACAGGAGGCCCGGTGCCGGCCCGCCACGCCGCTGCTGTCCGTATCAGCGTGCGTCGAGCCCCGCGACCACCGGCGTCAGCGCCGCGGCGACGTACTCGACGAGCGGTCGCCGCGAGACCCCGTCGGTGACCCAGACACCGAAGGCCGCAGCGGCCGCCCCGAGCATCGCCCCCGCGACCGTCTGCGGCCACAGCGCACCCGCGTACTCCCCCGTCCGTCGAGCGAAGTCGGCGGCGACCGCCGCGTGCTGCGCGGTCACCCGGGCCGCGACGCTCGCGACGAGTTCCTGCCCGATGCCCATCACCTCGGCCTGCGCGATGGCCCACGGCACCCGATCGGGATCGTGCGCCCGGGCGGCCGCGAGCAGGGCGCCCTCGACGGCACGGACCGCCGAGGTCTCGGTGGACGCGGCGAGCAGCTGCGGGAGCGACCCCACCGCGGCGTCGAGCTCGAGCCACATCACGTCGGACTTCGCCGGGAAGTAGTTGAAGAACGTGGCACGGCTGACCCCGGCACGGACGGCGATCTGGTCGACCGTGGTGCGCGCGTAGCCCTGCTCGAGGAAGAGCTCGGCAGCGGCGTCCGCCAGCACCTCGGCACTGGAGCGGCGCGGGCGTCCTCCGCGGCGGATCGGTTCGTCCATGGGCCCCATTCAACCGCTAGACTCGGTCGGTCATGATCTTGGACCGAGTACAGAAACGCCGCACGCGCATCGCGGGCACCATCGCCGGAGCGACGGCACTGCTCGTCACCCTCACCGCCTGCACCGGCGGCGGCACGAGCACCGCGGACAGCACCCCGGTCGCCGGCGGCACGCTGACGTACGCGTCGGGCGACGCCGAACCCACGTGCCTGGACCCGCACGTCGGCGGCAACTACCCCCAGGCGCTGCTGTCGACGCAGTACATCGAAGAACTCGTCGGGCTGCGGGAAGGCAAGCCCACGCCGGCGCTCGCGACGAAGTGGTCCACGAGCGACGACGGCAAGACCCTGACGTTCACCCTGCGCGACGACGTCACGTTCACCGACGGCACCCCGTTCGACGCGTCCGCCGTGGTGGCGAACATCGAGCACGTGCAAGACCCGGCGACGGCGTCGAGCACCGGGTACCTGGCGCTGCAGTCCATCGCGAAGGCCACCGCCACCGACGACCACACCGTGACGCTGTCGCTCAGCCGTCCGGACAGCGCCCTGCTCGAGTCGTTCTCGCAGCCGTGGGTCGGCATGGAGTCCCCGAAGGCACTACAGCGGACGCAGGCGGTCAACTGCGAGTCCCCCGTCGGCACCGGCCCGTTCCGGATCTCCGGCTGGCAGCACGGCGACCGCGTCACCCTGACGAAGAACAGCGGGTACTGGGGGTCGACGAAGCCCCGTCTGTCCGGTATCACGTGGCGCTTCCTGCCCGACTCGACCTCGCGGTACGCGGCGCTGCAGTCCGGGCAGGTCGACGTGATCGACAACGCCCAGCCCGACCAGCTGCGGGCGGCGTCATCCAAGGCCGCCATCCGTGACCTCGACGCTCCCCGACCCGGCGCGTCGAACCGGCTCGAGCTGAACTCCGGGCACGGGGTGTTCCAGGACGAAGCGGTCCGCAAGGCCTTCATCGCCGGTGCCCAGATCGACCCGGGGATCCAGTCGCTGTTCCTCGGGACGGCGAAGCGCTCGTACTCGCTGCTGTCGAGCGTCGAGCCGTTCGGGTACTCCGACAAGTCGCTGTTCCGGTACAGCCCGTCGACCGCGAAGCAACTGCTCGACGACGCCGGCTGGAAGACGGGCTCGGACGGCATCCGCGTCAAGGACGGCCAGCAGCTCACCGTGACGTTCCCGGTGTCGACCAACCAGTCGGTGCCCGCCGAGCGCAGCCTGTTCCAGCAGATCCAGGCCTCCGAGGCAAAGGTGGGGATCAAGGTCCAGCTGCAGGAGCTCGACCTGTCCAGCTGGTACGCCGCGCTGGCGAAGAACCAGTACGACGTGGTCAGCGCGCCGTACACCAAGGTCGGCGCCGACGTGCTGCGCATCCTGTACGACAGCGCGAGCATCACGCCCGCACCGTCCGGCTACTTCGCGAACCTGGCGCAGCTCGACGACCCCGACGTCGATGCCCTGCTGCAGCGGGCCGCGCAGACCTCGGACCGCTCCGAGCGCGCCGCCCTGTACGAACAGGCCCAGCAGCGGATCCTGGCATCCCGCACGGTGCTGCCGCTCTACGACCAGCAGAACCACTTCCTGTACCGCTCGGCCGTGCACGGCATCCAGACCACGGCCGTCTCCACGCCGTGGTTCGGCACGGCGTGGATCGACCGCTGACGCGGTGACGCGGTGACGCCCAGCAGGTCCGGCCCGGCTGGCAGGCGCTGGTCGCTGTGGGCGCTCCGGCGTCTGCTCGGCGCCGTCGGGGTGCTCTGGGCCGTCGCGACCATCGTCTTCGTCGCGATCCGGCTGATCCCCGGCGACCCGGCGCTCGCGGTCCTGGGTGGTCCGGGCTCCCAGGCCTCACCCGAGGCCGTCGCCCAGGTGCGCGCGTCGTACGGCTTCGACCGACCGGTGATCGTGCAGTACGCGGTGTTCCTCGGTCGTCTGGCGTCCGGGCAGCTCGGCGACTCGTACGCGTTCCGGACCCCGGTCGCCACCCTGCTGGCGCAGCAGCTGCCCGTCACGCTGACCCTGGCGGTCGCCGGTCTGGTCGTCGCCTGGGCGCTGGCGCTGGTCGCCGCGTGGTGGTCCACCCAGCGCGGTCGCGTCGCCGCCGGGCTGACCTCGGCGATCAGCGTGACCGCGAGCGTCATGCCGCACTTCTGGCTCGGCAGCGTGCTCATCGTCGTGTTCGCGAGCGCGCTCGGCTGGTTCCCCGCGGTCAGCGACGGCACCGTTCGGGGCTGGGTGTTGCCGGTGTTCACCGTCGCGGTGCCCGTGGCCGGCTACCTGGCGGAGACGGTGCGCGACGGCGTGGTCGATGCGCAACGGTCCGCGTTCGCGCTCGCTGCCCGCGGTCGTGGTGAGACCCGTGCGGGGCTGTTCGGCCGGCACCTGCTGCGCCACGCGGCCCTGCCCGGGATCGCCCTGTCGGCGTGGGCGTTCGGCTCGCTGGTGTCCGGAGCCGTCGTCGTCGAGTCCGTCTTCGCGCTCCCCGGCATCGGTCGCGCCCTGGTCACGGCGGTGACCCAGCGCGACATGCCCCTGGTCGCGGGCATCGCCCTGGTGTCGGCGCTGGCGTACGTCGTCGTGCTGACGGTCGCCGACCTGGTCGAACGCGTGGTCGATCCGCGCCCGTCGAGGGAGCAGACGACGTCGGGTCGACCCCCGGGTACCCGACGTCGGCTGCTCCCTCGACGCAGCCGGCCCGGGGCGGGTGCGCGGTGAGTGGGATCCTGGCGGGGGTGGCGGGCGTCCGCCGCCAGCGCTCGCTCGGGGGCGCCGGCACGGTGGCAGCCGTCGTCGTGGCGGTCGGTGTGCTCGCCGCGGTCTGGCCCGCTGTACTCGGGGGCGCGGCGCCCCTCGCCGTGCACCCCGCCGAAGCGCTGCTGCCACCCGGCCCCGGGCACCCGTTCGGCACCGACGAGTCCGGGCGCGACGTGCTGGCCCGGGTCGTCGCCGGCACCCACGCCAGCCTGGTGGTCGGCGTCGTCGCGACCCTGGTCGGCGGCGGTGTCGGCGTGCTGCTCGGGGTCGTCGCCGGGCTCGGTGGTCGGGTCCTCGATGCCGTCATCGGACGCGTGACCGAGGTCGCGTTCGCCCTGCCCCTGCTGCTCGTCGCGCTGGTCGTCATCGCCGTCACCGGTCCTGGTCCGGTCCCCGCGATGCTCGCGGTCGGGTTCGCGACCGCGCCCGGGTACGCCCGCATCGTCCGCGGCCTGGTCCGCGCAGCACGCTCGTCGCAGGTCGTCGAGACGGCCGTGCTGCAGGGGCGGTCCCCGGCGCGCATCGTCGTGCGGCACGTGCTGCCGGCGGCCCTGTGGCCGGTCGTCGCGGTCGGGACGCTCGGCATCGGCCAGGCGATCGTGTGGGCGTCCGCCCTCAGCTACCTGGGCGTCGGGACACCGCCGCCCGCACCGGAATGGGGCGCGATGCTCGCCGACGGCCGCACCTACCTGCAGACAGCACCGTGGATGAGCACCTTCCCCGGGCTGGCCATCGTCGTGCTGGCCACCGCGGTCACCGTCCTCGGACGCGCCCTCCGCCGCACCGGGGCACTGCGGTGAGCGCCGTCCTCGATGCCCGAGGGCTGCACGTCGCCATCGGCGGGACCCCGGTCGTCGCCGGTGTCGACCTGCAGGTCGATGCGGGCGAGTGCGTCGCGCTGGTCGGCGCCTCGGGTTCCGGAAAGACCGTGACCGTCCGGGCGCTGCTCGGCCTGTCGGCCGCCGGGTCCGCCGTCCGGGCCGACCGGCTCGACGTCGCCGGGCTCGACGTCCGCGCGTTCTCCGACCGACGCTGGCGGCCGGTGCGCGGAGCGCGTGTCGGCTACGTCGGACAGGAGGCCCTGGGCGCGCTGGACCCGCTGCGTCCGGTCGGACGCGAGGTCGACGACGTCCTGCGGCTGCACACCGAGATGACCGCACGCGAGCGCGTGGACGCCGTGCGCTCCGCGCTCGACGACGTCGGGCTCGACCCGGGCATCGCGACCGACGGACGACTCGCGGGGACCCTGTCGGGCGGGATGCGCCAGCGCGCGCTCATCGCCGCTGCGACCGTCGGCTCGCCGGCGCTCGTGGTGGCGGACGAGCCGACGACGGCGCTCGACGCAGGGATCGCCGTGCGCGTGATGGAGCAGCTGCGACGGGCGCAGGAGCGTGGCGCGGGGCTGCTCGTCGTGACGCACGACCTGGGGCTCGTCGCCGGGTGGGCGGACCGCGTCGTGGTGATGGACGCCGGGCGGGTCGTCGAGCAGGGCACCGTGCAGACCGTGCTGCGGGCGCCGAAGCACCCCGTGACGCAGGCGCTCGTCGCCGCCGCCGGCGCGGGCACGGGCACGGGCACGGGCACGGGCACGAAGAAGGGTGCAACCCCGCTCGGTGCTCCCCCGCACGGTGCGCCTCCGGTGCTCGAAGCGCGCGACCTCCGCAAGGCGTACGACGGCGTCGCGGTGGTCGACGGGGTGTCGTTCGGCCTGCAGCCCGGGCGGGTGCTCGGGGTCGTCGGGGCCTCGGGTTCGGGCAAGACGACGGTGGCCCGGATGCTGCTCGGGCTCGCGACGCCGGACACGGGGACGGTGACCCTCGACGGTGCCGCCTGGGCGCCACTCCCCGAGCGCGAGCGCCGCGCCCGACGCCCCCGGATCGCGGCCGTCGTGCAGGACCCCGGCGCGACGTTCGACGAGCGCTGGGACGTCGAGCGTGTCCTGGCCGATGCCCTGAGCGACGGCGATGCCCGGCGTGCGACGGGCCCGCTCGGCCCGCAGGTCGACGCGGCGCTGCGCCAGGTCGACCTGGGCCCCGGGCTGCGCGGCCGGTCACCGCTGACGCTGTCCGGCGGGCAACGGCAGCGGCTGGCGATCGCCCGGGCGCTGGCGACCGCGCCCGACGTGCTCGTGCTGGACGAACCCGTGACCGCCCTCGACGCGACGGTGCAGGACCAGGTGCTGACGCTGCTGGAACGGCTGCGCGACGACACCGGCGTGGCGATGGTGTTCGTGTCGCACGACCTGCGGGCCGTGCGACGGATGGCCGACGACGTGCTCGTGGTCGACGCGGGCACCGCGGTGGAGCACGGTCCCGCGTCGCGGGTGTTCACGAGCCCGGAGCACCCCGTGACGATCGCGCTCCTGCGGTCGGCCGAGCGCCTGGCAACCGGCCCCGGGACGGACCCGGGCCCGACGCGCTGACGCGGGTCGGGCCTCCTGGCCGTGCGTCCGTCAGCTGCGGGACGCAGCGGAGTCGTCGGCGGACACGACCGGGATCTCGCTGGTCGAGAACTCCTTGGCCCAGTCCGACTGCGCGAACTCGGACGACGGGTCGTTGTACTCGTCGATGACCTGGGCGACCTCGTCTTCGGACGCGACCGTCGGGCCCGAGCCCATGAGCGGGGTGGCGGCGGTCTCCTTCGTGAAGTACACCGCCACGAGACCGATGAGCGCCGCGGCCATCAGGTAGAACGCCGGGATGTCCTCGGCCCAGCCCAGTCCCGCGTCCTTCGCCGCGTTGATGAGCGCCGCCGTCGCCAGCGGCGTGGTGCCACCGAACAGCGAGACCGACACGTTGAACGCGATCGCCAGCGCGCCGTAGCGGATGATCGTCGGGAACAGGGCGGGGAGCGTCGAGGGCATCGTCGAGGTGAAGGTGACCAGCACGACGCCCAGGATGAGCAGACCGAAGAACACCCCGACCCCGCTGCCGGACTGCACGAGCTGCAGGGCCGGCCACGAGAACAGGAAGAAGCCGATGCACCCCGCGGCGAGCACGGGGCGGCGGCCGAACCGGTCGGACAGGCGCCCGCCGAACGTGATGACGACCATCATCAGGATCATCACGATGACGATGAGGATCAGGCCGAACGTGGCGTTCTGGCCGAGGTTCTGCTCGAGGTACGTCGGCATGTACGACAGCAGCATGTAGTCGGTCACGTTGAACACCAGCACCAGGCCGATGCAGATGACCAGCGCGCGCCAGTTCTCGGCGAACAGCTTGAGGAACGGGGTCTTCGCGGACTCACGCTCGGCGGCCTGCTCCTGCTGCTTCTGGAAGGCCGGGGTCTCCTCGAGCTTCAGGCGCAGGTACAGCCCGATCAGGCCGAGCGGACCGGCGACGATGAACGGGATGCGCCAGCCCCAGCTCAGCAGTGCCTGGTCGGACAGGCCGAACTGCAGCCCGGTGACGATCGAGGCGCCGAGCACGTAGCCGGCCAGCGTGCCGAACTCCAACCACGAGCCCATGAACCCACGACGCTTGTCGGGCGAGTACTCGGCGATGAAGGTCGCGGCCCCGCCGTACTCGCCACCGGTCGAGAAGCCCTGCACGAAGCGGGCGACGAGCAGCAGGACGGGGGCCCAGAAGCCGATCGTGTCGTACGACGGGATCAGGCCGATCATGAGCGTGCCGGCGGCCATCAGGATCATCGTGAGCGCGAGGACCTTCTGCCGGCCGATCCGGTCACCGATCGGACCGAAGACCGCACCGCCGATCGGGCGGACGATGAACGCGGCGGCGAAGAAGCCGAACGTCGCGACGATGTTCGACGCCGGGTCGCCCTGCGGCAGGAAGACCTGCGAGATCGTGACCGTCAGGTACGCGAAGATGCCGAAGTCGAACCACTCCATGGCGTTGCCGAGGGCCGCCGCGGCGACGGCACGCTTGAGCAGCGACTCCTCGACCACGGTGACGTCGTTCGTGGTCATCGTCCGGCGAGCACGCTTCGCAGCGCCCTTCGTCCGCAGCGGCCGGTCGCCGTGCGTGTTCGGTGCGGTGTTCGGTGTCAAGGGTGTTCCTCCGGTGTGCTGAGCGTCCTTCGGGCGTCCGACGGGACGGCGACGTTGCAGCTCCTACGAACTCGCGTTCGCCGGACAAACCCCGACAGACTAGCAGGTCGCAGTGGAGCGCTCCAGTGGAGGCCGTCGACGAGTCGCGGACAACCGGTACGATCAAGGGCACCACGTGCCACACGTGGACACTCAGGCACCTCATCACGGACTCGGTGCCGCACATACCGATCGAAAGGCGCAGCCATGACCAAGCCCATGCCCGACAAGCCCACGGTGGACGGACTCGAGCAGGTCTGGGGCCCACGATGGGAGCAGGACGGCACGTACCGGTTCGACCGCGACGCCGCCGGCCACCGCGACGCCGTCTACTCGATCGACACCCCGCCGCCCACGGCCTCGGGCTCGCTGCACATCGGGCACGTGTTCTCGTACACACACACCGACCTCAAGGCCCGGTTCGAGCGCATGCGCGGCAAGCACGTCTTCTACCCGATGGGCTGGGACGACAACGGTCTGCCGACCGAGCGGCGCGTGCAGAACTACTACGGCGTCCGCTGCGACCCGTCGCTCCCCTACGACCCCGACTTCACCCCGCCGTTCCAGGGCGGTGACGGCAAGTCGAGCAAGGCCGCCGACCAGCTGCCGATCTCGCGCCGCAACTTCATCGAGCTGTGCGACCAGCTGACCGTGCAGGACGAGCAGCAGTTCGAGGAGCTCTTCCGCACGCTCGGCCTGTCCGTCGACTGGACGCAGTCGTACCGCACGATCGACGCCACCTCGCGGGCGAGCGCCCAGCGGGCGTTCCTGCGCAACCTCGAGCGCGGCGAGGCCTACCAGGCCGACGCCCCGACGCTGTGGGACGTCACGTTCCGCACCGCCGTGGCCCAGGCCGAGCTCGAGGACAAGGAGATGCCGGGCGCGTACCACGGCATCGCGTTCCACAAGTCCGACGGCTCCGGCGACGTCGTCATCCAGACCACCCGCCCCGAGCTGCTCCCCGCGTGCGTCGCCCTGGTCGCGCACCCCGACGACGAGCGCTTCACGGACCTGTTCGGCACGACGGTCCGCTCCCCCCTGTTCGACGTCGAGGTGCCGGTGCTCGCGCACCACCTGGCACAGAAGGACAAGGGCGCAGGCATCGCGATGGTCTGCACCTTCGGCGACACCACCGACGTGGTGTGGTGGCGCGAGCTGCAGCTGCCGAACCGCGCCATCATCGGGTTCGACGGCCGCGTGCGCTCCGACGAGCCGGCGTGGATCACGTCGTCGCGTGGCCAGGAGCTGTACGCCGAGATGGCCGGCAAGACCGTGTTCTCGGCCAAGAAGGTCGTCGTGGACGCCCTGACCGAGTCCGGTGAGCTGGTCGGTGACGTGAAGACCATCCAGCACCCGGTGAAGTTCTTCGAGAAGGGCGACAAGCCGCTCGAGATCGTCTCGACCCGCCAGTGGTACATCGTCAACGGCGCCCGCGACGAGCAGCTCAAGGCCACCCTGCGCCAGCGCGGCCAGGAGATCGGCTTCCACCCCGACTTCATGCGCGTCCGCTACGACAACTGGGTGGGCGGCCTGTCCGGCGACTGGCTCATCTCACGCCAGCGCTTCTTCGGCGTGCCGATCCCGGTCTGGTACCCGCTCGACGCCGACGGCAACCCGGTGTACGACCAGCCGATCGTCCCGACCGAGGCCCAACTGCCCGTCGACCCGTCGTCCGAGCCCGCCCCCGGGTACCAGGACGACCAGCGCGGCGTGCCGAACGGCTTCGTCGGCGAGCTCGACGTCATGGACACCTGGGCCACCTCGTCGCTGACCCCGCAGCTTGCGGGCAAGTGGGAGACCGACCCCGCGCTCTACGACCTGGTGTACCCGTACGACGTCCGCCCGCAGGCGCAGGACATCATCCGCACGTGGCTGTTCACGACCGTGCTGCGCAGCCAGCTCGAGGCCGACGTGGTGCCGTGGAAGCACGCCAGCATCTCCGGCTTCATCGTCGACCCCGACCGCAAGAAGATGTCGAAGTCCAAGGGCAACGTCGTCACGCCGATGTCGGTCCTCGAGCAGCACGGCGCCGACGCGGTCCGCTACTGGGCTGCGTCGTCGAAGCTCGGCACGGACGCGGCGTTCGACCCGCAGAACCCGAAGCAGATCAAGGTCGGCCGCCGTCTGGCGATCAAGGTGCTCAACGCGGCGAAGTTCGTGTACGGCTTCGACCTGCCCACCGGAGCCACGAGCGTCACCGAGGCACTCGACATCGACATGCTCGCCGCCCTGGGCACCACGATCGAGCAGGCAACCACCGCGTTCGAGGGCTTCGACCACGCCCGCGCCCTCGAGGTCACCGAGCGCTTCTTCTGGACGTTCTGCGACGACTACCTCGAGCTCGTCAAGGAGCGCGCCTACGGCACCGCGCCGGACGCGACGCACGAGACCCAGGCGAGCGCGGTCCTGGCACTGCGCGCTGCGATCGACGCGCTGCTGCGCCTGCTGGCACCGTTCCTCCCGTTCGCGACGGAAGAGGTGTGGGCCTGGACCCACGACACCAGCGTGCACACCGCCGCGTGGCCGACCGCTGCCGACCTGCCGGTCGACGCGGCCGAGACGGGGCTGCTGGCCGCCGTCGGCCAGGCGCTCATCGGGATCCGCGGCGCGAAGACCGCGGCCAAGGCGTCGCAGAAGACCCCGGTCACCCGGGCCGTCGTGGCCGCGCCGGCGTCGACGCGCGAACTCGTCGAGCGGGCCGCCGTGGACCTGGCGGCCGTCGGGCGAATCGCGAACCTGTCGTTCGTCGACGGGCCGGAACTCGCCGTCGTCGAGATCGAACTGGCCGAGCAGCCCACCGCGTAGGCGGCGGTCCGCCGGTCGTCACCACACACAGCCAGGAGGCTCGGATGCAGTTGGGCACACGATGGAACGTCGGCGCCGTGGCACCGTCACGGCTCGACGCGGCCCTGGTGGCCGCGGCGCAGCAGGTCGAGGCCGAGCTGGTCTCGGCGTCGGTGGACACCGCGGGGTGGGGCTGGACGCTGACGTACCTGGAGGGCAAGCCGCGGGTGGAGCTGGACGACGGCACGTCGATCCACCTGGATGACGCCGGGCACGCCCAGGTCACGAACCCGGACGACGCGGCCGAAGAGGACTGAGTCCGGGTCGTCGTGCGCGTTCGCACGGCCCCGTTCGAACGGCGCGTTCGCACAACAGAAGCACCCCGAGCCACGCAATGCCGTGGTTCGGGGTGCTTTCGGTTGTGCGGTGTCGCTCGGGCTGGGCCCCGGCGGGTCAGGCCTTGGCGAGCCAGCCGAGCAGGACCTCGTTGACCTCGGCGGTGTGCGTCGTGAGCAGGCCGTGCGGGGCGCCCTCGATCTCGACGTACTCGGCGTGCGGCAGGGCCTTGGTGAACCGGCGGCCCGTCGCGTCGATCGGCAGGATGTTGTCCGACGTGCCGTGCACGATGAGCGCCGGCACGGTGACCTTCGGGATGTCCTGGCGGAAGTCGGTCGGCCAGGTCAGGGGTGCTGCGGCGCTGGCGATCGAGCCGGAGCCCGCCGCGACGTTCCAGGCGTTGCGGACGGCCTCTTCCGAGATGCGCGAGCCGAGGCTCTCCGACAGGTTGAAGAAGTCCTGGGTGAAGTTCGTGAAGTACGCGTACCGGTCCTTCTTGACGTCGGCCGCGATGCCCTCGAAGAACGACATCGGGCCGGCGCCGTCGGGGTTGTCGTCGGTGATCGCCAGGTACGGCTCGAGCGAGGCCAGGAACGCGACCTTGGCGATGCGGTCCTCGCCGTGACGGCCGATGTAGCGGGCGATCTCACCGGTGCCCATCGAGAACCCGACCAGGATCACGTCGTGCAGGTCGAGCGTCGTCAGCACGGTGTGCAGGTCGTCGGCGAACGTGTCGTAGTCGTAGCCGGTGGACGGCTGCGAGGACTGGCCGAACCCACGGCGGTCGTACGTGATGACGCGGTAGCCGGCGTCCAGGAGCGGCGGGACCTGACCCTCCCACGAGTTGCCGTCGAGCGGGAACCCGTGGATCAGCACGATCGGCTGGCCTGTGCCCTTGTCTTCGTAGTGCAGCTGGATGTCGACGCTGTTCTCGGTACCGACGGTGATCGAACCCATGATGTGCCTCCCTGATCCGGGGAGAACGAGCGTTCCCCTCCGGTGTGCCCTACGATAGAGAACGGCCGTTCCCAGCGCAACTCGGGTCCGGTGAACACGCAGGGAACGAGGTACGACACATGGCAGCCACGACAGCGGGTTCGGTCGCCGACGACACCAGGGCACACATCGTCGACGTCGCTGACGAACTCTTCTACACGCGCGGGATCCAGTCGGTCGGCATGGACCAGATCCGGACCGACGCCGGCGTCTCGCTGAAGAAGCTCTACGCCGCCTTCCCCGGCAAGGACCAGCTCATCGCGGCGGTGCTGGCGGGCCGTCACGACCTGTGGGAGCGGGGCATCGAGCAGGCGGTGCAGGCGGCGACCACCCCACGGGACAAGCTGCTGGCGATGTACGACTTCCTCGAGTCCTGGTTCGATGACGACACCTTCCGCGGCTGCGGCTTCATCAACGCGTTCGGCGAGCTCGGCGCGACCTCGCCGGCCGTCGCTGCGATCGCGAAGGACCACAAGGAGTCCTTCCAGCGCTACGTCGCCGGGCTGACCTCGCAGGCCGTCGCCGACCCGGCGCTGGCCGACGAGCTCGCCGCGCAGCTCGCGCTGCTGGCCGAGGGCGCCCAGACCACCGCTGCGATCGCCGGCGACACGGCGCCGGCCCGGCACGCGCGCCGCGCCGCCGCCGTCCTGATCGACGCCGCCACGCGGTAGCGCTGCCAGGGGTGCGTCCGAGGGCTGCCAGGGGTGCGTCCGAGGGCTGCCAGGGGTGCGTCCTAGGGTGGGGTGATGACGACGACGCCGTTCGATGCCCCGAGCACGCTTCCGTACGCACTCCCCCCGTTCGACCAGATCCGACTCGAGCACCACCGCCCCGCGTTCGACGCAGGCATGGCCGAGCAGCGCGACCAGGTCGAGGCCATCGCCACGAACCCGGATGCGCCGACGTTCGACAACACGCTCGTGGCGCTCGAACGCTCCGGGCAGCTGCTCGGTCGGGTCAGCGCGGTCTTCTTCACGCTGTCCTCGGCCGACTCGACGCCCCAACTCCACGACCTCGAGGCCGAGGTCTCGCCCCTGCTCGCCGCGCACCGCGACGCGATCACGCTGGACGCGCGGTTGTACGCCCGGGTGCAGGCCGTGCTCGACGGCGCCGAGGCCGCCGGGCTGACGGGCGAGGACCTGCGCCTGGTCGAGCGCACCGCCACCGAGATGACCCTGGCGGGAGCCGGCCTCGACGACGCCGGCAAGGCGCGCCTGACCGCGATCAACCAGGAGCTCTCGACCCTGACCACCACGTTCGAGCGCAACCTGCTCGACGAGACGAACGACCTGGCCGTGCACGTCACCGACGAGCACGAGCTGGTCGGTCTGGACGACGGCGCGAAGTCCGCCGCCGCCGCTGCCGCCGCCGACCGCGGGCTCGAGGGCTGGCTCATCACGCTGCCGCTCTACACCGGACACCCGTGGCTGGCCTCGCTGGCCGACCGCGGCCTGCGCGAGCGGATCATGCGCGCCTCGCTGTCCCGCGGTCGTCGCGACAACGAGCACGACAACCGCCCGGTCTTGCTGCGCATCGTGCGTCTGCGTGCCGAACGGGCCGAGCTGCTCGGGTTCCCGAATCACGCCGCCGTCGTCACCGCGGACGAGACCGCCCGGACCCCCGAGGCCGTCGACGGGCTGCTGTCCTCGCTCGTGCCGGCCGCCGCCGCGAATGCGGACGACGAACGTGCCGTCCGCGCCCGCACGCTCGGGCACGACGTCGAGGCCTGGGACTGGGCGTACGCCACCGAGATCCTGCGCGGCGAACAGTTCGCCGCCGACAGCACGGCCCTGCGCCCCTACCTCGAGGCCGACCGGGTGCTGCACGACGGGGTGTTCTTCGCCGCGAACGCGCTCTACGGGCTGAAGTTCACCGAGCGCCCGGACCTGCACGGGTACAACGACGAGGTCCGCGTGTTCGAGGTCACCGACGACGACGACACCCCCGTCGGGCTGTACCTGCTCGACCTGTACACGCGTGACGGCAAGCGGGGCGGCGCGTGGATGAACCCGATCGTCGAGCAGTCCGCGCTGATGGGCACCCTGCCCGTCGTGATGAACAACCTCAACGTCGCCAAGCCCGCGGCCGGCTCCCCCACGCTCCTGATCCAGGACGAGGTCGAGACGCTGTTCCACGAGTTCGGGCACGCGCTGCACGGGCTCATCGCCCGCACGACCTACCCCCGGTTCTCGGGGACGAACGTCGAGCGGGACTTCGTCGAGTTCCCCAGCCAGGTGAACGAGATGTGGGTGACGTGGCCCGAGGTGCTGGCGAACTACGCCAAGCACCACGAGACCGGTGCCCCGATGCCGCCGGAGCTCGTCCTGGGCCTGAGCGACTCGGCCGGGTTCAACGAGGGCTTCGGCACGACCGAGTACCTGGCAGCGGCCCTGCTCGACCAGGCCTGGCACCGCCTGTCGAAGGCCGAGGCCGACGCCGTCACCGACGTCGAGGCCTTCGAGCGCCAGGCGCTGGCGGACGCGGGCATCGCCGTCTCCGCGGTGCCGCCGCGCTACTCGTCGACGTACTTCGCGCACACCTTCTCGGGCGGGTACGACGCTGGCTACTACGGGTACATCTGGAGCGAGGTGCTCGACGCCGACACGGTGGAGTGGTTCCGCGACCACGGCGGGCTCGACCGCGCCGCCGGCCGTCGCTTCGCCACGATGGTGCTCGGTGTCGGTGGGTCGAAGGACCCGATCGAGGCCTTCCGCGAGTTCCGCGGCCGCGACGCCGAGGTCGGGCCGCTGCTGCGTCGCCGCGGCCTGCAGTAGGCAGCGGCCGGGCGCCACGCTCGCGCCGTCACGGCTGCCTCGTCGTCACGGCTGCCGCGTCGGCACGGCTGCCGCGTCGGCACGGCTGCCGCGTCGGCACGGCTGCCGCGTTGCACCCCCGGACGAACATCGCGCCCCGGAGAACCGGGGCGCGATGTTCGTGCGCGGGTGCGAAGGGCGGCGGGACCGTGCGACGCACGGCGGACCGCGGCGGCTAGGCCGACTTCTCGATGCGCCCTGCCTGCTGACGCGGCACGATCGTCGGCGCGGCGTTCTCGAGCACGGACTCGCGGGTGACGACGACCCGGGCGACGTCGTCGTCCGAGGGGACGTCGAACATGATCGGCCCGAGGACTTCTTCCATGATGGCGCGCAGCCCGCGAGCACCGGTCTGGCGGAGCACGGCCAGGTCAGCGATCGCCTCGAGGGCGCCCTGCTCGAAGTCGAGCTCGACACCGTCGATCTGGAACATGCGCTGGTACTGCCGGACCAGGGCGTTCTTCGGCTTGGTCAGGATCTCCATGAGCGCGGACTGGTCGAGCTGGGACACCGTCGTGACGACGGGCAGACGACCGATGAACTCGGGGATGAGCCCGAACTTGTGCAGGTCCTCGGGCAGGACGTCGGCGTACAGGTCCTGCTGGTCGAGCGGGCTGTGCAGCTGCGCCCCGAACCCGATGCCGCGCTTGCCGACGCGCGAGGACACGATCTCTTCGAGCCCCGCGAACGCACCGGCCACGATGAACAGCACGTTCGTCGTGTCGATCTGGATGAACTCCTGGTGCGGGTGCTTGCGACCACCCTGCGGTGGCACCGATGCAACCGTGCCCTCGAGGATCTTGAGCAGGGCCTGCTGCACGCCTTCGCCCGAGACGTCGCGCGTGATCGAGGGGTTCTCGGCCTTGCGCGCGATCTTGTCGACCTCGTCGATGTAGATGATGCCGGTCTCGGCGCGCTTGACGTCGTAGTCGGCGGCCTGGATCAGCTTGAGCAGGATGTTCTCGACGTCTTCGCCGACGTAGCCCGCCTCGGTCAGGGCCGTGGCGTCGGCGACCGCGAACGGCACGTTCAGGCGCTTGGCGAGCGTCTGCGCCAGGTACGTCTTGCCGCAGCCGGTCGGACCGATCAGCAGGATGTTCGACTTGGCGATCTCGACGTCGTCGCGGTCTTCGGCGGCGGTGATGGTGCCCTGCGCACGGATGCGCTTGTAGTGGTTGTAGACCGCGACGGCGAGTGCACGCTTGGCCGGGTCCTGCCCGATGACGTACTCCTGCAGGAAGTCGAAGATCTCGCGCGGCTTGGGCAGCTCGAACTCGCCACTGCCGGTCTCGTCGCTGGCTTCTGCCAGGCGTTCTTCGATGATCTCGTTGCAGAGCTCGACGCACTCGTCACAGATGTAGACGCCGGGACCGGCGATCAGTTGCTGTACCTGCTTCTGGCTCTTGCCACAGAAGGAGCACTTGAGGAGGTCCGCGCTCTCTCCGATGCGTGCCATGCCCGAGCCTTCCCTGGTCGACGTGCACCGATGCGCCGGTGCACGAGGTCGTCGTGGGTCCGAGCCTAACCGCATCCGACGACACTGACGGCGACGCCGAGCGCGTTTCGAGGGGCGCGTTCGCCGTGGGCGTTGCGTCCTGCTAGGTTGGAGCCCGAGGTTCTACAAGTTGTAGAGCAAACCCCGGTGACCACCGTGAGAGGAACCACCCCATGCAGAAGCGCCTCGCCGTCGGCAGCGCAGCGACCCTCGCCGTCGCCGCAGCCATCGTCCTGGGCACCGCCGCCTCCGCCAGCGCCCACGTCGAAGCGACGAGCACGAGCACCGCGGCGAACTCGTACACGACCGCCACGTTCTCGGTCCCGCACGGCTGCGACGGCTCCCCCACGACGACGCTGCAGTTCCACATCCCGTCCTCGATCATCGAGGTCACGCCGACCGTCAACCCGAACTGGGACATCACGAAGACCACCGAGCCGTACACCAGCACCAAGGCCGCGTCCGACGACGAGTCCGCCGCCGACGCCGGTGAGCGCGTGACGAGCGTCACCTACACGGCGAAGACCCCGCTCCCCGCCGACGAGCGCGACACGTTCTCGCTGTCGTTCTCGCTGCCCGACGGCAAGGCCGGCGACGTCGTCGCGTTGCCCGTCACCCAGACCTGCGAGAAGGGGGCCACCGAGTGGGACCAGGTGCAGAAGGCCGGGCAGGCCGAGCCCGAGCACCCCGCGCCGTCGATCACCCTCACCGCCGCATCCACCGCCGCCGGTGACGACGACGACGCAGCCGCCGCCACCACCGCGTCCTCGTCGTCGTCCGCCACCACGCCCGCCACGTCCGAGCCCGACCTGGTCGGTCGCTTCCTCGGCCTGGGCGGGCTGGTCCTCGGTGCAGCCGGACTCGTCGTCGCCGTCGCCGCGACCCGGCGCCGCAGCACCAAGTGACCAGAACCGGTCGCCGGCACGCACCGGCCAGGAGGATCGTGGCGGGCGCCGCCACGATCCTCCTGGCCGTCGGTGGTGCCGTCTTCGGGCTCGCCGGTCCGGCGAGTGCCCACAACTACATGATCGCGTCGACCCCCGCGGTCGACGGCACGCTGACGTCGCTGCCGAAGGCGTTCGAGATCACCACGAACGACAAGCTGCTCGACATCGGCGGCACCGGATCCGGGTTCGCCTACCGCATCGTCGGGCCGGACGATCGGTACTACGAGGACGGCTGCGTCGCGATCGACGGTCCATCGATGACCACGAAGGCCTCGCTCGGCGCCTCGGGGAAGTACCGGGTCGAGTGGCAGATCGTCTCGGCGGACGGGCACACCGTGTCGGACGAGTACGCGTTCACGTGGAAGGCCCCGTCCGGGTCCACCCCGGCGACGGGCTCGGCGAAGCCCCCGACGTGCGCGGCCGCGGGGTCGACCGCGTCGTCCGACAGCACGACGGGCACGGCATCCGGCAGTGGGGACTCCCCCGCGTCCGACGCACTGTTCATCGGCGCTGGCGGGCTGGTCGTCGTCGCGGCGATCGTCGGGGTGCTGCTGCTCGTGCGGCGCCGTCCCGCGCCCGAGGCCGACACCGACGACACCGACTGACCAGTCACGACACCGACGACCCCGACGCCTGACGACCCCGACGCCTCAACGGTCACAACACCCCGCTCACGTTCGTCCACCGGTCGGTGATCGTCGCTGCCGGCCCCGCCGACCGACGATTCCCGACCGGCCGGCGCTCGACCGACGGGGTGTCGTGACCAGTCGACCAGCGCCGCAGGCGTCCCGACCCACCGCCCCACCGCCCGCCGGCCCGCCGGCCCGCCGGCCCGCCCGCCACTGCCCCACGCACGACGAAGGCCCCGCACCAGATCGGTGCGGGGCCTTCGTGCGTTGCGCTACTTGACGAGTGCCGGCAGGTTCTTCCGGCTCGTCAGGACCTGGTCGATCAGGCCGTACTCCACGGCTTCGGCAGCGGACATGATCTTGTCGCGCTCGATGTCGTGGTTGACCTGCTCAGGCGTCTTGTTGGAGTGCTTCGACAGCGTCTCCTCGAGCCAGGTGCGCATACGGAGGATCTCCGCCGCCTGGATCTCGATGTCGGACGCCTGACCGCCACCCTGCTGGGTCGCGGGCTGGTGGATGAGCACGCGGGCGTTCGGCAGCGCCAGACGCTTGCCGGGGGTGCCGGCAGCCAGCAGCACCGACGCGGCCGAGGCAGCCTGGCCGAGGCAGACCGTCTGGATCTGCGGACGGATGTACTGCATCGTGTCGTAGATCGCCGTCATCGCGGTGAACGAGCCACCGGGCGAGTTGATGTACATCACGATGTCGCGGTCGGGGTCCATCGACTCGAGCACGAGCAGCTGGGCCATGACGTCGTCGGCCGACGCGTCGTCGACCTGCACGCCGAGGAACACGATGCGGTCCTCGAACAGCTTCGCGTACGGGTCCTGCCGCTTGTAGCCGTAGGCCGTGCGCTCTTCGAAGCTCGGGAGGATGTACCGATCAGAGGGAGCCGGGACGTTCTGCGCGCCACCGAGCATGGGGAGATGCATTCTCGTTTCCTTTTCTTCGGTGGGGGTCAGGACTGGGCGTCGGGGTCGGCCGCGGGGGTCTGCGTCTCGCCGTCGCTGACGGTGCCGCCACCGCCGATGACCTCGGCGCTCGATGCGCGGAGGTGGTCGACGAAGCCGTAGTCGAGCGCTTCCTGCGCCGTGAACCAGTTGTCACGGTCGTTGTCCTTGAGGACCTGGGCGACCGTCTTGCCGGTCTGCTCAGCCGTCAGCTCGGCCATCCGCTGCTTCATGTCGAGGATGACCTTGGCCTGCGTCTGGATGTCCGCGGCGGTCCCGCCGAAGCCACCGGACGGCTGGTGCAGCAGCACGCGGGCGTTCGGCGTGATGTACCGCTTGCCCGGGGTGCCGGAGGACAGCAGGAACTGTCCCATCGACGCGGCGAGGCCGATGCCCACCGTGACGATGTCGTTCGGCACGAACTGCATCGTGTCGTAGATCGCCATGCCGGCGGTGATCGAACCACCGGGCGAGTTGATGTAGAGGTAGATGTCCTTCTCAGGGTCCTCGGCGGCGAGCAGCAGCAGCTTGGCTGCGATCTCGTTCGAGTTGTCGTCGCGGACCTCGGAGCCGAGCCACACGATCCGGTCTCTCAGAAGGCGGTCAAAAACACTGGGGTTCAGTGTTGCTTCGGCCATGGAAAAGCTCCCGTTCAGTTGTCGCTTGATGTCGAACTTATCGGTTGCAACGCACCAGTTCGCGCCTGTTCGCTGTCGGCTGTGCGGGTCGCGGGAAACGCGGCCGGAACACACAGGAGGCGCGGTGCCAGCTGGCACCGCGCCTCCTGTGTGTGACGCGGTTGCGTCGGGAGCGTGACTACTCGGCGTCGACCGTGGTCGGCTGCTGCGCGACGCCCGCGGTGAACGCGGACAGGTCGACGGGCTCGCCGTTGGTGTCCTTGACCGTGACCTGGGCCAGCACGGTGGCGACGGCCTTGGACCGAGCGACCTCGCCGACCATGCCGGGGATCTGGCCGTTCTGGTCGATCACCTTGATGAACTCGCCCGGCTCCATGCCGTACTGCGCGGCGGCCTGGATCAGGTACTGCGTGAGCTCTTCCTGCGAGACCTGGATCGACTCCTTCTCGGCGATGGAGTCGAGCAGGATCTGCGAGCGGAAGGCGGTCTCGCTGGACTCGGCGACTTCCTTGCGGTGCTCGTCGTCCTCGAGGCGGTTCTCCTGCTCGAGGTGACGGTGGACCTCGTCCTCGATGAGCTTTTCGGAGATCGGGATGTTCACGTCCTCGAGCAGCTTCTCGACGAGCTTGTCGCGAGCCGCAGCGCCCTGACCGAAGGTCTTGGACTTCGCGATCTGCTCCTTGAGGTCACCCTTGAGCTCGTCGATGGTGTCGAACTGGCTGGCGATCTGCGCGAACTCGTCGTCGGCCTCGGGGAGCTCGCGCTCCTTGACGGCGGTGACGGTGACGGTGATCTGCGCGGTCTCGCCCTCGCGGTCGCCACCGACCAGCGTGGACTCGAACGTGGTGGACTCGCCGGCGGTCAGGGACTCGAGTGCCTCGTCGATGCCCTCGAGCAGGTCGCCCGAGCCGAGCTCGTAGGAGACGCCGGTGGCCGAGTCGACCTCGTCGTCACCGATGGTGGCGGTCAGGTCGATCTGGGCGAAGTCGCCCTTGGTCGCCGGACGGTCGACCGTGACGAGGGTGCCGAAGCGCGTGCGGAGGTTCTGCAGCTCTTCGTCGATCTCGTCGTCGGAGACCTCGACCGCGTCGACGGTCAGCTCGTAGGAGCTGTAGTCGGGCAGGTCGAACTCGGGACGGACGTCCACCTCGAAGGTGAGGACGAGGTCGCCGGTGAAGTCGTTGACGTTCGGCAGCTCGGCGACGTCGGCTTCGGCACGGCCGAGGATGCGCAGTTCCTGCTCGTCGATCGCCTGGCGGTAGAAGGTGTCGATCGCGTCGCTGACGGCGTGGTTCAGGACCTCGCCGCGGCCGACACGCTGGTCGACGATCGCCGGCGGGACCTTGCCCTTGCGGAAGCCGGGGATGTTGATCTGCTCGGCGATGTGCTTGTACGCGTGGTCGATGCTCGGCTTGAGCTCTTCCGGCGTCACGTTCACCGTGAGCTTGACGCGGGTCTCGCTCACCTTGTCGACGGTGCTGTTGGCCAAGGGGGAATCTCCTGATGGTTGTCGGTGGTGTGTCCTGGTCGGGGCGACAGGATTCGAACCTGCGACCTCCCGCTCCCAAAGCGGGCGCTCTACCAAGCTGAGCTACGCCCCGTTTGACTGGGCCAGGGTGCTCGCGCACACCGGTAGGGCGCATGCGACGCCGATGAGTCTAGCGGTCCGCAGGTGGCTGGTTCCCGGGAGGACCCTCGGGTGTGTGCAAACTCCGGCGCCACCGCACCCCGACGGCGACCTGTACCCCGAGTGCGGCCAGGGCGAGCACGAGTCCGATGACGATCCGCCACACGTGCAGCAGCGCGTGCGCCGGCTGGGTCTGCGGGTCCCCGAACAGCTCCGGACGCAGCGACAGGACGACCGCGGCCAGGGCGACGAGCACGAACGACAGGACCCGGGAGCGCTTGATCCTGCGCTGGGAGGACACGTCCGGTGGGGGCAGGATCATCGGGGGTGGTTCGTCCGGTATGGTGGTTGCGCTGCGCTTCGTGCGCAGGCGCGGGGATGTAGCTCAATGGTAGAGCCCCAGTCTTCCAAACTGGCTACGCGGGTTCGATTCCCGTCATCCCCTCCACCTCACTTTCCCCTGACCCCGAGTCCAGGGTCTGCAGCCAGTCGCGCGGGGCGGAACGGTACGCGGCAGGCATCGCGTCGCCGGCGGCGTCGATCGCCCGCTGCCAGCTCAGCACCCGCGGCACGACCGCGAGCGTGGTCGCCAGCCCGACGAGGTGCTGCACGTCCGGGTCCGCGGCCACGCCGGGCTCGTCGAAGAACGTCTCGAGGTAGGCGTCCACCGCGCCGGGTACTTCCTCTCGCCCGGCGACCAGCAGGCTGCAGAACGGGTGGGACACGCTGCCGTCGCCCCAGTCGAACGGCACGGCGCCCCGCGCGAAGGCGTTCCCCGTGTGCAGGTCACCGTGGTCGAGTGTCGCCATCGGCAGGAGCTCGTCGAGTTCGGCGGCGGTGTCGCTGAGCATGGGGAGCACCCTGCGGAGCTCGGGCGCCCACCGATCCACGAGCGCAGCAGCGACCTCCGGAAGCACCCCGAGACGCACGTCGGGCACGCCAGCGCGTACCAGGTCGTCGGCGGCCGCGGGTTCCGTCGCCCACTGGACCTCCGCGACGTTGCGCATGACCTGCTGCCACACAGCGTCCCGCTCGGACGCATCCGCGAGCCGCACGATCGGCCCACCGTCCGGCAGCAGCACGTGATTGCCCTGCACAGCGATCGCGCGTTGCACGTGCGGGACGCCGTGGAGCGCGAGCACCTCGAGCAGTGCGGGCTCGATCGCGGCGCCGTCGGGCGCGGTCTTCAGGTAGAGGTCACCGTCACCGGTGCGGACACGCCAGACGGTGCTCCATGCACGCTGCCGCACCTGCTCGACGGCCACCACGTCAGCGCCCTGCGCAGCGAGTACCTCGCGGGCCCACGACACCGCGTCCGTCCGGCCGTCGCGCACGTGTCAGACCGCCTGGATCGTCTCGGCCTCGATCTCCTGTCGCAACATCCGGTAGTGGTCTTCCCAAGCAGGGGTTCCGCGCCCGGCTGCGTGCAGGGCTCCGCGTACCGCACCGATACCGGCTTCGAGTGCATCGATCTCGCTCGGAGCCTCCACCACGAGCGAGAACGTCATCGTCCGCTGGGACAGGTCGATCGCGATGTCCTGGTCGAGACCATCGGTGTCGAAGAACGCCTCGGCGATCACGTCGACGTGCGACTCGATGTCCTCGGCCTCCGTGGCGGCGCATTCGAGCCGCAGCGAGTAGTTCGTCATCATGCGCCCTCCGGTCACCAGCATCCTAGGGACGAGCAACGACGGCTGCACCTGCCACGGAGGACCGCCGCGACCCCGTGCGCCGGCGACCGCCCGGTGCGAGGAAAGAACCTCGCACCGAGCGATCAACGGCGCACCAGCGCCGCGGCCCCTACCGGTAGACCGCCGTCTGCCCGTAGAGCACCTTCGTGAACGACGACACGTACGGCGAGACGTCACCGTCCGGCAGGTTGTACGTCATGAAGACGCCGTACCCGTCGGCCTTCGACCGCTGCGCGAGCGACACCGCGGTGGACTGCGGCGTGTTCTGGATGTCGACGGCTGCGGCCGACAGTCGGTCCTTGCCGAGCCCCGGGATCGACGGCGCCGAGTACGTGCCGTAGTACGGGTTCCAGGCGTAGTCGAGCTTCGACCCGATCGACGGGCTCGAGGCGGACAACGACGTCGACGCCGGGCCGATGTCGTAGAACGAGATGAGCTTGCCGGGCATGTCCGCACGGAGCGCGCTGATCAGCCAGCCGATGGACTGGTCGTTCGGCTGCGCGGTGCCGTTCACGCCGTAGTCGGAGTACTCGTCGTCCAGGTCGACCCCGTCGAGGCCGTACTTCGACACCGTCGCGGCCACCTGGGACGCGAAGTCGGCCGCCGCGGCCTGCGAGGTGAAGTTGGCGATGCCGGTGCCCTGGTGGTTGCCCAAGACCGACAGCGACACCTTGATGCCCTTGGCCTGCAGCGGACGGATCTGTGTCGCCGCGGCGTCGAGCGTGGCCTGCACGTTCTCGTTGTTGTACAGGACGGCACGGCCGTCCTGGTTGTTGATGTTCGCGGCGAAGATGATCGCCACGTCGAACGCGTTCGCACCGTTCGCCAGCGTGTACCGGCCGACGTTCGACAGCTGGTCGTTGTTGACCTCGACGTACGCGATGCTCGTCGGCCCGGTCTTGGTCGGTGCCGCGTGCGGCTGCCGGCCGTGACCGACCCCGTGGTGGGCACCGTGCCCGTGCGCGAGGCCGGTCGGCGAGGGCGCAGCCGAGGCAGCCGCTGGCGCGAGCGTCCCGGCGAGCACCGCCGCGACAGCCGCGACGACGACGGACTTCATGGACTTCTTCATGACACTCCTCTTCGAGTGATGAACCGGACGACGGACGTCGTCCGGCGTTCAGCTCCGCGGGAAGCGGAAGGTACGGACCTCGAACGCGTCGACGGGGAAGCTCCAGCCGCCGTCGGTCGAGGAGGCCGCCGTGACACCGGGCAGCGCGGGATCGGTCTCCTCGAGCAGGGTGACCTCGACCGGGTCGCCGAAGGGTCCGTCGACCGACAGGCCACCGGTCCCCCGGCGCCCAGCGGGCTCGTACACGCGCACGACCAGGTCGCCCGAGCGGTCGTCGGCGAGCTTCACGCTCGACACCACGACGTCGCCCGATGCCCGCACGAGGGGCGCGAAGGCACTGCCGCCCGACACCGTGCGCGACGCGGTGTTCATCACGATGCCGGCCGTGGTCGCACCGACGACGTCCGTCCCGATCACCATGCCGTAGCGGTGCGTCTGCAGACCCTGGTCCGTCTCGGGGTCCGGGAACCGCGGCGCACGCAGCAGCGACAGCCGCACGGTCGTCGTGACGTGTCCGTCGACGGCGTCGCGGGTGGTGTCGAAGCCGTGGATCGAGTCGTTCACGAGCGCGACGCCGAATCCGGGTTCCTCGACGAGCACGTAGCGGTGCATCGAGGTCTCGAACTTGGCAGCCTCCCACGAGGTGTTCGTGTGGGTGACCCGCTTCTGCGCGCCGAACTGGGTCTCGGCGACGGTGTGCTCGGCGCGGACGTCGAGCGGGAACGCCACCTTGAGGAACTTCTCGGTCTCGTGCCAGTCGGTGCGCTGGTCGATCTCGAGGGTGCGCGACCCCGGCGCCAGGCTGAGCTCCTGCGTGAGCGTCGACGACCCGAAGCTGCGCGACACGACGATCCGGGCCACCCCGTCATCGTCGACGGACGACGTCAGCGCGTCCACCTGCACCAGGTCCTCGACCCGGTTGCGGTAGTAGCGGTCGACGTCCCAGGCGTCCCACATGTTCGGGAAGTCCTGGTGCAGCTGCAGCAGGTTCGCGACCTGCCCGGGCGCGATCGCCTGCCGCCCGGTGGTCAGGTCGACGGCGCTGGTCACCAGGCCGCGGCCGTCGATGGTGATCTGGACGAGCTCGTTCGTGAGCACGACGCCGCCGTCGACGTCCTCGAGCGTGACCGGCGCGCCCGGTGCGACGTCCTCGGCGCGCGTCGCGCCGAGTGCGGGAGCACCGGACCGGAGGCTCGGGGCCGCGTTCACGACGACCGTGCCGTCCCCGGGACCGACGAGGGCCGACAGGGCGGACGCGATGAGGGCCTCCAGGCGGTCGGCGACCTCGGCGTACTTCGCGACCGCTTCGCGGTGCACCCACGCGATCGACGTGCCGGGCAGGATGTCGTGGAACTGCTGCAGCAGCACCTGCTGCCACAGCGCGTCGAGCTCGTCGTAGGGGTACTCGTACCCGGTGCGCGCGGCTGCGGTGGCGGCCCACAGCTCGGCCTCGAGCAGCAGGTGCTCGCTCCGGCGGTTGCCCTGCTTGGTCTGGTGCTGGCTGGTCAGCGTCGCACGGTGCAGCTCGAGGTAGAGCTCCCCGACCCACACGGGCGGGTCCGGCAGCTCGGCCTTGGCCCGGTCGAAGAACGCGTCGGGGTGCTCCCACGTGACGCGGGCGCTGCCCTCGAGGTCGGCGAGCCGGGCGGCCGTGCCGGTCATCTCACGGGTGGTGCCACCGCCGCCGTCACCCCAGCCGACCGGGGCGATCGACCCCGACGCCAGCCGGTTCTCGCGGAACTGGCGTGAGGCCTTGGCGACCTCGGACCCGGACAGACGCGAGTTGTACGTGTCCATCGACGGGAAGTGCGAGAACACGCGCGACCCGTCGATGCCCTCCCACAGGAACGTGTGGTGCGGGAACTTGTTCACCTGGTTCCACGAGATCTTCTGCGTGAAGAACCACGCGAAGCCCGCGCGGCGCATCAGCTGCGGGAGCGCCGGCGAGTACCCGAAGCTGTCGGGCAGCCACACGCCCTCGGGCCGGATGCCGAACTCACGCTCGAAGAACCGCTGCCCCTGCGAGAACTGCCGGACGAGGCTCTCGCCGGTCGGCATCACCGTGTCGGACTCGACCCACATCCCGCCGAGCGGCAGGAACCGTCCGGCGGCGACGGCGTCCTTGACCCGCGTGTAGACCTCGGGGCGGTGCTCCTTGATCCACGCGTACTGCTGGGCGCTGGACATGCCGTACAGGAAGTCGTCGGTCTGGTCGATGAGCTCGGTCATCGTCGAGGTGGTGCGGGCGACCTTGCGGATCGTCTCGCGCACCGGCCACAGCCACGCGGAGTCGATGTGGGCGTGGCCGACGGCCGAGATCCGGTGCGCCGAGGCCTCGGCGGGCGCGGCCAGCACCTCGGCGAGCGCGGCGCGGGCATCGGGGGCGGTCTCGGCGATGTGCTGCAGGTCGAGGGCGTCGAGGGCGTCGTCGAGCGCCTGCAGGATCCGCATCCGGCGGGGCCCCTCGGGGAGTTCGGCCTGCAGTTCGAGCAGCACGGCGATGTCGAGAGCCAGTTCGTGCACCTCGGACTCGAACACGGCCAGGTCCATCCGGCGGCTGGTGTAGAGCTTCTTCGAGGACGCGGTCTGCACGTCGCCCTCGTGCGTGACGAGGAAGGGGTGGTAGTCGAGCAGCACGGGGTTCGACGCCGCCTCGACGAAGAACTCGACGGTCTCGCCGCCCACGGCCCGTTCGGCGACCAGGACCCACTGGTTGCGGGGGTTGATCGACTTCACCGGGGTGCCGTCGGCCAGGTACACGAGCCCCTCGCACTGGAAGCCCGGCATGTTCGGGTCGAAGCCCAGGTCGATGACGGCCTCGACGCGTCGGCCGGCCCACGCGTCGGGGACGGTGCCGCGCAGCCGGAACCACGTCGTGCCCCACGCGGCACCCCAGGTCGTGCCGACGTCGTACGGCTCGAAGGTCAGCGTCAGGCCCTCGGCGGGGGCGATCGGCTCTCCGGGCAGCTCGTGCCACGCGGTGTCGAGCGGGACGGCCGTGGCGTGCACTGCCGGGGTGATGCGCTCGTCGAGGACCCGACGTGCGCGGCCGGTGGTCAGGGGGATGTCGTCGTGCATGGTGCCTTCCGGGGCGTGTGGCGGGTCCGGTGGTGAGCCGGGTCGGTCAGGGCATCGTCGCGGGGTGCGCGACGCTGCGTGGTTCATGGTGCACGTCACCGGGGACGTCCACCCAGGTGGTGATGCCGCGGGCCTGGAGCAGCGCCCGGTCGGTCAGCCGCGAGCGCAGCACGACCTGGGGGCCGCGCCCGTGCTGTTCGGCCAGGGCGAGCCACGCGGCGGCGAAGCGGCCACCGGGCGCGCACTCGGCACGGACGCCGAACGCCGGCGAACCGTCGGGGCGCACGTCGTCGAGCACGAGCCCGACGTCCGGGCCGGAGGCGCCAACCCTGGCCGCGCGGACGTCTGCCGCGCGGCCGCCGAACTGCTGCGCCATCGCCCGGAACCGCTCCCCCGTGGGCTTCACGCGCCCGTCGTTCGTCAGCAGGCCGAGGTCGTACTCCAGCTCGGGGAAGTCCGCGAGCGACCGGGACACGTCGTGCGAGCACCACCACGTGACGCCGAGCAGGTGCTGCACGTCGAGGGCGTGCCGGATGGTCTGCTCGGTGAACGACGGGGCGTCGGCGACGTCGACCACGTTCGTCGGCGCTCCCACCTCTTGCAGCCAGTTCGGCCGGTCCGCGCGGTGGTTCCACGCGGCGGCGAGCTGCAGCAGGTACTCGCCGTGCCGCACCGACCCGGCGCCGAGCGCTCCGTGCACGGCGGCCGTGCCGTTGAACACCCACGAGTGCGTGACCGTGGCGTCGCCGTGGTCGGCGGCGTGCTCCGGCCCGAAGGGCTGGGCGTCGTCGTACCAGGCCGCGTCGTACTGGGCCACGGTGACCAGCGGCACCGGACGCGACCCGCTGCCGGCGCCGGGCGACGCGGCGGACGGCAGCCGGGCCTCCAGTCCGTCGCGTGCCGCGGCGACCATCGCTGCCGCCCACGCGTGTCCCTGCTCGGGCGTGATCCCGTGCGGGGACGGGTGCGGGGCGTGGGCGAACTGGTTGACCTCGTTGCCGATGGTGATCCCGAGCAGGTTCGGCCGGTCCCCCACCGCCGCGGCGAGCGCTCGGACGTAGGCGCCGGTCGACGCGACCACGTCGGGGTCGGTGAACATGTTGCGCCGGTGCCACGAGTCGAGCCACGACGGCAGGAAGTCGAAGCTCGACAGGTGGCCCTGCAGCGCGTCGACGTTGACGTCGAGCCCGAAAGACCCCGCCAGGTCGACGACCGTGCGGACGTCGTCGAGCGCCTGCTGCCGGATGAGCGTCCGGTTCGGCTGGACGACCGGCCACAGCGGGAAGACCCGCACGTGGTCGGCGCCGAGCGACGCGATCGCCTCGAGGTCGCGTGCCGTGTCCGACGCCGAGAAGTCCAGCCACGAGTGGAACCAGCCGACCGATGGCGTGTAGTTGACACCGAAGCGCATCAGCCCTTCACACCGCCCTCTTCGACGCCCTTGAAGAAGAACCGCTGCAGGACGGCGAAGATCACGGCGATCGGGATGAACGCGATCATGGTGCCCGCGGCGATCAGGCGCTGGTCGGTGCCGAACGTGCCGCGCAGGTACTCCAGGCCCACCGTCAGCGTGAGCTTGTCCGGGGACTGCAGGACGATGAGCGGCCACAGGAAGTCGTCCCACGCCCCGATGAACGAGAAGATCGCGATGACGGCGATCGTCCCCTGCACCGCCGGCAGCGAGATGTAGCGCAGCCGCTGCCAGACGTTCGCGCCGTCCATCACGGCGGCCTGGTCGATCTCGTCCGGGATCTGCCGGAACGCGTTGAACATGAGCAGCACGTTGAGCGCCGCGATCATGCCGGGCAGGGCGACGCCGACCAGGTTGTCGGCGAGGCCGAGGTCCTTGACCGTGACGAACTGGGAGATGATCGTCGCCTCGCCGGGGAGCACGAGCGTGGCGAGGAACAGGCCGAGCACGGCCTTGCGGAAGCGCCACTGCAGCCGGGCGAGCGCGAACCCGGCGAGGGTCGCGAACACGATGTTCCCGATGACGTCGATCGCGGCGACGATGAGCGAGTTGCCGATGTAGCCGAACACCGGGATCGCGTCGCCCACCCGGAGGTAGTTGCCGATCGTCGGCTGGCTCGGGATGAACGACGGGTTCGCGGTGTAGATGTCCTCCCCGGGGCCCTTGAGCGAGGTGGAGAGCTGCCAGAGGAACGGGCCGATCGTGATGAACAGCACCACGATGAGCAGGACGTAGCGGATGGCCTTCTCGCGGGTGGACATGACGCCCCAGACCACGCGGCGTCGCTTGCGGGGCGGCCTGGAGGCTCCCCCTCCGCCCGTCGCGCCGGTCACGTCCGGCGTCGGGCTGGCCGTGCCCTGCACCCCGCCCAGGGTGGGTTCGCTGGTGTCGGTGGTGTTCGTCATCGGTCCGCCTTGCTGTTCATCCGCGCGAGGGCGAGCATCGGGATGAGCGTCACGGCGAAGAGCAGGAGGCTCAGCGCGGACGCGTACCCGAGGTTGCCGGTGAACCCCCGTGCGTACTGCTGGATGAGCATGACGAGGGAGTTGTCCTGGCCGCCGGGGCCGCCCGTCCCGTTCGTCAGGATGTAGAGCTCGCTGAACACCCGGAGCGCACTCACGCACACCAGGATCCCGACGAGGGTCAGCGTGCCGCGGACGCCGGGCATCGTGACCGACCAGAAGCGGCGGACGGAGCCGGCGCCGTCGAGTGCCGCGGCCTCGTGCAGCTCCTTGCCGACGTTCCCGAGGGCCGCCAGGAAGATGATCATGTAGTACCCGAGGCCCTTCCAGACCGTCAGGCTGATCGCGCTGAACAGCAGCAGCCACCGGTCGGTCAGGAACGGGATGCTGCCCTGCGCGATGCCGAGCGACTGCACCATCTCGTTGATGACGCCGCGGTCGTCGAGGATCCAGTTCCAGATCAGCCCGACGACCACCGCGCTGGCGATGACCGGCGTGTAGTACGCCGTGCGGAAGAAGGCGATGCCGGGCAGCTTCTGCTGCACGAGCACGGCCATGAGGAGCGGGAGGACCGTCAGGAGCGGCAGGCAGATCGCCATGTAGATGACGCTGTTGAGCAGCGCCTCCCACACCTGCGGGTCGGCGAGCAGGGTCTGGAAGTTCTGCAGACCGACCCAGCGGCTGACCCCACCGAGCGGGCTGGCGTTGGTGAACGACAGCCGGACGGTGTTGATCGACGGCCAGAGGCTGAACGCGACCAGCCAGACGAGTGCCGGCAGGACGAGCAGCCACGGGGTGAACCAGCGGTTGGCGCGCATCAGCCGTTCGCCAGCAGGGTGTTCATCTTGGTCTGCGCGGTCTCGAGCGCCTGCTTCGGGGTGGTGCCGCCCTTCATGGCCAGCGCGATCTGCTGGTCGAGGAAGTCCGTCATCGCCGAGTTGGCCTCGACCGGGTTGAGGTTCTTCGCGGTCTTCAGCGCGTCGTTCGCGAGCACGCGGGCCTTCGCCTCGACGGTGCCGTCGTCCTTCGAGAAGAACGGGTCGGACTGCGACGAGGTGGTCGACGGGAAGATGTTCACCAGGTGGGCGAACGACTCCTGGTTCTTGGCGTTCGTCATGAACGCGGCGAGCGCCTCGGCCGTGGCGATGTGCTTGGACTTGCTCGACACGGACAGGCCCTGCACGTACAGCGGCGGGTTGTCCAGCGCCGGCGAGACGACGATGTTGCCCTTGAGGGACGGGTTGTTCTTCTCGAAGTCGCTGATCGCCGTCGCGCCACCGGTGGTCCAGGCGACCTTGCCCTGCGTGAACAGGGTCGAGTTGCCGAGGTAGTCCGTGTTCAGGACCGACGAGGGCATCAGGCCGTCCTTGTAGGCCTTGGCGTACTTGCTGATCAGGTCGGCCGCCTTGGACGAGTTCGCGAACGTGAACTTGGTGCCCTGGTCGTTGATGATCTTCACGCCGGCCAGCGAGAAGTCGCTCAGGCCGGGCTTGCGGCTCATCAGGTAGTCGTCCGGGCAGTTCTGGTGCATCGTCTCGGCCTGGCTGAACAGCTGGTCGGTGGTCTTCGGCGGGCTGTTCGGGTCGAGCCCGCACTTCGTGAACATCGACTTGTTCCAGTAGTCGATGTCGGTGTTGAGGTACCACGGGTAGCCGTACGTGCCGTCGACGCCCTTGTAGTTGTACGCCGCCAGCGCGCCCTTGACGTAGGTGCTCGACAGCTTCGAGTCGTCCTTGGCGACGTCCTGCAGGAACCCGCGCTTGGCCAGGGGCAGCGCGATGTCCGGCGGCAGGTTGATGACGTCCGGCAGCGAGTTCGACGAGGCCTGGCTGAGCACCTTGTCGGCGTAGCCGTCACCGGGCTGGTCGACGAGCTTGACCTTGGCGTCCGGGTGTTGCTGCTCGAAGGCCTTCACGACGCCGTTGAGGTAGTCCGTGTAGGTCGGCGTGAGCGCCCACGTCTGCAGGGTGATCGTGCCGGAGATGTCCCCCGAGCCGGAGCTTGCGGCACCGCTGCCCGACGAGCAGCCGGTCAGGACGAGGGCGGTCGCGGCGGCGCCGGCGAGCAGCGCCAGTGCTCGCTTCGTGGTGGTGCGGGTGGTGGTTCTCATCGCGTCGGACTCCCTTGTGCGTGCGGATGGTGCGTGTGGTGGTGCTGGTGCTCGTCGGTGCTGGTGTTGGTTGGTGCTGGTGTTCGTTGGTGCTGGTGTTGGTTTGGGCTGAACCGGTTCAGTGTTGCTCGACCGGTCCTGCGTGATGGAGCCGACTCTGGACAACTAAAGCGTTATAGTCAAGTCATGGTCATCCAGCGTCGGACGACGATCGCCGACATCGCCGCGAAGGCCGGCGTGTCCATCAGTGCGGTGTCGTTCGCGCTCAACGACCGCCCCGGCGTCTCCGACGCCACCCGGGCCAGGGTGCGTGCCGTGGCGCGCGACCTCGACTGGCAACCGCACACCGCCGCGCGGGCGCTCGGCGGCGCCAAGGCCGGCTCGATCGGCTTCGTGCTGAACCGACCGGCCCGCACGCTCGGCACCGAGTCGTTCTTCGGCGACCTGATCTCCGGCATCCAGCTCGGCCTGGCGGGGTCGCACGTCGGCATGAACCTGCTGGTCGCACGCGATGCCGACGAAGAGCTGCAGACCTACCGCGACTGGTGGAACGGGCACCGCGTGGACGGCGTGATCGTCATCGACCCACGGCACGACGACGTCCGGCTCCAGCTGCTCGGGCGCCTGGGCATGCCGACCGTGGTGGTCGGCTCGCACCCGTCACCCCAGGGCGCTGCGCCCACCGTCTGGATCGACGACTCGGACGCCACCGAGAAGGTCCTGCGCTACCTGCACGCCCTCGGCCACCGGCGCATCGCCCACGTCGCCGGCCTGCCGGAGTACGAGCACACCGCGATGCGCATCGAGCGACTGCGGGCGTTCGCCGTCGAACACGACCTCGACGACACGGTGTCGATCCCGACGGACTACGCGGCCGACACCGGTGCCGCCGCCACGCGTGAGCTGCTGTCGCGGCGCACCCGTCCGACCGCGATCGTGTTCGACAACGACGTGCTGGCGGTCGCCGGCCTGGGCGTGGCGAGCGAGATGGGCGTCGCGGTGCCGGGCGACGTGTCGATCGTGTCGTTCGACGACTCCGCGATGGTGCGCCTGGTCCGGCCCACGATCACCTCGCTGACGCGCGACACCGTCGAGCTCGGGCAGCGCGCGGCGACCCTGCTGCGCCGCCAGATCGACGCCGACCACGTGCTGCCGTCCGAACCCGGTCCGGTCCTGACGCTGAGCGTGCGCGAGAGCACGGGGCGCATCCGCGACTGACGACGGGCGCCGCGCGACACGCGCATCCGACTCACATCGCGGCCCGTCGTGGTGGCGTGGACTTGACGCCGCATTCGAACACACGTTCGAATTGCGTCGTGGGACGGCGTCGCGAGAACCGGTGGCAGCCCCCGGAGCACCCGGAGGTCGAACGTCCGCACGCCTACTCCCTGTCGGACGACGCCCGCGGGCCGGACGTCTGCCATGCGGTCACGCCACTGCCCGTGTGGGCATGGGTGCAGTTCCCGACCTTCCACGTCCGCGTCAAGGCGTTCGCGAAGAGCTGGACGCGCGATGCCGTCCTGGTGGAGTGGGCGCAGTTCGGGCAGCACGCCGAGGCCTGGGTCTGGCGATCGGCCGTGAAACACCGCGTTCTGCGGACAGAGCGCGTGCATCGGACTCCGCTTGGCGCACCCGATTGACACGTCGGTGACCACGGAGGATCGTTCGATCCGCCCCGGCTCAGCAAGAATCACGACGATCGAGACATCCGTCCCGTGCCGTCACCACCCCCCCCCGACCGGAAGGAGGCACCCGTGAAGAACCACGACGTGCCGTCCTGGGTGGCACACGTGCTCACGCCGCCCGACGTGATCGCCGCCTACGTCGAGCGACGGGTGAACGACCCCGCTCTGCTGTCGGGCGAGCAGCACGAACCCACCTACGCGGACTTCCTCCGCGCCGAGTAGACCGTCACGCCGACGCTCGCCACCGTCACACAGGCGAGCGCGACCACCTCGACGAGCGAGAGCGCCTCGCCCAGCACGACCAGCCCCGCAAGGGCCGCGACCGCCGGGCCGAGACTCTGCAGCACGCCGAACACCCGGGTCGGCATGCGTCGCAGCGCCGACATCTCGAGCGCGTACGGCAGCACGCTCGACAGCACCCCGACGACGCCGAACAGGACCAGCAGTGACGGGTCGGCCCGGACGCCCGTGATCGCGGTCCCGAGGCCGAACGGCAGCGAGACCACCATCGCGACGAGCATCGACACGGCCAGGCCGTCGACCCCGGGGATGATCGAGCCGACGTGCCGATTCATCACGATGTAGCCCGCCCAGCACACGGCGGCGGCGACCGCGAACGCGACACCACCGAGCTCGGTCACGGCAGTCGGTCCGACCCCGAGCAGCACGACACCGACCAGGGCGAGCACGGCCCAGAGCGCGTCGCGCCACCGCCGGGTGTGCACGAGCGACAGCGAGAGCGGTCCGAGGAACTCGATCGTCACCGCGACACCGATCGGGATGGACGCGAACGCCAGGTAGATGAACACGTTCATGCCGCCGAGGGCCACGCCGAGGCCCAGCGCGCCGAGCCACTGCGCCCGTCGCCAGTGTCGGACGCGGGGGCGGACGACGAGCGCCAGCACGACGGCGCCGAGGACGAGCCGGAGGGTGGCCGCGCCGACCGGTCCGACCTCGTCGAAGCGGGTCTTCGCGATGGCCGCGCCGAGCTGCACCGAGACGATCGCGGCGAGGGACAGCAGCGGCGCGGGCACGCGCGGCTTCGCACCCGGTGCGACGTCGGTGGGCGGGGTCATCCGAGGTACGCGAGGACGGCGAGCACGCGGCGGTGGTCCTCGCCGGTGTCCTCGAGCGCGAGCTTGCCGAAGATGCTCGTCACGTGCTTCTCGACCGCGCCGGTCCCGATCACCAGCGCCCGGGCGATCGCGGCGTTCGTCCGGCCCTCGGCCATCAGGCCCAGGACCTCGCGCTCGCGCGGCGTCAGCGCTTGCAGCGGGTCACGGCGGCGGCGCATCAGCTGCGTGACCACCTCGGGGTCGAGCACGGTGCCGCCGGAGGCGACCCGCCGCACGGCGTCGTCGATCTCCTCGAGCCGGGTGACCCGGTCCTTCAGCAGGTAGCCGATGCCCGCGGACGAGGACGCCAGCAGCTCTTCGGCGTAGGTGGCCTCGACGTACTGCGACAGCAGGAGCACGCCGGTCGCGGGCGCGAGCCGACGGGTCTCGACGGCGGCACGGACGCCTTCGTCGGTGAACGTCGGCGGCATCCGCACGTCCATGACGACCACGTCGGGTGCGTCGTGGGGCAGCGTGGCCAGGAACGAGACGGCGTCGGCGTGCTGTCCGACGACGTCGATCCCGGCTTCGTCGAGCACCCGCGCCAGGCCTTCGCGCAGGAGCACCGCATCGTCGACGACGACGGCCCGGATGCGTGCTGCATCCGGGCCGTCGGTCATGACACCAGACTAGTGGCGCGCCTCACCGTGCCGTCGGCACCCCGTTGAGTGCGCCGAGCGGGATCCGTGCGGTGGCCTGGGTGGGGCCGCCCTCGGGGCTCGACACCGTGAGCTCGCCGTCCAGGGAGCGCATCCGCCCCATCAGGCCCTCGATGCCGTGGCCCTCCCGCACGCTCGCGCCGCCCACACCGTCGTCCGTGACGCTGACCGTCAGGTGCCACACCGCCGACGCGTCGACGATCAGCCCCATGTACACGCCCGCCGCCGAGGCACCGGCGTGCTTGGCGGTGTTCGTCAGCAGCTCGGACACCGTGAAGTAGACGTTCCGCTGGATCTCGGACCCGAGGGTCAGCCCCTCGGGCAGACGGATCTCGAGCCCGGTCGGGATCGAGGTGCGGGCGACCAGGGCCTCGAGCGCTGCGACGAGTCCGCGGTCGAGCAGGATCGGCGGTGCGAACCCCCGCGAGAGCGCCCGGAGCTCGTCGAGCGCGTCGCGGGCGTGCTCGGACGCCTCGCCGATGAGCCGCTTCGCGCCGACCGGGTCCTTCTCGAACGCCCGCTCGGCGGCAGCCAGGTCCATCCGCAGCCGGACGAGCCGCTGCTGTGGCCCGTCGTGCAGGTCACGTTCGATCTGCCGCAGCGCCTGTCCCTCGGCCGTCACCGCACCGGCACGGGAGGCCTGCAGCCCCGCCACCCGCTGCTCGAGCTGTTCGGCACGGAACCCGCCGAGCAGCCCGAAGTCGATCCAGTAGTGCGCGAGCACCGACGCCCGTGCCCACAGCGGGAACAGGGCCACCGACGCCGCCATCGACACCAGCCCGAGCAGACCGACCCCGAGCACGGTCGCCGAGCCGTAGGGGAAGTACCCGCTGCGCAGGTTGTTCACCAGGAACGCGCCGACGAGTGCGACGGGCCACAGGAACCCCGCGACGAGCAGCAGGCCGGCACCGACCGTCGCCAGGGCGGCGAGCGGGTAGACGACGATCGCGTGCAACAGGTACAGCCAGTAGTGCGGGTTCGCGACGGCCGAGCCGGTGCGGGTCCACCAGTTCTGCTGCCAGCGTGGCGTCCAGTCGACGGGCCGGATCGGTCGACGGTCGGCCCAGGACATCCGGAGTCGCTCGAACTGGCCGAGCCACCGCGCGACGAACAGCGCGACGAAGAACATCAGCAGCACGAACGGGTTGAACAGGTCGCGGAACCCGCCGCCGAACACCGCCGTCGGGAACGCGACGTACAGCGTGCAGAGCAGCACCGCGGTGAGGGCCATGTAGCCCACGTCGCGGGGCAGTCGTCGCCACGCGTCACGGTAGAACTCCCCCGCCGTGGGCGGCGGCTGGACCGGGTGCTGCGGCGGCTGCTGTGCCGACGACGGCTCGGGAGCGGCGGCCTGTGGCTGCTCGTGGCTGGGGTGCGCCGGCATGGGTGTCGTGGCTCCCGGAGGTACGGCGTCGTCCAGCGGCACGGTGATCGCCTGGTCGAGTCGGTCGGTGTCGGTCATGTCCTCGAGCCTCGCGGAACGCGGCTCGAACCCCCATCCTGCCCCCTCCCGCACACGGGGTGGGGTTGGCCCTACCCTGGGCCGATGGGGAACAGCACGAGGGAACGACTGATCGCACTGGCCGGGGTGGTGGCGGCACTGCTGCCGGCGGTGGACGGTGTCGCCGGACTGGCGACGCTGACGACCTGGTACCCGGGCCGCGGAGTGCTGGCGACGGGAGCGGTGGTCGCCGCCCTGTGCGCCGTGGTGATCGGTCTCGGCGCGTGGCGACGGGCCGATCGGACGACCCTGGCTCTGGCGTTGTCCGTGGTGCTGTTCGCCCTGACGTGGCTTCCGGTGCCGCTGGGCCTCTGGCCGATCTCGGCCATCGCGCTGCTGGCGTCCCAGGCGCTCCTGATCGCGTTCGGCGTGCTGGTCGCACGGCGCAGCACCGGCCTGACGCGCATCACGGGGTGGTCCGTCGCTGCCGGCGGCATCGTGTGGCTGCTCGGCGGACTGGTCACGTGGTTCGGCGCGGTCCCGAACGCGTCCCAGGAGCTGCTCGGAGCGCTGTTCGTCATCGCTCCGCTCGGGATGCTGATCGGTTTCCTGGCGGCAGCCGTGCTGTTCGCCGGTCCGCTGCTCCGTCCGGTCGCCCAGGGCGCCCGGTACCTCTGGTCCACCGCCGAGGTGCGCTGAGCGGTTCTCCACAGCTGGTCGGTCCGGCTCCGTCGCGCCCGTCACCCTGGGTGCATGGGTGACGCACTCCGAGCCGCGGTCGACGCCGTCGGCCTGCAGGTGACGCATGTCGCCGAACTGGAGGCCGACCCCGGCTCCGCCTGGACCCACCGGTTCCCCGCGTCCCGGCACCACGTCTGGGTCGCCACGCGGTCCAGCCCGGTCTGGGTCGGCCGAGGCGACGCAGCCGAGCCCCTGCGACCCGGGACAGCGGCCCTGCTCGCTCCCGGGGCACCCCGTTGGGTGGGCACGCATCCCGACCAGCCACCCCCGCGGGTGACCCCACCGGACTTCGACCTCGGCGTGCCGACCGGGTTCACGGACGTCCACCACGGCGCGGCAGCGTTCGGTCCGCTCATGCGCGAGGTGCTCGCGCTGCCCGACCTCGTCTCGACGGCGTGGCGCCCGGACGCCGACACCGACGTGCTGTCGGCCCTGCAGCACATCGACGACCAGATCGGTCGCCGCTGGCCCGGCCCCCACCGCGACGCCCTCGCCCGCGTGGTCGTCGTGACGATCGTGGACGCCTGGCGGCCGCCCGTCCTGCGGGACAACAGCCTGACCCGGCCGATCGACGCCATCGCTGGGACCCTCCGTCTGCCCGGAGCCGGACCGGGCGTGTCCGTGCCGCAACTCGCCGCACACAGCAGGGTCTCCGAGCGCACGCTCCGACGGCGGTTCCTCGACGCCACAGGACTGGCACCCGACGCCTTCGCCCGCTGGTTCCGCACCCTGCAGGTCCGCCGCGACCTGCTCGACGGCCGCGACCCCGAGGCCGTCGCGCGCGACCACGGCTACTCGTCCCGAGCAGCGATGGACCGCGTGCTGGCCCGCGTCGAGGCGACCCTCGGGTCACTGCACGGTCCGGACGACCACTTCCGGTTTCCTGGCTGACCGATCCGGTGGGCGATCCCCGAGGATCGCCGACCAGATCGGCCACGCGCGGAAACGGAAATGGTGTCGAGTCGGGGTCGGGGTCGGGGTCGGGGTCGGGGTCCGGGGTCCGGATCGGGGTCGGGGTCGGGTCCGGATCGGGGTCGGCGAAGAGTGGGATGCGGGTCGGTCAGGGCACGAGGGCGGCGAGTCGAGCGGCGCGGCGGATCGCCTGTTCCTCCGGGTCCGGCACGGGCGCGGCCTGCACCAGACGTCGGGTGTACGGGTCTCGCGGCGCGCGCAGGACGTCGTCGCGGGATCCCTGCTCGACCACCCGGCCGCGGTGCAGGACGACGACGCGGTCGCACAGCGTGTCCACCACGGCGAGGTCGTGCGTGACGAACAGGCAGGCGAACCCCAGCCGTTCCTGGAGTTCGCGGAAGACGTCGAGCACGCGCGCCTGCACCGACACGTCGAGTGCGCTCGTGGGCTCGTCGGCGATGAGCAGCGCGGGATCGAGGGCGACGGCACGGGCGATCGCGACACGCTGCCGTTGGCCGCCGGAGAGTTCGTGCGGGAACCGCTCGCGGAAGCCGCCGTCCAGGCCCACGTCCGCCAGCAGCCGTTCGACGCGTCTGGACGTCTCGGCGGCCGGCAGGCGCAGGATCTGCCGGAGCGGTTCGGCGACGGTCTGCCCCACCGTGTACCGCGGGTTCAGCGAGCGGAGCGGGTTCTGGAACACCACACCGACGCGTCGACGCATCGCACGTCGGGCCGCTCGACCGGCATCGGTCAGGTCGACGCCGTCGACCGAGACCGCTCCGCCCGTGATCGGCGCAAGGCCGACGGCAGCACGCCCGATCGTCGTCTTGCCGCTGCCGGACTCGCCCACGAGCCCGACGATCTCGCCACGGCCGACGGTGAACGACACCTGGTCCACCGCGCGGAACCGGCGCCGCAGCGCGCCGCCGTACTCGACCACCAGGTCCTGGACGTCGAGCACGGTGGACGGGACGGACGGGGCGGGGGTGACCACGGCCTCCCGTTCGGTGACCGACGCCAGGCGCGGGACCGCTGCCAGCAGTTCACGGGTGTAGGCGTCCTGCGGCGACCGGAAGACGGCGACCGCGTCGCCGGTCTCGACCACGCGACCCTGGCGCATCACGACGACGCGGTCGGCCAGGTCGGCGACGACGCCCATGTCGTGCGTGATCAGCAGGATCGCGGTCCCGGTGCGCTCGCGCAGCCGACGCAGGACGTCGAGGACCTCGGCCTGCACGGTGACGTCGAGCGCGGTCGTCGGCTCGTCGGCGATCAGCAGATCAGGGTCCGCGGCGAGCGCCATCGCGATCATCACGCGCTGGCACTGCCCGCCGGAGAGCTCGTGCGGGTACTGCCGGAGCCGACGTTCGGGCTCCGGCACCTCGACGGCACGCAGGAGGTCGAGCGCGCGCTCACGGACGTCGGGCTTCGTGGCGGACGGGTCGGCGCGTCGGACGGCCTCGGCGAGTTGGAACCCGATCGTGAACACCGGGTTCAGCGCGGCGGACGGGTCTTGGAAGACCATCGAGACGCTGCGTCCCCGGACGGCTCGCAGGTGCGCTCCTCCGGCCTGCAGGACGTCGACGCCCGCGAGCCGGACCGCCCCGCTGGCCGAGGCGCCGTCGGGGGCGATGCCCATCGCGGTCATCGCGGTCATGCTCTTGCCGGAGCCGGACTCGCCCACCACCGCGACGACCTCGCCGCGCCGGACGCTGAACGACGCGTCGTCGACGGCGCGGACGACCTGGCCCTCGACGTCGAACGTGACGGTGAGGTGGTCGACGACGAGGACGTGGGCGCTGTGCTCGGTCATGACGGTCCTGTTCCTGGTGCGTCGGTGGTCGAGTCGCGGTCGGCCTTGAAGGCCTCCCAGTCCTCGAGCATCTTCCGGTGGTGGCCGTGCAGCCACTGCATGTAGTCGCGGCCGTTGCGCAGGCGTTCCCGCACGGGGGCGTCGACGTCGCCGTCGGCCGTCCGACCGTCCTGCTCGACGACGGCCAGTCCCCGCGCGATCACGTCCCGCTGACGGTCGAGGTACTTCCGCTCGCTCGCCAACCAGCTCCCCCACACGTCGGTCTCGGCGCGGAAGTAGTGGCTCCGCTCCCCCGGCACCGTGTGGCGTTTGACGAAGCCGGAGTCGACGAGCCGCCGGGTGGCCATCGACACCGACCCGGAGCTCGCGCCGAGCGCCGCCTGCAGGTCCGAGGACGACGAGTAGGGCGCGCGGGTCATGATGAGGTAGCCGAGCACCCGGGCATCCGTCAGCGGCATGCCCGCGCCCTCACCGAGCATCAGCGCGAACTCCTCGACGAAGGCCTGCCGGACCGGGTCCAGGACGCGGTCGTCCGTCGTGGTGGTCTGCTGCTGGTCGGTCATGGTGGTCCCCTCGTCGATCCGTCGTGCGCGCCAGGCTATGCGAGGCCGGCCGCGACCTCCGGGGCTTCGTCCGGGATGGCCCACTTCGCCTCGCTCATGCCGCCGCTGCCGCGGATCCCGATGACCGTGCCGTCGGCATCCCGATCGAACGTGATGTCCTCGTCGACGGAGCCGAACCGGTTGCCGTGGGTCATGCGCAGGGTGTCGCCGTCGACGACCTCGAGCCGCGTCGGCGACTCCATCGGGTCGGGACCGGACGGGTCGACGGCGAGCAGTCGGTCGCCCACCCGGACGATGTCGGTGACACCCCAGGGGTTGGCGTACCGGCCCGTGTACCGGGCGGCCTGCTCGGCGGTGACGACGGCGCCGGGCGCTCCGGTGTCGGCCGCAGCGTCGAGCAGGTTGACGATGCCGGTCGCCAGCAGCGACGCTGGCCCCGCGGCGGCACTCGTCATCACGGACACGACGAGCCCGGAAGCGGGGTCGAAGACCGACTGCGTGATGTGTCCGGGGAAGCCACCGGAGTGGCCGCGGACCTCGCGCCCGTTGACGCGGTCGACGATGAAGCCGGCGCCGTAGCCACGGGCAGCCGGGTCGTCGTCCGAGGCGCTCCACGACTTCCGCTGCGCCAGGCGCTTCGAGTGGTCGGTCAGCAGCGTGCCCTGGCCGAGCACGTGGGCGGAGAAGTACCGGACCAGGTCCGAGGCGGTGCCGTGGAAGCCCGTCGCCGCCGCCATCGCCCGGGTGTCCACGTGGGCGATGCGCTGCCGGTGCCGCGCGGTGTGGAAGCCGGAGTAGCCCACGACGAAGTCGTCGCTCCGTGCCGGGTCCCAGTCGGGTCCGGTGTTCCGCAGGCCCAGCGGTTCGACGATCTCCTGCCGGACGAAGTCGTTGTAGCTCCGCCCGGAGACCGCCGCGATCACGAGTCCGAGCAGGGAGTACCCGAGGTTCGAGTAGTTGAACGAGGACCCGGCGGGGACCTTCTGTCCGCGGTCGAGGACCAGGGCGAGCAGTTCCTCCTGGTCCGGGAACGGCCGCGCGAGCGACCAGTAGTCGCCGTCGTGGCCGTCGCGGATCACGCCCGCGCCCATCTCCATGAGCTCGCGGACGGTTGCGTCGGCGATGGGCGACCCGCCGTCCGCGAGCGCCGGGACGTACGTGCCGACGGTGTCGTCGAGCCGCAGCGCCCCACGCTCGACCAGGATCAGCAGCGCGGTCGCCGTGAAGGTCTTGGAGTGCGACGCGATCCGGAACAGGTCGTTCGTCGTCAGGCGCCGGCCGGCCTCGACGTCGGCGTACCCCCACGCCTCGGAGAACAGCTCCTCGCCGCGGTGGCCGATGGCGACCTGCACGCCGGGCACGCGGAGCTGCCAGACCTTGTACGCGACCCAGTCGCGGATGGCGGGCAGGGTCGTGCGGTACGCGTCGCGCGTGGCCTCGGTGTCGAGCACGGTGGTTCCTTCCAGGAGTGCGGTGGTGCGGGGTGCGGTGGTGCGGTCGTGTCG
This sequence comes from Microbacterium sp. M1A1_1b, assembly GCF_053345565.1. Taxonomy (NCBI): domain Bacteria; kingdom Bacillati; phylum Actinomycetota; class Actinomycetes; order Micrococcales; family Microbacteriaceae; genus Microbacterium; species Microbacterium sp. M1A1_1b. The sequence goes on from NZ_JBKFAJ010000008.1 coordinate 100,764, forward strand.
AGTCTGGTCTCAGCGGCGACGCGGGTCGAGCGCGGCCCGCAGGGTGTCGCCGAGCGCGATGACCGCCAGCACCGTGACGGCGAGGAAGCTCGCCGGCGCGATGAGCATGTGCGGGGCACGCAGGAACTGAGAGGTCGCGGCGGACAGCTGCAGCCCCCAGGAGATCGCCGGGCTCTCGAGCCCGATGCCCAGGTAGGTCAGCGAGGACTCGGACACGATGACCCCGCCCACCGTGATGGTGGCCAGGACGAGCAGCGGCGACACCGATGACGGCAGGACGTACCGGGTGGTGATCCGCCACGTGGACAGCCCCATCGTCCGGGCTGCCAGCACGAACTCGGCGTTCCGCACGCCGCGCACGCTCGACCGCACCAGCCGCGCCATGGTCGGCCACCCGAACAGCGCGAGGACGAGCGAGACGGTGAGCACCGAGCGCTCGCCGACGCTGTTGAGCACCACGACGGCGCCGAGCAGGAACGGGAAGCCGAGGAACACGTCCGTCAGGCGGGCCAGGACCGCGTCGACCCATCCGCCGACCATGCCCGCCACCGTGCCGACGACGAGCGCCACCATGCCGGCGAGCACCGTCGTCAGCACCGCGACGGCGATCGAGGACCGGGTGCCGTAGACCACGTTCGCGTAGACGTCGCAGCCCTGCAGGTCGAAGCCGAACGGGTGCCCGGCCGCGGCACCGTCGCCGCTCCGCCCGAGGTCGCACACGCGGGGGTCGCCGTGCCCGAAGAGTCCGGCGAACAGCTGCGGTGCGGCGGCGATCGCGAGCACGAGGGCGAGCACGACGGCCGGCACCCAGAACCCGGGCGTTCGCACCGCGGCGAGCAGGGGGCGCCGCCGGGTGGCGACGACGGGTTCGACGGTGGCGCCGATGGCTGCGGTGGTCATGCGGCGGCTCCTGATCGGACGCGAGGGTCGAGGGCGGCGTGCAGCAGGTCGACGAGCACGCTCGTGACGAGGAACACCAGGATGAGGGCGGTCGAGATCCCGACGACGACGGCGCCCTCGTGCGAGCGGATCCCCTGGAACAGCAGGTTCCCGACGCCGGGCAGGTTGAAGATGCCCTCGATGATGACGGTGCCGCCCATCAGGTACCCCAGGTCGGTCGCCAGGTAGGTGGCGGTCGGGATGAGCGAGTTGCGCATCACGTGCACGCCGACCACGCGTCCCGGCGTGAGCCCCTTGGCCCGGGCGGTCCGGACGTAGTCCGCGTCGAGCGTCTCGATCATCGACGTCCTGGTGAGTCGTGACACGGCCGCGAGCCCGAACAGCGCGATCACGAACGCCGGCAGCACGTACGCCGTCGGCCACCCCGCGGTGGACCCGGCGACCGGGAACCAGTGCAGCCGGACGGAGAAGACGAGCTGCAGGGCGACGCCGAGCACGAAGACCGGGACGGCACCCACGACGATCGTCCCGACCAGCACGGTCTTGTCGAGCACGGTGCCGCGCTTGAGGGCCGACAGCACGCCGAACCCGATGCCGAGGACGATCTCCAGCGCCCAGGCGGTGAGCGCCAGGGTGATCGTCACCGGCCACCGCGACGCCATCTGCGCGCCCACGGATGCTCCGGTGAAGTCGGTCCCGAAGTCCCCGCGGAACAGCCCGCCCAGGTACTGCACGTACTGCAACCAGAGCGGCTGGTCGAGGTGGTACTCCGCGCGCAGCGCCCGGACGACCGCGTCGCTGAGGGGTCGGTCGCCGCCGAGCGCGCGGATCGGGTCACCTGGCAGCGCGAAGGTCATCGCGTAGATCAGGAAGGTCACCCCGAGGAACACGACGACCAGGCCGCCGAGTCGGCGGCCGACGGCGAGCGTCGGACGCATCACGCGCCTCCTGCGATGCTCGCGGCGAGCGGACGGGAGGCCCGACCCACCTCGGCGACGTGGCTCGCGCAGGCGAGGATCGCCCCGTACTGCACGCCCACGAGCTTGCGCACCGGGATCGGTTCCGCCCCCGTCCCCGCGTCCGCCTGCCAGCGGCCGTACCGCTCGGCCAGCTGGTCGCGCAGGCGCCGGAGCGGCGCGGGCGCCGTGCCGGCGGTCGTCTCGGCCTCGAGGGCGCGCAGCAGCATGCCGCCGTAGCGCAGGCGGAAGCACCGCACGAGGTCCTCGCAGCCGAAGCGCTCGGCGACGGTCGCCATCCGGTCCACGGGCTCGCGGTCGGCGCGGGCGCGGTCGGTGTCTGCCATCGACACGAGCATCGGCACGAACGCGCGGCATCCGTCGAGGAACGGTGTCGCGAGCGTGAGCATCGGCGATGCGGCGTCGAGGACCTCGCGCAGCTGCGTCCCTGTGGTGCCCAGGTCGTCCGCGCACCGCCGGAGCAGGTCGGCGTACGACTCGTCCGTCGGTGTCGGGTCGTCCGCGTCGGGGTGGCTCCAGTACGGCAGCTCGGCGACCATGCACAGCGCCCCGTGCCGCATCGCCCACGCGGCACTCGACGCGCCGTGGATGTGCTCCGCCGGGTCGACACCGAGCCCCTCGAGGTAGTCGTACGCCACCTCGACGCCGTCCATCGCGAAGACCGCCGGGGCGAGTTCGCGCAGGTACGGCGACTCGGGCTCCCCGGTGTCGAGCGGCAGCCCGAGCGCGGCCGGCACCGCGTGCAGGACCTCGATCACGTCGGGCAGGTCCTCGGACAGGTAGTAGTAGACGCCGCCCATCTCGCCGTTGTGCAGGCTCACGAGCAGGTCCGGCTCGGTGTCGTCGATCAGCCGCATGAACGCGAGCGTCTCGGGCAGCACCTGGTCGAAGTACACCGACCCGTGACTGTTCGGGAACGTCCACTCCACCTGGCTGTCCGGAGCCGGACGGTGGAAGTGCCGCGCGTAGGACGCGCGGTCGTGCGGGTCGTGGAACCACGCCTCGTTGAGCCGCATGCCGTCCGGGTCGATCGTCGGCACGATGTGCCACGTCGTGTCGAGCGACGCCGCGGTCTCCGGGTCCTCGAGCATCGTCGTCGCCAGGTGCAGCGCCGTCCACGAACCGATCGGCTCGTTGGGGTGCACGCCGCCGACGACGACCGCGGCGTGCGACCCGGTGCCGATGCGGTAGGCGTGCAGTGGTTCGCCCAGGCGGCTCGTCCCGATGCGGGTGACCGTCACGGTGTCCGAGTGGGCCGCGGCGAGCGCGTCGAACCGGGCGTGCAGGTCGTCCACCAGCGGGAACCCGTCGTGGTCGGGCACCTGGCTGACGAGTCGGAGGACGGTGTCGCGGTCCATGCGGTGCTCCCCGGCCCTACTTGACGGTGATCTGCGCGATGACCGGGCTGCCCGCCACGGCCGGGAGCTTCGCGATCTTGTCGCTCGTGACGTACGAGTACTTGTCGAAGAAGGTCGGGACCACCGGGAAGTCCCGCAGGACCGCCTGCTGCGTCTGCGTGTAGTACTCGTTCGCCTCGGACTGCGACCCGGCCGAGTCGGCCTTCGCCAGCAGCGCGTCGACGGTGTCGTCCTGGTAGTACCCCGTGCAGGGAGCGCAGCCGCCCGCCGTGGTGAACAGGGCCCGGAGGGTGTTCTGCTGGCTGATGTACAGCGCGCCCCAGTGGCCGAAGTGCGGGCCCTGGACCTTCTTGTCGGTCAGCTCGGAGTAGTACGACGCCCAGTCGGTGGTGGCCTTCGCCTGGGCGTCGACCCCGAGGTTCTGCCGGATCTGGTTGGCGTACGCCTGGTACAGCGAGTCCAGGCCGTTGCCCCCGGGGTAGACGAGCGTGATGGCGCCGTCGAAGCCGCCCGCCTTCGCCAGCAGCTGCTTGGCCGCTGCGGGGTCGAACTCGCAGGCCGTGCCGCAGATGCCCTCCTGGGTGCCGGACATCGACGGCGGGGTGAGCGCCGTGGCGGGTTCGTACAGGCCGCCGTAGATCGCCTTGTTCACCTGGTCGCGGTCGATCGACATCGAGATCGCACGGCGGACGTCGGGGTCGGAGTACCGCTCGTCCCACAGCGGGAAGCCGATGTAGTCGATGCCGGGTGCCTCGAACGAGTGCAGCTTCTCGCCGAAGTCGGCCTTCGCGCTCGTCATCTTGTCGGTCGGCAGGAAGAGCACGTCCGCGTTGCCGGCCAGAACGTCGGTGTACGCGGTGTTCATGTCGGAGTAGCTCCGGAAGGTGACGTCCGCCGTCGCGGGCTTCGTGCCCTCGTAGCCCTTCCACGCGTGCACGGTGAACTCCTGGTTCGCCTTCCACGCCGTCGTCATCTCGTAGGGGCCGTTGCCGATCGGCTTCTTGTCGTACGCCTTCAGGTCGTCGTACGCGGCCGAGGGCATCGGGTAGAACGCGGTCTGCGCCTGGCTGAGCTGGAGCGGGAACTGGCTGTCGGCGTGGGTCAGGGTGACGGTGAAGGTGTCCTTGCCGGTGACCTTCAGGCCCGACATCTCCTTCGTCGTCGGGGTGCCCGACGTCGGGTTCAGGTCCGAGTACCCGACGATCGATGCGAGCTGCCCGCTGTTCTCCCAGGCGTTCGGGCCGTAGGCGACGTGGTTCCACGCCTTCACGTAGCTCTCCGGGGTGACGGCCTCGCCGTTCTGGAACTCCCACCCGTCCCGCAGCGTGATCGTCCACGTGGTGGCGTCGTCGCTCTCGACGCTCTTCGCCGCGACGTCGTGCAGGTCGCCCTTCGCGTCGGTCTGGGTCAGCGGGGCGAACAGGCTCATCACCTGGTCGAACGCGACCGTCTGCCGTCCGGGCGTCAGGTGGTCGGGCTCGCCGGTCGCGTAGACCAGGCTCGCGTCCGCCGCGGTGCTGCCGGTGCTGCCCGACGAGCATCCGGCCACCACGAGTGCCACCGTTGCCGCCGCGGCCAGCGCGGTGATCGTCCTGCGTCGCATGCGTGCTCCTCGATCAGTGCGTCCGGTCCACTGGCCGGTCGCGTTGTCGGAAAGCTAGGGGCGAGCGAATACCGACCACAAGACTTCTTTCAATGATCTCTGAGACTTTTACCACCCGGAAACACGGGCGAAACGCCCGCCCTCGCGCCCGGGCGACGCGCTGTGCCACGCTGACGGGCATGCGGCACACACCCCACTTCCTGATGACGGACGTCGACGAGGTGCGGCGCCTGGTGCGCGAGAACCCGTGGGCGACGATCGTGTCGCACACCGACGCCGGCATCGTCGCGTCGCACTACCCGTTCCTGCTCGAGACCCCCGGCCCCGACGACGACCCGGACGCCGTCGTGCTCGTGTCGCACGTCGGACGGCCCGACGAACGCGCGCACGAACTCGGGCAGCACCAGGTACTGGTCATCGTGCAGGGGCCGCACGGCTACGTCTCCCCCGGCTGGTACCCGCCCGACCAGTTCGTGCCCACCTGGAACCACGTCACGGCACACTGCTGGGGTACGCCGGAGATCCTGTCCGACGACGAGAACCTCCGCGTGCTCGGGGAGCTCGTCGACCACTTCGAGCAGGCGATGCCCTCGCCCGTCTCGCTCGACGTGGACATCGAGACCGCCCGCCGCATGGCGACGGGCACGGTCGGCATCCGGATCCGCGTCACCCGGTTCGACGCCCGCGCCAAGCTGTCGCAGAACAAGGCACCCGAGGTCATCGACACGATCATCGCGGGCCTGCGTGGTGACGGCCCCTACGCGTCGCCCGCACTCGCGGCCGAGATGGAGCGGGTCCGACCCGACGGCAGTGACGATCACGACGGCCGTGACGACCAGGACGGACAGGAGGCACGGTGAGCGACCTGCTGCTGCGCACCGTCCGGCGCGTGGGCACGTCCGGAGCCCCCGCCGACGTGCGCGTCCGTGCCGGGGTCGTCACCGCCGTGGCACCCGCCGGCACGCTCGACCCCGGCGACCACGACACCGAGGTGGTCGAGGCCGACGGCGCCTGGCTCGGCCCCGGACTCGTCGACCACCACACCCACTTCGACCAGTGGGCCCTGGTCCGACGGCGCATCGACGTCTCCGCGTGCGCATCCGCCGAGGCCGTCGCGGACGTGCTCGCCGGGGCAGCGCGGACCGGCGTGACGGACGCCGTGCTGATCGGACACGGGTACCGCGACGGGTTGTGGCCGCGGCCCGCCCGACGTGCGCTGCTCGATGCAGCCGCACCGGGCCTCCCGGCCGTCGTCATCAGCGCCGACCTGCACGCCGTCTGGTGCAACGCCCGCGCACTCGCGCACTTCGCCGCTGCGGTCGGACGGCCACTGCCGGCCGGCGAGGACGGCGTGCTGCGCGAGCAGGACGCTTTCGACGTGACCGCCGCACTGTCGCGAGTCCCCGACGACGTGCTCGACACCGCCGTGGCCGACGCCGTCGACGCGGCGGCCACCCGCGGTGTGACGCGGGTCGTCGACCTCGAGATGCGCTTCGGCCTCGACCGCTGGACACGCCGCGTCCGCGACGGCATCGACGGGCTGCGGGTGACGTGCGGCGTGTACCCGGACGACCTCGACGCCGTCATCGCGCGCGGACTCCGCACCGGCGACGTGGTCGACGGCACCCGGGGCCTGGTGACGATGGGACCGTTCAAGGTCGTCACGGACGGGTCGCTCGGCACCCGGACGGCAGCCATGGCGACCGGCGAGGGCATGCTCGTCTGGCCGTTCGACGAGCTCCACGCGATCACCCGCCGCGCCGTCGACGCCGGACTCGTGCCCGCGATCCACGCCATCGGCGACCGGGCCAACACCGTCGCCCTCGACGTCTTCGAGGCCGTCGGCGCCCGCGGCTCGATCGAGCACGCGCAGCTGCTCACCGACACCGACGTCGAGCGCTTCGCCCGCCTGGGCGTGACGGCGTCGGTGCAGCCTGAGCACGCGATGGACGACCGTGACGTCGTCGACAAGTACTGGGCGGACAGCGCCGAGCGTGCCTACGTGTTCGCGTCGCTCGCCACGGCCGGCGCCCGCGTGGTGCTCGGATCCGACGCGCCCGTGGCACCGCTCGACCCGTGGGTGTCCCTCGCCGCCGCGGTCGGACGCGCGCGAGACGGCCGCGGTCCGTGGCACCCGGAGCAGCGGATGACGGCGCTCGCCGCGTGGCAGGGGTCGACGGACGGCCGGGTGAGCGTGTCCGTGGGGGACGTCGCCGACCTGGTGCTGGTGGCGGACGACCCGCTCACCGCGTCGACGGCCACGCTGCGGACGATGCCGGTGCTCGGCACCGCGATCGCCGGACGGTGGACCCATCTGGAGCGCTGAGGGCTACTTCTGGTCCTTCGGGCACCAGTAGAGCTTGCGGCCGGCCATGTCGGCCATCCGGATCTCGGTGCCGCACACCCGGCAGGGCTCGCCCTGGCGGTGGTACACCCAGTGCCGGTCCTTCCGCGAGCGCAGCGCCTTCTTGTGGTCGGCCGGCGACAGGCCGTCCATGGTGAGCATCAGGCCGTCACGGACACCCTCGTGCAGCAGCTTCGACCAGTCCGCCCACAGCGCCTTCGCCTGCTTGACGGTGATCTTCTTGCCCACCTTGTACGGGTCGATCCGCTGCCGGAACAGCAGTTCGGCGCGGTAGATGTTGCCGATGCCGCTCACCACGGACTGGTCCATCAGCAGCTGCCCGATCGCGACGTTGCGCTTCCGGACGTTGTCGACGAAGGCCTGCTCGGCCTCGGGTCCGTCGTCGTTCACCGGGTCCGGGCCGAGCTTGTCGAGTGCGCGCTGCACCCCGGCCGCGTCCTCGACCACACAGGCGGTCGGCCCACGCAGGTCGGCGACGGTGTCCTCGGTGAGCAGCCGCACGCGCACCTGGCCGACGGGGTCGGGCGGGAAGGCCTCGATCGGGTCCTCGGACTTCTCCTGCTCGGCCATCCGGTACCGGGCCAGCCGGGGCGCGCCGATCGAGGACAGGGACTCCTCGCGGTCGTCGTCGTCGGACAGCGCCTGGGACGTCGAGATCACACCGGCGAAGTCCCACGCCCCGTACAGGCCCAGGTGGACCCGCAGGAACAGGTCGTCCTCGAACTCCAGGAACAGCTGCTTGCCCACCGCCCGCGACGCGACCATGCGCTTGCCGTCGAGCTGCGCGGCACCGGCGGCGAACCGACCCTGCGGACTCGACACCTCGCAGCGTTTGCCGACGAAGTGCCGGGAGAACTGGTTGGCGATCCTGTGGACGGAGTGACCCTCGGGCATGCGACCTGTCTACTCGGCCGAGCCGTCGATCTGCTTGCCGGCGATGTGCCCCGTCTGCTCGTACTCCGCCAGCTGCGCGATGCGGCGGGCGTGGCGCTCCTCGCCCGAGAACGGCTCGTTGATGAACAGGTCGACGAAGTCGATGACCTCGGCCTCGGTGTGCTGGCGGGCGCCGAGCGAGATGACGTTGGCGTCGTTGTGCTGGCGGGCGAGCAGCGCGGTGGACTCGTTCCACACCAGCGCGGCGCGGACGCCCTCGACCTTGTTCGCCGCGATCTGCTCGCCGTTGCCCGAACCGCCGAAGACGACCCCGAGCGCTTCGACACCCGCACGCTGGTCGGCGACGACGGCGTGGGCGGCGTTGATGCAGAACGAGGGGTAGTCGTCGAGCGCGTCGTACTCGGTCGGACCGTGGTCGATGACCTGGTGTCCGGCGTCCGTCAGGTGTGACGCGAGGGTCTTGCTGAACTCGAGGCCGGCGTGGTCCGTTCCGAGGTGGATGCGCATGCCCCGATCCTATTCCCGGCCGCGCGCGCCCCTGGCCACGACGACGACGTACCGGCAGGCGTCCGCGCTGGCGTTGCGGTACGTCACCTCGGCGGGGTCGCCGAGCTCGATCCGGTCCCTCGGTTCCAGCACCACCGTCTCGCCGCCGACGACGAGTTCGAGGGTGCCCTCGACGACCCAGATGCAGTGCCGCAGGAACGCGTACGCCGACGCCGGGTAGGTCACGTGCGCACCGGCCGGGAGGACCACCTCGGTCACGTCCACGGGGAACTCCGCGCTCGACACGGGACGGCGACGGTACCCGGTGTCGGGATCGGTCCAGTGGTCGGCGGTCGCGCCGCGTTGCACGCCGGCCCGGTCGTCGGGGCTGCCGGACCCGGCCTGGTGCTCGGTTCCGTCGCCGGCCGGGCCCTCGTCGAGCAGCTGGGAGATCGTCATCCCGAACGCGCCCGACAGTCGTCCGAGGATCGTGGCCGTGGGGCTCGACACCCCGCGTTCGACGCGGTTGATCATGGCGCGCGAGACCCCGGACTCCTCGGCGAGCTCGGTCAGGCTCCACCGCCGCTCGGTGCGCAGGTGCTGCAGGCGTTCCCCGAGCAGCCGGTCATCGTCTACGATCTGAGACATGGCGACAGCATATGCGACAACCGGTCCGTCATCGGCCGCCGACGTGCGCGTGCGGGACTGCGAGCCCCGCGACCTGGACGTGGTGCACGCGCTGCACGTCGACGCCGTGCTGCACTCCACCGCGATCTGGCAGGACGAGCCGAACCCGCGCGCCTGGTTCGACGCCTGGCTGTCGGAACGCCAGCGCGACGGGTGGCCGGTCGTCGTCGCCGAGGTGGACGGACAGGTGGCGGGCTACGCGTCGTACGCGCAGTGGCGTCCGAATGCCGGGTACCGGCTGACCGTCGAGCACAGCGTGTACGTCCTGCCCGAGTTCCGGGGCCGGGGCGTGGCGACGGTGCTGATGGGGGCGCTGGTCGGGCAGGCCCGGGCCGAAGGCCGCCACGTGATGATGGCCGGGATCTGCAGCAGCAACACCGTGTCGATCGCACTGCACGAGCGGCTCGGCTTCACCACCGTGGCCGTCGTGCCCGAGGTCGGGCGCAAGTTCGGCCGGTGGCTGGACCTGACGATGATGCGCCTGCCGTTGGTCTGACGCGCGCCCGGCTGCCCGGCGCGCGCCGAGTCTCGGCCCGGCGGACAGTTCGCGCCATCCGGAGGGCGTGCGGAGTCCGCGGGGCCGAGTCTCGCCGGACGCACCGTGCGTGCCGGACGCGAGCCGGGCCTCCTGTCAGGCGGTGGGCTCGGTGTCGAACAACGGCCCGACCGTGCGCGAGCGCTTGAGCTCGAAGAAGCCCGGGTAGCGGGCTGCGGCGACGACGCCGTCCCACAGGTCGAGCGCCTGCTGGCCCTTCGGGGCCGGCGAGATCACCGGACCGAAGAACGCGGTGCCCTCGACGGCGATCACGGGCGTGCCCACGTCCTGGCCGACGCGCTCGATGCCGTCGCGGTGGCTCTCGCGGGTGGCGGCGTCGACCTCGTCGGTCCAGGCGTACTCGGCCAGGTCGGCATCGAGACCGAGCTCGGCCAGGACGGCGGGGACGACCTGCGCGGGGTCCTGCTCCTGCCGGTGGTGGATGTGCTCGCCGAGCGCGTCGTACAGGGGCTTCACGATCTGCTGGCCGAGACGCAGTCGCGCGGCGGTGACCAGGCGGGGGTAGACCTGCCCGTTGTGCAGTCGCTCCTTGTAGGACTCGGGGACGTCCTGGTCCTCGTTCAGGACGAACAGGCTCATCACCTTCCAGGTCACGTCGAGGGGGCGCTGGCGCTCGACCTCGCCGACCCAGCGGCTGGTCATCCAGGCCCACGGGCAGTTCGGGTCGAACCAGAACTCCACAGGGGTGGGGGTGTCGGTCGTCTTGTCCACAGTCGTCTCGGTCACGCTTGGAGCGTACGCGTGCTCGCTAGGCTGGAACCCACACGTCCCCACGGTGCACGACGCCGCGCGGGACCCCGAAGCGCGGACATCGATCGTCCGCGCCCGCATCGAAGATGGAGCGTCCGTGCCCGGAGAGAACCTCACCAGAATCGAAGCCCAGGAACGTGCCGCGATCGTCGACGTGCAGTCGTACGACGTCGAGCTCGACCTGACCCGTGGCGCTGAGACCTTCGGCAGCACCACGCGGGTCCGCTTCACCGCGACGCCCGGTGCGTCGACGTTCATCGACGCGATCACGAAGACCGTGCACTCCGTCGAACTGAACGGCACCGCGCTCGACGTCGCCGCGGTCAACGACGGCGTGCGGATCCAGCTCGCCGACCTGCAGCAGCAGAACGAGCTCCTCGTCGTCGCCGACGCGCTGTACACGAACACCGGCGAGGGCCTGCACCGCTTCGTCGACCCCGTCGACGACGAGGTCTACCTGTACTCCCAGTTCGAGGTCCCGGACTCGCGCCGCATGTTCGCGGTGTTCGAGCAGCCCGACCTCAAGGCCGAGTTCACCTTCACGGTCACCGCACCGGCGCGCTGGCAGGTCGTCTCGAACTCCCCCACGCCCGAGCCCCGCGTCGACGGCGACATCGCCACGTGGGCGTTCCCGCCGACCACCCGCATCTCCAGCTACATCACGGCCCTGATCGCCGGCCCGTACCAGGTCGTGCGTGACGAGCTGACCTCGAGCGACGGCCGCACGATCCCGCTCGGCATCTTCACGCGCAAGTCGCTGGCCGAGTACCTCGACCCCGAGTACGTGTTCGACATCACCCGCAAGGGCTTCGCGTACTACGAGTCGAAGTTCGACGTGCCGTACCCGTTCGACAAGTACGACCAGCTGTTCGTGCCCGAGTTCAACGCGGGCGCGATGGAGAACGCCGGCGCCGTCACCTTCACCGAGACCTACGTGTTCCGGTCCAAGGTCACCGACGCCATCAAGGAGCGCCGGGTCGTCACGATCCTGCACGAGCTCGCGCACATGTGGTTCGGCGACCTGGTCACCATGAAGTGGTGGAACGACCTGTGGCTCAACGAGTCCTTCGCCGAGTGGGCGTCCACGATCGCCACCGCCGAAGCGACCGAGTGGACCGAAGCGTGGACCACGTTCCAGGCGATGGAGAAGTCCTGGGCCTACCGGCAGGACCAGCTCCCCTCGACGCACCCGATCGTCGCGACGATCAACGACCTCGAAGACGTCCAGGTCAACTTCGACGGCATCACGTACGCCAAGGGCGGGTCCGTCCTGAAGCAGCTCGTGGCGTGGGTCGGCATCGACGCGTTCTTCGCCGGTGTGTCCGCGTACTTCAAGAAGCACCACCACGGCAACACCGAGCTCAAGGACCTGCTGGTCGAGCTCGAGGCCACCAGCGGGCGTGAGCTCGGCGAGTGGTCGAAGCTCTGGCTCGAGACCGCCGGCGTCAACACGCTGCGCCCCGAGATCCAGGTCGACGACGACGACGTGATCACGTCGTTCGCCGTGCTGCAGGAAGCCCCGACCGACTACCCGACCCTGCGGCCGCACCGCCTGGCGATCGGCCTGTACGCCTTCCAGCAGGACGCCGACGCACCGTTCGGCGCTGACACCGCCTCGGCCGGCGGCACGCTCGAGCGGATCCACCGTGTCGAGATCGACGTCGACGGCGCACGCACCGACGTCCCCGAGCTCGTCGGGCAGCACCGGGGCGACCTCGTCCTGCTCAACGACGACGACCTGGCCTACGCCAAGATCCGCCTCGACGAGCAGTCCCGCCGCACCGCGATCGAGCACCTCGCCTCGATCGCGAACCCGCTGGCACGCTCGATCGTGTGGGGTGCGATGTGGGACGCCACCCGTGACGCCGAGTCCCCCGCCAGCGACTACGTGCGCCTGGTGCTCGGCAACATCGCGACCGAGACCGAGTCAACCACGATCCGCACGACGCTCTCGCAGCTGCTGCTGACCGCGCGCAACTACGTGGCCCCCGCCAAGGTCGACGCCACCGTGCGCACCGTCGGCGAGACGCTGTGGAACCTGGCGTCGTCGGCCGAGGCCGGCTCGGACGCGCAGTTCCAGTTCGTGAAGTTCTTCGCGCAGATCGCCTCGACGCCCGAGCACGTTGCGACCCTGTCAGGGCTGCGCGACGGTTCGGTCACGCTCAGCGGACTCGAGATCGACACGGACCTGCGCTGGGAGCTCCTCGAAGGGCTCGTCCTCGCCGGAGCCGCGGGCAACACCGAGATCGACGCCGAACTCGCGAGCGACCGGACGGCGTCGGGCGAACAGGCCGCAGCGCGTGCCCGGGCGACGATCCCCACCGCCGAGGGCAAGCTGGCGGCGTTCTCGTCGCTGGTCGACTCGGACTCGGCACCGAACGCCATCGTCCGCCAGACGACGATCGGGTTCCAGCACACGAACGCGCCCGTCGTGCTCGAGGGGCTCGTGCCGAAGTACTTCGACGTGCTGACCCGCATCTGGGCCGAGCGGAGCTACCACATCGCCGACACGATCGTCTCCGGGCTGTACCCGGCGCCGCTCGCCTCGGTCGAGCTCCGTGACGCCGCCACCGCGTGGCTCGAGTCGCACCCGGAGACCCCGGCGCTGCGTCGCATCGTGACCGAGAACCTGGCGGGCACCGAGCGTGCGCTGCGGGTCCAGGCCGCCGACGCCTGAGTTCCTGTTCGGTCCGACGGGGCCTCGGCGTTCTGCAAGGAGCGCCGAGGCCCCGTCGTCTACCATCGTTCGAACATGAACCTGGCTGCGAACTCGACCGACGACGTCCCGGCGTGGATGTCGAACTCCTTCACCCAGTTCGTCGACACCTGGCACGTCCCGATCGTCATCGTCGTGACGCTGTTGGGCGCGATCATCCTGCGGCTCGTGCTGCGCCACAGCATCAAGGGCGTGGTCAACCGGATCGTCTACGGCGTCAAGAAACGCCAGGGTGCAGCGGACACACAGGCGCTCATCGCGTCGCCGATCCAGACCGCCCGCGTGGTGCAACGCACCCGGACGCTCGGCAGCGTGCTCGAGAACCTGGCAACGGTCATCGTCGTGATCATTGCGCTGGCGATCATCATCCCGCAGGTCCTGCCCAATGCCGCCGTCGGCATCGTGGGTGGCGCCTCCCTCGTCGCGGCGGGCCTGGCCGTCGGCGCGCAGTCGATCGTCAAGGACCTGCTGTCCGGGGTGTTCATGATCCTCGAGGACCAGGCCGGCGTCGGCGACGTCGTCGACACGGGTCCGGCCACCGGCGTCGTCGAGAACGTGGGGCTGCGCGTCATGCAGATCCGCGACGTGAACGGGATCCTGTGGTTCGTGCCGAACGGGCAGATCCTGCGCGTCGGCAACCTGTCGCAGGGTTGGTCGCGCGTGCTCGTCGACATCACCGTGCCGTACGACACCGACATCGACGCCGTGCAGGACGCCCTGCTCGCCGCCGCGGTCACGATGTCGCAAGAACCCCGCTGGCGGCAGCGCATCGTCGAGAAACCCGAGATCTGGGGCCTGCAGTCGGTCTCCGCCGACGGCATGGTCTTCCGACTCGTCGTCAAGACCCGCGCGTCCGAACTCGACATCGTCGGCCGCGAACTGCGCGTCCGGCTCAAGCGCTCCGTCGACGAACTCGGCGTCACCCTCCCCGCCATGGCGATGATCATGCCCGAGGGCTGGGAGAACGCCACCTCGATCAACGGGTTGCGCAGCGTCAAGACGCAGCCCACGCCCGCGCCGACCGCTTCGCGCCGCGGCAAGAGGACGAACATGTACGGCCAGCCGATCGACACGCAGCGGCCCGAATCGCCAAGGGACGACCGATGAGCGACCTGCCGATGCCTCCCGTCGGACAGCCGGGCGTCCCGGGGCCGGGGCAACCGATCACGCTGCGCGTGGGGATGGGCGGGCAGGCCGCGACCGGGTCGTTGTTCGAACGCATCGGCGGTGCCCCGACGTTCGACCGCCTGGTACGTCGCTTCTACGACGGCGTGCAGACCGACGACGTCATCTGGCCGATGTACCCGCAGGAGGACCTGGAGGGCGCGATCTCCCGCCTGTCGCTCTTCCTGCAGCAGTACTGGGGCGGCCCGGGCACCTACAGCCAGGAACGCGGGCACCCCCGGCTGCGGATGCGGCACCAGCCGTTCCGCATCACACCCGAGGCACGTGAGCGCTGGCTGCACCACATGCACGACGCCGTCGAGTCGCTCGGGCTCGCGCCCATGGACGAGGCAGAACTGTGGGGCTACCTCGACCGGGCCGCACACGCGATGACGAACGCGTTCGACTGACGGACTGCCATCCGGCTCGGCGGACGTCCGGCTCTGCGGACGTCACCGATGACGGCCGGGAGGCGCGGTGCCAGCTGGCACCGCGCCTCCTGTCCGTCAGCTGGTCACGCTGCGGGCCGACTCAGCCGGCGTACGAACCGGTCGCCAGGTCCTGCGCCAGCGACGGCCGCGTCGGGTTCCACCCGTAGGTGCTGCGCGCGTGGGCGCCCGAGCACTCCTGGTGCAGCAGCAGCGCGTCCGCGAAGTCGGTGCCGAGCCGCTCGCGCGTCGCGTCGATGCTCCCGGCAACGACGGGTGATCCGTGCGCACCGGCCTCGGCGAGTTCACGCACCGTCGGGTTGTCCCCCGTCGCCGCCAGGACGTACCCGTCCTGTTCGCCCCGCTCGACGGCCAGGGCGTACAGGTCCCCGACGTCGTCGACGTGCACGGTCGTCCACCGCTGGGAGCCGTCGCCGACCAGGCGGACCTCGTGCTCGCCGTCGCCGACGAACATCGCCGGGATGCCGGCACCACGGCCGAAGACGATGCCCGGCGCCACGATGGTCGTGCGGACGGCGCTCGCGCGGACGAGCGCTTCGTTCGGGCCACGCCACGAGGTCAGGGCCGGTGGCGACACGGGTGACTGCTCGGAGATGTCGGTCGAGTCGCCGAAGGTGAAGATCCCGCCGGTGTGGACGAAGGGCTTCGGGGTGCCGTCGAGCGCGCCGAGGACGGTCCGCACGAAGGCCGGGTCGACCTGCTCGGCGCTGGCGGTGTGGACGACGGCATCGGCTTCGTGGGCCAGCCGCGCCACGACGTCGGTGTCGGTGACGTCCTCGACCAGCGCGGTGGCGCCGGCCTCGCGGGCGGCCTGGGCCTTCGCGTCGGAGCGGACGATCGCGGTGACGGCGTGGCCACGCGCGACCAGGGAGCGGAGGACTGCGGACCCGATGTAGCCGGACGCGCCGGTCAGGAAGACGTGCATGCCCCCAGGATGGCAGAGCTGCCGCGTCCCGTCCGGGGGCTGGCGGCGCAGGCCGTTCAGCCCGAGAGGCTCCAGGCGCGGCGCTTCACGAGCACGTGTCCGCGGGAGGTGGTGAGTCGGCTCCACGGACCGGTCTCGAACAGCCGCACCGGGTCGTGCCCCAGGAACCCGAGGCTCTCGCCCGCGAACCCGGCTCCGGCGGGGACGTGCTCGATGCCCTGCACGGGACGTCCCCACACCTCGGAGCGGATGCGACGGACGATCGCTTCGCCGGCGTTCGACGGGACGGCGTCAGCGACCTCGGTGATGCCGGCCTTCGCCGCGCGGCGAAGCAGTTCGGGTGAGATGTCGGGCAACGGGATCCAGCCGCCGCGGGGCGGTGAGATCGCAGCCCACGTCACGGTGGCGACCTCGTGCGGGAGCTCGACCTCGACCGGAGTGGCGCGGGTCGGGTCGGCACCGTCGGCCCCTTCGGCGTCGTGGGCCTCGGCGAGCAGCCGCAGGCGTTCCTGGAACGAGGCCAGGGGGACGACCGCGTCGATGGATGCCGGCTGCGCGAGCGAGAAGGTCCGGAGACCCAGGACCGTGGGCAGCTCGTCGAGCAACCCGAGGGGGTACATGATCGCCGTGTAGACGGCGAGCACCCCCGAGTCGGCGATCAGGCGGACCGAGCCGTCCTCGATGCGTGCGGCACGGGCGAGGTACGTGCGGAGGTCGCCCAGCGAGGCGGCGTCGGGCAGCGTGAACGAGGTGCTCATGTCGATGACGATCCTACCGGGAGGGGTCCTCCGTAGACTGCGGGGGTGGTGATCGGTGAACCGGAATTCCTGCGGACCCTGCGACTCGAGGACACGGGCGCCGCGACGCGCGAGCGGGTCTTCACGGGGGTGAACCACTGGTCCCCCAACGGGCGGGTCTTCGGCGGCCAGGTACTTGCGCAGTGCATCGTCGCCGCGCAGGCCACGATCGAGGACCGGGCGATCCACTCGATCCACGGCTACTTCCTGCGTCCGGGCGACATCCACACGCCGATCACCTTCGGCGTCGAGCAGATCCACGACGGTCGCTCGTTCGCGACCCGCCGTGCGCAGGCGTACCAGAACGGCGTGCCGATCTTCTCGATGATCGCGTCGTTCCAGACCGACGATGCGGGTGTCGAGCACCAGGATCCGTTCCCGGTGGACATGCCCACACCCGAGTCCCTGCCGACCGCCGCGTCGATCCTCGCCTCGATCGACCACCCCGTCGCCCGGGCCTGGGCCGAGCGGGCCATCGACCTGCGGCACGTCGACGGGCCGGTCTTCGTGGACGTGCAGGGCGAGCACGTGCCGCACCAGGCCGTGTGGTTCCGGGTCGGGGGTGCGCTGCCAGACGACCCTGGACTGCACCGCGCAGTGCTCGCCTACGCCAGCGACCTGTCGATCCTCGAGCCGATCATGCGTCGCCACGGGGTCGCCTGGGGGACGCGCGGCGTCAAGAGCGCGAGTCTCGACCACGCGATGTGGTGGCACCGCGACGGCCGCGCGGACGAGTGGATCCTGTACACGCAGGAGTCGCCGAGCGCACAGGGCGGCCGGGGTCTGGCCTTCGGGCGGATGTTCTCGCAGGACGGGCGCCTGCTCGCCAGCGTCGCGCAAGAGGGCATGATGCGCATCCCCCGCTGACCCCGGGGGCCCCCGCGCGTGCGCTGGTCCGCGTGTGCCGGTCAGCGTGTGCTTGTCAGGGTCGGGAGAACACGACCGCCGGCTCGATGTACGGCTGGCACGCCGCACGCTCGACCTCGGTCAGACGCCGCGGACGGTTCGTCGCCGCGTCCACCATCACCAGCGTCGTGGTCGCCCGCGTGTAGAGCTCGGCCGGTTCGTGCCCGACCGGCGACCACACCTCGTACGAGATCTCGAGGCTCGCACCCCCGACGTGCCCGATCCAGAGCTGGATGTCGAGCGGTCGGCGGAAGTACGGCGTCGAGGCGAGGTACTCCAGGCGCTGCGCAGCGATGACCGTCATCGTCCCCGATCCGGGCCGCCCGTCGATGATGGGTTCCGGGGCGGAGCCCGACGCGTCGACCTCGTCGGGATCCGGTGCCCAGAACGCCAGCACGCGCGCTTCTTCGAGCAGCCGGAGCATCGCCGAGTTGTTCACGTGCCCGTAGGCGTCGATGTCACTCCAGCGGATGCGGACCGGCGTGTGCAGCCTGGCCACGCGGGTCAGTCCCGCGTGAGCTTGCGGTACGTCGCGCGGCCGGGCTTGGCCGCATCGGCACCGAGGCGCTCGACCTTGTTCTCTTCGTAGGCCTCGAAGTTGCCCTCGAACCAGTACCAGTTCGGGGTGCCGTCCTCGTTCAGGCCTTCCCACGCCAGGATGTGGGTCGCGATGCGGTCGAGGAACCACCGGTCGTGGGTGATGACCACGGCACATCCGGGGTACTCGAGCAGGGCGTTCTCGAGGCTGCCGAGCGTCTCGACGTCCAGGTCGTTGGTCGGCTCGTCGAGCAGCAGCAGGTTGCCACCCTGCTTGAGCGTGAGCGCGAGGTTCAGACGGTTGCGCTCACCACCCGACAGGATGCCGGCACGCTTCTGCTGGTCCGGCCCCTTGAAGCCGAACTGCGACACGTAGGCGCGCGACGGGATCTCGGTCTTGCCGACCTGGATGTAGTCGAGGCCGTCGGAGACGACTTCCCACAGGTTCTTGTTCGGGTCGATGCCGCCGCGGCTCTGGTCGACGTACGAGATGTCGACCGTCTCACCGATCTTCAGCGTGCCGCCGTCGAGCGGCTCGAGCCCGACGATGGTCTTGAAGAGCGTGGTCTTGCCGACGCCGTTCGGGCCGATGACGCCGACGATGCCGTTGCGGGGCAGCGTGAACGACAGGTCGCCGATGAGCACACGGTCGCCGAACTGCTTGTGCAGCTTGTCGGCGTCGATGACCTGCGACCCGAGACGCGGTCCCACGGGGATCACGATCTCCTCGAAGTCGAGCTTGCGGGTGCGCTCGGCCTCGGTCACCATCTCGTCGTAGCGGGCGAGACGGGCCTTCGACTTGGCCTGGCGGCCCTTGGTGTTGCTGCGGACCCAGTCGAGCTCGGACGACAGCCGCTTGGCGAGCTTGGCGTCCTTCTTGCCCTGGACCTCGAGCCGAGCGCGCTTCTTCTCGAGGTAGGTCGAGTAGTTGCCCTCGTAGGGGTAGAGACGACCGCGGTCGACCTCGGCGATCCACTGGGCGACGTGGTCCAGGAAGTACCGGTCGTGGGTCACGGCCAGGACGGCACCGTGGTACTGCTGCAGGTGCTGCTCGAGCCACTGCACGCTCTCGGCGTCGAGGTGGTTGGTGGGCTCGTCGAGCAGCAGCAGGTCGGGCTTCTGCAGCAGGAGCTTGCAGAGCGCGACGCGGCGCTTCTCGCCACCGGACAGGTGCGTGACGAGCTCGTCCCCCGGGGGGCACTGCAGCGCGGCCATCGCCTGCTCGAGCTGCGAGTCGAGGTCCCACGCGTCCGCCGCGTCGATCTCTTCCTGCAGGGTGCCCATCTCGGCGAGCAGGGCGTCGAAGTCGGCGTCCGGCTCGGCCATCAGCGCGGAGATCTCGTTGAAGCGTGCGATCTTGCCGTGGATCTCGCCCACGCCTTCCTGCACGTTCTCGAGCACCGTCTTGGTCTCGTCGAGTTCGGGCTCCTGCATGAGGATGCCGACGCTGAAGCCCGGCGTGAGCTTCGCTTCGCCGTTGGAGGGCTGGTCGAGGCCGGCCATGATCTTGAGGATCGTCGACTTGCCGGCACCGTTCGGCCCGACGACGCCGATCTTGGCGCCGGGGAGGAACGACATCGTGACGTCGTCGAGGATCAGCTTGTCGCCGACTGCCTTGCGGGCACGGACCATCTGGTAGATGTACTCAGCCATATCGCCCTCAAGTGTAGTGACAGGACCGGGGGAACGTGACGGCGCGAGCACGTCAGGCAGCTTCGCTGTGGTCCACGCCCGGCGTTGCGAAGGGCACGGGGCCGTCGTCACCCTGCACCTGTTCGGTCGCGGATGCGGCTGCGCGGGCTTCGGGCAGGTCGTCGTGGTCGACGTCGACACCGCCCGGGAGCGAGTCCTCGGTGTGCTGGCCCGCGAGCTCCTTGACCTCACCGGTCTCCGGGTCGACGACGGGTCCGGAGCCGGGTGCCGCCGTGGCTTCGGAGGCGTGCCGCGGCACCTTGATCCAGTTGCTGATGCCCCAGGCCAGGTCCTGCCCCATCGCCTCGGCGTCGATCTCGACCGAGGTGCCCCCGCGCCCGTCTCGCTCCCACGTGCGGATCCGGACCCGTCCGGTGACCAGGATCCGGTCGCCCTTCTTGACGGACTTGTGGACGTTCGCGGCGAGGGACCGGAACGCGGTGACGGTGAACCAGTTCGTGGGGCCGTTGGTCCACACGGAGTTTGCACGGTCCCATCGGCGGGACGGCGACGCGAGACGCATGCTGGTGATGGCGATGCCGGTCTCGGTGACGAGGTGACGGGGTTCGGTCGCGACGATGCCGCAGACGGTGATGGTGTCGTTCATGCACCGATCGTCATCGAGCCCCGGACCGCGTGGCGGGCCGGGGCTCGATGTGTGTGGTGTGGACCTGATCAGGCGACCTGTGGAGGACGAGTCCCCCGGGCCTCCCGTCAGGACGGCGCACCGCGCCGCTGGGCGTCGGGATCAGTGCGGGTGGAACTCCGGACGCGCTGCGAGCGGACCGAGTGCCTTGTGGACCGCGCCCTTCGCCGTCTCGAGGGACGGGAACCGTCCACCCCGGTCCTGTCGAGCGCCGTAGAGCTCGACCCGGAACCCGTCGGGCTCACGGTGGATGCTGCCCACCGCGCCCGCCGGTCCGACCGCGACCCAGGTCTGGGTCATCGTGTCGTTCGTCATCGTTCGACCACCTCCTCGTGGTTCCCGACGCCCGTGTCTGCTAGGACGCCAGGATGTACTGACTGTAGGCCTTGCGGACCTTGTTCACCTTCGGCAGCGCGACCGCGAGGCAGTAGCCCTGACCGGGGTTCTTGGCGAAGAAGTCCTGGTGGTACTCCTCGGCCGGGAAGAACGTCGTGAGCGGCTCGACCGTCGTGACGATGCCGCCGTCCCAGATGTCGGACGCGCGCTCGATCGCCTTCTCGAACAGCGCACGCTGCTCGTCGTCGGCGGGGAACATCGCGGAGCGGTACTGCGTGCCGACGTCGGCGCCCTGACGGTTCAGCTGACGCGGGTCGTGGAGCGTGAAGAACACGTCGAGGATGACGTCCGCCGGGATCACCGACTCGTCGAACGTGACGGCGACCGCCTCGGCGTGGCCGGTCGCACCGGTGCACACCTGCTCGTACGACGGGTGGTCCGTCGACCCCCCGATGTAGCCGGACACCACGTCCTGCACACCCTGGAGCGTGCGGTACACGGCGTCGAGACACCAGAAACATCCACCTGCGAGCACGAACGTGGTCATGAGCTCAACCTATCTTCCTGGCCCGTGAACGGGCCCGAGTGCGGGATACGTCCTCCACAACACACCCAGGGCGTCCACTGTTCCCCAGGTGTCCGGTCCGTGCCGCGCGTGTCGGGGGTCCTCCGTACCGTCGTCACCACCACGACACACCGGAGGCACCACGGATGCACACCACCATCGAACCCCAGCTCCGCATCCGCACGGCACCGCCGGTTGCACGGCTCCGTGGCGACCTGCGCGTCCTCGACGTCCGTGACGACCTGTCGCGGGTCACCCGCGCCAACGGCGAGATCGTCGGCTACGTCGACCGTGTCGACGTCGCCGGGGACACCGCGTTCCGCGCGCGGCGGTACGTCGCCGCCGAACGCCGGTTCATCGACCTGCCCACGGTGTGGTCGGCGGACGACGCCGTGGACTGCCTGCGCTGGTGACGGTGCGCTGATGCCACGGCGTCGACGACACGGTGACGACGCGACCACAGCCGATCGGATGATGTACCACATCGGAACGACATCCTTCCGGTTGTGGGGAACGCCGCTCGTCCTCCCCCGGAACTGACGATCTCGTGGATATGGTGCGCGCATGGACTGGTGGAACGACTTCAGCGACTGGACCTCGTCGGACACGGGCTGGCGAGTGATCTCCGGCGCCCTGATCCCCTTCGTGGCGATCGTCGTCGCCGGCATCGTCGCGGCCCTCATCGGCCGCGGTGCCACCAAGCGCGTGGTCGCGCTGCAGGAGCGCGAAGCCAAGAACAACGCCGTCGCGGCGATCATCACCGCGGCGCGTAAGGCAGCGACCTGGGGTGTCCTCGGTCACGACGAGCGGGCGTACACGGACCACCTTGCCGAGGATGCCGACATCCGGCTGCGGCTGCTGCCCGCCTCCGGAGCGCCGCTCGCGGCCAACTGGGCGCAGCACGAGATCGCGGACATCAAGAAGAACTCCTCGACCTTCAGCTTCCAGGCGGAGCAGTCCGTCTCGGAGTTCCGTGACCGGATGCTCGAGTGGCAGTCTCGCCCGAACCGTGCGCGCAAGCTGTTCAAGAGCGACCTGGAGCGCTGGAAGTTCGAGACGCCCGACCCCGATGCCGACCTGATCCGTCGCCAGCAGGACTGGAGCGCGGACCAGTCCGACGCCAAGCGCCCGGCGGCACCTGCAGCTGCGCCGGCGCCCACACCGACCACGACGTCGCTGCGGCCCGCACCGGTCCGCAACGGAGGCCCGACCACCTCCGCCTCGCGGGCTGCGGCCGGAGCGCCCGCCGCCACAGCCGTGCTCACCCCGAGCAGTCCGGCCGGGGCCGAGCACCGTGACCAGAACGCCACGACGCCGATCTCGGACGACGGCGCCGCTGTCGACCAGGGGCTGACCCGTCCCTACGCCCAGGGGGTCACGCGCCCGTACGGTGACGACCAGGTCGCACCCATCCGTCCCGCCCTCGGCACGCCCGCGTCGCCTGCGCGCTCCACCAGTGCGCCGGACGCCACGTCGAACGACGACCATGACAACGCCGACGTGGTCGACGACGTCCCCCGATCCGACGCTGCTCGGCCCGACGCTGCTCGGCCCGACGTTCCGGCGCGGTCCGACGTTGCGGACCGGACCGACTCGTCTGACTCTGGGCCCGCCGACGAAGCTCCGGCGCAGGCCGCGGACGAGAACGACTCCGCCGAAGCGACCTACACCCGGCCGATCAGTGCGAACGAGCTCCGCCGCCGCACCGACGACGACGAGTAGCGCTCTGCCACCCCGTCACGAAGGCCGCCACCCGATCGGGTGGCGGCCTTCGTCGTCCTGGGTGCCCCCGGCAGGAATCGAACCCGCGGCACGGTGGGTAGAAACCACCTGCTCTATCCACTGAGCTACGGGGGCGGACGCCGACGATTCTATTCCGCGGCGCCGGACGGGCGCAGGCGCGCGATGAACGTGTCGATCTCGGCCTGCGACCGCAGCCGCACGACCCGAAGGTGCGGTGCATCCCGCTCCACCGCCGGCACCATGGCGCGCATCTTCCTGCGGGTGCGGATCCCCCAGCGGATGATGTGGTCGCGGTTGGTGAAGAAGGTCCAGAACGGCGGCTCGACGTTGCCGTTCCAGAGTGCGATCCGCCCGAGGCGACGCCGCACGGTCCGACGCACCAGACGCCACATCGCGATCGGGATCGGCAGGTCCAACCAGACCAGGGTGTCCGCGCGCTCCGTCAGCAGTGCGCGGACCTGGTTGTACTGCCACTCGGTCACCCACTGTGGTTCGGCGGTGTAGGCCGCGACGTCGTCCTCGAATGATGCTCGAGGCTCCCATCCCGGACCGTGGAACAACCCGTCGATCTCGGTGTGCGGGATGCCGAGCGCGTCGCCGATGCGGCCGGCGGTGGTGGTCTTGCCGACGCCCGTCGTCCCGGCCACGAGCACGCGTCGCGGCGGCGGGTGGAGGGCGTCGAGCGGTCCGAGCATCCCTCGACCCTACCGAGCGCCCGTCTGGCACCCGCGCCCGCCCGCATCTTCCCGCGAGCGGGCGGAAACACCGGGTCCACATGAACCGCCACCCCGGTATCTCGCCCGCTCACGCGGAGCGCTTCCCGCACCTTCCCGCGAGCGGGCGGAAACGACGGGTCCACGTGAACAGCCACCCCGGTATCTCGCCCGCTCGCGTCGAGAGCCGCCCGCCCCGCGCCCCGCGCCTGCCCCGCTCCTTCCCGCGAGCGGGCGGAAACGACGGGTGCACGTGACCCGCCACCCCGGTATCTCGCCCGCTCGCGTCGAGAGCCGCCCGCCCCGGTATCTCGCCCGCTCGCGCGGAGCGCCGCCCGCCCCGCGCCCCGCGCCGCCCGCCCCGCGCCCCGCGCCGCCCGCCCCGCTCGCCGGAGCGCCGCCCGCCCCGCGCCTGCTGCCCCACACGCGACCGCGCCCGCCAGCAGGCGTTCGGGCGCTGCTTCCCCGCCGTTCCCCTGCCGGTCACGCGCCCTGCCTAGCGTCCAGGACATGAGCAACCTGCGCGTCGTGGCGGTCGTCCCGGCGCGTGCCGGTTCCCAGGGCATCCCCGGCAAGAACCTGCGCCGGGTCGCGGGCCGTTCCCTGGTCCGCCGCGCGGTCGAGTCGGCCCGGGCAGCACGACTGGTCGACGGTGTCGTGGTGTCCACGGACGGTGACGCCATCGCCGCCGAGGCCATCGCGGCCGGTGCCCGGGTCGTGCGCCGACCCGCCGACCTGGCGGGCGACCAGGCGAGTTCGGAGTCGGCGCTCCTGCACGTCCTCGACGAGCTGCACGCGGACGGGCTCGATCCCGAGGTGCTGCTCTTCGTGCAGGCGACCTCGCCGTTCATCGACCCGTCGGACCTCGACGACGCCGTGGCCCGCGTGCTGGGCGGTTCGGCGGACGCCGTGTTCGCCGCGGCCCCGTCGCACGCGTTCCTGTGGCGCGTCGATGCCGCCGGGCACGCGGTCGCGGTGAACCACGACGCCGCGACCCGCCCGCGCCGCCAGGACCGTGAGCCCGAGTACCGCGAGACCGGGGCCTTCTACGCGCTGCGCGTCGAGGGGTTCCGCCGCCATCGGCACCGTTTCTTCGGCCGGGTGGAGCTGTCACCGGTGGACCCGCGCGGCGCGATCGACATCGACGAGCCCGCGGACCTGGCCCTCGCGGCGGCGCTCGCCCCGCAGCTCGACACCCGTCCGCACGATCCCCAACGGTGGCCGCTGGCCACGACGAACGGAGCACCATGACCGTCAGCATCGGCACGTCGACCATCGGCGCGGGGCACCCCGCCTACCTGATCGGCGAGATCGGCCTGAACCACAACGGTGACGTCGACATCGCCAAGCGCCTGATCGACGTCGCGGCCGATGCCGGTCTGCAGGCGGTCAAGTTCCAGAAGCGGACACCGGCGATCTCGACGCCCGAGCACATGAAGCACACCCCGCGCAGCACGCCGTGGGGCGAGATGACCTACCTGGAGTACCGCTACCGTGTCGAGTTCGACCGCGAGCAGTACATCGAGATCGGCGACCACGCGACCCTGCGGGGCCTGGACTGGTTCGCGTCGCCGTGGGACGAGCCGAGCGTGGACTTCCTCGAGTCGCTCAACGTCGTCGCGTACAAGATCGCGTCGGCATCGGTGACGGACCTCGGCCTGCTGGCGGCGGTCCGGGCGACGGGCAAGCCGGTGATCCTGTCGACGGGGATGTCGACGCTCGAGCAGATCGACCGCGCGGTCGCCGCCCTGGGCACGGAGCGGCTGGTGCTCATGCACGCGACGTCGACGTACCCGCTGCCCGCGCACGAGGCGAACCTGCGCATGATCGACACCCTCGCCCAGCGGTACGCGGGTGTGCCGGTCGGGTACTCCGGCCACGAGCCGGGACTGCAGATCTCGATCGCCGCGGTGGCCCTCGGCGCGACTGCCGTCGAGCGGCACATCACGCTGGACCGCACGATGTGGGGCTCCGACCACGCCGCGTCGCTCGAGCCGCACGGACTCGCCACGCTCGCCCGCGACGTCCGGATCATCGAGAGCGCCCTGGGCGACGGCGTCAAGCGGGTCATGCCCGGCGAGCTCGCCCCGCTCGCGAAGCTGCGGCGCATCGACGCGTGAGCGACGGACCGAGCCTCAGCCGCGTGAGCGACGGACCGAGCCACAGCCGCGTGAGCCCGGTGAGTGGTACAGACGGTCAGGCCGGGAGGCGCGTGGTCGGCATCGTGGACACCGACTCGTTCGCGAAGTGGGGCGCGCACCTGCTGTCGGCGGCTCCCCGGGACTGGTCGCTCGAGCTCGTCGTGGTGGACACCCCGCGCACGGCCAGCCCGGCACAGCTCCGCGCGGCGTTCCGCGGCCTGGACGACCGCCTCGCACACCTGGCGGCGACTCCCCCGGCGCCGCTGACGGTCGATGCGATCGTTGACCGGCTGCGCTGCGACCCCCCGGATGCGGTGCTCGTGTCGACGATCGGGCCCGTGGCCGAGCTGCTGATCGACGAGGTCCACCGCCAGGTCACGCCGCGCCCGGTGCTGCTGACGGGGCTGCCCGGCATCTCGTTCCCGGCGAAGTGGAAGGGCGTGTTCTCCCGCGCCCGGGCCGACCTGTTCGTGCTGCACAGCCACCGCGAGGTCCGCGCCTACGACGCCATGGCGACCGAGAACGGCGTCGTGCCCTTCTTCGCTCTCGCCACGCTGCCGTTCGCCGCGCGGCCTGAGCACTCGCTGACGGCGCAGCCCCCGGCCGACCACGATGCGACGCACACACCGGACTCGGTCGTCTTCGCCGCGCAGCCCAGCGTGCCGGAGTCAGAAGCCGATCGTGCCCGCGTCGTCGCCTGGCTCGCCGAGGCCGCCCGCCGGCACCCGTCGTGGCGTGTCGTGGTGAAGACCCGCGCCGTCGCCGGCGAGCACCAGACCCACCGCGAGACCTTCCCGTACGCCGACCTGGTGCCCGCGGACGCACCGCCGAACCTGGTCGTCGAGACCGGCCCGATGGCGGCGCACCTGGACCGCGCCGTGGCCCTGGTGACGATCAGTTCGACGGCCGTCCTCGAGGCAGCCGCGCGCGGCATCCCGGCGCTGACCCTGACGGACTTCGGCGTGCACCGGTCGCTCATCAACGAGGTCTTCGTGGGCAGCGGGCTGGAGGGCGACGCGATCGACCTGGTGGACGGCCGGTTCGGGGTGGTGCACCCCGACTGGATGACGGACAACTACTTCCACCCGGACTCCGACGACGACTGGGCGGACCGTGCCGAGGCCGCGATGGCCGCGCGCGACGCCGGCACCCTGGTCGACCGTCCGAGTGCCCGCCGGAGTCACGGCGGAGCGCTGCGCCGGGCCTGGGAGCGGAAGAACGCCCTGGGCGCTGCCGACCGCACCGCGATCGGCCGGGTCGCACTGGTGATCGGCGCTCCCGTCCGCACGGCGAAACGCCTGGCCCGGCGGATCCGGCGTCTGGTCGCACCCCCGGTGCCGGCCGTGGTCGGCGCGCCCACCTCGCAGCGGACCGGTGTCGTACCGGGCGCGACGCCGACCACGCTGGCCGAGCCGGGCCTCCAGTCCGTCGACCGGGGTGGCGCCGGACCGGACCGCTCAGTCGACGGCGCGCGCGACCGCCAGCAGCAGTTGGTCACGGGAGGGGACGCCGGGTGAACGGAAGACCTCGGCTCCGTCCGACCGCCGCACGATGATCGTGGGGGTCGAGCGGATGCCGAGGTCTTCTGCGTCGTCCGGGTGCGCGGCGACGTCACGTTCGGTCACGGCGAGCCCGGGGACCAAATGTGCTGCGTCGGCGGCCACCCGGCGGGCGGCGGCGCAAGGTGCGCAGAAGGCGGAGGTCCAGAGGTCGAGCTGCATGTGACGGTGCAACGCGCCGGCGTGCGGGACTACTCCCGGTCGAAGCCGCCGCTGCGGTCGCCGCGCTCCTGCAGGTCGTCGAGCGGGTCGGACTCACTCGGGACGAAGGTGTAGTCCACCGAGGTCTGGTCGAGCACCTGGCGGGTGTGGGTGGCCTTGTAGGTGAAGGCCGTCTGCAGGCCCTCGACGTCCGCGAACACCGTCACCTCGTCCTCGACCGCGTCGCCGGTGGCGGTGCGGGTGTCCGTCTGACCGTCGAACGGGCCCTCGTGGTAGATGGCGGTGTACTCGTCGCCCTCGTGGATGGTGATGTCGCTCATGCCGTCCTGTCTACCAGGACCCCCTGTCCGAGCGTTCCCGGAGCCCTCTTGCCGGTTTCATAGCCCTGCTATATAGTTCAGCTATGGAACCATCGCGCGAGCAGACGATCGAGACGCTCCTCGTCTCCGTCAACCGCCTGATCCGCACTTCCGTCCAGGCCACCGGGAACACCACGTCCCAGGCCGTCTGGCGGACGCTCGGCATCCTCGAGACCGACCAGCCGCTCCGGCTCGGCGAACTCGCACGGGCGTCGCGCGTGTCCCAACCCACCATGACCCGGCTCGTCGGCAGCATGCTCGCCGACGGCCTGATCGCCCGGTCCGTCGACCCCGACGACTCCCGCGGGCAGCTCATCGAGATCACCCCGGCCGGCGCCGAGCGCCTGACCGCATGGCGCGCGACCCTGACCCGCACCGTCGGGCCGCTGTTCGCCGACCTCGACGACGACCAGTGGGACGTCCTGCACGAAGCATCGGCCCTCGTCGCATCGAGGACCAGAACGGAGATCACCGCGTGAACGCGCACGCCCCGGCGGCCTCGGCCGCACACGCCCCTGCACCCGGTGCCCACGGCGCCCCCGCACAGAAGGGCAGCATCCTCAAGCAGTCCCGGGCGGTCTGGGCGATCGCCTTCGCCTGCGTCGTCGCCTTCATGGGCATCGGCCTGGTCGACCCGATCCTGCCGGCCATCGCCGCATCGCTCAAGGCCACCCCGGCGCAGACCGAGCTGCTGTTCACGAGCTACCTCGCCGTGACCGGCGTCGCCATGTTCTTCACCAGCTGGGTCTCGAGCCGCATCGGTGCCAAGCGCACCCTGATGATCGGGCTCGCCCTGATCGTGGTGTTCGCCGTGCTCGCCGCCGTGTCGAACGACGTCTGGACGATCATCGGCTTCCGCGCCGGGTGGGGCCTCGGCAACGCGCTGTTCATCTCCACCGCACTGGCCACGATCGTCGGAGCCGCCTCGGGTGGCACGGCGTCCGCGATCATCCTGTACGAGGCCGCACTCGGCCTGGGCATCGCGATCGGGCCCCTGGTCGGCGGCCTGCTCGGCTCCGTCAGCTGGCGGGGACCGTTCTTCGGCGTGACGACCCTGATGGCGATCGCGTTCATCGCCGTGGCCGTGATGCTCAAGTCCTCGGGGCTCGAGAAGCCCGTGCCCACCAAGCTGTCGGCACCCTTCCGCGCCCTGGGCCACCCGGCGCTCGCAGCCCTGGCCGCGACCGCACTGTTCTACAACATCGGCTTCTTCGTCCTGCTGGCGTACACGCCGTTCCCGCTCGGGTTCGGCGCGCTCGGCATCGGGTTCACGTTCTTCGGGTGGGGTGTCGGCCTGGCGATCACGTCCGTCTGGGTCGCGCCGATGCTCACCGCCCGGCTGCGTCGCACCACCGTCCTGCGGATCGCCCTGCCCCTGCTGGCGCTCGACCTGTTCGCGGCGGCCGTCGTGGTGCGCTCGCAGGTGGGGCTCGTCATCTGCGTGATCATCGGCGGGCTGGTGCTCGGTGTCCTGAACACGGTGCTGACCGAGTGCGTCATGGAGGCCACGGACCTCCCCCGATCGGTCGCATCGAGCGCGTACTCGGCCGTCCGGTTCATCGGCGGCGCCATCGCCCCGCCCGTCGCGACGCTGCTCGCCGACGCGTACTCGCCGAGTGCCGCCTACGTCTTCGCGGGAGCGTCGGTCACGGTCGCGTTCGTCGTGACGCTGGTCACCGCGCGCGTGCTGCGGCGGGTCGACGACGGGGCAGAGCCCGAGCGCATCGAAGCCGAGGCGATCGGCGCCGGCGAGATGCTCTGACGCGCGGGGAGCGCTTGGGCACTGCGTGCGGGAGGGCGCCTCGTGCTTGCGGGCGCGCTTCACCGCGAACGGGCGAAATGCCAGGGTCTGCACTCCGCAGGACCCCGGCATCTCGCCCGTTCGTGCGTGGGGTGGGGACCCGCGGCCGGATGGAACGGCCCGCCGGGGGCTCGCGCGGTCGCGCGGAAGGTCCCGCTGGCGGCCCGCACGGTCGCGCGGGAGGTCCCTCCGGCGGCCCGCCCGAACGGGCGGAACACCCTGGTCCGCACGCGCGAGCACCACGACGTTCCGCCCGCTCGCGGCGGTGGGCATGGGTCAGGCGAACAGCACGACCAGCGAGCGGGCGGAAGCGCGGGGTCGCGAACGAGAGCACCACGGCATTTCGCCCGCTCGGGGCACGGGGCACGGGGCACCGGGCACGGGGTGGGACGCGACCGTCTGGAGGCCCGGTGCCGGTCCGGCGGGCCGGCACCGGGCCTCCAGACGGTCGCGTCATCCCCAGCCGTCCGGCGGCGTCTGTGGCCGGGAATAGGATCGTGGGCATGGCAACCGCGAATGACCGCCTCGTCTGGATCGACTGCGAGATGACGGGCCTCGACGTCGAGGTCGACGAACTCGTCGAGGTGGCCGTGGTCATCACCGACTTCGACCTGAACCCCGTGCACCCCGGCTTCGACATCGTGATCAAGCCCGACCAGTCGGCGCTCGACAACATGAACGAGTTCGTGACGAACATGCACGCGACGTCGGGCTTGGCCGAGGAGATCCCGAACGGGGTGTCCCTGGCGGACGCCGAGTACCAGGTGCTCGAGTACATCCTCGCCCACGTCCCCGCCGAGGGGTCCGCTCCCCTCGCCGGCAACACCATCGGCACGGACCGGGCGTTCCTGGCGAAGTACATGCCCCGCGTCGACGGGCACCTGCACTACCGCAGCGTCGACGTGTCGAGCATCAAGGAGCTCTGCCGGCGCTGGTTCCCGCGCGTGTACTTCAACGCCCCGGAGAAGCACGGCGGGCACCGGGCACTGGCGGACATCCTCGAGTCCATCCGCGAGCTCGAGTACTACCGCCGTGCAGGGTTCGTCGCCGAGCCCGGCCCCACGACAGAGGACGTGCGCGCGGTCTCCGCCCAGGTGGTCGAGGCCTGGGCACCCCGCCTGGCGCAGCCCGAACAGCAGCCCGCCGAGTAGTGTCCCGCGGGGTCTCCCGCGTGTACTACTATTGAGTGGTTGCTTCCGGCTCGCCGGAGTGCACATGGTGGGTATAGCTCAGCTGGTAGAGCGCCTGGTTGTGGTCTAGGAGGTCGCGGGTTCGAGCCCCGTTACTCACCCCAGTCGAAGGGGAGTCCCGTTGCCTCGCGCAACGGCACTCTCCTTCTGTCGTTCCCACGTCGTCGTCCGTCCGCGCCCTGCGACGCCGCGCGGATCCGCCCAGACGGATGTGCCACGATCGGTGCCGTGATGGAGATGTCCGCCGAGGCGTTCGAGGACCTCGTGACCGACGAGCTCGACCTGCTCCCGGACGAGATGGTCGACGGGCTCGACAACGTCGTCTTCGTGGTCGAAGACGAACCCGAGGACGGCTCCGACCTGTTCGGGATCTACGACGGGATCGCGGCGACGGAACGCGGGCAGTACGGCTTCGGCGAACTGCCCGACCGCATCGTGGTGTTCCGCAAGCAGCACCTGGCCGAGTGCGAGACGGTCGACGAACTCCGCGACGAGGTGCACACGACCCTCGTGCACGAGATCGGGCACTTCTACGGCATCGACGACGAGCGCCTGCACGAACTCGGCTGGGCGTAGGACCCGCGCGCTCAGCGCGGACCGCGGGCAGCGCTCGCGTGGGGCGGCCGGGCCCGCGCCTGGAGCCCGGCCTGCGAGTGATCAGGACCGGAGCACCACGTCGGCCAGCGACTCCGGAGCCTCGGCAGCGATGAACGCATCCTCCTGTCGGGCCCACCTGTCCCACTCCGTGGCGAACACGTCGCCGTCGCGGTCGATCGCCCGACGTTTCCGGACCGCATCGTCGGCGGCGAGCCACACCCGCACGGACGCCATCGGCGCCGAGGCGCGCGACAGGGCCCCGCAACCCTCGACCACGATCGGCGCGGCGGGGTCGAGCCGTACCCAGTCGCTCGGCGCCGACGCCGTCCAGTCCCACCGCCGGTACCCCGACGGGGCTCCGAGGACGTCGGTCACGACCGCATCGGCGGCGGCGCGTAGTCCGTCCCACCCCGGGTAGACATCGTCCAGGTGGACGAGCTGCGCACCGATCTCCCCCGCCAGGGCGGTACCCAGGGTGGTCTTCCCCGTGCCGGAGCGTCCGTCGACCAGCACGACGGGCCGGCGCCCGTCGACCGTCGCAGCGGTCCACGCGCGGGTGGCGAGCATCGAGACCGACGCGAGCCGGGCCTCCAGTCCGTCCGTCTCAGGCACGCCATGTCCCTGCGGCCACCGACACCACGATGGCGACCATGCCGATCCCGACCAGCAGTGCGACCGTGGCCCACTCGCGTCCCGCGAACCGTGCCGGCCGAGCCCAGGTGCGCCGCCCGGGCGCACCGAACCCGCGCGACTCCATCGCCACCGCGAGGGTCGTCGCACGCCGCAGCGCCACCACGAGGAGCGCGAAGGCCATCGACGCTCCACGTCGGAGCCGCCAACCGTCCCCCAGCCCTCGCGCCCGTCGGGCCATGCCGATCTGTCGCCAGTCCTCGCCGAGCAGCGTCATCATGCGGATCGCCGCGAGCGCGCCCAGCACGAAGCGCGCCGGCAGCCGGAGGACCTGCGCCAGCCCGTCCGCCAGGTCCGTCGGGTCCACGCGGACGAACAGCGCCACGCCCGGCAGGCCGACGGCGAGCACGCGCAGCATCGTCGCGAGCGCCAGTTCGAGCGACCCGTCGGTGACGTGCGCGAAGCCGAGGTCGAACCACTCGCGGCCCGACGCCTGCCCGTACAGCGCGATGCTCAGGCCCGTCAGCGGGACCGCGAGCAGCACCGGCGAGGTCCGCAGCAGCAGTGTCCGGACCGGGATCCGGAGGAGCGGTGCGAGTGCGAGTTCGATCGCCAGCGCGACCGCCGCGGACACGAGGTCCAGGCTCAGCACCAGGCAGACACCGAGTCCGAGCACACCGAGCAGGGTCGCCACGGGCTGGACGGCGGGGCGGGCTGTGCGGTCCGAGCGGATCGTCCGATCGGGCGGATTCGTCGGGTCGCTGGGCGGGGTCGTCCGATCGGTGGGCGGGGTAGTCCGATCGGGTCGGGGTGTCTGATCCGACCGAGTCGACCGATCAGGAGGCCCGGCCCGGCCGGGCCGGTCGTCGCGCGTTGCCGGAGCGGTCACGGTGCAGTCCTGGTGGTCGGGTCGGTCAGGCCGGTCGCGGTGAGCACGAGCTCGCGGGCGTCGAGCGCACGGACGAGATCACGGTCGTGCGTGACCGCGACGATGGCGGTACCGGCATCCGCCAAGGCGCCGAGCGCTCCTGCGACGGCCTGCCAGGTGGCACGATCCTGGCCGGAGGTCGGCTCGTCGAGCACGATGACCGGCGGCCGCGTCGCAACGACGGTGCCGATGGCCAACCGTCGTTGCTCGCCGCCGGACAGGGTGAACGGGTCCGCATCGGCGAGGTGGACGAGACCGAACGTCTGGAGCAGGTCATCGACGCGTGCGGCGACCTCGTCCGGGTCGGTCCCGAGCGCGGTCGGGCCGGCCGCGAGTTCCTGCCGGACGGTGCGGGCGACGAACTGGTGCTCGGGGTCCTGGAACACGGTGCCGATGCGGGCAGCGAGCTGCCGGCTCGACCAACCACAGGGCGCTGGGCCGGCGGGGGGCGCTGCGGTGGCACTGATCAGTTGGGTGGTGGCACGGAGCGTACCGACCGCCGGACGGAGCAGCCCGGCCAGGGTCAGGCCGAGTGTCGACTTGCCGATGCCGTTCGGGCCCGTGACCGCCAGGACCTCTCCCCCACGGACGGTGAGGTCGATGCCGTGGCCGACCGGATGGCGTCGGCTGCGTGCGGTGCCGAGCTCCTCGGCGACCAGCAGGTCGGCGCCGGCGTGGAGCTCGACGGCGGGCGCGGCGGCGGCCGGCGCGGCGGCGGCCGGCGCGGCAGCGGCCGGCGCGGCAGCGGCCGGCGCGGCGTCGGGGGGCGCGGCGGCGCCGAGCGGGCGGAATACCACGGACGGCTTCGGGACGGGCCCTGGCATTTCGCCCGCTCGCGTCGGAGCGGGCGCGCCCATGCCGGGCGCTGCTCCGGCGGCGTCGCCGCCGAGTGGGCGGAATACCCGGGTCCCCGCCGCGACCTGCCCTGGCATTTCGCCCGCTCGCGTCGGAGCGGGGCGGGGGCGGCGAGCGGAACCGCGTGCGGGGTCGGCGCCGGGCACCCAGACGCCGGCGGCCGTCAAGGCCGCGCCGTGCTCGCGCAGGACCTCGGCGGGCGGGCCGTCGGCCAGCACGCCGGCCCCGGGCGCGAGCAGCACCAGTCGGTCGACCAGGTCGAGCCAGGTGCCGATCCGGTGCTCCACGACGAGCATGGTCGCGCCGGTGTCGTCGAGCAGTGCCCGCACGGCATCGTGGACCTGACGGACGCCGTCGGGGTCGAGGTTGGCGCACGGTTCGTCGAGCACGACGGCACCCGGGCGCATCGCGAGCACCCCGGCGAGCGCCAACCGCTGCCGTTGTCCACCCGAGAGCATCGTGGTGGACCGGTCGAGGGGCAGGGCGAGCCCCACGACCTCGAGTGCGGACCGGACCCGCTCCCAGATGGCTGCTCGCGGGACGCCGAGGTTCTCGCAGCCGAACGCGACGTCGTCGCCGACGCGTGACATCACCGTGTGGGCTTCGGGGTCCTGCATGACCAGGCCGACGCGGCCCCGGGCCGACCCGGGTGCAGCACCGTCGACCGTCACCGAGCCCTGCACGGAAGCCGCCGAGTGGTCGTCCGCGTCGGGCTCGTCGGGCAGCACCGCGGCCACGGCGCGCAGGAGCGTGGACTTGCCCGCCCCGGACGCCCCGACCACGGCGACACGTTCACCGGGCTCGACGACCAGGTCGAGCCCGCGGACGGCCCAGGCGTCACGCGCGGCGTACCGCCAACCCCAGTCGCCGAACTCGATCCGAGCGGGGGTGACACCCGCCTGGTTCACGCCGCGGTGGTCCGGCGCCGCTTCGCGTGCTCGCGGCCGACGGCGAACGAGGACAGGACGCCGGTCCGTGCCAGTGCACGCGCGACGAGCCAGGACCCGAGGCCGGCGATCGCGGCACCCGAGACGATGCCGCTGATGACGTAGACGAGCTTGAACGCCGGGTCGAGACCCGCGTACGAGAGCACGATGTCGTTCAGGCCCATCGCCAGCCCGGCGACGGCACCGGCGAGCACCACGACGGGCAGTCGGTAGACGCGGTACAGGAACAGCGCGAGGACGAGCTCGGCACCCAGGCCCTGGACGAGTCCGGCCTCGAGCGTGGTCCACCCCCACTGGGTGCCGAACAGCGCCTCGACACTGGCGGCAACCAACTCGGCGAAGAGCGCGGCACCCGGCTTGCGCACGATGATCGCGACGAGGGGTCCGGCGAGCAGCCAGACACCCCCGAAGAGCGCCTGTGTGCCGGGCAGCAGGAGCGCGACGGCCGTGGACAGGGGCTCGTACCCGAACTCCCAGACCTTGAAGACCACGCCGACGGCGACGGCCAGGACGCTGGCGACGACGATGTCGACGACGCGCCATCGCAGCGAACGGCGGCCGACGGGGGCCGCGGTGGACGGAACAGCAGATGACGTGCCGACAGGCATGTGGACTCCTCCCTGCGCCGGCATGACCCGGATCAGGTTCGACGGTCGGAGCGCGACTCGCTCCCTCTCAGCCCGGCGATCCCGGACTCCCGTGTGTGTCCCAGCAGTGTACTGCGGCGCGGCGCCCGTTACTTCTTGAGGACGCGGACGAGCTTGCGGAGGACGGTGCCGGTCACCCAGATCACCGGGATGCAGACGACGAGCAGCGAGATCAGGTTCGGTTCGAACTCCAGGTCCTTGCCAGGACGACGCACGTAGGCGCCGACGGGGAGCGTCGCGCCACCACCGCCACCGCCACCGTTCTGGTCGTCGCCACCGCCGCCGAAGCCGAACCACCCGACGGACACCGGGATGAGGGTCTGGTCCCCGACCTCGACCGGGTCTCCGTAGTTCGAGGAGACGCCGACGGGGCGCACCTTGTCTGCGATCTGCGTCACGATGTTGGTCATGGCGCGAGGCTACTCCGCGGCACCCCGGGTGCGCGGAGGCCCCTGTCCACAGGGCGTGGGGCGGTCGGACCCGTCCACGGGCCCGGCAGGGCGGCGGACAGCACAGGGAGGCGCCGATACGCTCAGCGAGACATATGGAGGCACGTTTGCACACCTGGCCCGGCAATCCCTACCCGCTCGGCGCGACGTACGACGGCAGTGGCACGAACTTCGCCCTGTTCAGCGAGGTGGCCGAACGCGTGGAGCTGTGCCTCTTCGACGAGGACGGCACCGAGGAGCGCGTCCCCCTGGTCGAGGTCGACGCCTACGTCTGGCACGCGTACCTGCCCAACACCGGACCCGGCCAGCTCTACGGCTTCCGGGTACACGGGGCGTACGACCCGGCGACGGGCGCCCGCTGCAACCCGAACAAGCTGCTGCTCGACCCGTACGCCAAGGCCACCAGCGGCGACATCGACTGGGACCAGTCGCTGTTCTCGTACACGTTCGGCGACCCCGACTCCACCAACGACGAGGACTCCGGCGCCCACATGGTCAAGGGCGTGGTGATCAACCCCTTCTTCGACTGGCAGGGCGACCGTGCTCCGCGCACCCCGTACGGCGAGACGGTCATCTACGAGGCGCACGTCAAGGGCCTGACCGAGACGCACCCCGACGTCCCCGAAGACCAGCGCGGCACCTACGCCGGTGTCGGGCACCCCGCCGTCATCGAGCACCTCAAGCGCCTGGGCGTCACGACGCTCGAACTCATGCCCGTGCACCAGTTCGTGAACGACTCGACCCTGCAGGACAAGGGGTTGTCGAACTACTGGGGCTACAACACCATCGGGTTCTTCGCCCCGCACTCGCACTACTCGTCCTCGGGTGACGGCGGACAGCAGGTGCAGGAGTTCAAGACGATGGTGCGGGAGCTCCACCGCGCGGGCATCGAGGTCGTCATCGACGTCGTCTACAACCACACCGCCGAAGGCAACCACCTCGGCCCGACGCTGTCGTTCCGTGGGATCGACAACGCCGCGTACTACCGCTTGATGGACGACGACAAGCGCTACTACATGGACGTGACGGGCACCGGGAACTCGCTCAACGTCGGGCACCCGCACTCGCTGCAGCTCATCATGGACTCGCTGCGCTACTGGGTGACGGAGATGCACGTCGACGGCTTCCGCTTCGACCTCGCCGCGGCACTCGCTCGCGAGTTCTACGAGGTGGACCGACTGTCGGCCTTCTTCGAACTGGTCCAGCAGGACCCGATCGTGTCGCAGGTGAAGCTCATCGCCGAGCCGTGGGACGTCGGTCCCGGCGGCTACCAGGTCGGCAACTTCCCCCCGCAGTGGTCGGAGTGGAACGGCAAGTACCGCGACACCGTCCGCGACTTCTGGCGCGGTGAGCCGTCGACGCTCGGCGAGTTCGCCTCGCGCATCTCGGGCTCGGCCGACCTGTACGAGCACGACGGCCGCACGCCCAAGGCCAGCATCAACTTCATCACCGCGCACGACGGCTTCACCCTGTACGACCTGGTCGCCTACAACGAGAAGCACAACCAGGCCAACGGCGAGGACAACAACGACGGCGAGAGCCACAACCGCTCGTGGAACTCCGGCGCCGAAGGGCCGACCGACGACCCGGCGGTGAACACCCTGCGGACGCAGCGGCAGCGCAACTTCCTGGCGACGCTGCTGCTCAGCCAGGGCGTCCCGATGATCGCCCACGGCGACGAGCTCGGCCGCACGCAGCAGGGCAACAACAACGTCTACGCCCAGGACTCCGCGATCAGCTGGATCGACTGGGACACCGCTGACGACGACCTGGTCCAGTTCACGGCCGACGTCCTGAAGCTACGACACGACCACCCGACGTTCCGCCGCACCCGGTACTTCAACGGCCGACCGGTGCGTCGCGGCCAGGACGAGCCCCTGCCCGACGTGGTGTGGCTGACCCCGTCGGGCGACGCGATGGAACCCGAGGACTGGGACTCCGGCTTCGGCAAGAGCGTCGGCATGTACCTGAACGGCGAGGGCATCCGCGGGCGTGACGCCCGCGGCGACCGGGTGACGGACGTCGCGTTCATCACCTACTTCAACGCCCACGACGACGTCGTGACCTTCACCCTCCCACCCGAGGAGTACTCCCCCGGCTGGACCGTGCGGATCGACACCGCCGACCCGGGCGCCCGCGAGCAGGTGCTCGACGCGGGATCGAAGCTCGATGTGCCCGCACGCTCGATGATCGTGCTGCGCGCCGAACCCGACCACGAGGTCACGGTCACCCCGGTCGACACGGCCACCGCGGGGGCCCCGGCACCGCGCGCAGCGCAAGACGCCGTCACCCCGGCGAACCCAGCCGGCTCGACGGCACCCAGCGCGACCGCGCAGAACGGAGCACCCCAGTGACCAAGCGGACCCCGGTCTCGACCTACCGGTTGCAGGTGTCCCCGGACTTCGACCTGACGGCCGCGGCCGACGTCGTCGAGTACGTGCACGACCTCGGTGCGGACTGGTTGTACCTGTCGCCGGTGCTGCAGGCCGAGCCCGGCTCCGCCCACGGCTACGACGTGGTCGACCACACGCACGTCGACACCGAGCGCGGCGGCGACGCGGCGTTCCGTGCCCTCACCGAGGCGGCCCACGCTGCGGGGCTCGGCGTGCTCGTCGACATCGTGCCCAACCACGTCGGTGTCGCGACCCCGGAGACGAACCCGTGGTGGTGGTCCCTGCTCGAGCGCGGGCAGGAGTCACCCGTGGCCTGGGCGTTCGACGTCGACTGGCAGGCGGGCGGCGGTCGACTGCGTGTCCCCGTGCTCGCGGACGACATGCTCGACGCGGTCTCGCTGGACACGTCCGATCCCGAGCGCCCGGTGCTGCGAGTCGGGGCCACCGCGTACCCGACCGCTCCGGGCACGGTCCACGACGGCG
Source organism: Microbacterium sp. M1A1_1b (assembly GCF_053345565.1). NCBI lineage: Bacteria > Bacillati > Actinomycetota > Actinomycetes > Micrococcales > Microbacteriaceae > Microbacterium > Microbacterium sp. M1A1_1b. The sequence goes on from NZ_JBKFAJ010000008.1 coordinate 139,670, forward strand.
ACGACGTGCCGACCGTGCACGATCGACAGCACTACGAGTTCATCCACTGGAAGCGCGCCGACCACGACCTGAACTACCGACGGTTCTTCGCGGTCAACACCCTCGCGGCGATCCGCGTCGAGGAGCCCGAGGTGTTCGCGGCCTCGCACGCCGTGGTCGGTGAGTGGTTCCGCGACGGTCTGGTCGACGGCCTGCGCATCGACCACCCGGACGGGCTGTACGACCCCGCCGGCTACCTCGGCGACCTGCACCGTCTGACCGGTGGTGCGTACACCCTGGTCGAGAAGATCCTCGAGCCCGGCGAGGAGCTCCCCGGCAGCTGGCCGGTCGACGGCACCACCGGCTACGACGCGCTCGGCACGATGGACCGGGTGTTCGTCGACCCCCGCGGCGAGGAACCGTTGTGGGCGACCGTCGAGGCCGAACCGGCCGACTGGCAGGCCCTGACCCACGACACCCGACGCGGGATCGCCGACGGCATCCTCGGCAGCGAGGTGGAGCGTCTTGCCCGTCTGCTCGAGGCCCAGGGGCTGACCGAGGACCACGCTCGACTGGTCGACGCGCTCGCCGAGGTCATCGCCTGCTTCGACGTCTACCGGACCTACCTGCCGGAGGGCGCGCACTTCCTGATCGACGCGCTCGAGGGCGCCGCCGAGACGCGACCCGACCTGGCCGACGTCATCGACCGCATCGCGCCGTCGCTGATCGACCCGTCGAACGCTGCTGCGATCCGCCTGCAGCAGACCAGCGGGATGGTGATGGCCAAGGGCGTCGAGGACACCGCGTTCTACCGCTCCGCCAAGCTCAGCTCGCTCAGCGAGGTCGGCGGTGACCCGAGCATCTTCGCCGTCTCGGTGGAGGAGTTCCACGCCGCGCAACGTGAGCGGCTGGCGAGCTGGCCACACACGATGACGACGCTCACCACGCACGACACGAAGCGCAGCGAGGACACCCGCGCTCGCATCGCCGTGCTCGCGGAGCTGGGTGACGAGTGGACCGAGGTGGTCCACCGGCTGAACACGCTCGCGCCGCTCGAGGACCAGGTCTTCGCGAACCTGCTCTGGCAGGCGATCGTGGGCGCGCGCCCCGCCAGCCGCGAACGCCTGCACGCCTACGCCGAGAAGGCTTCGCGCGAAGCCGGTGACAGCACCACGTGGACCGAGCCGGACCAGGACTTCGAGGGGCGCATGCACGCGCTGGTCGACGCTGCGTTCGACGACCCGACGGTGGTCGCCGTGCTCGACGACCTCGACGAGCGGATCAACGCGGCCGGGTGGTCGAACGGTCTCGGCCTGAAGCTCGTGCAGCTGACCGCGCCCGGCGTTCCCGACGTCTACCAGGGCACCGAGCTGTGGGACCGTTCGCTCGTCGACCCGGACAACCGCCGCGCGGTCGACTACGCCGAGCGCCGCCGCATCCTGGCCGAGCTCGACGGCCCCGACGACGACGGCCCCGAGATGCTGCCCTCGATCGGGATCGACGGCGAGGCGAAGCTGCTGGTCACCAGTCGCGCGTTGCGTCTGCGGCGCGATCGCCCCGAGTTGTTCACGCGACACCTGCCGGTCGAGGCCACCGGCAGCGCGGCCGACCACGTGGTCGCCTTCGACCGCGGCGGCGCCGTGACCGTCGCCACCCGCCTGCCGATCGGGCTCGAGCGGGTCGGCGGGTGGGGTGACACCTGCATCCACCCGGCTCCCGTCGACCGTGTCGACGCCCTGACCGGGAGGCACTTCCCGGCAGCCAGGGGCGTCCAGCTCTCCGAGCTGCTCGCCACCTACCCCGTCGCCCTGCTGGTGCCCTCGGCCGACGTCGCGGCCGGTCACACCGACGCGGTCACGAGTGCCGCCGCGACCGGCGACACGACAGCGAACAGCACGACAGCGAACGACACGAGCACGACCGATGCGACCGAGACGGACGCGCAGGCCGAGATCGAGATCCTGGAGGGTCACGCATGACCGCACCCGATCGATACGCCGTCTGGGCGCCGACCCCCGAGCGCGTGCGCCTGGTCGTCGACGGCACCGAGTACCCGCTGACCCGCGGAGACGACGACTGGTGGCGCACCGACGCGATCGTGCCTGTCGTCGGTGCCCGGTACGGGTTCCGGCTCGACGATGACGACGCGGTCCGCCCCGACCCGCGCAGCCGGTACCAGCCGGACGGCGTGCACGGCGCGTCCGAGGTGGTCGACCCCGCACGGTTCGCCTGGACCGACGAGTCGTGGACCGGCCGCCCGGCCCGCGGCGCCGTGATCTACGAGATGCACGTCGGCACCTACACACCCGAGGGCACGCTCGACGCCGCAGCCGAGCAGCTCGACCACCTGGTGGAGCTCGGCGTGGAGTTCGTCGAACTGCTGCCGGTCAACGCCGTCAACGGCGAGTGGAACTGGGGCTACGACGGTGTCGCCTGGTACGCCGTGCACGCGCCGTACGGCGGGCCGGATGCCTACGACCGCTTCGTCGACACCGCGCACGCGCTCGGCCTCGGCGTGATCCAGGACGTCGTGTACAACCACCTCGGTCCGAGCGGCAACTACCTGCCGCTGTACGGGCCGTACCTGACGCAGGGGCTGGCGAACACGTGGGGCGACTCGGTCAACGTCGAGCACCCCGAAGTCCGCCGGTACGTGCTGGACAACGTCCGGATGTGGTTGCGCGACCACCACGTCGACGGCCTGCGACTGGATGCCGTGCACGCGATCCGTGACACCACGCGGCCGCACGTGCTGGCCGAGATGGCGAGCGAGTCCGATGCCTTCGCGGCGTTCACCGGCATCCCGCGCTCCCTCATCGCCGAGTCCGACCTGAACGACCCCGTGATGTTCCGCCCGCAGGAAGCCGCGGGGTACGGCCTCGCCGGACAGTGGTCCGACGACTTCCACCACGCGGTGCACGTCGCACTCACCGGCGAGACGAACGGCTACTACGCCGACTTCGCCCCGCTGTCGGCGCTGGCGAAGGTCCTGCACGAGGGCTTCTTCCACGACGGCACGTGGTCCTCGTTCCGCGGCAAGCGGCACGGGCGCCCGATCGACCGCGGGACGTCACCCGCGACCGCACTGGTCGTCGCGAACCAGAACCACGACCAGATCGGCAACCGGGCGACCGGCGACCGCCTCGCCGCGACGCTCGACGACGAAGGTCTCGTCATCGCAGCGGCCCTGACGCTGCTCGGCCCCTTCACGCCGATGCTGTTCATGGGCGAGGAGTTCGCCGCGACGACGCCGTGGCAGTTCTTCACGTCGCACCCGGAGCCCGAGCTGGGCAAGGCCACGGCCGAGGGACGCATCGCCGAGTTCGCCCAGCACGGCTGGGACGAGTCCGCCGTCCCGGATCCGCAGGACCCTCGGACGTTCCAGGACTCGAAGCTCGACTGGTCCGACGCGACGTCCGCGCGCGGGACGGCGATCCTGCGGGCGTACCGGGTGCTCGTCGCACTCCGACGGACCGACGAGGCGTTCGTCGACCACCGCTACGAGGCCAACGCCGTCCGGTTCGACGAGGACCGACGCTGGCTGGTGCTGACGCGCGGGCTGCTCGGCCCGACCGCCGCACCGGTGCACGTCGTCGTGAACTTCCTCGACGACGCGGCGACGGTTCCGGTGCCCGGTGCCACCGGCGAGGTGCTCTACGCGTTCGGCGGGGCCTCGATCGAGGACGACGACAACGAGACCGTCCACTTCACGGGTCGCGGGATCCTCGTGCTCCGGTAGGGACACGACCCCGCACGGCACGAAGGGCCACCCTCGCGGGTGGCCCTTCGTCGTTGCGCTCGCCGAGGACGGGCCCTCAGCGGATGGGGTTGGCGACCGCGTGCGCGTTCCGCCGGACGGACGGCAGCGGCTTGTGCTCCTTCGCCAGGGCACGGACCTCGCGCAGCCGCCGGTCGATGCCCCACTTGGTCACGAGCGTGAGGCTCTCGCGGACGATGTTGCCGCTCATCTTCGAGACGCCGAACTCGCGCTCGGTGAACGTGATCGGGGTCTCGACGACCTGCAGGCCGGCCTCCAGGGCACGCCAGCACAGGTCCACCTGGAAGCAGTAGCCCTTCGACGCGATGCCCGACAGGTCGATGCGCTCGAGTGCCGAGCGGGTGAAGACACGGAACCCGCCGGTGGCGTCGCGGACCGCGATGCCCAGTGCGAGCCGGGTGTAGAGGTTGCCGCCGCGCGACAGCAGCTCGCGGTGCCACGGCCAGTTCTCGACCTCGCCGCCGTGGATCCAGCGCGAGCCGAGCACCAGGTCGTTCGAGTCGGCGAGCTCGAGCATCCACGGCAGGTACTCCGGGTGGTGCGAGCCGTCGGCGTCCATCTCGACGAGCTTGTCGTAGCCGTTGGTCAGGCCCCAGTCGAAGCCGGCCAGGTACGCGCCGCCCAGGCCGTTCTTCTCGGTCCGGTGCAGCACGTGCACCCGGTCGGTCTCCGTCGCCAGGACGTCGGCGATGTCACCGGTGCCGTCGGGCGAGTTGTCGTCGACGACGAGCACGTGCACGTGCTCGTCGGTCGCCGCCAGCGTGCGCGCCACGATCGGGCGGATGTTGTCCGCTTCGTCGTAGGTCGGGATGATGACCAGGGTCTCGCTCATGATGCTCCTCGGTGCTTCTGGTCGAACGTATCTGGGGTGTGCTGGGTCAGGAGTCCGACAGCTCTGCGAACACGATCAGGTTGTCTGTGTAATGCCCAGTTGCGGTGTCGAAGACGCCGTCGCAGGTGATCAGCCGCAGGGTGGGCGTGGGGGTCACGCCGTAGACGTCGCTCGTCGGGAACGCGGACTTGGCGGCCCGCTCCGTCCGGTCGACGGTGAAGGTGCGCGTCGTCCCGTCGGACATGGCGACGTGGATCTGGTCGCCGGACACCAGCTCGTCCAGGCGGAAGAACACGGCGGCGCTCGTGGGGCTGTCGACGTGTCCGGCGATCACGGCCGGGCCGACCTGGCCCGGCACGATGCCGTCGCTGAACCAGCCGGCGTCGTCCCATCCGGTGGGCGGGTCGAGCTCGCCGGCCGAGCCCCGGTGCAGGTCCTCGAGCGTGGCATCGACGCCGATCGCCGGGATGCTGACACGCGTGGGCGTCGCGTCCGACTTGGCGGCGGGGGCGGCCGGGTCCTGGAACCCGGTCGTGTCCCGGTCGCCACCGCCGGACGACGAAGACCCCGACGAACCGGACGACGAAGACCCCGACGAACCCGACGACGACCCACCGGACGAACCCGACGAACCGGACGACGAAGACCCCGACGAACCCGACGACGACCCACCGGACGATGACGACGACGCCGCAACCGGCCCACCCGTCGGACCGTCGCCGGCAGCAACGGCCACCCCGGTGGCGACCGCCGCGCCCGCCACGACGACCGCGGCGGCGGCGAGGACCGTCCACCGGCGACGTCCCGACCAGGCTGTGCGGGGCGCCGCCCGACGCCCGCTCACGAGGCGCCTCCCGCGTCGCTGGCGCACCCACCGAGCACGTCCGAGGTCAGCATGGTCGCGCCGAGCGCAGCCCAGGCGTCCCCGTAGTACGTCGGCGTGGTCGCCGCGGTCCGGTCGGCACGCTCGAGGTCCGCCGTGGCAGCCGACGACGCACCGGAGGCCTGCTCCGCCGCGGCACGCGCGACGTAGGCCAGGGCACTCCGGTCCCCCGTGACGGCCGTCCCGCCCAGGTCGAGCTGCGCGGCCAGTTGCGTCGTCCGCCGGAGCGTGGGCGCGACGGACCCGGCGAGTGCTCGGTCGGATGCGGTGCACGCCTCGGCGTAGCGGACCGGCAGCCGCATCGCGTCGTAGCCGTACAGCACGCGGGAGTCGGTGCCGGTGGCGGGCATCGGGTCGACCGCGCCGTCGGCGTGCACCTGCGACCAGTCGCTCGGCAGGTCGGTCTTGGCGAGCACGGCAGCCGTGACGGCCGACGATCCCCGCTCCAGCTCGGTCCACCGGTCGTCCCCCGTGGCCGCGGCGAGCACCCGGTAGGCGGCCGGCGACGCGTAGGACGCGTCGTACCGGTACGGCTCGGCGTCGGCCCACGGCCCCGGCAACAGGATGCGGCCCAGGTCGGTCGTCACGGTCTCGTGGTCGAGCACCGCGGCCGCCATCCGCTTGCCGGCGGCGGTGTACCGCTCGTCGCCCCACGACTTGCCCGCCAGCACGAGCGCCCGCGCGGCATCGAGGTCGGCATCGGACGCGGACTGCGCGTCCGCGACCCCGCCGCTCGTCGTCCACCGCCAGGCCAGCAGGTCGTCGTCGGTGAGCAGGTGCCGCTTCGTCCACGACCAGATGTCGTCGAAGCGCGTCCGGTCGCCGGCCGCGTAGGCGATGAGCAGGCCGTACGCCTGGCCTTCGCTCACCGTGTCGTCGCCCTGGTCCTTGCGGACGACGCGGCCGCCCTCGACGTAGCGGTCGAGGAAGTCCGTCCGCAGCTGCGCGGCGGAGCGGGTGCCGGCGGGCGCGGTGGTCGAGGTGGGCGTGGCGGCGCCGCCGGCGTCCGGGGCACGGTCCGACCACGGTCGGACCGCAGCGACGGCGATGCCGCCGGCGACCAGGACCGCGGCGAGCGCGACGGCGGTGACGGGGATCCAGTTCCTGCGGGTCATGCTGGCTCGCTCTCTGCTGGTGGGTGGGGCACCGGACTGGAGGCCCGGATCACGTGGGCGGATCGGCCCGGGTGGGTTGGGCCTCCAGTCGGGATCAGTGGAACAGTCCGCGGAAGGCGCGGACGATCGCGTGCAGGAAGTCCGTCGTGCCGCGGTCGGCGGCGGTGCCGCCGCCACCCGTCTGCACGCCGCCGCTCGGGGTCGCTGCGGTCGCTGCCGCGTCCGTCACGGGCACGATCGTCAGGTCGCCCTTGCTGTTGTCGAGCACGAAGAGCGTCGACACGGTGTTGCCGGCCAGGTCGAGGTCGGCGCTGCCGGTCTGCCCGCCGCCCGCGATGTCCAGGTCCCACTTGCCGGCTGCGACGGTGGCGTACTGGGACGCGGTGCCGAACGCGGCGTCCGAGGCCACCTGGGTGCCGTCGGAGGCCGTGACGTCGACCTTCTTGGCGGTGGTGGCGGCCTGCACGAGCCGGAGCTTCGCCTTGCCGTCGCCGGGCTGCTGCAGGTCGTCGGTGTACGCCGCGGTCTTGAGCGAGCTGTTCTTGCCGTAGGCCACGACGGTGCTGGCGTTGCCGGCCTGCACGGTGACGTCGGTGGAGACGACGGGCGTGGAGTCCGGTGCGTCGGAGGCACGCATCGACAGCACGTAGGTGCCGGTGGGGAGCTCCTGGTAGGGGCTCACCTGGCCGTAGGTGACGTCGTCGAGCTCGAAGACCTTCTTGCCGCCGGCCAGGCTCGACAGTTCGACGTCGACGCCCTTGGTGTCGGGCGACAGGTGGCCGACGCGCAGCCAGCCGTCGGCGGGGGCGGCGCTGGCGGCCTGCGGGGCGGCCAGTCCGACGGTGGCGGCGACGAGGGTCGCGGCGAGGGCTCCGACGACCGCGATGCGACGACGGGGCGTGCGTGCGGTGGTGGTACGGGGTGCAGCGGCGTTCATGGTCGTGCTCCTTCGGGTCGGATCTGCTCGGGTCGTGCTGGGTCGGGTCGTGCTGGTTCGGGTCGTCCGCTGCCGGGTGCGGGTCACGATGCCGTGACCGCGACGGTCGGGTCCGGGGTCGGGAACACGACGGTCAGGGTGTCGCCGTCCCGCTCGACGGACTCGGGGCGGTAGGTGCCCGTCAGCGCCTGGAAGGTGCGCTCGGTGCGGACGGCCGCCTGGGGGGTCTGGGCCGTCAGCACGAGACGCCGGAAGGACTGGCCGGTCTCGCCCGTGATCGGCGTGAACCGGGCCACCTGCACCGAGCGGTCGGCCAGGACCTGCCCGAGCCCGAGCATCGCGCGCTCGTCGACCTGGCCGGCGCGGAACTGCGACTTCGTGCCGGCGTCCGCCTGCAGCGACGGGTTCTGGGCGAGCTGTGTGCCGAGCGTCTTCCGCTGGTCGGAGGCCTTGGTGATCTCCTGCTTCGCGGTCGCTGCGCCCTGCGGGTGGATCTGCCGGACGTCGACCATCTGGTTGCCGGTGCCGAAGCTCGCGACGACGGTCGAGTTCTGGATCGCCTGCCGCACGTCCGACGACGAGTTGCCGCCCGTGCGCATCGAGTCGGTCGTCACGACGTAGTCGGAGTCCTTCCAGCCGTTCGGCGACTGCTTCTCGACGGCTCCGTCCGTGTCGAGCTTGTAGTACCAGACGACGTTCTGCCGGGCGAAGCCGTCCTTGACCAGGTCGACCCACATCGCGTCGTCGACGAGCATGCGCGAGGACTTGTCGACGTTGTCGCCGATCCAGTTCTCGGCCTGCGCCATCGGCTTGTCCAGGTCGGTGATCAGGAAGCCGCGCAGCTGCGAGCCCCAGAGCGGCACGGCGACCACGAGTGCGGCCGCGGTGACGAGCGCCCAGGTCGTGCCGAGCAGCCGGCGAGTGGCGGACCGTGTGCGGGTCGTCGACCGGAACGGCGTGCGGCCGGACAGCGCGAGCACGGAGCGCTCGGCGACGAAGGCGACCAGCAGCGCCGCGAACGGCACGAGCATGATGACGTACGGCACGGGCAGGTAGCCGTTCGGGCGGAACATGAACAGCAGCAGGAAGACGAGCATCGCGGCGATCGGGCGCACGCGGCGCAGGAACAGGCCCACGACGGCGGCGGCCGAGCCGAGCACGATGAACACGGGGTCGAGCGCCCACCACTGGGATGCGGCCTCGTTGGCCAGGTTGCCGCCCGTGAACACCGAGCCGCTCGCCTGCCGGCTGCCGAGCTGGTACGTGATGCCCTGCAGCAGGCTGACCTTGCCGGCGCTCGGCAGCAGCTCGCCCTTGACCGCGGCGAGCAGGATGTATCCACCGCCGATGACGGCCAACACGGCACCCGCGACGCTCAGCGTGTACCGGCGCGTGCTGTGGTCGGCGCGGCGCACGGCGATCCAGATCAGGAACGGCAGCGCGAGCAGGTACGTCTCCTTGCTGAGCACCGCGATGCCCAGGCAGGCGGCGGCACCGACGAAGCCGGCGAGCTGCTGCCGACGGCTCAGCACCAGGACGAACGCGGCGAGGAGCCACGGCGTCGCGACGTTGTCGATGTAGACCGTGCGGTGGTACTGCAGGGCCAGCGGCGACAGCGTGAAGACCAGGACCGCGGCGGCGCTGGCGGCACGGTGCATCCCGAGTCGGCGGCCGAGCACGAACAGCAGCACGGCCGAGGCCGCGGCGAAGAACACCATCGACTCACGTGCGGCCTCGACGGCGAACGGGTAGCGCGCGAACGCCCCGGTCAGCGAGGTGTAGCCGGCGATCTGGATCCAGCCGAGCGGCGGGTGGTCGTACCAGTACGTGTAGTGGGTGAGTTCACCGAGGTTCGTGATCGCCCACGCCTGGGCGGTGTACGTGCCCTCGTCGTCGATGCGCTGTGGCGTGCCGGTCATGTTCCACAGCTGTGCCATGACGCCGATCGTCAGGACGGGGAGCAGCCAGGACAGGCTCTTCGCGTGCACCTGGAACCAGGTGCCGAGGCCACTGCCGGCGCGGGCACCGCGGATCGGGATGCCGGTCGTGTTGGTCAGGCTGGCGGTCATCGGTCGCCTCCTGCGGTGGAGCCGGCGTAGGCCGGCTGACGGTCGGTGGACTGGTCGTCGGCGCCGGTGTGGTCCGTGGCGTGACCCGCGGGCTGGTGCTCGCCCGTCGGTCCGGTCAGGTCACCGTCGCTGGACGGAACCGCGTCGACCTGTCCGGCCGTGCGGTGCTGGCCGGTGTGCTCCGTCTTCTCCCAGCCGTTCTGGCCGCGCGCGTGGCGGACGACCGCTCGGACCGCCGCAGCGGCGAGGAACACCTGGTACGGGATCAGCCCGAGCACGAGCTTCACGTAGTCGCGGACCCGGACCTTCTCCTTGTACAGGCGGCCGAACTCACCGAGCCCGGCGATCTCGACCGCCAGCAGCATCAGGGTCGGCGCGAGGGGGATGAACGAGATCAGGGCGATCACCGTGGGGACCTTGACGAAGGCGATCATCACGACACTGAGCGGGATCAGCAGGCCCGTGGCGGCCTGGATGAACGGCATCGTCAGCAGGTACCGGGCGAAGAAGCGCTGCGTGCGCGTCGGCAGCTTCTTCCACTCCCCCTTCTCCAGCACCTGCAGGAAGCCCTGGTTCCAGCGGGTGCGCTGCTTCAGGAGCGACGCGAACGTGGGCGGGGTCTCCTCGCGGGTGACGGCTTCGGGCGAGTACGCGACGACGACCTTGGCGCCGTCGGCACTGAGCCGGACGCCGAGCTCGCAGTCCTCGGCCAGGCAGTGCGCGTCCCAGCCGTTCGACCAGTCCAGGCGCTCCTTCGTCACGAAGACGGTGTTGCCGCCCAGCGGGATGAACTTCGACTCGGCGTGGAAGTGCAGTCGCGAACGGAACCAGAAGTAGTACTCCAGCACGTTGCGGAGCGACCACCAGCTGGACCGGAAGTTCATCAGCTGCACGCCGCCCTGCACGACGTCCGCGTCGGTCTCCTGGAACCGCGAGTCCACGAGCGACAGCAGCCGCGGGTAGACCTCGTCCTCGGCGTCGAACACGCCGACGATGTCGCCCGTCGCCTCGGCGAGCGCCAGGTTCATCGCCTTCGGCTTGTTCTTCGGCAGGGTGTCGTCCACCACGACCTTGATCAGGCCCGGGTGCCGCGCGGCTGCCTCACGCACCACCCGGTCGGTGCCGGGGTCGTCCTCGCCGACGATCGCGATGATCTCGAAGTCGGGGTGGTCCTGCCGCGCGAGCATGTCGAGCGTCTGGCCCATCACGTCCTCCTCGTGCCGCCCGGGCACCAGCAGCGTGAAGCGGTGCGCCGCGGGGCGCGGGGTCGGGCTGAAGCTCGTCGCGCGGAGCGCGTCCCGCGACCGCCACGCGTGCAGCATCCACCACAGGGTGCTCAGCGCGATCACCGTGAGCAGCACGGAGATCGCGACCAGCGCGGAGTAGCCGATCCACTCGCCCACCGACCAGGCGGTCTGCGCGCCCTGCCCCGAGCCTCCCGTCGGGACGGAGGTGGTGCCCCGGTTCGGGACGTCCTTCGTGCCGGGCTGGTCGCCCGGCTGCAGCAGCGGTGCTGCTGCCAGCGTCAACGTGCTCAGGATGCTCATGCGGCGTGCTCCTTCGTGCGGCGTGCGTCGGGGGAACGGAAGACGAGGGTCTTGTAGGCGGCGAAGCGGAACGCGGTGCCGAGGACGAGACCGACCCCGTTGCCGGCGACGTTGTCGGCGAGGGTGGAGGTGAATCCGAGCAGGTAGTGGGAGACGAACAGGCACACTGCAGCGATGCCCAGTCCGATGAGGTTCGTGACCGCGAACAGGACGCCCTCGCGCACGGTCTCGCGGCGACCGGTGGTGCGCTCGGACCGGAAGGTGATCAGCCGGTTGAGCACCCAGGCGACCGCGGTCGAGACGACGGCCGAGCCGACCTTCGCAGCGATCGGCTGGTCGTCGAGGACGGTCAGGCGCAGCAGGTTGTAGACGCCGAGGTCGATCAGGAAGCAGAGCGCGCCGATCGAGCCGAACGACAGCAGTTGCCGGCCGGCGACGACGAGACGCCACGACCGTGCGCCGCGCGTCCGCGTCGCTGGTCCGGCTGCGTCCGGTGTCACCTGAGTGGGTGGCACCACAACGAGGGTCTCGGTCGAGGTCATGCCCCCGATTCGGGGGGCGTGGGAAGGGGGTTTGCCCGGGGTACGGACTTCGTCAGGATCCTGCCAGGAACGCGACACATGCCGTTCATCCGGGGTACGCGTGGTGCGGGTGGCAATTCCGCGGAGACATGCGGAAGGGCCCGTGGCGGGGTGCCACGGGCCCTGGAACGGTCTGTCCGGCCGGGTCGGCTCGGTCAGACCCGTCCGGTCGGGTCTGTCTGTCTGTCTGTCTGTCTGTCTGTCTGTCTGTCTGTCTGTCGAGCGGTTACGCCGGGCGGGAGGCCGGGCTCACGCTCTTGGACGCGTCGCGCTCCGGGATGTCCCCCAGCGCGGCGTCGATGGCGGCGAGCGCGTCGGCGTCCAGCCGCACGCCGGCCGCCTTGACGTTGTCGGTCACCTGCGACGGACGCGAGGCGCCGACGATCGCACTCGCGACGTTCTCGTTCTGCAGCGTCCACGCGATCGCGAGCTGGGCGAGCGTGAGCCCGGCCTGATCCGCGACCGGCTGCAGGCGCTGCACGGCTTCGAGGACCTCGTCGCGCATGAACCGCTTGATCATGTCCGCGCCGCCCTTCTCGTCCGTGGCACGGGACCCCTCGGGCAGCGGCTGACCGGGCTTGTACTTGCCCGTCAGCACACCCTGCGCGATGGGCGACCAGACGATCTGCGACAGGCCGAGCTGCTTGGACGCGGGGACGACCTCGCCCTCGATGACCCGCCACAGCATCGAGTACTGGGGCTGGTTCGAGATGAGCTGGAAGCCGAGCTCCTTCGCCAGGGCGGCGCCCGCGCGGATCTGCTCGGCCGTCCACTCGCTGACGCCGATGTACAGCGCCTTGCCCTGCCGCACGACGTCCGCGAAGGCCTGCATGGTCTCTTCGAGCGGGGTCTCGTAGTCGAAGCGGTGGGCCTGGTACAGGTCGACGTAGTCGGTCTGCAGACGGGTCAACGAGCCGTTGATCGACTCCATGATGTGCTTGCGGCTGAGTCCGACGTCGTTGTGCTGCATCGGGCCGGTCGGCCAGTACACCTTCGTGAAGACCTCGAGGCCGGCGCGACGCTCGCCCTTGAGGGCTTCGCCGAGGACGGTCTCGGCGGCCGTGTTGGCGTACGTGTCGGCCGTGTCGAACGTGGTGATGCCGGCGTCGAGCGCTGCCCGGACGCACTGCGTCGCGACGTCGTTCTCGACCTGCGAGCCGTGCGTCAGCCAGTTGCCGTAGGTGATCTCGGAGATCTTGAGTCCAGAGTTGCCCAGGTACCTGAATTCCATGCTCCCGACGCTACCGGAGCGCTCGCACACCCGGGTGTCCCTGCGAGGGCCTGTGTCCCGCGCCCGGGCGCCGGCGCGTCGCGGCCGCGGGCCGGGGGCGGGCGCGGGCCGGGCGCGGGCGCGGGCCGGGCGC
>NZ_JBKFAJ010000009.1:0-152700 GCF_053345565.1 Microbacterium sp. M1A1_1b
CATCACGCCCTTCTCCGGGCCCAGCCAGCGCAGCTGCGAGTCGTGCACCATGCTCCGCCACGTGCCACCCATGTCCGCCAGCAACGCCTCAGCATCCCGGCCGACGACGTGCCCGCGCAGGGCTGCGATCGCCGCTTCCTGCACCTCGTTGCCGCGGCCGATCGTGAAGACGAAGGCGGATCCGGAGTGGCCGTCGAGGGCGTCGGTGGTGACTTCGACGTAGGCGGCCGAGTAGTCGGGGTCGGGGTTCATCGCGTCGGACCCGTCGTGTTCCCGCGAGGTGGGGAACCGGATGTCGCGGACCCGCAGTCCGGTGATGCGGCTCATCGTCTACTCCTGCCCGTCCGGTCGCCGTCGACCGAACGAGGACATCAAAACATCGGATGTCTGGCGCGTCAAGCACTTCTTTCATGACGAAAGCGCGGATTCCCGGAGTCATCGGTCCGATGACTGGCACGTGGCAGGTCGAAACGCTCGCGATCGGCCAGTCCGCGCGCCGGGGGCCGGTCCGCGCGTGGTCGGTCACATCGCGCGACGAAGGTCGATTCGCGCATGGTCAGGCGGAAGTCCCGACCGACCATGCGCGAATCGACCCACCGGGCGCGAGGTGGCGGGTCGGAACGCGCGTGGTCGCCGGACGGGAGGCTCGGTGCCGGACCGGTGCCGAGCCTCCTGTCCGGTGCCGGTGCCGGTGCCGGTCCCGGTGCCGCCCGCGCAGGGTGCCGCCCGCTCAGGGTGCCGCCCGCGCAGGGTGCCGCGGCCGAGTCTCGGCCATGCGGACATCTTGCGGCGTCCGGACGGCGCAATCTGTCCGCAGGGCCGAGACTCGGCGCAGCGGCGCCGCCGGCCGCACCACGGCGCGGCCGAGCCGCCGCGCGGCCGCCGCGCCGCGGCCCGGCTCAGGACGCGGCGAGCGCGCCCATCTCGCGGACGACCGCGCGCACCCGCGCCGCGAACGCGTCGGGCGCGTCGGCTGCGTCGACGTCCGCGCGGTGCGCGGTCTCGATGACCGCGGCCATGACCAGCGTGACCGCCGTGCTGGCGGTGGCGGCGTCGGTACGCTCGCACGCCACCCGGTGCACCGCGACCCGGGCGTCCGCCATCCACTGCAGCATGGTCGGGACCATCTCGGGCCGCTCCCGCACCAGCGCCTTCATGCCGAGGCGGTCGGTAGGCAGTTCGAGCGTGCTGGCGACCAGGTCGCACAGGTCGGCCACCAGGGTGCCCCCGGCGGCCGTGAACGTCGCGCGGGCCTCGTTGGAGACGGCCGCGGACGGCAGCCCGAGCGCGGCGTTGCCCTTGGCCGGGAAGTAGTTGAAGAACGTGCGCGGCGAGACACCCGCGTCGTCGCAGATCTCCTCGACCGTGACGCCGGCGAGCCCACGCTCGGTGACCAGCCGCATGGCCGACTCGTGGATGGCCTGGCGGGTGCGCTGCTTCTTGCGCTCGCGCAGCCCGCAGGACTCGGCGTCGGGTTCGGTGATGGTGGCGGGGACGGTGCTCACGGTGTGCTCCTGGTGCGGGTCGGGGCCTCCCGCGTGGTGCGGGAGGCCCCGAGGTGCCTAGTCCGCCCGGCCGGCGCGCTGGACGGGGATCGAACCGGTGGACGGCGCGGTGGGCGAGCCCATCGTGTTGGCCGCGGCGACCGCCTGGGCCTCGAGGTCGTCCGCCGTGCCGTCGGCGTCCGCCTGCTCCTGCAGGGCCGAGCTCTTGCGGAGCGGCGGCGCCTTGAAGAACCAGCTGAGGACGAAGGCCAGCAGGATCACGCCGAGACCGACCCAGTAGACCGTGACGGCCGAGGCGTTGAACCCGGTCATGAACGGCCGGGTCAGTGCCGGTGCGGCGCCGTTCAGGAACGACGTGTCACTGGTGTCGGCGCTCGAGCCGGACGACGAGCCCGTGCCCTTGTCGAGCTGCTTGACGAGCGTCGGGACGACCTGGTCGACGTAGTACTGCCGGTCGGAGGCGTTCGACCAGTCGACCACGAGCGTGCCGTTCGACACCGTCGCGTGCGCCTTGTCCGCGGCTGCGGAGAGCGCGGTGGCCTCGGCGGCCGGCGTGGCGTCGGCGACCTGCTGGTCGATGACCGTCTGGGCTGCCGCGGCGGGGACGGTGCCCGCGGCGACCTGCGCCTGCACCGCTGCGGTGACCTGCTGCGTGACGGCCTGGTCGGCTGCCTGCTTGGCCGCTGCCGTGCCGGTTGCCAGACCCGATGCGACGTTCTGCTTGATCGGCGTGACGATCGGGTTCCAGATCTGGTCCATGACGCCCTGGTTCGCCTTCGCCGTGGCGACGGTCGGGTTGAGCGCCGCGTCGAGGCCGGCGGTCAGGTTCCCCTTGTCGGCGGTGGCGCTGACGATGTTCGCCGGCATCACCGAGAACAGGATCGACAGCAGCACGGCCGTGCCGAGCGTGCCACCGATCTGGCGGAAGAACGTGGCCGACGACGTGGCCACACCCATGTCACGCGGCTGGACCGAGTTCTGCGACGCGAGCGTGATGCTCTGCATGAGCTGGCCGAGGCCGAGCCCGATGAAGAACATGCCGATCATCAGGAACCAGAGCGGCTTGTCGATCGTCATGAACGTCAGGAACACGTACCCGATGGCGGTGAACGCGGTGCCGATGACCGGGAAGATCCGGTACCGGCCCGTGCGGGCGACGATCTGCCCGGACGCGATCGAGGCGATCATGAGCCCGCCGATCATCGGCAGGGTCGCGAAGCCCGACTGGGTCGGGGTCAGCCCGGTCACGATCTGCAGGTACAGCGGGATGGTCAGCATGGCGCCGAACATCGCGAAGCCGACCAGGAAGCCCAGCACCGTCGCCATCGAGAACACACCCGAGCGGAACAGCTTGAGCGGGATGATCGCGTCGTCCTTCATCAGGGTCTCGACGACCAGGAAGGTGACGAGTCCCAGGGCGCCGATGACGTAGCAGGCGATCGCGCCGGCGGAGCCCCAGCCCCACGTGCGGCCCTGCTCGGCGACGAGCAGCAGCGGCACCAGCGTGGCGATGACGGCGGTCGCGCCCCACCAGTCGATGCGCGGCTTGGCCTTGGCGTCGCCGAACTTGGGCAGGTGCAGGAACGCGATGACCATGAGCAGCGCGCCCACGCCGATCGGGACGTTCACCAGGAAGACCCAGCGCCAGCCGGTGATCCACAGGATCTGGTCCGCACCGGCGAACAGGCCACCGATGAGCGGACCGATGACGCTCGAGATGCCGAACACGGCCAGGAAGTAGCCCTGGTACTTCGCGCGCTCACGAGGAGCCAGGATGTCGCCCATGATCGCCAGCGGCAGCGACATCAGCGCGCCGGCGCCGATGCCCTGGAAGGCACGGAAGGCCGCGAGCATGATCATCGAGGTCGACAGGGTCGACAGCAGCGAGCCGAGGATGAACACCGCGATGCCGAAGATGTACAGCGGGCGGCGGCCGAAGACGTCGGAGAGCTTGCCGTAGATCGGCGTCGTGATGGTGCTGGCGATGAGGTACGCGGTCGTCACCCAGGCCTGCTGGTCGAGGCCGTGCAGGTCGTCGCCGATGGTGCGGATGGCCGTACCGACGATCGTCTGGTCGAGGGACGACAGGAACATGCCGGCCATCAGGCCGTAGATGACGAGCAGGATCTGGCGGTGCGACATGATCGGCTTGCCCGGCGCGGCGGCCGGTGCCTGGGGTCGCCCGCCGGACACCTGGACCGGTGCAGTGGCTGTTGACATGGAGAGTCCTTCGGAGCGGTTCGTGTGGAGTGCGGTCCGCTTCGTTGCAGACGCTGCAACTTTACACCACGAGCAGTGTTGCGGGCAACGCAATCTTGCCGTCAGCGCACGTTCGTGAGTGCCCCTTCAGGAAGGTACGGTCGGAGCATGGGGCGGACGACGTGGGCCGAGGTACCGGAGCAGCTGCGCGCGCAGGTCGAGGGGGTGCTCGGAGGCCGGGTGGTCACCGCCGACTCGCAGGCCGGCGGGTACTCCCCCGGTGGTGCCGACCGGGTCGTGACCGACACCGGCACGCGGGCGTTCGTCAAGACGCTCTCACGGTCACGGAACGCGGACGGGTTCGCCCTGCACGGGCAGGAGGCCCGGGTCATGTCCGCGCTGCCGTCCGGTGTGCAGGCACCCCGGCTCCGGGCCGCGCTCACCGCCGACGTCGGCGCTGACCGGTGGATCGCGGTGGTCCTCGACGACGTCGAGGGCCGTCACCCGGGGCGCGCGCTCGACGGCGCCGAGGCCACCGCCGTGCTCGACGCGCTGCACACGCTGCCGCTCGCCACGGGCGCCCTCGCCGAGCTGCCACGCGCCGCATGCGACCTGGCGTCGGACTTCGCGAGCTGGGACCGGATGCTCGCCGAGGGGCTGCCGGACGTGGTCCCCGCCGAGGTGGCAGCACACGCACCACGGATGGCGGTCGCGGCTCGTGCGGGGGCGGCGGCCGTCGACGGCGAGCACCTCGTCCACCTCGACTGCCGCGCCGACAACCTGATCATCGACCGGGACGGCGTGGTGTGGATCGTCGACTGGCCCTGGGCCGGGATCGGCGCGCACTGGCTCGACCCGCTGACCTACCTGCTCGACGCGCTGGTCCGCGGCGAGGACGTCGACGTCGAACACCACCTGGCGTCGCACCCGGTGTTCGCCGGGGTGTCGCCCGTGTCCGTCGACGCGGTGCTCGCCGGACTCGCGGGCACGTTCTTCGAGAAGGCGTCCCGCCCCGCTCCACCGAACATGCCGACGCTGCGGGCGTTCCAGCACTCCGAGGCACTCGCTGCCGCGGCGTGGCTGCTGCGCCGCTGGGACGACTGAGCAGCGGCAGCCCCGAGCCGCGGTCAGTCGCGGGGAGCGAGTTCGCGCCGGAGCGACCGGAGCACCCGCATCAGCACGTCCCGCTTCGTCTGGCTCGCCTCGGACGCCCGGGTCAGGGCTGCGCGCGGCCGGAGGACGAGGTGTCCGCGGTCCGTTTCGATCCAGATGCCGTACTCCTGCCGCTGGCCGCGCACCCACGTCGTGGCCATGTCGATGGTGCGCACCCGGTCCCACGGGACCTCGACGACCGGGGCGTCGCGCCCGCGCGCCCAACCATGCAGCCCCGCGTGGTCCACGGTCCAGATCGTCGGACGCGGCGCGGGGAGATCGTCCGGTCCCCGGACCGAGCGCGTCACGACGGGCAGGAAGAACGACGGTTCGGAACGGGACCGGATCCGTGCGAGCACCGTGCGGTCGTGGCGCCCCGCCAACCACGTCGCGATCGCAGCCCAGGGACCGGACACGACGAGCGCGAGCGGCACCAGGAGCACGATGAACCCCCGACGCGCCTGATCGATCTGCCGCACGGCATCGGGGTGCAGCGCCTCGGCGACCAGCAAGAGCACACCGGCGATCGTCGTCAGGACGATCGCGACGACGACCGGCCACGTCGCCGGAGGCACGCCGTCGCGCAGCCGCTGCACCCACGGGTCCGCCGAGTACTCCACGCCGCCCATCCTGCAGGCGCCGGTCCCCCATCTGTCCAGGAAGCGCGCCGGTGCCGCGCGTAGCGTCCCAGCGATGACCGACGAGCACGGAAGCACCCGTCCCGAAGAGGACGCCGCACGTCTCGGACTCGTCGTCGTCGGAGAGGCCGCAGCCCTGCAGTCCGGCGACGAGGCAGCCCTCGACGCGAGCGAGGAGAACATCCGCGAGACCGTCGACGGCATGGTCGACCAGCCCCTGACGCCCCGCCAAGAGGAAGTGGTCCAGCGGCTGGCCTCGGCCGGGGGGACCCTGACCGCGGGCCTCAGCGGAGCACTCGCCGCCCAGACCGGACGGTCGGTCGACGACGTGCTCGAGGGCGCCGCGCGCAGCATCGTCTGGCAGGAACGCATGGCTGCCGAGCACGACCGTCGCGCCGCGGAACTGGACGACGGACTGCCGGAGCAGCACGAGGACGATCAGCGGCGCACCTCGGGCGACCAGCGACAGCGCTCCGGCGAGGACACCCGCCGCGACACCGAGGAGTCGGCGGACGAGCGCCGCCGTCCCGGGTCAGACGAGCGCTGACTACTCGGTCGACTCGGAGACGGTCTCGCGAGCCACTGCGCGCGCTGCCGCCTGACCGGTCGTCGTGCTCTTGACGATGTCGCTGAGCGTGAATCCGGCCGTCGCCCCGAGCAGGGCATCGACCTCGCTGAACTGACTCACGACGCTCTTGGACAGCGACCCAGCACCGTCCGAGGACACCACGGTCAGCGAGTCGATCGCGGCCATCGGTGCCGCGAGTTCGCGGGCGATCGCCGGCAGCGTCTCGAGGGCCTTGACGCGCAGCACCGCGTCAGAGTGCTCGGCGAGCGCGTCGGCCTGGGCCTTGGTGGACTCCGCCTCGGCACGACCCTTCGCGCGGATCGCGTCGGCGATCGCCTCGCCCTCGGCGCGTGACGCGTCGGCGGCGAGCTTGCGGGCCTCGGACTCGGCGTGTGCTTCGGCAGCCACGGCCTCGGCAGCGATGCGTCGTGCCTCGGCCTGCGCGCGGGCGGTCTCGATCTGGGCGGCGGCGGCGGCCTCGGCTTCGACCCGGGTCTTGCGGGCGTTCGCCTCGGCGACGGCGCTGACCTCGGAGTCCAGCTCGGCACGGCGCAGCTCGGCACGCTTCTGTGCCGTGATCTGCTCTTGCTCGACGACGCCCTGCGAGGCTCGGGCCTGGGCGAGCGGGCCCGCGGCGGCGGCTTCGGCACCCGCGCGGTCGGCGTCGAGCTGCAGCGCGGCCCGCCGGATGGCCAGGGTGTTCTCGGCCTCGGCGATGGCCTGGTCGGCTCGGGCACGGGCCTCGCGCGCTTCGCGGTCGGCCTGCGCCTCGGCGTTCTCGGCCTCGAGCCGGACGCGGGCACGCTCGGCGCGGCCCAGGTCGCTGATGTACTCGTTGCGGTCCGAGATGCCCTTGATCTCGAAGGAGTCGACGTCGAGCCCCTGGCTGTGCAGGGCGTCCTTGGCGACGTCGAGCACGGCGACCGTCAGCTGGTCGCGGTTGCGGATGATGGTCGAGACGTCGGTCGCACCGATCGACGCGCGGAGTGACCCGGACAGGACCTCGCGCGCGAAGTCGTCGATCTTCTTCTCCTGCCCGAGGAACCGCTGTGCGGCGGCCCGGATGGACGAGTCGGTCTCGCCGACCTTGACGAGCGCCACTGCCTCGACGTCGATCGTGACCCCGCGGGAGTCCTGCGCGTTGACGTTGATGTCGATGGCCCGCGAGCTCAGGGAGAGCTTGGCGACCTTCTCGAAGAAGGGACGGACCAGCACGCCGGCCCCCAGCACGACCTTGATGCCGGACTCGACGGTCTCGGTGCCGTCGGCGTTCTGGACCTTGCGCGAGCGCTTGCCGGTGATGATGAGCGCTTCGTCGGCACCGGCGTTCCGGTAGACCGCCTTGGCGTAGACGAGCGCGATGACCGCGACGACGACCACCGCGCCGATGATGACCGGGATCGCTCCGAGTGCGAACAGTGCCGACATGTGTTCCCCCTTCGCCCGGTCGGGTGTCGACCGGGATGCTGCATCTGGTGTTCCAGGACGATCCTACGGTCCACCGATGACACACGGAGTCACGGACATGCGACCCGTGGACCCGGCTCCGTAGCCTCGGAGCATGCCGAAGCGACTCCTGCTCAACGTCTTCGAGATGAACTGCGTCGGGCACATCACCCACGGACTGTGGCGTCTGCCCGGCAACGCGCGACACCGGTACACGGACATCCGGTACTGGACCGAACTCGCCCGCACCGCCGAGGCCGGCCAGTTCGACGCCGTCTTCATCGCCGACGTCCTGGGCGCGTACGACGTGTACGGGGGCTCCGCGGCACCGGCCCTGCGCGAGGGCCTGCAGATCCCGAACAACGACCCGATGCTCGTCGTGCCCGCGATGGCCGCCGTCACCGAGCACCTCGGCTTCGGCATCACCGCGTCGACCAGCTACGAGCCGCCGTTCGCGTTCGCCCGCCGCATGTCGACGCTCGACCACCTGACGAACGGCCGCGTCGGGTGGAACGTCGTGACGAGCTACCTGCCGAACGCCGCCCGGAACTTCGGTCTGGCCACCGAGATCCCGCACGACACCCGGTACGAGATCGCCGACGAGTACCTCGACGTGCTCTACCAGCTGTGGGAGGGCTCCTGGGAGGACGATGCCGTCGTCCGCGATGCCGAGCACGGCGTGTACACGGACCCGAGCAAGGTGCACCCGATCGACCACGTCGGCACGCACTTCAGCGTCGCCGGACCGCACCTGTCCGAGCCCTCACTGCAGCGCACCCCGGCACTGTTCCTGGCGACCGGGTCCCCGGCTGGCATCGCCCGCGCCGGCCGGCACGCCGAGGTCGTGTTCACCGGTGGACACGGGGTCCAGCGGACCGCCGACGCGGTGCGCGCTGCAGCCGAGGACGCCGGGCGCAGCCGGGACGACGTCCGGTTCGTGACGCAGGCCGCCGTCATCACGGCGCCGACCCAGCGCGACGTCGAGGACAGGGTCGCCCAGTACCGGGCGTTCCGTAGCGACGAGGGGTCACTCGTGCACGGCAGCATCCCCTTCGACGCGCTGGCACACCCGCGCAGCCGGACCGTCCGCGATGCGCTCGAGGCCGAGGGGGTTGATGGCGGGGAACGCCTGGTCGGCCGGGTCGCGCTCGACGCCACCGTCGGCGAGCTGCTCGACCGGGTCGACGAGGCCTGGCACGGTGCGTTCTGGGCGGCCGGGGTCCCCGAGGCCGTCACCGAGCAGATCGAGAGCTGGCTCGACGACGACGGGATCGACGGCATCAACCTGCGGCAGTACCACTCGTTCGACACCGTGCGCGACTTCGGCACGTACGTCACGCCCCTGCTGCGGGAGCGCGGCCGCCTGCCCGAGCGGTACACGCCCGGCGAGACCCTGCGCGAACGCCTGACCGGTGGCCCGGGCCGGCTGCCGGCGTCACACCCGGCCGCGGCACACCGTCGCACCACTGCCGCCGCCGTCTGATCGAGCGACGTCAGCCGACCAGCAACCGCCGCACCCCGTCGGTCACCACGCGCCGGGTGAGGGCACCGTCGCGCCGCGCCTTCGCCCGCAGTGCCGCACCCTCCCACAGGTCGACCAGTTGCGCGCCGACCAGGTCCGGGTCGCGGTCGCGGTCGACGTTCCCCTGCTCCTGTGCCAGCCGGACCGCTGCCGCCAGCTGCCCCACCCAGGCCGCGAACACCGTGTCGACGTGCGCCGCGACCGTGGGTTCGTCGGTCGCGGTGTCGACGGCCAGGTTGCCCAGCAGGCACCCGTACCGGAAGTCGATGCCGGCCAGCCGGTCGAGCATGACGTCGAAGTACCCCGTGATCCGGTCGATCGCACGCGGCACCGCTTGGTCCTGCAACAGGTCGACGGGTGACGCGGCGGCGAACCGGTCCGCGACGACCATCGCCAGGTCGGCCTTGGACCGGAAGTGGTTGTAGAACGAGCCCTTCGGCGCCCCGGCCGACCCCGTGATCGCGGCGACGCCGGTGCCCGCGTACCCGTGCTGGTGGAACTCGACGAGGGCGGCGTCGACGATCGCGTCACGCAGACTGGGTTTGGGCATGCACTGATTGTCCCACTCCGGGAATGAGACGACCGGTCGTATTGCTCTCCTGTGACAGCGGCACCGACCGGTGCTCCGACGGAAGGAACCCCACCATGACCACACTCAGCGGACAGATCGTGCTCGTCACCGGCGCGAACGGCGGACTCGGCACCGAGTTCGTGCGCCAGGCCCTGGACCGCGGCGCGACGAAGGTCTACGCCGCCGCACGTCGACCCCGCGACTGGGACGACGCCCGCGTGGTGCCGCTCGTGCTCGACGTCAGCGACCAGGCGTCGGTGTCCCACGCCGCGACCGAGGCCGCGGACGTCACCATCGTGGTCAACAACGCCGGCCAGCTGCGCCAGGGTGGCCTGGTCGACGGTCCGCTCGAGGACATCCGCACGCAGATCGAGACCAACCTGGTCGGCCCGCTCCTGGTCACTCGCGCGTTCGCCCCAGCGCTCCGTCGTGCCCACGGCGCCGTCGTGAACGTCGCGTCGGTGCTGAGCTGGCTCCCCGGCAGCGGCGCGTACGGCGTCTCGAAGGCCGGACTCTGGTCGGCCACCGACTCCACCCGACTCGAGCTCGCGGGCGACGGCGTGCAGGTCGTCGGCGCCTACCTCGGCTACACGGACACCGCGATGACCGACGGGGTGGACGCCCCGAAGAACACCCCGGAGCAGGTCGTCACCGCGGTCTTCGACGGGGTCGAGCAGGGTGCGGACGAGGTGCTGGCCGACGAGCTCACCAAGGCCGTGCGCGCGTCGCTCGGCGCACCGATCGCCGAGCGCACCGCGGCCCTGGCCGGCTGACGCGAGTGCACGACCGACGGGAGGCCCGGTGCCAGCTGGCACCGGGCCTCCCGTCCGTCAGACGGTGGCGTTCGCCATCGAGACGTGCGTCAGGAACGCCACCAGGCGTCGAACGGGGTGGCCGGCACCTGGCGCTTGTGTTCGGTGGCGTGGTAGCGGGCCTCGATCGCCTCGGCGACCTCGACCGGCACGTCGTGCCCCTGCAGGTACGCGTCGATCTCGGCGTAGCGCATGCCGAGGTTGGCTTCGTCCGTCTGGCCCGGCAGGTCGTCGAGCAGGTCGGCGGTGGGGGCCTTCTGGTACAGCCGCGCGGGCGCGCCGAGGTGCTCGAGCAGCTGACGCCCCTGGCTCTTGGTCAGCCCCGTGAGCGGTGTCAGGTCGACCCCGCCGTCGCCGTACTTGGTGAAGAAGCCCGTGACGGCCTCGGCCGCGTGGTCGGTGCCGACGACGAGCAGGCCGCGCTGCCCGGCCACTGCGTACTGGGCGACCATGCGCATCCGGGCCTTGACGTTGCCCTTGACGAAGTCGCTCAGCTCGACGCCGGAGTCCTGCGTGTCCTGCACGACCCCGTCGACGCCGTGCTGGATGTTCACGGTGATCCCCGGCTCGGCCGCGATGAACTGCAGCGCGAGCTGGGCGTCGTCCTCGTCGGCCTGGGTGCGGTACGGCATGCGCACGGTCGTGAACGACGCGTCGTGGCCGTCGGCGCGCAGGGACTCGATCGCGAGCTGGCAGAGCCGGCCGGCGAGCGAGGAGTCCTGTCCCCCGCTGATGGCGAGGACCAGGCCCTTGGCACCGGTGGTCAGCAGGTAGTCACGGAGGAACCCGACCCGACGCTCGACTTCTGCAGCCGGGTCGATGTCGGGCTGGACGTTGAGGTCGGCTGCGATGGCCGCTTGGAGTTCACGCATACCCCAGTATCCCCCGCGATCCCTACTGTGCGCCGACTGCTTCGGACCGCTTCTGCCGCCACGGCCTGGCGGGCGTGTCCGGCCCGTCCCAGACCTGCACGGCGCCCCACGCAGCGGCCAGCAGCGGGACGGCGATGACCGCCCCGGTGATGCCCGCCAGCACGGTGCCCGCCGTCAGGCCGATCAGGATGACCAGGCCGTGCAGCTGCAGCGTCTTGCCCATCAGGACCGGCTGCAGGAAGTTGCCCTCGAGCTGGTTCACCAGGATCACGATGCCGACGACGATCAGCGCCTGCACCGGTCCGAGCGCGACCAGGGCGACGAGCGCTGCCAGGATGCCGGCGGCCGTCGCACCGACGATCGGGATGAACGCCGTGATGAACACGACGACGGCCAGGGGCAGCGCGAGCGGCACGCCGACGATCGCGATGCCCACGCCGATGCCGATGGCGTCGACCGCCGCCACCATCGCCGTGCCCCGGACGTACCCGCCCAGGGTCGACACGACGCGGTCACCGACGCGGCGCGCACGGTCGTAGCGCGCACCGGTGAAGGGACGGAGCAGGAACTCCCAGATCTTCGGGCCGTCCTTGAGGAAGAAGAACAGCACGACGATCATCAGCACGAGTCCGGTCAGGAAGTTCGCGGTGGCCGAGGCCCCGGCGAGCGCCCCCGACCCGAACTTGGCGCTCGTGACGAAGTCGGTGGCGGCCTTGGTCGCGCTGTCGATCTGCGAGTCCGTGATCGAGAACGGCAGCGACGTCACCCAGCCCTGCAGCTGCTGGAACCCGTCGACCGCGGACTGCTGCAGGTCGGACCACTGGTTCTCGACCGCGACGACGATGAGCCACGCGACCAGCCCGAGCACGACGAGCACACCCAGCAGCACGGCCAGCGTGGCGATGACCGACGGCACGTGGTGTCGGCGCAACCAGGACACGACGGGGTGCATCGCGCTGGCGATGATGAGCGCGAGCAGGATCGGGATCGTCACGACGCTGAGCGTGGCGACGGCGTAGACGATGCCGATCACGATGACCAGGACGATGATGACCTGCAGGCACCGGGTGGCGAGTCCGCCGAACGCGTCCGACCAGGCCTTCCGCGCTCCGGTCGCCGGCTGGTCGCCCGGGGCAGGGGCGGACGGGGTGAAGAACGGCATGCGGATCCTTGTCGTCGTGACGGCGGCGCGATCTGGATGCGAACGCTCCCCCGATGATGTCAGGCGTCCGGTGACTACGCTCAGGGTCGTGACGACGACGTTCCAGCGCAGCACCCCGTCCGCCCGCGGCATCGACGCGACCGGGGTCCAGGCCCTCGTCCGTGCCCTCGAGACGACCCCCGACGTGGAACCGCACGGCTTCGTGCTGCTGCGCCACGGGCAGGTCGCCGCCGAGGGGTGGTGGGGTCCCTACACCGCAGAGCGGCCGCACCTGCTGTACTCGCTCAGCAAGAGCTTCACCGCGGCGGCGGTCGGCATCGCCGCGCGCGCGGGGTTGCTCGACCTGGACAGCACCGTGATCAGCCACTTCCCCGAACTCGACGCCGAGGTCACCGACGCCCGCAGCCGGACGATGACGCTGCGGAACATCCTGGCGATGTCGAGCGGGCACCGTGAGGAGACGCTCGACCGGGCACGGGCCATCGACCCGGACGACGTCGTCCGCGGGTTCCTGCTGCTGCCGCCGGACCAGGACCCGGGCACGGTGTTCGCGTACAACCAGCCCTGCACCTACACGCTCGCCGAGATCGTGCGACGGGTCAGCGGCGGCACGCTCGTCGACTACCTGCGCCCGCGGCTGTTCGACCCGCTCGGCATCGAGCAGGTGTCCTGGAAGCGCGACGGGCGTGGCGAGCTCGGCTTCTCGGGCTGCTACGCCACGACCGAGTCCATCGCGAAGCTCGGCCAGCTGTACCTGCAGCGCGGGGTCTGGGACGGCGAACGGATCCTCGACGAGGACTGGGTGGACGCGGCGACGCGCACGCAGGTCGCCAACCCGGACGAGCCGAACCCGGACTGGAGCCAGGGCTACGGCTACCAGTTCTGGATGGCTCGCCACGGGTTCCGCGGCGACGGCGCCTACGGACAGTTCTGCGTCGTGCTGCCCGAGCACGACGTGGTGCTGGCGATCACCGGCCAGAGCCTCGACATGCAGGCCGTGCTCGACGCGGTCTGGCAGCACCTGCTGCCGGCGATCGACGCCGACGGCAGCGCCGACGCAGACGCGGCGCTGGCGTCCGCCACGGGGTCGCTGGCGCTGGCACCGGTCGACGGTGCGCCGCTCGACACCGCCGGCCTGGAGGCCCGGGTCGACTTCGCGGTGTCCGACCGGACCGCGGTCCCCGGCCTGGACACCGTGGTGCTCGAGCTGGACGGCGACGGCTGGACCGCCACGCTGACCCAGGACGGGTCACCCCTGCGGGTGCCGCTCGGGTCCGGTGCGTGGACCGTGTCGGACGCGACGGCCGCCAGCGCCGCGGTCCGTGCGGACGGACGGGTGCTGCTGGCCGTGCGGTTCGTCGACACCCCGCACCTGCTGTGGGTGCGGTGCGACCCCGCCGCCGGCACGTTCGGTGCGCGCTGGCAGACCGAGCCCCTGCACGACCGGATCGCGACGCTGCACCGCCCGACCGACTGACGCTCACCAGGGCACGGCACCGTCCTCGTCGAACGGGCCGCCGCGGGGACCGTCGTCGGGCAGGGTCGCCAGGCAGACGCCCGGGGCGGCTCCCTGCTCGGGAGTGCGGTCACCGGCGAACCCGTTGAAGTCGGTCGCGACCAGGCCCGGGCAGGCGGCGTTGACGATCACCGGGGTGTCGGCGAACGCGCGGGCGTACTGCACGGTTCGCTCGACCACATGCGCAGCGCTTGGGGGTCCTCGCTGATCATCCGACCGTGTTGCGGCCTTCGTCTGGCGTCTGCGGGTCCAGTGCGTCGGCAGAGTACTGGAGCGGTTGAGCTCCACCCTTCACGTCGGGTTCGTCTGTCACTTCGACATCTTCGGAGTCATCTGCGTCGGCTGTTGGGTCGGACGACGCCACTGCCGCTGCGTCGTCATCGCACGGCACGCGCGATCTCGTTCGCGTACACGTCCCGCCGCTCGCGCGCGATCTTCCGAATCGGCCCGTTGCTCGGTCGATGCTCAGGGTTCCGCGGTGCGGCGAGTGTGTCCCAGTTCGTGGGCCGTGGCCGGCTACGCGCCGGATACGCGGCGGCCGCGGTGATGCTCGCTGCCGGGGTGCCCGCTCCGGACATGCGCGTCGACGTGCACGGAACGATCATCGGTGGACTTCTCGGTCGCCGGCACTTCGCCGGCTTCGTGCCATCCGTGGCCCGGGCACCAGGTCTGCTCGCTGTCGCCGTCGAGAGCCGGATCGATGAGGGTGCGCACGAACTCCTCGGCCTCGTGAACGTCGGTGATCCCGCCAGCAGACGGCGTCGCGGCCGCGAGCGTCCGGTACTGCCGGTCCCACCCCTCCGGGACCGCGAAGGTCCTGATCGGGTCGAGGTTGGTTTGCCGGCGCTTGTGCTCGATCGCAGCGTGGAGCTCGTGCATGCTGATCTGCTGCGTCCGGGCGATGGTGACCAGGTCGACGAGGTCCTTCACGCGGCTGCTCGGCTTGCCGTCGTAGTCCTGCAGCGTGGCGCAGACCTTCTCCGCGACCTGGTCGGCGACGGGGAACAGCCGGTACTGCGGGGCCGGGAGATCCCGCGGCAGCGGCAGCCGGTTCGCCGGGGTGACGGTCTCAACCGTCCCGACAGGTGCTGGCCCCACGACGACATCGACCGGCA
The DNA here is from genome assembly GCF_053345565.1 of Microbacterium sp. M1A1_1b. Taxonomy (NCBI): domain Bacteria; kingdom Bacillati; phylum Actinomycetota; class Actinomycetes; order Micrococcales; family Microbacteriaceae; genus Microbacterium; species Microbacterium sp. M1A1_1b. Next base: position 15,079 of record NZ_JBKFAJ010000009.1, read on the forward strand.
CCTCCCCCACCTTCCGGCCGGTCTGTACGTCGAAGCATGAGAACAGCAGCCGGCGGGTCTGGACGCCGGGCTGGTTGTCGCCCCGGCCGGTCGCACGGGCGGTGGTGAGCTCGAACCGGAGATGGTCGTCGAGTTGCTGACCCGCAGCTCGCTCAAGCGCCACCTGCGCCTCGTCGAGATCCCCGCTCGATGAGGCCAGGTCGACGTCCTTCGTCGCGCGAGTGTGCAAGACCCGGGCGAGCATCGCCCCGCCGCCCTTGAGCAGCCACTCCGACCGCTCGCCGTCGGAGAAGACCCGTGACAGGAACCGGTCCAGCCTCGCCTGGGCGATCAGCGCCCCGACGTCCTGGTTCGTGGCGCCCTCCGCGCGAGCGCGTTGCGCGGAGGCCTTGATCGCTGACGCGATCGCTGTCCAACTGCCGTACCCTTCCTCAGCCATTGGTCACCGGGTGTCGGATCCCGGCGATGGCCAGCAGATCGGCCGCGAAGTCGGTCCCGTCGCGGAAGCCCGCCGGCCCCGCGAGTGGTTCCAAGTACTCGACGAGCTGCCACGGCCGAACGAACTTGCCCTGCTCGTACGCGGAGAACAGCGCATCAGCCACCAGGGACCGATCGGTCCACAGCCCCACCAGGTCCGCGATCGTTCGCTCGACCGTCAGCGTCGGCACGCTCTCGGCGAAGGTCACCTCGGCCGGCGTCAGCGATCGAACCCGCAGTCGTGCCGGCAGCCGTGTGCCGCGGCGGGACGGGACGACGAAGTCCGCTTGCTCCGGGTAGAAGTCGCCGATGCCGTGCAGGATCGCGGCCGTGACCCCGGCCGCGACGACCGGTGCCACACCCTCGTCGGTGGCCGGCCGGGTCGCTCCACCGAGTGCGAGCCACGTGGCGTAGATCCCCTCGTTCTCGAGCTCGGGTGCGCCCGCCATCCGGTACACGCCCTGCGCTACCCGCACCAGCGCTCCCGACGCGGTGAGCCGTGTCAGCGCGTTCCGTGTGACGTCGACAGCTGCAGCCTGCTCGGTCGTCACCAGTCCCCAGCGCTGTTCCGCGATCGCCGCAAGACGCGCCATAGTTGCCCCTGCCATACAACGATTGTAACCAATAATTGATACAAACGTTATAGCTCGTGGAGGGTTCGCCGATCGGGTCGGACGCGCGGTGGGCCTCCCATCAGCTTGGGGGATGCCGCGCTTCGCCTCATCTTCACTGATTTGCTGGCTTGCGGGGTCCAAGAGGTCCCATCCGCGGGGATGGCACTCGCTGAGCGGATGAGCGTCAGCACGCAATGGCTACGGGCTGACGCTGACCAGTAGCGAACGGCGGATCCGTGCTGCCCACGCGATCGTTCCGGCGAGCAGACACGGGTCAAACGTGATCCCATCTCCCATGAGCGCGGGTACCACGTCAACCCGTTGACGCGGCACCGCACTCGTCGACGGAATACCCGAATCCTTGGCCGACAACGTCGCGACGTCTTCGGCTTCGATGTACTTGAGTCGTACGCGCACCCGACCGCAGAACCGACGGTCCCGGACCAACTGCCAGGTGTACGTCGGCATCGGTGCAGGGTGATCTGGCCCCAGTCTGCACCGGGACCGTGAACCTGGTTCGAGGACCCGTTCACGCGAAGAGTGCTGCTGCACCCGCCCGCGGTGGGTACAGCAGCACTCTGACGAACTCAGACTCCTCGTTTGGCCATGAAGCGGTAGACGAAGAACAGGATGATGCCGAAGACGATCAGCCCGATACCGCCTATCCGGAGCACCGGATCACTGTTCATGATGGCGAGGAGGGCCCCGACGACGATCGCTACCCACGGCATGACGAGTCGAAGCGGCCCGTACCGCCACTGGTAACGGCTCGGGCGCTGTGCTCCGTTGTCCTCTGGACCAGAATCTGTCGGTGCCATGGGATCAGCCTTCTTCTTCTAGGGCGTTCTCAACGAGTTTCGTAGCCACACAACACCCTCCGAGGGCCAGGAGCGCGCCTGCGACAGTGGGCACAGCGATCGCTCCCGCGACGAGCCCACAGGCGATGGAGAAGTCAGTACTCAAGCCTTCTGTCCTCGTCGAGGGGCCAAGAACGGTGTAGACGTCCTTCCCGGTGACGACGGCAACGAGAAGCTTGGCGAACAGGCTGAACGAGATGGACCCGGTTGGGTCGGAGCTGTTGATCGGGCCGCCACCGGCGTACGCGTAGCGATCGCCGTTGCTGGGGTCGAGCGGTCGGTCCAGGGTGTCCTGCTGTGTCCAGGACCCGACGTCGGGGTTGTACCAGCGGAGTCCGAACTTCACGAGCCCGGTGTGGTTGTCGTCGATCCCGGCCTTGAACCCGAAGGGGTCGGACGGGAGTCCGTCGTCGCCGCCGTTCTCGCTGACAGTGTCGGTGCCGTACAGGTCGTTGATCGGGTCGACCTGACGGCGGCCGCGGCCGCGAGACGAGCATTGGCGAAGTCGCCGATCGTGTGCGGCGTCACCGATCACGGCGATCATCTGCACGCCTTCCCGTTCCGCCCACCCGTAGCGCTTCTCCGTCACGCCGCTGAACGTCAGTGAGCGTTGGCAGACCGAGCCCCTGCACGACCGGATCGCGACGCCGCACCGCCCCACCGAAGGCTGACCCCGCCCAGAACTGATCGTGGCGGACTGATCGCGGGTCAGCCCTCGATGCCGGCGGCGCGCAGGTCGGCGAGCACGGCCGTCGCGAGCACCTGCTGCCCGGCGTCGGTCGGGTGCTCGCTGTCCGCCTGCAGCAGCCCGGCACCGGTGGCGATCGGCTGTCCGACGTCGATGTACGTCCCGCCGACGGCCTGCACCGCGTGCTGCAGGTCGGCGCTGCTGGCGGCGACCTCGTCCGGCACGGTGCCCGGCTGGTCCCAGAGCGTACTCAGGCCCACGATGCGGGTATCGGGCAGCGCGGCGTGCAGGGCAGCGATCGTCGACGTGGTGGCGGCGGCGAGCGCGGTGGGGTCCTGCCCGAGGTCGTTGTCGGACGACTCGATCAGGACGGTCCCCGGTGCGCTCGCGACCGCGGCGGCCAGCAGCCCGTCGTAGTCGGTGCCGCAGTCCCCGACGGCGATGAACCCCGCGCCGCTGCACGAGTCGTTCGTCACGGCCTGGCCGGTCTCGGTGCCCAGCAGCACGGGCCAGGCGTCGGAGGGGTCGTCGAGTCCGTGGCCGGCCATGATCGAGTCGCCGATCGTCACGACGGCGGTGTCGCTGGTGACGGGTGCTCCCTGTGCGGTGGTCTGCGGCAGCGAGGACGCGCTGCCGGTCCTGTTCGCGACGCCCGGCGCCGTCGACGTGCCCGCCGTTGCCGAGGTCGCCGTCGTGGTCGTCGCGGCGTCCCACCCGATCAGGCCGACCACGACGGTCAGCGTCATCGCGGTGGACACCACGAGCGTGCGCGAGAACTGCATGCTGGTGACGGTAGGGCCACGGCAGCGCGGGCGTCACCGACCTGGGAGCATCCTTCGGCAGCTCATGGCCGGTTCATGGGAACGGATCACCAGGGCACCACGCCGTCCTCGTCGAACAGGCCGCCGCGCGGGCCGTCGTCGGGCAGGGTCGCCAGGCGCACGACCGGGGCGGCGCCCTGCTCGGGGGTCCGGTCGCCGGCGAAGCCGTTGAAGTCCGTCGCGACCAGGCCCGGGCAGGCGGCGTTGACGATCACCGGGGTGTCGGCGAACGCGCGGGCGTACTGCACGGTGATGCTGTTCAGGAAGGTCTTCGACGACGAGTACGCCGCCATCACCGGTCCCGGCTGCCGGGTGAGCGACCCCATGCTGCTCGAGGTGTTCACGATCCGCGGGGCGCTCGACCGGCGCAGCAGCGGGAGCACCGCGTTCGTGACCCGGACGACGCCGTACACGTTCGTGTCGACGATCCGCCGGAGTTCATCCAGGTCCGTCGTCGTCGGGTCCTGTTCCCACGTGACGGGGTCGAACGACCCGGAGATGCCGGCGTTGTTGACGAGCACGTCGACCGTGCCGAACCGCTCGTCGAGCTCGCGGGCCGCGGCGGCGACGCTCGCGTCGTCGGTGACGTCGAGCTGCACCGAGGACGCGTCGATGCCCTGTGCGGCCAACCGGGCCACGGCGTCGGAGCCGGCCGCGGTGTCACGCGCGCCGACGACGACACGCATGCCGAGCCTCCCGAGTGACTGTGCGATCGCGAACCCGATGCCCTTGTTCGCCCCGGTGACCAGGGCGGTCGTTGCTGATGTCATGCCTCGATCCTGGGTCCGACCGAGTTCCGGCGTCCAAGACCTGTCGGGTGGTCGGCGATACCGGACGGGTATCGGCGCGACGTAGGCTCGACGTCGTGGACGATCTCGAGACCCGCGAACTCCGGTACTTCGTGACCGTGGCCGAAGAGGCGCACTTCGGACGGGCGGCGGCCCGGCTCGGCATGTCGCAACCGCCGCTCTCGCGCGCCGTGCAGCAACTGGAGCAGCGGATCGGGGCGGCGCTGTTCGACCGCACGCCACGCGGCGTGGTGCTCACCGCGGCGGGCACGGTGCTGCTGGAGGAGGCCAGACCGGCACTCCAGGCGGTGGCCCGTGCCGGCCGGCGTGCCCGACGGGCCGGTCAGCCGACGCGGCGTCTGGTCCTGGCCGTCAAGGCCGGCGCGGACCACGACCTGTTGCAGGAACTGCTCGACGTGCAGCAGGCCGATCCCCTGGGACTGCCGCTCGAGGTGCGCTTCGGCGAGGTGCACGAGCAGGGGGCGTTCCTGCGCGACGGGACCGCCGACGTGGCGATCATGCACCGGACGTACGACGACCTGACGGGCTTCGACACCGAGGACCTGCGCACCGAGCAGCAGGTCGCGATCCTGCCCCGCTCGCACCGGCTGGCGGCCCGCGCCTCGGTGTCCACGGCCGAGCTGCGGGACCTGCCGGACCTGCCGGCCGCCCGGTGGCCCCGCATCGACGGCACCTACCCGGACGGACCAGGACCCGAGGTGCACTCGCAGGCGCAGCTGGCGCAGCTCGTGGCGCTCGGGCACACGGTCATCGTGATCCCGCGGTCCAGCCGCACGCTGCAGTGGCCGGAGCACGTCGCGGTGCCGGTGCTCGACGCGCCGCTCGCGACGACGGTGGTGGCGTGGCCGGCGGCGTCCACGTCCCAGGACGTGGCCCGGGTGGTGCGGAACGCGGTGCACGCGGCGGCGACGCTGGCGGGCGCCGAGGCGCGGTCCGCCTGAGCGGTCCGGCCCGGTCCGGTGCGTGCGGTCCGGTCCGGTCCGGTCCGTGCGGTCCGGTTGGGTCCTCCGGCCTGGCCGACGTCAGATCTCGACGTCGATGCCCATCGTGACGGTGCGCTGCGGCGGCAGGTTGAACCGCGAGGCCGGGTCGGCCGCGTTGTGCGCGAGCCCGACAAACAGGCGCTTCCGCCAGTTCACCATCCCGCCGTTGCCGCGCATCGGCCGCAGAGCACCACGCGAGATGAAGTAGGACGCGTCCGACATGGCGTCGGGTTCCAGGTCGAGCACCTCGGCCAGGCAGGCGGCGTGCAGGGCGTGCGGCAGGTCCTGATCGTCGGAGAAGCCGAACTTGATCGTGACGTGCTCGATGCCGTCGTCCGAGTAGCCGAGGTCGTCGCGCGTGAACGCCTTGCTGTGCGGCACGTGCGGCACGTTCGCGGTGATGACCGACACGATGATGACCCGCTCGTGCACGACGTGGTTGTGCTCCACGTTCGCGCGGAGCGCCAGCGGCGTCGTCTCCTTGTTCGGGTGCGGGAACACTCCGATGCCACGGACCCGCGGGACCCGCTTCGTGTTGATCTTCGCGATGAACTCGTCGAGGGAGCCCTCGCGCGCACGGCGTTCGTCCTGCACGAGCTGCCGGCCGCGGCGCCAAGTCGTCATGACGGTGATGACCGCCAGCGCGATCAGCAGCGGTACCCATCCACCGTGCAGGACCTTCGACAGGTTGCCCGCCAGGAACGTCAGCTCGAGGCCACCGAAGACGACCGCGACGACGACGAGCTTCCACGTCGACCAGTGCCAGAGCGGCTTCACGACCAGCAGCAGCAGGATCGTGTCGGTCACGAGCGCGCCCGTGACGGACACCCCGTACGCCGTGGCCAGGCTGGCCGAGGACCGGAACGCGAGCATGATCGCCATCACGCCGATGAACAGCAGCAGGTTGACGGCCGGCAGGTAGATCTGGCCGCCTTCGCGCTTGGAGGTCTGGCGGATCGTCAGCGGCGGCAGCAGCCCGAGCTGCACGGCCTGCCGGGTCAGCGAGAACGCGCCGGAGATGACGGCCTGGCTGGCGATGACCGTCGCCATGGTCGCCAGCACCACCACGGGCAGCTGCGCCCAGTTCGGGAAGAGCAGGAAGAAGGGGTCCTTCGTGGCCTCCGGGTGTTCGAGCACCAGCGCCGCCTGGCCCAGGTAGTTCAGGACGAGCGCGGGGAAGACGACGAAGAACCAGGCCCGGCGGATCGGCACGCGGCCGAAGTGGCCCATGTCGGCGTACAGCGCCTCGGCACCGGTGATGACGAGCACCACGGCACCCATCGCCACGAACGAGATGACCGGGTGGGCGAACACGAAGGCGATCGCCCACGTCGGTGACAGTCCCTGCAGGACACCGGGGTGCTGCACGATCAACGGCAGTCCCGCGACGGCGATCACCACGAACCACAGCAGCATGATCGGGCCGAACAGCGTGCCGACCTTGCCGGTACCGAAACGCTGCACGGCGAACAGGATGACCAGGATGACGGCGGCGATCGGCACGATCAGGTGCCCGATCGCCGGGGTCGCCGTCTGCAGGCCCTCGACGGCCGACAGCACCGACACCGCGGGCGTGATCACCGAGTCGCCGTAGAACAGCGAGACGCCGATGATGCCGATCACCAGGAAGATGGTGGCGCCGCCACGACGCTGGGCGTACAGGCGCCGGGCCAGGGCCGCGAGCGCCATCACCCCGCCCTCACCGTTGTTGTCGGCGCGCATGAGCACGAGCACGTACTTGATCGACACGATGATCGTGATGCTCCAGAACATCATCGAGATCACGCCGTAGACGTCCTCGGGGATCGGTTTGACGATGCCGCCGTCGATGGTGAACACGGTGCGCAGCGCGTAGAGCGGGCTGGTCCCGATGTCGCCGAACACGACGCCGAGGGCGGCGAGCGCGAGCGCCGTCGTCCCCATCCGGCCGTCGTGCTCGGGGGCCGCGGTGTCCTCGGTGACGGGTGCCGCGGAGTGTGTCTCGGTCACGCTCGATCACTCCTGATCTGCGCCGCCAGGGAAGCGGCCAGCGCTCATCCTGCCACCACTTGCCCGGGGCGCTCGCAGCGCGCTGTCCGCTCCGCGCCGTGGCGCCGCGACGCTGCTTCGAAGTCGAACGACTTACGCTGGAGCGATGGACGACCACGCGCCCCCCGGCCCCCTGCGCCCCGACGAACTCGGCGCCTACTTCGCACTGATCGAGGTCAGCAGCCTGCTCCGCCACACGGTCGAGCAGCAGCTCCGCGACGCCGGTGACCTGAGCTACGTGCAGTTCCAGCTGCTGGCGACCCTGGGCGACGCGGCCGACGGCAGCCGGCGGATGACGGACCTGGCCGACGGGGTCGTCTACAGCCGGAGCGGCCTGACGTACCAGGTCGGGCTGCTCGAACAGGCGGGCCTGGTCACTCGCGGGCCGTCGCCCGAGGACGACCGCGGCGTCACCGTCACGATCACCGACGTCGGACGGGACGTGCTGGCCGCGGTGTTCCCGGGGCACGTCGCGGTGCTGCGGCAGCTGTTCCTCGATCCGCTCGCCCCCGAGGACGTCGCCGGGCTCGCCCGCACGCTCGGCACCGTGCGGGACCACATGCGCACCGTGCCACCGCGGTCGGCGAAGCCGCGACGGAAGCGCTCCGTCTGACGGATGTGTCCGAGGACACAGATCAGTCTTCCGGAGGATGTCTCAGCCACCCGGCCACGGCAGACTCGGACCCGCGCGGGGAGTCCGATGGGTCGCGGTTGCCGCTGTGGGGGCCGCAACCGCGACCATCCTCCCCGCCCCTGATGCTCCGCCCCTGATGCCCCTCCCCTGATCCCCCCGCGGCGTGGCACGCTGGCACCATGACGCAGCAGGACCAGGTCGAACTCGCCCGCCGACTCGCGACCACGGCCCACGACGGCCAGGTGGACAAGTCCGGCCGCCCGTACGTCGAGCACCCGGTCGCCGTCGCGGAGCGACTGTCGACCGACGACGAACGGGTCGTGGCGCTGCTGCACGACGTGGTCGAGGACACCGACGTCACCCTCGCCGACCTGCGCACCGCCGGGTTCACCGTCGAACAGGTGCTGGCCGTCGACGCGTTGACGAAGCGCCGGGGCGAGACGCTCGAGCAGTCCATGGCCCGGGTCCGTGCCGACGACTCGGGCATCGCGCTCCGGGTGAAGCGTGCCGACCTCAGCCACAACGCCGATCCCGCGCGACTGGCGCTGGTCGAGGACGACGCGACCCGGGCCCGGCTGCAGGACAAGTACGAGCGCAGTGCCGTGCTGCTCGGCACGACGCTGCCCGCGGTCCTCGCCGAGTTCGGCGTCGCGTCCCCGCCCGCTCACGCGTGACCCTCGTCCAGCTCCGCGTCTTCGTCGCGGCAGCACGCCTGGGCTCGTTCACCGCGGCGGCGACCGCGCTGCTGATGTCGCAGTCGTCCGTCTCCGAGTTCATCCGCCGGCTCGAGGGCACCTACGACACCCGACTGTTCGTCCGCGGTGGCCGACACCTCGGCCTGACGGACGCCGGGTCGGTCCTGCTGCCCATCGCCGAACGGATCGTCGCCGAGGCGGACGCCGCCGACCGGGCACTCCGGGCGGTGACCTCGCTGGTGGGCGGGACGGCGTCGTTCGGGCTGCTCCGGAACGCCAAGTACTACGCCCTCGACGAGTTGCTCACCCGGTTCCACACGGCCCACCCGGCAGTGCGGCTGCGGGTCATCGGGCTGAACTCCGTCGAGGTCGCGAACGAGGTCGCGTCCGGTGGGCTCGAGGCCGGGCTGGTCGTGCTGCCGATCGACGCAGACGGCCTCCGTGTCACCCCGCTCCGCCGGGACGAGGTCGTCTTCGTGAGCCGGGACCCTTCGGTCGCCGAGCAGCCGATCACGATCCAGGAGATGGCACGGCGGCGGCTCGTGCTCTACGACGCGCACTACGGCTGGCGTGACCCCACCCGGCGGCAGCTCGCCGAGCGTGCCCGGGCCGCGGGCGTCGCGCTGCAACCCCACGTCGAGGTCGAGCAGGTCGAGACCGCGCTGGCCCTGGTGGCCTCGGGCGTGGGCGACACGTTCGTCGCACGCGCCGTGGCCGAGGCAGCCCTCGCCCACGGACTGCACTGGACGCCGTTCGCCGAACCACTCCACGACACCGTCGCGCTGGTCGAGCGCGAGGGTGCCGTGCTGTCGGCGGCCACGGCCGAGCTGGCCCGCCTGGCCCGGGAACTCCTCAGCGGCCGCGGTGACCGACCCGACCGGGACGACTGAGCGCCTGGTACAGGTCCGGGCGGCGGTCACCGAGCAGGTCCGCGCGCGGGGTCAACGTCTTGTCGCGGTTCGCCACGAGATCGAGGTCCGCGACGACCATCCCCGCGCCGGGCCCGGTGCTGGCCCGCACCCAGCCGTCGGCGTCGACGATCGTGGTGCCCTCGTTCCAGTCGACGCCGCGCTCGGTCCCGCAGCGGTCAGCGCAGACGATCGCCATCCGGTTGACCCGTGCCGCGGCCATCGCGATCTGCACCTCGGGGGCGCGCTCCCCCTCGGGCCGGTCGACCCACGGCCAGTTGGTAGGCACCGCGAGCATCTCGGCGCCGTCCAGCGCGGCCATCCGGGTCCACTCGGGGAACTCCATGTCGAAGCAGATCGCGACCCCGATCCGCCCGTGCGGGGTGTCGAGGACCAGGGGGCCCTGCGAGCCCGGCGTGAAGCAGGCCTTCTCGCCGTCCCACAGGTGCACCTTGCGGTAGACGCCCACGACGCCGGTTCGGTCGACGACCGCGGCCGCGTTGTACACGGCTCCGTCGGCGCCCGCCTCGGCGAAACCGCCGACGACGATCCCACCCGTTCCACGGGCCAGCCTGGAGGCCGTGGTCGCCCACCCGGACACGGTCGCGTCCTGCGCGGTGACGGCACACGACCGCGCCTCGTCCGCATCGCGGAAGACGTAGCCACTGGTGGCGAGCTCGGGCAGGACGACCACGTCGACGTCGTCCGGTACCGCGTCGAGCGCCGCCTGGATGGTGGCCGCGTTGGCGGCGAGCGCACCGACCACCGGTGCCAGCTGGACGGCCGCGACCCGGGTCACCGGACCACGTCCTGGGCGTCGTCGCGCGTGTCACGGCCCTGTCGCGGTGCGGGGCCGGCGTCTGCGACCGCGGGAGGGGCCTCCTGGCCGGTGCTTGTGGACGCTGCCAGGGCGGACCCGACCCGCGCGACCAGGCCCCTGCGGAACGTGATCGCCAGGCCGATGAGCAGCCAGGCCGCGACGATGTAGGGGAACCAGCTGTAGGGCGCCTCAAGCCCGACGGCGTTCTTGTAGATCGTGTACAGCACCAGGGCCAGCGCCAGCAGCGGGATGACGATCTGCCACTTCGGCGTGGCGGCACGACCCGAGAAGAACAGGAAGCGGACCGCACCGATCGTGGCCAGGACGTACGCGACCAGCAGCGCGATCGTGCCGACCGTGAGCGCCCAGTAGGTCGCGTCGAGGACCGCGGCGCCGGAGAGCCGTTCGCCGATCACGATGAGCACGGCCACGACGGCGACGACGCTCAGGGCGTTCACCGGCGACCCCTGCGCGGACAGCTTCGCGACCGGCTTGGCGAGCCCCGTGTCGCGCGACAGGGCGAACAGGACGCGGGACGCACCCGAGAGCGTGCCGAGGAAGATCGCGAACAGGCTGACGACCGCCGCGAGCGTCAGCAGGTCGGCCAGCCACGTGCCGACGTAGGTGCGGGCGAGGTCGCCGTACGGGGCCGCGGATCCGGCGAACTGCTTCACGCCCGCGGCCGACGTGCCGTACCCCAGGGACTGCGCGATGATCGACAGCAGGTAGAACGCCCCCACGACGACGATCGCGATCTTCAGCGCCTTGGGGATGTCGCGCTTGGGGTTGCTGGTCTCCTCGCCCAGGGTCGCGGCACCCTCGAACCCGGCGAACGCCAGGAACCCGAACACCGCGGCGCCAGCGATCAGTCCGACGTCGGTGCCGGAGGGCAGCGCCAGGAAGTCCCAGGTCAGGTGCCGCCCGGCCAGTGCCGCGCCGATCCCGAGCCGGACGAGCACGACCACGTTCAGCACGGTCACGAGCACCGCGCCAATCAGCTCGGCGTACAGCAGCGACCGGGTGATGACGTGCACGGGGCGGCGGCCGAGCAGCACGACCACGGCGAGCGCGACGACGGTGATCCAGATCCAGTCCGGACTGACGTCGAGCCCCAGGTCGTTGAGCAGCTGCGTGACGAACAGCCCGATCTCGATGCCGGATCCAGCGCCGATCGTGACGTAGGCGAAGAACAGCGCCCACCCCGCGATGAACCCGGCCCGGGCGCCGAGCGTCAGACCGACCGTGGCGTACACGGACCCGGTGTGGGCGATGTGCCGCGACAGCTTGACGAAGCCGTAGGCCACCAGGGACACGGCGACGAGGGCGAACACGAACGCCCAGGTGGCGCCGCGACCGAGGATGCCTGCCGCGCCGGCGCCCAACAGCGCCATGACGCCGACGGGACCGATCAGGCCGACCGAGAAGGCGGCCGCGTCAGCGACCTTGAGTTCACGCTTGAGGCCGGGGGCGGCCGGGGTGGGGTGGTGCTCGGTGGTCATCGCTGGCTCCGATGCGGTCGGGTGGTTCGTTGCGGAAAGAGGGGACAGGGCAGGTCAGTCGGTGGACGCGTGCAGGGGCGCGAACGTGTCGAGCCGCATCGTCGCGGTGGCCCGGTGCGCGCTCATGCCCTCGCTCGCCGAGATCACGTCCACGGCGTGGGCCACGGACGGGGTCGCCTGGCGTGCGATGCGCTGGTACGTGAGCGGCTTGAGGTAGCGGGACACAGAGAGCCCGGCGCTGTGCTTGGCACCCCCGGCGGTCGGCAGGGTGTGGTTCGTGCCGGCCATGCCCTTGTCCGAGTACGCGACCGTGCTCCAGTGACCCAGGAACAGCGACCCGTAGTTCGTGAGGTGGTCGTGGTACCAGTCGTCCTCGGCGGTCTGCACCTCGAGGTGCTCGGGCGCGAACTCGTCCATCACGGCCACGGCGTCCTCGCGGGTGGCCACGAGCACCACCGAGCCGTGGTCACGCCAGGCCGGGCCGCAGATGGGCTCGGTCGACAGGGTCGGCAGCTGTCGGTCCACCGCTCGGACGACCTCGGTCGCCAGGCGCTCGGACGTCGTGACGAGCGCTGCCGGGGAGTTCGGCCCGTGCTCGGCCTGTCCCAGCAGGTCGGCCGCCACGATCTCGGCGTCGGCGGTGTCGTCCGCGATGACGGCGACCTCGCTGGGCCCCGCCAGCAGGTCGATCGCCGTGGTGCCGAACAGCTGCCGCTTCGCCTCGGCGACGTAGGCGTTGCCCGCACCGACGAGCATGTCGACCGGGTCCAGGTCCGTGTCGAGCAGACCGAACGCCATCGCTGCCAGGGCCTGCACGCCGCCCAGCACGAACAGCCGGTCCACGCCGGACAGGTGCGCGGCGTACGTCACCGCGGCGTTCGCACCACCGTCCGGCTGCGGCGGGGTGCACGCGACGACCGTCGGCACACCCGCCACCTTGGCGACGCCGACGGTCATGAACGCGCTCGCCGTCAGGGGGAACCGGCCTGCCGGCAGGTAGGCCCCGACGCTGCCGACCGGGACGTACCGCTGGCCGACGACCAGCCCGTCGACCAGTTCGGACTCGAAGTCGACCAGGTGCTCGCGCTGCATGGCGGCGAACTGCTTCGTCCGCGCCGAGCCGAGTTCGATCGCCTGGCGCAGGTCCGGAGCCAGGCGGTCGCCGCTCGCCGCGATCTGTGCCGCGGTGTACTCAACGGGACCGTCCTGGTGGTCGAGTTCCCGCGCGTACCGCGCGATGGCGTCCATGCCGTCGCGCTCGATGTCGGACAGCATCCGGCTCACCGTGGCGACGACCTCGGGGTCGCGCTGTGCGGGCGGGGCGTCGATGCCGGGTGCCTTGACGAACCGGAAGCGGTCGCTGTGCCGAGCGGTGAAGCGGGGTGAGAGCTGCATGCGATCAGCGTGGCCGGTCGCGGCGGGCGCAGGAAGACCGAAAACCGCGTGGCTGCCATCGCACAACACGATGGGTTCAGGTGGTCTTCGTCAGCCCGTGCTCGGTCTTCTCCCAGTAGTGCGGCCGGGTGATCAGCTGCCACAGGCCCTTGTAGGCCGCGACGGAGTGCAGGATCCAGTAGAACGGGTTGAGCAGCGCCCACGCCATCAGGTCGAACTGCGCCCGTTTGAACGGCCCCATCATCGTCAGGTAGATCATCGTGGCGTTCCCGAGCAGGAAGTTCACCACACTCAGCCACAGCACGGGCGCGGGGAAGAACGCCGCGGTCCACGATGCCGGCAGCACGAGGGTCAGCACCGTCACGACGATCCCGGGCAGCATCCCGAGGAACGTCACGGGCGTCCCGGCGATCAGCAGCGTGAACGCCGCGGCGCGCCGCCAGCCGATCTCACCGACGAGTGCCCGCGGGCGGCGGGCATGGACCAGCGCGGTCTGCATGTAGCCCTTGATCCACCGGGACCGCTGCCGGACGAAGTTCGGGATCGAGGTGTTCGCCTCTTCCATCGTGGTGGAGTTGACCACTGCCACGCGGTAGCCCACGGCCGATGCGCGGATCCCGAGGTCGGCGTCCTCGGTGACGTTGAAGGGGTCCCAGCCGCCGAGCTCGCGCAGCAGGTCGGTACGGAAGTGGTTCGACGTGCCACCGAGCGGGATCGGCAGCGCGCGGGCGTCGAGTCCGGCGAGCATGTAGTCGAACCAGTACGAGTACTCCAGGGTGAACATCCGGGTCAGGGCGTTCTCGTCCGCGTTGAAGTAGCTCAGCGCCGCCTGCACGCACACGGTCTCCGCGCCGGCACGCCCGAACGAGATGAACACCTTCTTGAGCTGGTCGGGGTCGGGGCGGTCCTCGGCGTCGTAGATGACGACGTGCTCGCCCTGCGCGATCGCCAGACCGACATTGCACGCGCGGGGCTTCGTCTGGGGCGCTCCCGGCGGGACGATGACGATCCGCATCCAGGCCGGCGGATCGGCGTGGAGCACGGCGTCACGGGTCTCGTGGTCCTCGGCCTCCACCAGGACGAGCACCTCGAGCCGGTCCTTCGGCCAGTCCAGCACCTCGAGGTTCCGGACCAGGTCGCCCACGATGTTCGCTTCGCGGAAGACCGGCACCAGCACGGAGTAGATCGGCAGGTCCTGGTCCCGGAGCGCCGCGACGTCCTCGGCGGACACCTGCTCGGTCATGTCGAACCGGGCGCCGACCAGCGAGACCCAGAACTTGAAGACGATGCCGGCCAGGAAGCACAGCGAGAACACGGCCGTCACCACCGCCACCGTGAGCGTCGGCCGGAGCACCAGGCAGCCGAGCAGCACGACCAGGGCGATCACCCCGCCGATCGCCTGACCGCGCGACAGGACGGTCCGTGCGGACAGCTCGGGGTCCCGTTGCGCCAGGCCGTGCGCTGCCAGGTCGGCGAGCTCGACGTGCAGTTCGTCGACGATCCGGGCGCGCACCACGGCCTCCGACACGCTCCGCAGGACCACGGGCTCCCCGAACTCCTCGGCGAGCGCTGCGGCCAGCACCTCCGGGTCGCTCCGGTCGCTGGTCAGGACCAGGACGCCGTCGCGCACGCGTGCCGCGGCGATCCAGCCCTCGTCGACGTGCCGTTGGACCGTGCAGCGATGCGGCGGCTGCCACGCGGCCTCGTGGCTGCGGTGCCGCGGCCCGCCCGTGGGTACGGTCACGTCCAGGACGGCCGGGAGGCGCGGGTCGCCGCCCACAGGCAGGCTCGGCGGCGCTTCGGCGCCGGTCACGGCTGTACCACCGTCGCGATGGCGTGGACCCACTCCACGACGACCGCGCGTTGCGACGCTGCCGCCCAGGCGAGCGGGATCTGCAGGACCATCAGGGCGATCACCAGGCCGCCGGTCACCCGGCTGGTCGCGCGCGGCACGATCGCGATGGCGACGGCCATCATCGTGACGAAGGTGTTGCCCGCCGAGGCCGGTGGGATGAGCCCGATGACGTAGCCACCCAGGATGCCGGCGAACAGCGCGACGACGATGCCGATCGCGCCGGGGCGGCCCACCAGCAGCGCGAGCGCGCAGCCGGCCACCAGCATCACCACGAGCAGCAGGCCGTCGGCCGTCGTGAACAGGCGAAGCACGTCCGACACACGGCTGCCGTCCACGACGATCGTCGTCCGCAGGGCCGCGAACGGGTCCCGCATCACGATCAGGTCGAGCACCATCATCGACACCAGGACCGCGACGCTCGGGAACACGACGACCAGGGTGTTCGCCGCGCGGGCACCACGTTGTCCCTGTCGTGCGAGGTCGACGAGCGGGACGGCGATCGCGGCGACCACCAGGTAGACCAGGCCCATCGGGTCCACGAGGGTCGACGCCATCAGCACCAGGCCCGCGCGGAACCCGGCCTGCGTGTCGCTGTTCGCCGAGAACCGGACCAGATCGGTCAGGGCCAGCGCGAACAGCACGATGCCGACGAATGCCTGCAGGTCGTTCAGCGCGACGAAGGCGAACAGCGGATTCGCGCCGAGGGCGATCGTGAACACGACGACCTTGCGCATCGGCAGGCCGCGTCGCACCATCGCCTGCGCCAGCACCTGCAGGACGATGCCGGCCACGACACCGCCCAGCACCGCGGCGCCGTGCACGCCGAACGGCATGATCCGCAGCACCACGCCCGACAGCAGGGGGTAGAGCTGACCGATGGCCTGCACCACGCCCCCGTCCAACGCGGTCGATGCACGGTCGAAGGTGATCTCGTTGCCCGTCAGCAGCAGGAGCGGGGTCGTCGGCGCGCGGCTGACGACGAGGGCGAGCACCACGAACGGGGCGGCGAGCACCAGCCGGACGACCCAGCGCACCCACACCGCGGGCAGCGGCGGGAACACCGTGGCGCCGGGGGCGAGTCGTGTCGGCGGGCGGAGTGCCCGCGGGGCGGTGACGGCCAACTGGAGCCCTTCTGGCAGGCCGGGACGAGCAGGTCCCCGGTGCCCTCATTCCACTCCGCAGAACGGTCATCCGGTAGCCCACGTACGGGGTACATCCGTGTCCTCATTGTCGAGGACTCCCGTCGGGCGCGACGACGAGTCCAGTCGCCACTGCATCGGCGACGGCAGTCCTCGACAAATGACTGCTCAGTCATTACCGTGGTCGACATGCCGATCCTGCAGCGCTCCTCCGCCAGCCGTGTCTCGTCCCTGACAACGCGTGCTGTCCTGACCTACGCGGTCGTCATCATCGGGACGCTCGTCGCACTCGGCGTGCTGTCCGCCGTCGACCCCGGCGCCGCGACCTCCGAGGACTGGGTCCACATGGTGATCGTGGCGTGCCTGGGTCTCCTGCTCGCCGCACGGCTGCGCTCCGCGCTCCGGGGACAGCGCCGTGGGCTGGTCGCGGTCGGTGTGATCGCCGTCGTCCTGGCGCTCGCGAACATCGTCGAGGCGCTGCTGCCCGGGCTGTTCACGCCGTGGATGCGCGTCGAGATGGCCCTGATCGCCGTGCTCATGGTGGTGCTCGCCGCGGCATCCCGGCGTGACCTGCGCCGCTGGACTCGCTGATGGTCGGCAGCTCGGCCCCCGCGCATCCCCCTCGTCGCCGGCTGCCGGCCGAGGCACGACGCACGCAGCTGGTCGAGGCGACCGTCCGACTGCTCGCTCGTGACGGGTTCGTCCGGACGACCTCGGACGCGATCACCGCCGAGGCCGGCGTCTCGAAGGGACTGCTCTGGCGGCACTTCGACGACCTCACCGACCTGCTGCGCGAGAGCGGCCTGCACGCCCTGCGGCAGCTCACACGTGCTGTCGCCGACCAGGTCGACCTGACCGCCCCGGTCCCCCAGGTGATCCGGCGGGCGATCGTCGTGGCGTCACGCGTGCCCACGCGCCTGCCGGACGAGTACCGCGCGATCCAGCAGCTCGTGGGCAACCTGCGCGACGCCGACGGGGTGCTGATGGCGTCGCTGTCCGACCTCGACGAGCTGCACAGCGGGCAGGAGCGCCTGTTCCGGCGAGGCCAGCAGGAGGGCGACATCCGGTCCGACATCGACGCGCGCACCATGGCGGTCACGTACCAGGCGGCGGTCGACGCCATGATCGAGCGGCTGCAGGCGGATCCGGGGCTCGATCCCGACGCCTGCGCTCGTGAGCTCGGGGAGCTGCTGCTGGGCGGGTTCGCTGGCTGACCGCTGGTGCCCCTGGAGGGACTCGAACCCCCAACCCTTTCCTTAGGACGGAACTGCTCTTCCATTGAGCTACAGAGGCCAGCTCGACCACTCTAGCGAACCACCGCCTGCCGGTACGGCTCGAGGAACGCCACCAGCTCCCCCGCGTACGACTCCGGCTGCTCGATCGGCGCGAAGTGCCCACCCCGCGCCGGGTACGTCAGGGACACCAGGTTCGTCGTCCGCTCCAGCCACTCCCGGGGCGCCGTCACCAGGTCGCCCGGGTACAGCGAGAACCCGGACGGCGCCTCGACTCGGCGCGCGGACTGCTCGGGCGGGATCGCGGCGTTGGCGTGGTACATCCGCATCGCGGAGCCGATCGTGCCCGTCGCCCAGTACTCCGTCACGAGCGCCAGAACCTGGTCGCGCGTGTAGACCGACCACAGGTCGCCGTCGCAGTCGCTCCACGACCGGAGCTTCTCGACGATCCACGCCGCCAGTCCCGCGGGCGAGTCCGTGAGCCCGACGGCCGCGGTCTGCGGCTTCGTCCGGTGCAGCATCGCGTAGGCCCCCTCGGCGTTCCGCCAGGCATCGGTCGCGGCGACGAAGTCCCGTTCGGCCGGCGACAGCTCCGACACGTCGATGCCCGGCCAGGCGAGACCGCCGTCGATCCGGTGCGCGGCGACCACGCGCGCCGGGTGGTCGAGCGCGAGGTACCGGGCGACGTGCGTCCCGATGTCGCCACCCGCCACCGCGAACCGTTCGTACCCCAGGGTCGTCATGAGCGTCGCCCACATGCCGGCGACCTGTCGGGCGTCGAGGACCTGCGGCGGAGCATCCGAGAACCCGTACCCGGGCATGTCCGGCACCACCACGTCGAAGCCCGCCGCGGACAGCAGCGGCAGCACGGAGCGGTACCGCCAGGTCGAGTCGGGCCAGCCGTGCGCGAGCAGCAGCGGCAGCGGGGTGGGGCCGTCGGCTGGCGCGGTCGACGGCCCGACCAGGACGTTGATCCCGATGCCGTCGACCTGGACCGTGCGGCTCGGCAGCGCCGCCAACGCGGCACGGTGCGCTGCGAAGTCGAACCCGTCGGCCCAGTACGCCACCAGATCACGCAGCTCGTCGACGTCGACTCCGAGGGACCAGCCCGTGCCGGCGGGAGCGTCCGGCCACCGCGTCGCGCGCAGTCGTTCCCGCAGGTCGGAGATGGTGTCGTCGTCGATCCACATCGCGGTCATGCCGTGACGCTACGCTCCACCGAGCACTCGACAACACCGCCCGGAGGAACCCCCGATGACCACGAAGCCCGCCGTCCTGTTCGTCTGCGTCCACAACGCCGGCCGCTCGCAGATGGCCGCCGGGTTCCTGCGCCACCTGGCCGGGGACCGGGTCGACGTGTTCTCCGCCGGGTCCGAGCCCGCCGACCAGATCAACGCGGTCGCCGTGCAGGCCATGGCCGAGGAGGGCATCGACATCGCCGGCGAGCAGCCGCAGGTCCTGACCACCGAGTCCGTGCGCCAGGCCGACGTCGTCGTGACGATGGGCTGCGGCGACGCGTGCCCGGTGTTCCCCGGCAAGCGTTACGAGGACTGGGACCTCACCGACCCGGCGGGGCAGCCCCTCGAAGTGGTCCGGCAGGTCCGCGACGACGTCCGCCGTCGGGTCGCGACGCTCGTCGCGGAGCTCACCGCCTGACGCGACCCGGCCCGGAGCCGGACTGGAGGCTCGTGGCGGCCCCGCCACGAGCCTCCAGTCCGGCGCGTCCCGCGCATCCCCCGCGTCGTCAGACGGCGGTGTACCCGCCGTCCGCCACCAGGACGGACCCCGTGATGAAGGACGCCGCGTCGCTGGCCAGGAACACCACGCTCGGCGCGATCTCCTCGGGCAGGGCGAAGCGCTGCTGCGGGGTGTCCTCGACCCAGTACCGCTGGAACTCCGGGCGGTCGACGGGTGCCATCTCGGTCTTCACGTAGCCCGGCGCCAGGGCGTTCACCCGGATGCCGTACGGCGCCCACTCCACCGCGAGCGACTTCGTCAGGTGGTGCACCGCCGCCTTGGACGCGTTGTACGCGGGCTGCCACTGCGGGCGGTTCACGATGATGCCGGACATGCTGCCGATGTTGACGATCGACCCCGAGCCAGCGTCGCGCATGTGCGCACCGACCGCGATCGTCGCCTTCCAGAGCGCCCGGACGTTCAGCGCGAACACGTCGTCCCACGCCTGGTCGGTGACGGCGAAGGCCTCGTCGTGCACGCACGTGCCCGCGTTGTTGACCAGGACGTCGATGTGCCCGAACGCCGCCAGTGCCTCGTCCGTCATGCGGGTGACCTGCGCGTCGTCGGTGATGTCCGCCGTGATGGTCACGAACGCGTGCCCGGCGGCAGCGGCTTCCGATGCGACCTGCGCGTTCCGCTCGGCGGAGCGACCGACGATCGCGACCCGGGCTCCGGCTTCGGCGAGGCCGAACGCGAACGCCTTGCCCAGGCCCTGGTTGCCGCCGGTGACCACGGCGGTGCGGCCGTCCAGGCTGAACGGGGATGTCATGTGGTGCCCTCCGTCGATGCGGACGACGTCGGCGTCGTCCTGTTCCCGACCCTACGCAGCGTCCGCCGTGCACGAGAGCGGACACTGGGCCGTGGACACATGCCAGGTTCACCGGAAGGACACCCCATGTCGACGACCCACCGGATCACCGGAGTGGCGGCGGCCGTGCTGCTGGTCGCCAGCGTCACGGCCTGCACGGCCACCGCGGCACCGACCGGCGCCGCACCGACGAGCACCGGCAGCAGCGCCGCGGTCACCGGGAACCCCGCGAGCGGTCTGCGATCCGTCCGGCTCACCGTCGCGGACGGGGCGGATGCCGGTGCCGCCTCGGGCCGATCGCTCCGGATCCCGAAGGGCTGGCGGGCCGAGGTGTGGGCCGACGCCGACGGCGCGCGCATGGCGGCGTGGCTGCCCGACGGCAGCATGCTCCTGACCACGGGCGGACAGGGCGGACTGCTCCGGCTCACGCCCCGCAGCGGTGACCGCGTTCCCGCCGTGCAGCGCCTGGCGTCCGGCCTCGACGATCCCCAGGGTGTGGCCGTCACGCAGCAGGGCGGTCAGACCGTCGTCGTGCTCGGCGAGGACTCGCGCATCGTCACGTGGCGCTGGCGGAACGGCGCACTCACCGACCGCCGGGTCCTGGTGGACGACCTGCCGACCGGCGGCCACGGCGGCAAGTTCGTCGCCGTGCGGAACGGCATCGTCACGTACGACATCGGCTCCGGCACGAACGACAGCGGCGCCGACCGGCAGGCGAACCCCGACCGCGCCGTCATCCGGCAGATCGGGCTGGACGGTACCGGCGACACACTGCTGGCCACCGGGGTCCGCAACGGCGAGGGGCTCGCCCACGCCCCGGACGGCACGCTGTTCACCGCGGTGAACCAGGCCGACCAGCAGCCCTACCCCTTCCACGACGGCAGCGGGAAGTACGGCCAGCGGGACCAGGCGTACGTCAACGAGCACCCGAACGACCAGGTCACCCGGATCACCCGCGGCACCGAGCTCGGGTGGCCGTACTGTGTGCCCGACTCCCGCGGCAAGCCCGACCTGCTCGACCTGGGGTACGTGCGGCAGCCGGCGAACAACCCCGACGGCGACGCGCTCGACTGCAGCACCGTGACCCCGACGATGGTCGGACTGCCGGCGCACAGTGCCCCGATCGGCTTCGTCTTCACGCGGGGCAGCGCGCTGCCGGACGCCTACGCGGACGGCGCGCTGATCACCACGCACGGGTCGTGGAACCGGCAGCCTCCGCGACCGCCGTCGGTGTCCTACAGCGCCTGGGACGACGACACCAGGACGCTCGGCCAGCCGCACACGATCGTCGAGGGGTTCCAGACGGCGTCCGGGTCCCGCTGGGGACGGTCCGTCGACGCGGTACCCGGACCGGACGGTGCGCTGTACGTGACGGACGACGCTGCCGGTCTGGTCTACCGGCTCACGCCCGGAGCGTGATGCGGGGCGGACGATCAGTCGACCGGATTCCGTCGCAGGAGGCAGATGCCGAAGACCAACCCACCCCAGACGACGGCAGCGAGCACCGGCAGGAGCGCCGCCGACGAGCCGGTCGCGCTGAGGGCCATCGTGAACCAGGCCGAAGCGATTCCTCCGGTGACGGCCGAGACGAGACCGATGGCGACCGCTGCTTTGATCCTGGTGGTGTCCGTCGCGAGGACCACCGCGAGGACCGAGCAGATGAACGCCCCGACCACGCCCGGCACCAGCAGTGACCAGAAGGCGAAGGTCGATGAGCCCCACCCGTCGACGACGCCCGCACCGCTCCAGTGTGTCGGCACGCGCGCTGGAACGTCCGATGATGTGAGCCGGACCAGCACGAGGACGCCTGGAGGAAACCATGACATCACTGCAGCCAGGAGCAGCGCCGGGCTCAGCAGCCTGGTCGGTTGACCTTGTGCTGCCGTTCGTGGCGAAGCGTGGTCGTGCGCACTCATGGATGGTGAACGGACACGCGAGAGGCGGCACGGTTGGCAGCGAGGACCATCCAGACGAGCTCGCCGACGAAGGCGATGACCGCCACGACCATCATTGCGGGAGCGGTCGCGGGGTCAGCGAGCGAGATGACCAGTGCGATCGCGATGACCGCGGTTCCCGTGACAGCAGCGGGAACAGCGGCGCGATGCCCCACGCGCCAGGCAGTTTCACTCCGCTGCGTCGCGGGAATGCGCAGCCCGACCCCGTGGTTCGGTCTCACCCAACCTCGCGCGCAGACAAGTGCCATTGCAAGGACGAGGGCTGAAACCGCAGTCCAGATGATCATGATGTGCTCCTTTCTCGAGCGACATTCGCGCCCGCGAGGTCGACGCTGTTCCTGTCGGCAGCCGGTCGCAGGTCGTACGAGGCGACTACGGCTGTGCCGATCATCACCAGGGCAAATGACCACAGGCCCATGATGATCGCGATGCTCGTGTGGAGGAGGATGACTCCGACCAGCCCGTAGCGCTTGAAGCGATGCGGGAGCAGGAATGCCACCGCGATGCAGCACTCAGCAACGATCGTCCCCCACGTGAAGAGAGCAGTACCGAGCGGATGCGCGGTGATCTCGGCGACAACCGAGCCGACAAGTCCGACACTCCCGAACATCGGGTCCCGGACGATGTAGTAGACAGCGGAGCCGTTCGCCCAGTCGGCAACCGCCAGCTTCGCGAGTCCGCTCTCGAAGTAGATCCCGGCCACCTGCAGGCAGAGCGCGAGTGACGCTGCGTAGCCGATCGCTCTCAGGACGGGAGGTGACTCTGACTCGGTGCGACGCCAGGCAAACGGTTTGCTGTTGGGCACGAGAACACCGATGAGGAGCACGCAGCTGAAGACTGCGACGGCTTCGCCGCCGTCGGGCAGCGAGAGGGACACCGCCATCGAGATGGCCACCCAGGCATGCAAGATGCTCGTCCACCGCGGGTAGATGCCACTGACGACCAGAACACACACAGCGATTGCGATCCACCGACCGGTCTCGTTGGGTGTGCTGGATCCGAGGCAGAACATCGAGATGCTCCTCGGGCCCGCACAGTACATCTCCGGCAGACGGCCGAGAACATCGGCGGTGAGGGCCGGCCAGCTGGTGAGTGCGAGAGTCAGCAGCTGGGCAAGCGCGATGATCGAGCGGCCCGCCTGCGGCCGGAGAGACTCCCCGTCGAAGTGGTCGAGATTGGCGGCGAGTGCGTTGAAGCCGGCCCGGAGATCCTGGATCGGATTCATCTCAGGCACACTCGACTGTCACGTCGACGTACCGAGCGACTCGGACTGGATCTGGCACTGCGCTTCGGTACGCCCACTTCACCGGCTCCTGCTGGACGATCCGGTATGAGCCGCAGAAGTGTTTCGTGTTCGTCTCGTTCTTGAGCGTGATGACGTTCTTGATCGGTTTTTCGAGGCAAGTGGTGAGGTAGTCCTCGCAGGGGGTGAACGTGGGCACTGCGGCGGCGACGATGGCCAGTTCGGTACTCTGTGCGCGTTGATTGCGGCTCAGGCCGAACAGGTTGGAGTCGTTGCTCTGCGGGAGAGAGTCGGCGCGCACCCAGGAGCCGGCCGCAGTGGTCTTGTACGGCACGAGGGTGATGCCCTCAGGACTCTTCGTGAAGAACGCCCAGCCCTGAGGGACGAGTACTTGCAGTGCCTGCCGCGGGCCGCCGTTGCCAACGCTTGCGAGAACATTCGTGGACCAGGACGCGACGACGGTGAGCGCCAAGAACGCGCACACCACCGCGATGGCGATGCCGAAGGCCAGCCGGGCGGGACGCTCCGTCTCCGTCGAGGCGAAGCGTCCCGTTGTGTCACCGTTGAACATGCCGATTACAGCGTTGCCCAGGAGTTGGCAAAGTCCTGGCGAGCGATGGCCGAGGAGTCACTGGGCTTTTGGTACGCGATCACGGCCAGCGCCGCGACGACGCCGATGACGCTGACAGCAAGCGACGCGGCGACCGCGACCTGGACACTCACGACGTAGTTGGCGAACGCATAGACCTGCCCTCTGGCGGTTGCCGAACTCGACACTGCGCGGACGGTCTTCTGCGTGACCTGGTACTTCGCGGCGACCGCTTCGACGTCACCATTGAACGCCTTGATCGATGCTTCCGCCTTGTACGGGTCTCCAGCCTGCGCTTCCGCTGTCACGCGCTTGTTGAACGCCGGGTCGACGGACTTGAGGTCCATGAGAAGCTGGTCGGTCACGGATGCCGGGGCTCCCGCGATCGTCGTGATGCCCATGTTCGTCAAGAGCTCCGGATGCTCGTTCGCGATGGCTCCGCGACCGAACACCAGGAAGTCGACGACGTCGCGGTCAGAGTACTGGAGGGCGCCCGCCGACGCCGAGACTGCGCTGCGCGGCACCGTTGGAGAGGCTGCCGCTGTGGCTGGTGCCGCAGGGACCGTTGTCCCAGCAACCAAGGCCGCGGTGGTCGACAAGGTGATCATCGTGCGTGAGAACTTCATGGGACCCTCTCGAATCACGAGGCGCAGCGATGGATCGTCTTCCAGTCGCGACGTTGCAACCTCACTGAAACTCTACACTGTCGGGTGTTACATTTCACACCCTCGACAACGTATCCATCCAGAGATCGAGCCACCGGAGACGAGGGTCTTGCACCTCACGCAACCCCCTCCGCCACAGACAGGAGGCCCGGTGCCAGCTGGCACCGGGCCTCCCGTCCGTACTCTGGTCGCTACGCGGCCACCAGGTACTCGTCCCACTCGGCCTGCGGACGCTCCACGCCACGCACCACCCAGCTCGAGCCGTGCGGTGCCCGCGGGCGGATCCGTAGCTGCCAGCCCATCTCGCGCGGCGTGCGGTCGCCCTTGGCGTTGTTGCACGCCAGGCAGCACGCGACGAGGTTCTCCCACGAGTCGGCGCCACCGCGCGACTTCGGCTGGACGTGGTCGATGGTCGTGGCGTGCCGGTCGCAGTAGGCGCAGCGGTTGGCGTCACGACGGAGCACGCCTCGGCGCGACACCGGGACCAGCCGGGAGTGCGGGATCCGCACGTACCGGGTCAGGATGATGACGGACGGACGGTCGTAGGTGGACGTCGACCCCGTGATCGGGTGCTCGACGTCAGCGGCGACGATGGCGGCCTTCTGGTTCATGACCAGCACGAGGGCCCGTCGGAACGAGATGACCGCGAGGGGCTCGTAACCGGCGTTGAGGACGAGAGTGCGCATGGGTTCCCTTCCGACGAGCCTGGACGGCTTCCAGGCGGTGCGGGCACCGGACCGGTCGGGACGAACGGGTGAGGACGGACTGCCCCCGGAACGAAGAAGAGCACCACCCTGGCGGGCAGTGCTCTCGGTCACACCGGGACGTGCGGGTGCACGCAGGTCGTCGTCGACCGTATGTCCACGTACGCGCGCCGACCCATGGTGCGGGTCGTGTGTGACGTGGACATCGGGTCTCCTGTTCGGGCCGTGACGGGCCGATGGGGTCAGATTAACCCACGAACCGGCCCAGCACGAGGGGTGCTGGGCCGGTTCGGAGAGTGTTCAGGTACTGGTCGGGCGTCAGATGCCCATCCGGACGATGTGGTAGTCGCTGGTCCAGATCGGACGGATCGAGACCGCGCCACCGGGCTTGGGGGCGTCCATGATCATGCCGTTGCCCATGTAGAAGCCGTCGTGAGCCTCGTTGTTGAAGATCACGACGTCACCGGGCTGAGCCTCGGATTCGGGGATCGTGGTGCCGGCCTGGTCCTGCAGCGGCACCGAGTGCGCCAGGTTGATGCCGTACTGGGCGTAGACGAACATCACGTAGCCCGAGCAGTCGAAGCCGGCCGGGGTGGCGCCGCCGAAGACGTACGGGGTGCCGATGTACTGCTTGGCGGTCGCGACGACGGCCGGCAGCGAGAACGGCGTGCCGGCGGCGGGCGCCACGGCGGTGTTCGTCGTGGTGGTCGTCTTCGCGGCGAGGTAGTCGTTCGCCGTCGGACCGGTGTACGCGGCGTACTGCTTGGCGGCGGCTGCACGGGCGGCGGCGACGTCGGCAGCGTGCTTGGCCGAGTCGAGCGACGCCTGCGAGGTCGCGCCGTAGCCGTCGCGGCTGGTGTCGGCGAGGGCAGCGGCGTCGGAGACGGACAGCTGCTGGCTCTCGGTGGTGCGGATGGCCTGCTGCGCAGTGGCGGCGTCGGAGGCACCGGTCGGCTGCGTCGCGGCGAAGGCGGCGGGGACGGCCATCGTGCCGAACATGCCGACGGCGACCGTCAGGACGATCGGGGCCATGAACTTGCGCTTGCGCGACACGGACGACGGGCCCGTGGTCGGGCGGGGAGCCGGAGCGGCCTTGCGCACGGCGTGGGTGCCGGTCGCACGCATCGCGGTGGTGGCCGGGGATCGACGGGGCGTGTGGCCTTCGGCCTCGCGCGCTGCCCGCCGGGTGAGCGGGGCGTCGGTGGCGTTCTCGGTGTTCGTCGGGTTCACGGGCGTCACGTCCGCGGCGGTACCGGTCTGCGTCAAGGGAATGGGTCTCCGGCGTCTCGTCATCACCCGCCGGTCATGGACCGACGTGCGCAACCCCATCCGTTCGTCATCGTCTCCGATCGAGGCAGGAGACGGGTTCGAGACGTCCTGCCACGGGTTCCCGGGTCGTTGTCAGCCCGGGGACTCGTCGAGCATACGGGCGCACCGTTACCTTGTCGAGACGAAAACGGCCCTTGGTAACAAAATGGTAAAGAAGCCCTGGTCAGCGCGGATGTTCGATTTTCCGACACAGCCCGTGTCAAACGCTCGACGCCGTCCCCCGACGCTGTACCCCGCGGGCTGCGCGGAGGTCGTCCGGTGCGTCAGGCGGCGTCGATGTAGACGTGCTGCGCGACCTCGGCGGGGAGCTCGATGCCGGCGTCCTCGCCCTCGACGCGGACCGCCACGTACGCACCCGCGCGCTGGACACTGGCCAGCCGGCCGGGCATGACCCCGGCGGACCGCAGCTGGTGCAGCAGCTCGGGCTCGAACTGCACCGGCTCACCGAGACGCCGGATCACGCCGGTGGCGACCGCATCGGTGCCCTCGGTCGCGGAGACGATGTTGCGGACGCCGTCGAGGAAGCCGCCGGCGTCGGGACCACCGATCTCGGCCAGGCCGGGGATCGGGTTGCCGTACGGAGACTCGGTCGGGTTGCCGAGCATCTCGAGCAGGCGGATCTCGACCTGCTCGCTCATGACGTGCTCCCACCGGCAGGCCTCGTCGTGGACGAACGCCCAGTCGAGCCCGATCACGTCGGAGAGCAGTCGTTCGGCCAGGCGGTGCTTGCGCATGACGTGCGTCGCCCGCGAGCGGCCTTCGACGGTGAGCTCGAGGTGCCGGTCGCCGGACACGACCACCAGACCGTCGCGCTCCATGCGGGCGATCGTCTGCGAGACGGTCGGACCGGAGTGCCCCAGACGCTCGGAGATGCGCGCGCGCAGCGGCACGATCCCCTCTTCCTCGAGGTCGAGGATCGTCCGCAGGTACATCTCGGTGGTGTCGACGAGATCCGTCACGGTCCGCCTCTCATGTCTGGCTCCAGCGCGACCCACCCTACTTGTTCAGGCCGACAAACCCTCACCGTGCTTTGCGGCAGACGCGCGACCAGGTGGGATACCAGCGTCGGTAGGATCGGTCCATGGCCGACATCGTCATCCCCGCTGACCTCCTCCCGACCGACGGACGATTCGGCTGCGGCCCGTCCAAGATCCGCGGCGCACAGCTCGAGTCCCTGGTGACCCGCGGCGCGACGATCCTCGGCACCTCCCACCGCCAGAAGCCCGTCAAGGACCTGGTCGGCTCGGTGCGCTCCGGTCTCGCCGAGCTCTTCCAGCTGCCCGACGGCTACGAGGTCGTCCTGGGCAACGGCGGGTCGACCGCGTTCTGGGACGCCGCCGCCTTCGGACTGATCGAGCGCCGCGCCGAGAACCTGTCGTTCGGCGAGTTCGGGTCCAAGTTCGCCAAGGCCGCTGCCGCCCCGTGGCTCGAGGCACCGCACGTCGTCCAGGCCCCGGGTGGCTCGCGCTCCGAGCTCGAGATCGTCGAGGGCGTCGACGTCTACGCGTACCCGCACAACGAGACCTCGACCGGGGTGATGGCGCCGGTCGTCCGAGCCGAGGGCGACCCCGGTGCACTGACCGTCGTCGACGCCACCAGTGCTGCCGGTGGTGCGGCGTTCGACGTCAGCGCCGCCGACGTCTACTACTTCGCGCCGCAGAAGAACTTCGCCTCGGACGGCGGGCTCTGGCTGGCCCTGTTCTCGCCCGCCGCGATCGAGCGGGTCGAGCGCATCGCCGCCTCGGGCCGGTACATCCCCGAGTTCCTGTCACTCAAGAACGCGGTCGACAACTCGCGGCTGAACCAGACCCTGAACACGCCGGCACTGACGACGCTGCTGCTGCTCGACGACCAGGTGTCGTGGATCAACGGCTCGGGCGGCCTGGCGTGGGCCGACACCCGGACCAAGACGTCGTCGTCCACGCTGTACGACTGGGCCGAGTCCGTCGACTGGGCGACGCCGTTCGTGACGGATCCCGAGCACCGGTCGCAGGTCGTCGCGACGATCGACCTCGACGACGCCATCGACGCCGCTGCCGTGGCGGCGGCGCTCCGGCAGAACGGCATCGTCGACACCGAGCCCTACCGCAAGCTCGGGCGGAACCAGCTGCGGGTGGCGACCTTCACGGCGATCGACCCCGACGACGTGCAGCAGCTCGTCCGCGCGATCACCTACGTCGTGGAGCAGCTCGGCGCCTGAGTCTGCCCGGCGCCGGACAGCCCCGCCCCGCCCCCGCCCCGAGTGGTCACGACACCCCGCTCACGTCCGCCGAGCGGTCACGAATCGTCGCTCGGCCGCGTCGCGAACGACGATCTCTGACCGCTCGACGTCGCACCGACGGGGTGTCGTGACCACTCGCAAGGCAGAAGCGTCGGGCAGACAGACAGACACGGCACCGCGGATGCCCGCGATGCCGTGTCTGGAGCGTGGTGGTGCGCGCTACCGCTCGTCGTGGTCGGGCTCGCGGACGTCGGCGAGCTGGTCGACGTCGACGCCCTCGATCTCGTCGTCGTCCGACTCGGCGAGGTCGCCCTCGTCCGCATCCTCGAAGTCGTCGTCGTCGAACTCGTCGTCGTCATCCGACTCGTCGTCGTCATCGTCGTCGTCCGAGTCGTCGTCATCCGACTCGTCGTCATCGTCGTCATCGTCGTCGTCGTCATCCGACTCGTCGTCGTCATCCGACTCGTCGTCGTCCGACCCGTCGTCGTCATCCGACTCGTCGTCGTCCGACTCGCCGTCGTGCCCCTCGCCGTCCTGCGCCGCGCGGTACTCGGCCAGCCGCTCGGACCACGGGACCCACTCTGGCGCGACGAGCGACCCGTCGCCGGGCATCAGCTCGACCTCGAGCACGGTCGGCTCGTCGCCCTCGACCTGCGCGATGCTGACGGTCCAGCGCCACCCCGGGTACCCGGGCAGGCGGTTCGCGAACAGGACCGAGACCACCCCGTCGCCCTCGTCCGTGGTGCCGGCGGGCGCGCCGATGGTCGACTCCGGAGTGACCTCGAGCAGCGCAGTGCGTGCCAGGGCGGTCAGGTCGGTGTGGTCGGTCGTCATGGTCATGCGTCCAATTGGTCTGCGACGTGCCGCAGGATGGCGGCGATGCGGGGGCCGTTCTTCGGGTAGCGGCCGTGGTGGAGGTCACCGCTGATCCGGTCGAGCTCCTTCACCAGGTCCTCGACGATCACGGCCATGTCGTCTGCGGAGCGTCGCGACATCTTCGCCAGCGACGGCTTCGGGTCGAGCAGGTGGACGGAGAGCGCCTGTGAGCCCTTGTTGCCCTGCACGACGCCGTACTCGAGCCGCGCGCCGGCCTTGACCGTGGTCAGGCCTTCGGGCAGCGAGGACGCGTGCAGGAAGACCTGGTCGCCGTCGTCGCCGGTGATGAACCCGAACCCCTTCTGGTCGTCGTAGAACTTGACCTTGCCGGTGGGCATGCGTGGACTCCTCGATGGTTGTGCGGCCGTGGTGCGGATATCCTGGGCAGATGGCCAAGCCGACCCGATCACCCGGGGACACGCGGAACTCCGCAGAACCCCCGGCGACGTTCAATCGTACCGAACGCACGCTCGCGTTCATGGTCGGTGGGATCATCCTGTTCACGATCCTGTGCTTCGCCGCCATGATCATCGGCTGGCTGACCCTCGGCACCATCCCCGGGGACGGCATCTGGCCGACCGTGCTGGGCATCCTGTACTTCGGGCCGCCCATCGCGCTGGTCCTGATCTTCGTGCTGCTGGGCGTGACGTGGACCCGCAAGGCCCGCGAACACCGGAAGGAAACCCGCTGACGTCCGCACCGGACGCTGGCGAAGGACGATGACGACCACCGCCGACCTGGCCGCCCGACTGCGGGCGATGCCGGATGACGACCTCGAACGGCTCATCGTCGCGCGGGGTCTGCCCACCGCTGTCCTGGGCGAGACCGGACCGCAGAGCATCACCGACTTCTTCGACCTGGCCGAGGCGTTCCGCGCCGACGCCGCGGTCGACGCCGCGGTCGAGCGACTCCCCCGCCGCACGCTGCTGGCGCTCCGTGACGGCACCGCCGGCACGGACCTCGCCCCAGCGGTGGCCCTCGGGCTGGCGGACCACGACGGCCAGGTCGACGACGCGGTCGCCGCACGCGTGGCCGCCCACCCCGACCTGACCGACCTGCCTGGAGGCCCCGCTGCAGCCCGACACGCCGGTCCCGTCCCCGACGTGGCCGATCCGGACGCCGCGCGCGCCACGGGCGCCGAGCACGCGTTCGCGACGATGACGGTGCTCGCGGAACTCCTGCGTGCGGTCGACGACGGCGGCGTGCGGGAACTCGTCAAGGGCGGCATCGGCTCCCCGCTCGCCCGGGTGCTCGCCGAGCGCTCCGGCAGCGATGCCGAGGTCGTGCCCGACCGCCTGGGACTGCTCGCGCACATCCGCTTCACCGCACCGGACGAGGGCACCTGGACCCTCACGGACGCCGGTCGTGGCTGGCTGACGACGGCGTGGCCCGAGCGCTGGCGGGACCTCGTCGCCCGCTGGCACGACGGACTCGACCCGGCCGTGCACGAGGTCTTGACGACCGCCGGCGCCGACTGGACCGACCTGGTCACGCTCGGGCGCTGGGCCTTCCCGGCGGGTGCGCGCTGGCTCGACGCGACGCTGCTCGACGTCGGCGGCACGGCGAACGCCCTCGGGGTGACCGTCGACGGCGTCGTCACCGACACCGGTGCCGCCCTGCTCGGTGACGACCCCGACGTCGCGGCTCGGGCCGCACAGGCGGACCTGCCGCAGACCGTCGACGGTGTCTACCTGCAGCACGACCTGACCGTGATCGCCCCGGGACCGCTGGCCCCCGCCACGGACGCCGAACTCCGGAGCGTCGCGGACCTCGAAGCGCCCGGACTCGCCGCGCGGTACCGGGTGTCGGACGACTCCCTGCGCCGGGCACTGCGCGCCGGCCGCTCCCGCGACGACGTGCTCGGGTTGTTCGAGCGCCTCGGACTGACCGGCGTGCCGCAGCCCCTGGCGTACCTGGTCGACGAGGTCGCGGCGCGCGACGGCAGCATCGTGGTCGACCGTGCCCAGGACGGTCTCGGTGCGGTGGTGCGCGGCACCCCCGACCAGCTGGACCTGATCGGGGTGGACGCCGAGCTGCGCCAGATGGCGTGGGAACGGCCCGACCTGACGACCCTGGTGACCCGCTACCCGGCGCACGTCGTGCACGCCGCGCTCGAGGACCAGCGCTACCCGGCCGTGCTGCAACCCGGCGCCCGCCCGGAGACGCACCACGGGCCTCCAGGCCGTCGCCGTGTCGCCAGCCGCTCGCCGGAAGCGGCGGCCCGCGCCGTCGTCGGACGGCTCCGGCTGACGACCGAACGCGGCGCTGCCGAACCGGAGCAGGAGTGGCTCGGGCGCCAGATCGACCTGGCCGTGCGGGGCCGCACACCGATCCGCGTGGTCGTGAAGATGCCGGACGGCACCGAGCGGCCGTTCTCGATCGTGCCCACGTCCGTCGCCGCCGGACGTGTCCGCGGCAAGGACACCACGGCCGACGTGGAGCGCACGCTGCCCCTGTCGCTCGTCGTGTCCGTCGACAGCGAAGCCTGACCCAGGCGCGCACCGCTAGGCTGGCAGGTCATGAACGGACCGCTGATCGTCCAGAGCGACCGCACCGTGTTGCTCGAGGTGGCGCACCCCGACGCCGACGACGCACGCCACGAGCTCGCGGTGTTCGCCGAGCTCGAACGCGCGCCCGAACACGTGCACACCTACCGGGTCACGCGCCTGGGCCTGTGGAACGCACGTGCCGCCGGCCACGACGCCGAGAGCATGATCGACACGCTCGAGCGCTACGCGAAGTTCCCGGTGCCGCAGAGCGTGACGGTCGACATCCGCGACACGGTCGCCCGCTACGGACGGCTCGTGATCCGTCGCGAGGACCCGGCCGACGCTCCCGTGATCGCGAACTCCCCGTCCGAGGAACTCGAGCGCCAGCCCACGCTGCTGCTGACCGCGACCGACCCGTCGGTCCTGGCCGAGGTCACCCGCTCCAAGCGGATCAAGCCGCTGCTCGGCGACAAGCGTTCGGACACCGCGATCGAACTGCAGCAGTGGGCGCGCGGACAGGTCAAGCAAGAGCTCGTGAAGCTCGGCTGGCCCGCCGAGGACCTGGCCGGGTACACACCGGGGCAACCGCACGCGATCGACCTCGACACCACCGAGTGGGACCTGCGCCAGTACCAGCAGGACGCAGTGCAGAGCTTCTTCGCGCAAGGGTCCGGCGTGGTCGTGCTGCCCTGTGGTGCGGGCAAGACGCTCGTCGGCGCCGGCGCGATGGCCACGGTCAAGGCGACCACGCTCATCCTGGTCACCAACACCGTCTCCGCCCGGCAGTGGCGTTCCGAGCTGCTGAAGCGGACCAGCCTGACCGAGGACGAGATCGGCGAGTACTCCGGCAGCGTCAAGGAGATCCGCCCGGTCACGATCGCGACGTACCAGATCCTGACCGCCCGCCGGAAGGGCGAGTACACGCACCTGTCGCTGCTCGACGCCCTCGACTGGGGCCTGGTGGTCTACGACGAGGTGCACCTGCTGCCGGCACCCGTCTTCAAGCTGACGGCCGACCTGCAGGCCCGTCGACGTCTGGGCCTGACCGCGACACTGGTCCGCGAGGACGGGCGCGAGGGCGACGTGTTCTCGCTCATCGGACCGAAGCGGTACGACGCGCCGTGGAAGGAGATCGAGGCCCAGGGCTACATCTCCCCCGCCGAGTGCTACGAGGTGCGCATCGACCTGCCGCACGAGGACCGGCTCGAGTACGCGGCGTCCGGCGACGACGAGCGCTACCGGCTCGCGGCGACGACCCCGGCGAAGACCCCGGTGGTGCGTGCGCTCATCGACCAGCACCGGGGTGAGCAGATCCTGGTGATCGGCCAGTACATCGACCAGCTCGACGCGCTGGCGTCGTCGCTCGACGCGGCCGAGATCACGGGCTCCACGCCCGTCGACGAACGCGAGCGGCTGTACCAGGAGTTCCGCGACGGTTCGATCGACGTGCTCGTGGTGTCCAAGGTCGCGAACTTCTCGGTCGACCTGCCGGACGCCACGGTGGCCATCCAGGTGTCGGGGTCGTTCGGGTCCCGGCAGGAAGAGGCCCAGCGTCTGGGCAGACTGCTGCGTCCGAACAAGGACGGCCTGCCGGCGTCGTTCTACACGCTCGTGACGCGGGACACCGTCGACCAGGACTTCGCGCAGAACCGGCAGCGGTTCCTGGCGGAGCAGGGCTACTCGTACACGATCCTCGATGCCGACCAGATCCAGGGCGTACCCCAGGCGCTCTCAGGAAACGCCTAGGGAACAGTCAGAGGATAGGGCCATGACCGATGGACCCAAGATCCTCATCGTCGATGACGAGCCGAACATCCGCGACCTCCTGACGACCTCGCTGCGTTTCGCCGGGTTCGCCGTCCGTGCCGTCGGCAACGGCGCACAGGCGATCTCCGCCGTGCTCGAGGAAGAGCCGGACCTCATCATCCTCGACGTCATGCTCCCCGACATGAACGGCTTCGGCGTCACGAAGCGGCTGCGGTCGTCCGGGTACACCTCGCCGATCCTGTTCCTGACGGCGAAGGACGACACCGAGGACAAGATCACCGGGCTCACGGTCGGCGGCGACGACTACGTCACCAAGCCGTTCTCGCTCGACGAGATCGTCGCCCGCATCAAGGCGATCCTGCGACGCACGATGAACGACGAAGAAGACGCGATCATCCGCGCTGGCGAGCTCACGATGGACCAGGACACCCACGAGGTCACGATCGGCGACGCGCAGATCGAGCTCTCGCCCACCGAGTTCAAGCTGCTGCGCTACCTGATGCTCAACCCGAACCGGGTGCTGTCCAAGGCGCAGATCCTCGACCACGTGTGGGAGTACGACTTCAACGGCGACGCCGGCATCGTCGAGTCCTACATCTCGTACCTGCGTCGCAAGCTCGACCAGTACTCGACCGAGCCGATCATCCAGACCAAGCGCGGCTTCGGCTACATGCTCAAGGCGTCCAAGGCCTCGTAGTCGACGTCCTGGTTCTCACGGCGCTCGTCCGGTTTCGCCGGGCGGGCGCCGTCTACCGTTGAGGCACGATGCACTCGAGAATGAACCGCTGGTGGGACGGCATCTCCCTGCGCACCAAGATCACCGGCATCACGGTGCTCCTGGTGGCGCTCGGGCTGCTCGTCGCGGGGCTCGGCACCATGACGGTGCTCTCCACCTACCTGGTCCAGCGCCTGAACGACCAGGTGACGACGACGACGTCGCAGCTCGAGGGGCAGAACGTCTCCGACGGCGAGCAGTACTGCAAGCTCTCCGTCGTGGTCCAGGAGAGCTCGTACGTGGCCGCCTACGACAGCGACGGCAAGCAGATCTGCGACACGCAGTCCACCACCCGGCCGGACATCTCGGCGCTCGACTTCGCCACGGCCACCAAGATGACCACGCCGTTCACGCTGTACGACAAGCAGCACAACCACGAGTGGCGCGCACAGGTCATCCCGGCCAACCTGCAGAACCTGTCGACCGGCGCCACCGAGACCGGCTACGTGCTCGTCGCGGTCTCCAGCGCCGACACCGACCAGACGATCGCCCGGTTCACCTTCATCTTCCTGGGCTTCGGCGCCTCGGTGATCCTGCTCGGGGCGATGCTCACCCGGCTGCTCGTGACGGCGACGTTCGACCCGCTGCGCGACGTCGAGGACACGGCCGCCCGGTTCGCCGCCGGTGACTTCAACCAGCGCCTCGACGCCGACACCCCCAACACCGAGGTCGGCCGCCTGAACCGGTCCCTCAACGCCATGCTCGAGCGGATCGACAGCGCGTTCGAGGACCGCGAGCGCACCATCGCCCAGATGCGTCGCTTCGTGGGTGACGCCTCGCACGAGCTCCGCACGCCACTGGTGTCACTCCGCGGGTACGCCGAGCTGTACCGGATGGGGGCGCTCCGCAAGGACGAGGACGTCGCCCAGGCGATGGAGCGCATCGAGAAGGAAGCCCAGCGCATGGGCCTGCTCGTGCAGGACCTGCTGCAGCTCGCCCGCATCGACGAGTCGAAGCCGCTCGAACTGGGGCCCGTCGACCTCGTGGTCATCGCACGCGACTCCGCGCTCGACACCATGGCGTCGAACCCCGACCGCGAGATCCAGGTGCTGGTCGAGGACTCGGTCACCGGCGAGAACGTCCCGCAGGCCGTCCGGGCACCCTCGGCGTTCGGACCCGGCGCTGTGTCGCCGACCTCGCCCGACTCCGCGCCGATGTCCCCCTCCGCCAACACCACGGGCCCGATCGCGTTCTCGCGCCAGACGCTCGCCCGCCTGCGCACGCGCCGCAACCGCGCGATGGAGCTCGAGGGTGCCATCGACCCCGAGACCACCCCGCTGCCCACCGTCGTGCTGCCGAAGCGCCCGCCGATCGTCCTGGCCGAAGAGAACAAGATCCGCCAGGTCGTGACGAACCTGATGGGCAACGCGATGCGGTTCACCGCGCACGACGACCCCATCGAGATCGGCATCGGGGTCGACGACGACCGCGACATGGCGCACATCGACGTCATCGACCACGGCGAGGGCATCCCGCCGCAGCTGCGCGAGAAGATCTTCCAGCGCTTCTGGCGTGCCGACACCTCGCGCGCCCGCGACACCGGCGGATCGGGCCTGGGGCTCGCCATCGTGTCGGGCATCGTCGCGGCACACGGCGGCTCCGTCGAGGTCATCGACACCCCGGGCGGCGGGGCCACCTTCCGCATCTGGCTGCCCCTGCTCCCCCGCGACTGGGCCCCGACCCCCGCTCCCGAGTCCCCCACGCCCTGACGCCCGCCCGACCCGCGCCGCGCCCATCGCCTGACGCGCACGTGTCCCTGCCCCTCGCCACCACCGGTCACAACACCCCGCTCGTGTTCGCCGAGTGGTCGAAGAACGTCGCTCGCGCGGTGCCCGATCGACGTTCTTCGACCGGTCGGTGCTCGGCGAGCGGGATGTCGTGACCACTCAGGATCACGCGCGGAGCCGGTTCGGAGCCCTTCGGCCCTGATCACGCTGCGAGTCGACGGGTGCTGCCCAGTCGCTGCTCGAAGGCCTGACGCAGACGCTCGAAGACGTCCGCGGGGCGATGTGCGTCCGCCGCGGTGGCGTGCACGGCGATCCAGTCGTTGACGACGAATCCGTTGTCGCGGCGCTGATCGTGCTGGAACACGTCTCGCTCACGATGGTGGTCGCCGTCGTACTCGAACGCGATCTTGAGCTCGGGCCACGCCATGTCGACCCGTCCGAGCAGTCGGCCGTCCGGATCGCGGACGTCGACGTTGAGCTCGGGTTCGGGGAACCCCGCGTCGACCAACGCCAGCCGGAACAACGACTCCATCGCGGACTCGGAGCCCACCCGGACCAGATCGGCCGCCGTCCGCGCAACCACCGAGGACCGGGAGCCCGGGACGATCGCCGCGCCGAGGGCATCGATCGTCGTCGCGAACTCGCTCCGCCCCACGAAGTGGTCCCCGACGGCGACGAGCGCGCGGACCCCGAGCAGTGACGCGCACTGCGCCCAGGCCGTTGCGGGCGTGGCCAGCGACAGCCCGGAATGCTCGACCGCCTGGGCGGCCGAGAGGCGATGGGCGCGGACGTTGGGCCGACGCATCCGAGCTCCATCCGCGGTCGTGGACACGTGCACCGTCGGGTCGTCCTGCACGGCGCGGGGAAGCGGTGCACCCCACAGTCGCGCCGCGGTGGTGTGACTGAAGAACTGGTCCGGACGCATGACGAGCGCCAGCGCCTCGATGAACGACGCGAATCCCTCGTTGCCCATGGCGACACGAACGCCGTGCACCGGAGCGGACAGGTCAGAACGACGGAGCCGTTCGCCGTTCACTCCGAGGGCAGCGGCGTCGGAGACCCGGAAGGCTCCGCGTCCGAGGTCTCCGGGCAGGGGTCGCAGGCGGGGCATCCTCGATCATGACGTCGACCGCCGTGGTCGCAACCGCTCGTCGGACGGAACTGTGGAGAACCAGGCGTGCCGAGCCTCCTGTGCAGGACCTCGAAGCGGTGTTCTGGCCGCGTCCGGGCCCACCCGCCGATCTCACCGGTGAGGAATCACCGGCGGTCTGACGCCGACTGGTCGCACGTCGTCGCTCCAGGCCCGGCGGACCGACAGTTCGTGACCGCTCAGCGGACGTGAGCGGGGTGTTGTGACCGGTCGTTGCGGGAGCTCCGGACCGGCACGCGGCAGCCCCGGCACGCGGCAGCCCCGCCCCCGGCACCGCCCCGGCACGCGGCAGCACCCGCTCCCGGCACCGCCCCCGGCACGCAGAAGGGCCCCCGCACGCGCAGCGTGCAAGGGCCCTTCCGTGTCAGGACTGGATCAGAAGTCCATGCCACCCGTCGGGTCGCCAGCCGGAGCGGCCGCGGCGCGCTCGGGCTTGTCGGCGACGACGACCTCGGTCGTCAGGAACAGACCGGCGATCGACGCAGCGTTCTGCAGCGCCGAGCGCGTGACCTTGGCGGGGTCGATGATGCCCGCGGCGATCAGGTCGACGTACTCGCCGGTCGCGGCGTTGAGGCCCCAGCCCGCTTCGAGCTCGCGGACCTTGGCGGCCACGACACCCGGCTCGAGACCGGCGTTGAGCGCGATCTGCTTGAGCGGCGCGTCGATGGCCACGCGGACGATGTTCGCACCGGTCGCCTCGTCACCCTCGAGGGTGAGCGAGTCGAGCGCGACCTTGCCGGCCTGGATCAGGGCGACGCCACCGCCGGCGACGATGCCCTCTTCCACAGCGGCCTTGGCGTTGCGGACGGCGTCCTCGATGCGGTGCTTGCGCTCCTTGAGCTCGACCTCGGTCGCAGCACCCGCCTTGATGACGGCCACGCCACCGGCGAGCTTCGCGAGGCGCTCCTGGAGCTTCTCGCGGTCGTAGTCGGAGTCGGTCGCCTCGATCTCGGAGCGGATCTGACGGACGCGGCCCGCGATCTGCTCGGTGTCGCCGGCACCTTCGACGATGGTGGTCTCGTCCTTGGTGATGACGACCTTGCGCGCCTTGCCCAGCAGGTCGAGCGTGGCGTTCTCGAGCTTGAGGCCGACCTCTTCGGAGATGACCTGGCCACCGGTCAGGATCGCGATGTCCTGCAGCATGGCCTTGCGACGGTCACCGAAGCCCGGGGCCTTGACGGCGACGGACTTGAAGATGCCGCGGATCTTGTTCACGACGAGCGTGGCCAGGGCCTCGCCGTCGACGTCCTCGGCGATGATGAGGAGCTGCTTGCCTGCCTGGATCACCTTGTCGACGACCGGCAGCAGGTCCTTGATGTTCGAGATCTTCGAGTTGACGATCAGGATGTAGGCGTCTTCGAAGACGGCTTCCTGACGCTCGGGGTCGGTGACGAAGTACTGCGACAGGTAGCCCTTGTCGAAGCGCATGCCCTCGGTGAGCTCGAGCTCGGTGCCGAAGGTGTTCGACTCCTCGACGGTGACGACGCCTTCCTTGCCGACCTTGTCGATCGCCTCGGCGATGAGCGCGCCGATGGTCGGGTCCGCGGCCGAGATCGACGCGGTGGCGGCGATCTGGTCCTTGGTCTCGATCTCCTTGGCGTTCGCGAGCAGCTGGTCCGAGACGGCCGCGACGGCCTTCTCGATGCCGCGCTTCAGCGAGACGGGGTCGGCGCCGGCTGCGACGTTGCGCAGGCCTTCGCGGACCAGGGCCTGGGCGAGCACGGTCGCGGTGGTCGTTCCGTCACCGGCGACGTCGTCGGTCTTCTTGGCGACCTCCTTGACGAGCTCGGCACCGATCTTCTCGTACGGGTCGTCGAGCTCGATCTCCTTGGCGATGGAGACACCGTCGTTCGTGATCGTGGGGGCGCCCCACTTCTTCTCGAGGACGACGTTGCGGCCGCGCGGGCCGAGCGTCACCTTCACGGCGTCGGCCAGCTGGTTCAGGCCGCGCTCGAGGCCACGACGGGCCTCTTCGTCGAAAGCAATGATCTTTGCCATGTGAGTTTCTCGTCCCTCCAGGACAACGTGGGGGTCTTCCGGCACTCAGCGTGACCGAGCGCCTGCGCACGCGGCGTCAGCCGGTGCACCTGGCACTCAGTACGACCGAGTGCCAAGCCCGATTCTGGCACTCGACCCCTGAGAGTGCAACACGCACCGACCAGCGGGTCCCGGCACGACGAACGCCCGCACACGCCCGACACAACGAGCACGCACGCACACCCGGCACGACGAACGCGCCGCCCCGGTGGGGACGGCGCGTTCCTCGTGTGGTTCGGCGGCTACGCCGGACGGACCGACTCGGCCTGCGGGCCCTTCGACCCCGTGCCGACGTCGAACGTCACTGCCTGGCCCTCCTCGAGGACCTTGTAGCCGTTCATGTCGATGGCCGAGTAGTGGACGAACACGTCCTGGCCCCCTCCATCGACGGTGATGAAGCCGAAGCCCTTCTCAGCGTTGAACCACTTGACGGTTCCGTTGGCCATGATCTGTTGCTCCCTGCGGTACTGCTTGTCGCGAACGACGGGGCCGTCGGGTGACGCCGTCGGGTCCAGGGTGGTGCGCATCGTGCGTACCGAGGTCCGACGACATTGCGATCACTCCGGTGACCACTTGTGACTCTAATCAGGAACAGCCCACGGGCAAGCGGTGTGACGGACATTTCCGGTACCCGCCGCCGGAACTCAACGTGCCGGAAACACGATCGTCACAAATGCGGTCCCGAATGCGCCGACTGCCACGGATCAACCGGTGTAGTCAGCCCCCAGCACGACACTGACGTCTGCGTTCGGGAATGCAGCGGACTGTTCCACCGCGGTCGTTCCGAGGGACTTCGCGATCCCTTCGGCGAGGGCCTTCTGTGACTCCTGCTGGTAGTACACGATGGTCGACGCCGTGCCGGTCGTGCCCGCGTTGCCGCTCGACGTGACCTTCCACCCCGCCGTGGTCAGCGTGCTCGTGCCCTTCGCCGCGAGTCCCGCGGTCGAGGTGCCGTTCAGGACGACGAGCGTCGTGCTGCCCTGGTCGGCCGGCGTGGCCGCTGCGGGGGTCGACGGCGACGACGACTCCGAGGGGGACGCCGATGCCGACGCGGACGAGGACGCCGACGGTGAGGACGACGCGTCCGACCCCGAGAACGAGTAGCTGCCGTTCAGCAGCGCCAGCACCAGCACGCCGATGCCGACCAGCACCCCGGTGGCCAGGGCGGCCCAGGCGAACGCGATCCATCCGCGACCACGACGGTGCATGCCACGGTGCGCCCCGACACGCGGACCGTCGGTCACGTCGTCGAAACGGTCATGGGGGAATCTCGTCATCGTTCCTCTTCGGTTCCGTTGGCACCCGGCAGGGCGAAGCTGCGCGCCGCACGCGCCGCGGTGCGCGACCGGCGCAGCCGCTGCAGGCGTCCGACGAGCTGCGGGTCGTGGGCGAGCGCGGCCGGCGAGTCGATCACGCGGTTGAGCACCTGGTAGTAGCGCGCCGGCGACATGTCGAACTCGACCCGGATCTCCGCCTCTTTCGTCCGGTCGTGCCGTGCCCGTTCGTGCTCGAACGCGAGCACGTGCTTGGCGAGCTCGCTGAGCTCGTCCGCGGGCATGGTGGTCACGACGGGTCCGATCGCGTTCGGGGAACAGGTCTCGCACATCGTAGGGGCGCGGTCGATGCCGACCCTGGCATGGCCCTGGACTGTCGCGGAATCGGCCCTGGGGGTTCTCAGACCGCGCGGATCCACCGCACGCGTGTGCCGAACGCGTCGGACACCGCGACCGCGACGCCGTCGAGCGAGAGCGTCGCGAAGGCGTCCGGGTCGGCGGGGTCGACGTCGTCGGGCAGTGTGGCCGCCACGTCGCGCAGGATGCCGGTGCGCTCGAGCGCGATCCACCGCACGCCGCGCTCGCGGATCCGGTCGACGAACCGTTGCCGTTCGGCTCCCGGCACGTAGACCAGGGTGCCGGTGGTCAGGACGAGGGGCTCGCAGCCATCGGGCAGCGCGTCGATCGCGGCGTCGAGGTCGTCCGGCACACGGCCGGTGATGCGGACAGGAGGCACGGCGAGCGTCGCCGACATCGCCGATCGCATCAGGGCGATGCGGTCCAGGGCCTCGGGCGGCACCGCCTGCACCAGCCGGTCGAGGGCGTCCGGCGCGGCCGGGTCGATGGGGTGGGGGTCGAGGGCGACCCGCGCGGCGATGCGGATCGGCGCCGTGGCCGGCGCCGGCAGCGCTCCCCAGGCGTCGGCGACCAGGTGGATCGACGGGTCCGCGGGCGCGGTGTGCATCCGGACGGTGCGGTGTCGCACCCCCTGCCGGACGTCGCGCCCCCGCGCACCGGGGTGCGATGTCGCGAGAGGGGTGCGATCGGGGTCGGCGCCGTCTGCGACGCGGTAGTCCAGGGTCACGCGGTCCGGGATCGAGCACAGGCCCGCGGACGCGCCGACGTCCACCAGGCCGAGCGGCCGGTCGACGGACCTGGCGACCATCGCGACGACCGGCACGACGGGACCGAGCCGCCGCGGGTCGTTGGCCTGCACCGTGGCGGTGGCGAGGGCCGTGACCAGCGCGGGCCGGGCCTCCTGTCCGAGGGCGCGCAGCGCTGCCGGGTCCGACGGGTCGGCGCCGAGCGACCGTGCGACCGCGAACAGCAGCTCCGGCTGCCGCTGGGTCGGCGGGAGCTGCTCGAGCATCGCGACCAGGTCGTCGT
Organism: Microbacterium sp. M1A1_1b; assembly: GCF_053345565.1. Taxonomy (NCBI): domain Bacteria; kingdom Bacillati; phylum Actinomycetota; class Actinomycetes; order Micrococcales; family Microbacteriaceae; genus Microbacterium; species Microbacterium sp. M1A1_1b. The sequence goes on from NZ_JBKFAJ010000009.1 coordinate 57,265, forward strand.
CGAGCGACCGCGCCCACGCAGCGTAGGCCGGCGACACGGCGGCGATGCGGTCGGCGTAGGCCGCGTACCGCTCGCGGGTGCTCATCCGTCTGCCGGGCGGTACATCCCGACGTGGGTGATGCCGGCCTCGACGTAGGGGTCGCCGAACCGGACGAATCCGTGCCGCTCGTACAGCGCGGCGACGTACTGCTGCGCGTGCAGGACGACCGGCTCGTCACCGTGCTCCTGCAGCACCGCCGCGACCAGTCCCCCGGCGATCCCGGTGCCGCGGTGCTCGGGGTGCGTGGCGACCCGGCCGATCACCCACGCCGGGGGTGCACTGTCGGCAGGGTGCGTCTCGGCCGGGGCGGGCCGGATCAGGCGCAGGTACCCGACGGCGGCGTCGTCGGTCCCGAACCACCAGTGCTCGGTCTCCGGCTCGCGGTCGCGGCCGTCGAAGTCCTCGTCGGTGACCCGCTGTTCGAGTGCGAAGACGCGGTTGCGCAGACGGACGATGCCGTACAGTTCGTCCGTCGTCAGGCGGGTCCATCGAGCGCGGTGCACGGAATGTCTGGACATCGCGGCGAGTTTACTGAAGGTGGCCGACGACCCCGGCCGGAAGCAAGGAGGAACCCATGGCACACAACGTCGAGAAGACCGACGCCGAGTGGCGCGAAGAGCTCTCCCCGGAGCAGTACGCCGTCCTCCGTCAGGCCGGTACCGAGCGGCCGTGGACCGGCGAACTGCTGGACGAGGAACGTGCCGGCATCTACACGTGTGCGGCGTGCAACGCCGAGCTGTTCAAGAGCGGCACGAAGTTCGACTCCGGCTGCGGCTGGCCGTCGTTCTACGAGTCGGTGGACCCCCAGGCCGTCACGCTCATCGAGGACAAGTCGATGGGCATGGTCCGGACCGAGGTCCGGTGCGCGAACTGCGGTTCGCACCTGGGCCACGTGTTCCCCGACGGGTTCGGCACCCCCACCGGTGACCGGTACTGCATGAACTCGCTGTCGCTGAACTTCACCGAGAAGACCCCGGCCGAGTAGCACGCAGATCCTGATCCGCGCATCGCTAAGATGGGCGGGTCAGCCAGCATGGCGCAATTGGTAGCGCACCGTACTTGTAATACGGGGGTTGCGGGTTCAAGTCCCGCTGCTGGCCCCAACACTCCGGACGGTGAGCATCCCGGGCGGTGAGCACCCCGGACGGCGAGAGCCCCGAGCGACGTGGTCGCTCGGGGCTCTCGGCGCAGGTGGAACACGGATCAGGAGTGTTCCTGGCGCTCAGCACGGTAACCAGCCGGCCGTACCGGGATCCTGACATCCCGGGGAGGGGCTCGTCCAGGGTTCCTGCCCGACCTCGCGGGTTCCCGCAAGGAATCGTCAGCGACCGCCCTGGATCTTGCGCTCTCGTTGCGCGACACCGGCGGTGCCGTAGGGGTAGTCGTCGATCCGCGGTGCGCTGGCGTCGGTGAGGCGCTGCAGCTCGTCGTCGGTCAGCACGAGGTCGGCCGCGCCGAGGTTGTCCTGCAGCTGGGAGATCGTCCGTGCACCGAGGATGACACTCGTGACCGCCGGACGCGCGAGCAGCCAGGCGAGGGCGACCTGCGACTTCGAGGCACCGTGCGCGTCGGCCACCGCGGACACGGCGTCGAGCACCTGCCACGTGCGCTCGTCGCCGTTGCGGGCCTCCCACGCCTCCATGCCGCGCTCGGGGTTCTCCCCCAGACGAGTCGACCCGGTCGGGGCCTCGTCGCGCTGGTACTTGCCCGACAGCCAGCCGCCCGCCAGGGGCGACCAGGGCAGCATCCCCATGCCGGCGTCCAGGCAGGCGGGGACGATCTCGTGCTCGATGTCGCGCACGAGCAGGTTGTACTGCGGCTGCAGGGTCACGGGCGGCACCCACCCGTGGGCCTTCGCCTCGTACACGGCCTTGGTGATCTGGTACCCGAGGTAGTTCGAGAAACCGTACGAGCCGATCTTGCCCGCGGTGACGGCGTCGTCGAGGAAGCGCAGGGTCTCCTCGATCGGGGTCAGCGCGTCCCACGCGTGCATCTGGTACAGGTCGATGTGGTCGACGCCGAGCCGTTCGAGCGAGGCGTCGAGGGCCACGCGCAGGTGCCGCCGGGACAGGCCCAGGTCGTTCGGGCCGTCCCCCTGGGGGAACCGCCCCTTGGTCGCGATGACGACCTGCTGGGCTTCGGTGGGGTGGGCTGCGAGCCACCGTCCGATGATGCGCTCCGACTCGTTGCCGGAGTACACGTCCGCCGTGTCGACGAGCGTGCCGCCGGCTGCGACGAAGGTGTCGAGCATCTGGTGCGAGGTGGCTTCGTCGGCTTCGCTGCCGAAGGTCATGGTGCCGAGGGTGAGGGAGGACACCGCTGTCCCGCTGTTCCCGAGGAGTCTGTGTTCCATGCGCCGGACGCTACGCCGCACGGGCTGCGCGGCGAGAGGCCCTGCGAGTACCGGTCAGCCCGCTTGTCCGAAGAACGCGATCGCCGCCTGGCGGAACGCCCGCGACGTCGGGGCATTGAAGTGGTTCCGTCCCGGGATCTCGAAGAACTCGGCGTTCGGCGCGGCCTCGGCCAGCCGGACGGCACTGTCGCGGATGCCGTCCTCGCTGCCCGCCGCCATCAGGATCGGCTGCGCGGGGGCGTTCGCCGGCGTCGGCTCGATGCTGTTCCGCATCCCTTCGACCATCGCCACGAGGGCCCGGAGGTCGTTGCCCTCGACGTTGCCCGCCATCGTCAGGTACCCGTTCGTCACGCGGTCCTCGATCGGGGTGCCGTCGGTCAGGTACGCCCGTGCCTGGTCGACCCGCACGCGGCGCATCGGGTCGGCGTCGGGGATCCCGCCGAACACCGCGCGGGTGATCCGGTCCGGGATCCGCTCGGCGGTGTGCCACCCGACGCGCGCGCCGAGCGAGTACCCGAGGAACGCGACGTCGTCGAGCAGGTAGGTGTCGATGACCGTGGTCACGTCGGCCACCAGCAGGTCCATCGAGTACGCGTCGGGCTCGTGCGGCTTGGCGGAGGCACCGTGGCCGCGCTGGTCGAGCGCGACGACCCGGTAGCCGGCGCGGACCAGGTCGCGTGTCCAGCCGGAGGCGTGCCAGTTCAGGATCGCCGCCGAGGCGAACCCGTGCACGGCCACCACGGCGGGCGCGTCGGGGTCGCCGAAGTCGTACGTGGCGATGCGCCGACCGTCGGGCGACATGACGGCGCGGGGCAGGGGCGCGGCGGGGACGAGTGACATGACCTCCCAGGCTAGCGGGGCACTGTGGCGGCCATGGACGGCTACGGCGGTGATCAGGTCCGGGCGGCGGAGCGGCCGCACCTGGACGCGGGGGAACCCCTCATGCAGCGGGCGGCGGCCGGACTGGCGACGATCGTCGGCCGGCTGCTCGACGACCCCGCCGAACGGCCGGGCGACGGACCGGGATCGGTCCTGCTGCTGGTGGGCAGCGGCGACAACGGCGGTGACGCCCTGTTCGCGGGTGCGCACCTGGCAGCCGACGGGAGGCACGTGGCAGTGCTGCGCGTCGGCTCACGGGTCCACGAGGCGGGCCTGGCAGCGGCGCTGGGAGCCGGTGCGGTCCTCCTGGACGGTCCGCCGGAGCAGGTCGTGACCGACGCGGCGCTCGGCGCCGACCTGGTGCTCGACGCGGTCCTCGGCATCGGCGTGCACGGCGCGTCCGCGCTCCGTTCCCCCGCACGCGAGGTCGTGCAGGCGATCCGTGAGCTCGCCCGCGACCAGCGGGCGCCGTTCGTCGTCGCCGTGGACGTGCCGAGCGGCATCGACGTCGACACCGGCGCCGTGGCGGACGACCACGTGCTGCAGGCGGACGTCACCGTCACCTTCGGCGGGGTGAAGGCGGGACTGCTGCGGGGCCCCGGCGCCACGCTCGCCGGGCGGATCGGACTGGTCGACGTCGGCATCGCGGACGACCTGGCGACGGTGGAGCCGCTCGTCCGTACCCTCGGACCATGACGTTCAACGACGACTCGCAGCTCGGCGGCGGCAAGGTCAAGCGGCGCGGGCGGACCGCGGGCATCGCCGGGGGCGGGGTCGGCGTGGTCGCGATCGTGGTGTTCCTGATCGCCCAGTTCACCGGCGTCGACCTGAGCGGTGTCGTCGGTGACGGCAATGGCCTCACACCGATCCAGCAGGACGGCGGGCAGGCAACCCCGGTGGCCGAGTGCCGCACGGGCCGGGACGCCAACGCCAGCATCGACTGCCGGATGGAGGGCGCTGCCGAGTCGCTCGACGCGTACTGGACGTCCGAGAGCCGGCAGCTCGGCGTCCCGTACTCCACGCCCGACTTCTTCCTGTTCGACGGTTCGACGGACACCGCGTGCGGGACGGCCTCGGCGTCGACGGGGCCGTTCTACTGCCCGCCGGACCGCGCGATCTACCTGGACACCGCCTTCTACGACGACCTGCAGACGACGTACGGCTCGTCGGGGGGACCGCTGGCCCAGATGTACGTCGTGGCGCACGAGTGGGGGCACCACGTGCAGCAGCTGCAGGGCACGTTCGCCGACACCGACCGCAGTGGCTCCGGGGCGTCGTCGGGCAGCGTCCGCGTCGAGCTGCAGGCCGACTGCTACGCGGGCGCCTGGGCCGGGGACGCCGCGACGACGCAGTCCGCCAACGGCACGACGTTCTTCGAGCCGTTCACCCGGGCGCAGATCGCCGATGCGCTGTCCGCGGCGAGCGCGGTCGGGGACGACAGCATCCAGCGGCGTTCGAGCGGCCAGGTCGACCCGGACTCGTTCACGCACGGCACGAGCGAGCAGCGGCAGCGCTGGTTCACCCGCGGCTACGAGCAGGGTGCCGGCACGTGCGACACGCTGAGCGTGCCCGCGTCCGCGCTCTGACCGACCGCACACGCGCTGCCACGCACCCCGGGCGGTCACGACACCCCGCTCACGTCCGCCGAGTGGTCACGAAGCGTCGGCCGGGCCGGCGCGCAGCGACGACCGGCGACCGGTCGGCGGCCCGCCGACGGGGTGTTGCGACCGGTGGCGCGGGCCGACGCGACTGCCTGGAGGCCCGGAGCACGCCCGCCGGACCGCCACCGGGCCTCCAGACGGGCGGCTCCAGGACCCCCGACGCGCACCCGGGACGCACCCCGGGCGGTCACGACACCCCGCTCACGTCCGCCGAGTGGTCACGAAACGTCGGCCGGGCCGGCGCGCAGCGACGACCGGCGACCGGTCGGCGGCACGCCGACGGGGTGTTGCGACCGGTCAGGAAGCGCTGGGAGACGCCGAGGCGCTGGGGGTCGGCGTGGGGGTGCGAGTCGGGGTCGGCGTCGGCGTCTCGTCGCCCGCACCCGCGGCCGTGATGACGAACGTCCGGAACTCCTCGTTCGTGAACGGCTGCGAGTACTCGTACCGCTGCCCGTTGACCAGCACGAGCGGCACCCCGGGGAACTCGTTCAGCGTCGTGCCGGCGACGTCCCCGCCCGTGACGGCGCTCGTCCGCTCGTCCACCCACTTGCCGTAGCGCTGGTCCGTGATGCACGAGTCGATGGTGCCGGTGTCGCGGATCCCGTCGACACGGTGGACGATGCGCTGCAGCTGGGCGTCCGTCAGCCCCGCAGTGCCCTGCTCGGGCTGCGCTGCGAACAGCGCCCGGTTGACGGCCCAGAACGAGTCCGGCGACGACTCGGCCACGCACGCGGCGGCGTTGGCCGCACGGAGTGAGTACTTCGTGCCCTGCGAGCGGTTCGACAGCGTGGCCACGGGGTGGATGTCGACCGTCGCCGCTCCGGAGTCGACGAGTCCCTCGAGGTAGGTGCGGTTGGTCTTCTCGAACGCGGCGCACTCGGGGCAGTTGTAGTCGACGTACATCGTGATGCGCACCGGCTCGGCGGAGTCCGTCGCACTCGCCGAGGGACTCGAGGACGCGGACGCGCCGGAGACGGCCTTCAGGTCCTGCCCGATCGTGATGCCACCGCGGGACATCGATGACGGGCCGGGCCCGGCGGGCTTCGTCGAGTCGATGAGCACGAGCGTGACGACCGTCGCGGCGGCGATGAGCACGACCCCCAGGCCGACCTGCAGGCCGATCCGGACGCCCCGCTGTCGGCGCTTCTGCTGGGTCCGGGCACGCTGGGCGCGCTCGCGGGCTGCTGCTCGGCGCTGGTTCCGCTCGGCGCGGGCATCACCCTCGGGGCGGTTCGTCATTCGTGGGTCGTCCTCCTGATCGGGGTCCGACCGCGTTCACCCCCGAGCGCGGCGGACAGACCCGGTCGATCGTAGTGGGGGGCTCTGGGAAGCGCCCAATCGGTGCTGGGAGTGCGCCGACCACCCCGCAAGAAGGGGACAGAGCACTGGCGCTGCCCGGGGAAACCGTGTTGTATGAGCACCGTTGGTCGACGACGACCAACCGGGTTCCCCTCGGGGACACCGCTTCACTCGGATCGTCCGGCACGTACCTGCCGGTGGAGAAAGGACCGAACGCTCATGGCGTCCGTCACCTATGACAAGGCAACCCGTCTGTACCCCGGAGGCAACCGCCCCGCGGTGGACTCCCTCGACCTGGACGTCGCCGACGGCGAGTTCCTGGTCCTCGTCGGCCCGTCGGGCTGTGGCAAGTCGACCTCGCTCCGCATGCTCGCGGGGCTCGAGGAAGTGAACTCGGGCGCGATCCGCATCGGCGACCGCGACGTCACCGACGTCCCGCCGAAGGACCGCGACATCGCGATGGTGTTCCAGAACTACGCGCTGTACCCGCACATGACCGTCGCCGAGAACATGGGCTTCGCGCTCAAGATCGCCGGCATCGGCAAGGAAGAGCGCGCCACCCGCGTGCAGGAAGCCGCCAAGCTCCTCGACCTCGAGCAGTACCTCGGCCGCAAGCCGAAGGCCCTCTCGGGTGGTCAGCGTCAGCGCGTCGCGATGGGCCGTGCGATCGTCCGTCAGCCGCAGGTGTTCCTCATGGACGAGCCGCTGTCGAACCTCGACGCCAAGCTCCGCGTCCAGACCCGTACGCAGATCGCGTCGCTGCAGCGTCGTCTCGGCGTCACCACGGTGTACGTCACGCACGACCAGACCGAGGCCCTGACGATGGGTGACCGCATCGCGGTGCTCAAGGACGGCATCCTGCAGCAGGTCGGCACCCCGCGTGACCTGTACGAGAAGCCGAACAACGTGTTCGTCGCCGGCTTCATCGGCTCGCCCGCCATGAACCTGCTGCCCGCCTCGGTCCTCGAGGGCGGCATCAGCTTCGGCACGCTCAACCACCCGGTCGACCGTGACACCCTCAGCAACGCCCGCTCCAAGCAGGTCACCGTCGGTGTCCGCCCCGAGGACATCATCGTGTCGCAGGGTGGCGAGGGTCTCCCCGTCACGGTCGACGTCGTCGAAGAGCTCGGCGCCGACGGATACCTCTACGGTCACGCCGACGTCAACGGCACCCGCACCGACATCGTCACCCGCGTCGACGGCCGCAGCCACCCGTCGATCGGCGACACGATCGTCGTGAGCCCGAAGCAGGGCCACGTGCACATGTTCGACGCCGAGTCGGGCGAGCGTCTCGACGACAAGGCCGTCGTCAGCGCCTGACACCCAGCACCACCCGGGAGCCCGCGCCCGCCTCACAAGGGCGGGTGGCGGGCTCCCGTCGTTCCACCCACCGGACGGGAGGTCCGTGGCGACGCCGCCACGAGCCTCCCGTCTTGCACACCGCACCACAGGAGCAACCGTGCCCGACTCCCTCGCCATCACCGCCGCCACCGTCGACCCCGGGTTGCTCGACCTGCCGTGGGACCTGCCACTCGACGCCTGGCCGGACGAGACCATCGTCGCCCTGCCGAAGGGCATCTCGCGGCACCTGGTGCGGTTCGTGCACCTGAGCGGGTACGTCGCCGCGGTGAAGGAGACCGGCGAAGAGGTGGCGCGTTCCGAGTACGACATGCTCCGCACCCTGCAGCGCATGGACGTGCCCTGCGTCGACCCGGTCGCGGTCATCACGAACCGCGCGTCGGCTGACGGCGAGCCCCTGCACCCGGTGCTCGTGACCCGTCACCTGCGCTTCTCGTTGCCGTACCGCGCGCTGTACTCGCAGACCCTGCGGCCGGACACCGCCACGCGTCTGGTCGATGCCCTGGCGCTGCTGCTCGTCCGCCTGCACGTCATCGGCTTCTACTGGGGCGACGTGTCGCTCTCGAACACGCTGTTCCGTCGCGACGCCGGCTCGTTCGCCGCGTACCTGGTCGACGCCGAGACCGGCAAGCTCTACCCGGGCGGCCTGTCGAACGGGCAGCGCGAGAACGACCTCGAGGTCGCGCGCGTGAACATCGCGGGCGAGCTGCTGGACCTCGAGGCAGGCGGGCGTCTGGACGAGAACGCCGACCCGGTCGACGTCTCGAACCGGATCGTCGCGCAGTACCGGACGCTCTGGACGGAGCTGACGGGCACCGAGCAGTTCGACGTCCGCGAACGCTGGCGCATCAACGACCGTGTCGAGCGGCTCAACGCGCTCGGCTTCGACATCGAAGAGCTGTCGATCCACACGACCGAGGGCGGCTCGCAGGTCCGCATCCAGCCGAAGGTCGTCGACGCCGGGCACCACCAGCGCCGACTGCTGCGGCTGACCGGGCTGGACGCCGGCGAGAACCAGGCACGACGGCTGCTCAACGACCTCGACGCCTACCGCGCGCGCAACGGTCGCGACCAGCTCGACGAGGAGATGGTCGCCCACGAGTGGGTCTCGAAGGTGTTCGAGCCGGTGATCCGCTCGATCCCGCGTGACCTGCGCGGCCGGCTCGAACCGGCCGAGGTCTTCCACGAGCTGCTGGAGCACCGGTGGTTCATGTCGCAGGAAGAGGAGCGGTCCGTCTCGCTGCCCGAGGCCACGACCGCCTACATCAACGACGTGCTGCGCCACCGCCGCGACGAACGGCTGCTGATCAACCCGCCCACGTCGTCGTTGACCCTGCCGATCCCGCTGGTCGACAACGACGCCGACGTCGACGAGGCCGAGGACGTCGAGGACTGGCGCGCGAACGTCTGACGGGCGGTCGCAACGTCCGCGACTGCCGCGCCGTCTGCGTCCCGTCATGTCCTGCGCTGACCGGTCGCAACACCCCGCTCATGTCCGCCGACCGGTCGCGAGTTGTCGGTCGGAGGCGCGGCGAACGACGATCTGCGACCGCTCGGGGGAACGCACGCGGGGGTTCGCGACGAGTCGCACCCCACGCAGCCACCCCGGGTACGGCCCCGAGACGCACTGGAGGCCCGGTGCCGGTCCAACGGACCGGCACCGGGCCTCCTGGCGGTTGCGACTACTCCGCGCGACGGCGGCGCGCGACCTCCCACAGGGTCACGCTGGCCGCGATGCCCGCGTTGAGCGACTCGGTCGCCGACGAGATCGGGATCGACACGATCGCGTCGCAGGTCTCGGTGACCAGACGGGACAGGCCCTTGCCCTCGGAGCCGACGACGATCACGATCGGCCGGTCGGCGAGCTCCAGCGCGTCGAGCTGGACGTCACCGTCGCCGTCGAGCCCGAGCACGAACAGGCCCATCGACTTGAGCGACTTCAGGGTCTGCGTCAGGTTCGGCGCCATCGCGACGGGGGTGCGCGCGGCGGCTCCGGCCGAGGTCTTCCACGCCGAGGCGGTGACCCCGACCGACCGACGCTGCGGGACGATCACGCCGTGGCCGCCGAACGCCGCCGTCGAGCGGATGATCGCGCCGAGGTTGCGCGGGTCGGTGATGCCGTCGAGCGCGACCAGGAGCGGTACCTGGTCGCGGGCGAACGCGCGCTCGACGATGTCCTCGGAGACCGCGTACTCGTACGCGGGCACCTTGAGCGCGACGCCCTGGTGCACGCTGTCGTGCCCCGTGATGCGGTCGAGCTCGGGGCGCATCATCTCGATGATCGGCACGCCGCGGTGGTTCGCCAGCGCCAGGATCTCCTTGACGCGGTCGTCGACCTCGATGCGCGCGGCGATGTACAGCGTGGTCGACGGGGTCTTGGTGCGCAGGGCCTCGAGCACCGAGTTGCGGCCGGTGACCAGCTCGGAGTCGTCGCTCTTGCGCTGCGGCGGACGGCCGGTGCGGTTGCCCGTCGAGCTCGAGGCGCCGTGGCGCGTGCGTGCCGCGTCGAAGCGCTCCTTCGCCGCCTTGCGCTTGCCGGCGGGGTGGTACGGACGGTCCTCGGCCTTGGGGGTCGGCTTGCGCCCCTCGAGCGCCTGGGCGCCCTGACCACCGGAGCCGACCTGCTTGTTGCCCTTGCGCCCGGACCGGACGGCACCGGGACGGCCCTTCTTGTTCCCCGAGATGTTCTTCATGGTCTGCTCCTTCGGCGCCGCCTGCGCGACTTCGGTGCCGCGAGTCCGCGGCGGTGCGTCGCGACTACGCGATGCTCCAACGTGTTCCGGCCGAGGTGTCCTCGATCGTGATGCCCGCTGCGGCGAGGTCGTCGCGCACACGGTCGGCCGTGGCGAAGTCCCGGTTCGCCCTGGCGTCGGACCGCTCCTGCACGAGGCGGTCGACCAGTGCGGCCAGCGGTGCCGCGGCGGCGTCGTGACCGGCACCTGACCAGTGAGACGCCCGCGGGTCGATGCCGAGCACCTCCACCATCGCAGCCACCTGATGGTACGCGACCCCGAGCGCTTCCGCATCGCCGGAGTCCATCGCGGCGTTGCCGGCGCGCACCGTGTCGTGCAGGACGGCCAGCGCCTGGGGGACCGACAGGTCGTCGTCCATCGCGGCGGCGAACGCGTCGGGGACCCCAGGAGCGTCCGTCAGCACGACCCCTTCGAGTGCGGCGGCACCGCGCTCCAGGAACCCGGCGATGCGGTCGAGCGCTGCCTCGGCCTCGGCCAGGGACCCGTCGTGGTGGTCGATCGTCGAGCGGTAGTGCGCTGCGCCCAGGAAGTACCGGACGACGATCGGACGAGCACTGCCGAGCATGTCGGCCGCGAAGATGGAGTTGCCGAGCGACTTCGACATCTTCTGGCCGTCGACGTGCACCAGGCCGTTGTGCAGCCAGTACGACGCGAACCCGTCGCCGGCCGCGGTCGACTGCGCGAGCTCGTTCTCGTGGTGCGGGAAGCGCAGGTCGAGTCCGCCGCCGTGGATGTCGAACGCCGGGCCGAGGTAGCGCTTCGACATCGCCGAGCACTCGATGTGCCACCCCGGGCGACCGGCGCCCCACGGGGAGTCCCACGAGGCGGTGGTCGGTTCGCCCGCCTTGGTGCCCTTCCACAGCGCGAAGTCGCGGGCGTCGCGCTTGCCGCGCGGATCGGCGTCGGCGGCCTCGACCATGTCGTCGCGGCGCTGCCGGGTCAGCGCACCGTAGGCGTCCCAGCTGCCGGTGTCGAAGTAGACGTCACCCGATCCGTCGGCCGCGGGGTACGCGTGCCCGCGGTCGACGAGCGTGGCGATGATGGCCTGCATCTCGGGGATGCTCGCCGTGGCGCGGGGCTCGTACGTGGGCGGCAGGATGCCGAGCGCGGCGTAGCCGGCACTGAACTCGAGCTCGACGCGGTACGCCCGTGCCCACCAGGGTTCGTCCGCGGCAGCGGCCAGGTCGAGCACCTTGTCGTCGATGTCCGTGACGTTCCGCACGAGCGTCACGTGGTACCCGCGGTGGGTCAGCCAGCGGCGCCAGATGTCGTAGACCAGGGCGGACCGCAGGTGTCCGACGTGCGGCGACGACTGCACCGTCGGACCGCACACGTACATGCTGACCTGTCCGTCGACCAGGGGGACGAGGTCGACGACGTCTGCGGCACGGGAGTCGTAGAGGCGAACGGTCACGCCCCAACCCTAATCGGCGCGTGGCCGCTGTTTCAGGAGGACGGGGCGACCGGCACGACCAGGGCCGTCGCGATCGCCGCGAGCCCCTCGTCGCGTCCGGTGAACCCGAGCCCGTCCGTGGTCGTGCCGGACACCGCGACCGGGGCGCCGACGACCGCCGACAGGGCCGCTTCCATCTCGGTGCGCCGGGATCCGATGCGCGGGCGGTTGCCGATCACCTGCACGGTGACGGAGGTCGGCGCGAGGCCGGCCGCTGCCAGTGCCTGCACGGCGCCGCGCACGAAGACGTCGCCGGTCGCGCCGGCGTAGGCGGGGTCAGAGGTGCCGAACCGTCCACCGATGTCGCCGAGTCCGCCAGCGGAGAGCAGGGCGTCGCAGACCGCGTGGGCCACCGCGTCCCCGTCGCTGTGTCCCGCCAGGCCGTCCTGACCCGGGAACTCGAGCAGGCCGACACGGCACACGGCGCCCGCGTCGAAGGCGTGCACGTCGATGCCGAGCCCCATCCGCACGTCCATGCGGAGAGCGGCAGGCAGGTCCGACCGGGTGCGCTCGGCGACGACCGCGGACGCGCGCCGCAGGTCCCACGCGGTCGTGATCTTGAACGCGTCGGCGTCCCCCGGGACGAACCGCACGGTGCCGCCGGCGGCCTGGAACACCCCGGCATCGTCGGTCTCCGACTGGATCGACACGACGTACGCCCGGCGCAGCGCAGCGAGTGGGAAGCCCTGGGGCGTCTGCACCCCGACCAGCGCGGACCGGTCGACCGTGCCCACCACGACGTCGCCGGACACCTGCTTGACGGTGTCGGTGACGGGCAGCGCGGGGACGATGCCGCACGCGTGCTGGTCGACGGCGTCGAACACGGCCTGGAACTGCGCCGCGGGGGTCAGGCAGCGCGCGGCGTCGTGGACCAGCACCGTCTGCACCGACGACGGCAGCGATGCGAGCCCGGCCTGCACCGACGCGTGGCGGTCGTCCCCGCCGGCGACCACCGCGGTGTACCCGACAGCGACGTCGGCGACGGACGCCACGAGCGCTCGACACTCGTCGACGCGGTCGGCCGGTGCCACGACGACGACGAACACCGGGTCCGGCAGCGTGAACAGCGGCGACAGTGCCCGCTCGAGCATCACCCGTCCGGCGACCGGCACGAACGCCTTCGCCGTGCCGAGCCCCAACCGCGTGCCGGACCCTGCCGCAACGACGACGACCCCACGGACCGGATCGGTCGGTGGGGTCGTCGTGATGGTGTCGGGCACGCCCTGGTCAGCTCAGGAGGCGAGGACCTCGTCGAGGACGGTCGATGCCTTGTCCTCGTCGGTCTTCTCGGCGAGTGCCAGCTCGGAGATCAGGATCTGCCGGGCCTTGGCCAGCATCCGCTTCTCGCCCGCGGACAGGCCGCGGTCCTGGTCACGGCGCCACAGGTCGCGGACGACCTCGGACACCTTGATGACGTCACCGGACGCGAGCTTCTCGAGGTTCGCCTTGTACCGACGGGACCAGTTCGTGGGCTCTTCGGTGAACGGTGCACGCAGGACCTCGAAGACCTTGTCGAGGCCTTCCTTGCCGATCACGTCACGCACACCGACCAGGTCGACGTTGTCCGCCGGCACCTCGATCGTCAGGTCACCCTGGGTGACCCGCAACTTCAGGTAGACCTTTTCCTCGCCCTTGATGACCCGGGTCTTGACTTCTGAGATGGTTGCCGCCCCGTGATGGGGGTAGACGACGGTTTCGCCGACTTCGAATTGCATGTGTGAAGCTCCGTTCCGCGTCACTCAGTTTACCACAGGGGCCCAGCAACCACGGGGTTCGTGACGGGAAGCCCCACCGGGTGATCGCTAGGATGGAGGCGCGTCGGACCGAACGGCCGTTCGCATCGTGATCTTCGGAGGAATCTCTTGCGAGCTCGGGTACTCGTGTCCGTCGCCGTTGCGGCAACCATCGCGCTCGGCGCGACCGGCTGTGAGTTCATGTCGCCGGCGTCCACCGGCGAGATCCGGCAGATCACCGACGGCGTGAACGTCTCGACGGGCAAGGTCGACGTCCGCAACGCGCTGCTCATCTCCGACTCGGGCAAGAACGCCCGGTTCGTCGGCACCATCGTCAACACCAGCGCCGACGACATCACGCTGACCATCGAGGTCGCCAGCGTCGCCCAGACCGTGGTCGTCCCGGCCAACTCGCACGTCGACCCGTCGTCGGGCACCGCTGCCAGCGCCGAGTCGAGCGTCCAGAGCGGCGCCGAGACGCAGGGCACCCGCGCCGCCGGCACGGACGCCGTCGTGTTCCGCGGCGCCGACGTGACGCCCGGATCGCTCGTCAAGGTGTACTTCTCGTACGCCGGTGCCGAGGGCGTCTCCGCCAACGTGCCGGTCCTGACCAGCGCGCTCGAGGAGTACAACACCCTGGCGCCGACCTCCACGCCGACCCCGACCCGCACGGCCGAGTCCGGCGAGACCTCCGAGCCGACCGACACCCCGACGGCGACGCCGGCCGGCTGAGTCCGGACGCATCCGACGGGCGCACCGACGGCCGCGCCAGCAGCACCAGCCGCACCAGACGCACCAGACGTACCGACAGGAGGCCCGGTGCCGGTCCCAGGGACCGGCACCGGGCCTCCTGTCGGTTGCGGTCTCAGGCTTCGATCCGGTACCCGAGCCCACGCACGGTGACCAGCACCTCGGGCGTCGAGGGAACGCGCTCGATCTTCGAGCGGATGCGCTTGATGTGCACGTCGAGGGTCTTCGTGTCTCCGAAATAGTCCGAGCCCCACACCCGGTCGATGAGCTGCCCGCGGGTCAGCACCCGACCGGCGTTCCGGAGCAGCAGCTCGAGCAGCTCGAACTCCTTGAGCGGCATCGGCGTCTCGGACCCGTCGACCGACACCGTGTGGCGCTCGACGTCCATCCGGATGCCGCCGACCTGCAGGATGCCGCTGTCCGCCGGGTCGTCCTCGGTGCGTCGACGCAGCACCGCACGGATGCGCGCGAGCAGTTCGCGGGTCGAGTACGGCTTCGTCACGTAGTCGTCGGCGCCGAGCTCGAGCCCGACGACGATGTCCACCTCGGAGTCCTTGGCGGTCAACATGATGATCGGCGCGTTCGACCGCGTGCGGATCTGTCGACAGACCTCGGTGCCGGACAGGCCCGGCAGCATCAGGTCCAGCAAGACGAGGTCCGGGTTCTCGCTGTCGAACTTCGACAGGGCGGTCACGCCGTCCGCAGCGACGGAGGTCTCGTACCCCTCACGCTGCAGCAGGAACTCCAGGGGCTCGCTCAGGGCCGGCTCGTCGTCGACGATGAGGATCTTGGTCACGATGGCTGCTCTTCCAGTTGCTCTTCGAGTGCTGTTGTCAGTTCGGTGTCCGCCTCGGGCAGGCGGATCGTGAAGGTCGAGCCCTTGCCGGACTGCGACCACACGCGCACGTCGCCGCCGTGGTTGCCGACGACGTGCTTCACAATCGCGAGACCGAGGCCCGTGCCTCCTGTGGCCCGCGACCGTGCGGGGTCGACGCGGTAGAAGCGTTCGAACACCCGGTCGAGATCGGCCTCGGGGATGCCGACGCCCTGGTCGGTCACCGCGATCTCGACGAATCCCTTGCTGCTCCGGACGCCGACACCGACACGGGTGTGGTCCGGGGAGTACTTGACCGCGTTCGCGATGAGGTTCGACACCGCGACCTGCAGCAACGACGGGTTCCCCATCACCCGCAGCTTCGACTTCTTCGCGCGGACCAGCTCGATGCCCCGGGCACGGGCAACGACCTCGTTGGCGTCGATCGCCGCGGAGACGACCTTGTCGATGGACATGTCCTCGCTGGACTCGAGCGTGTCGACCGACTGCAGGCGGGACAGCTCGATGATGTCCTTCGTCAGGGCACCCAGCCGCTCCGACTCGGTCACCAGCTGCGCGGCGAACTTCCGCACGTGCACCGGGTCGTCCGCGGCGGCGATGAGGGTCTCGGACAGCAGACCGATCGCACCGATCGGGGTCTTCAGCTCGTGCGAGATGTTCGCGACGAAGTCACGGCGGACCTCGTCGATGCGCCGGGACTCGGTCAGGTCGTCCGCGGTGACCAGCACGTAGCGGTTGCCGAGCTGCGCGGCGCGGAAACTGAGGTAGCCCACGAGCTCACCGCGTCGTCCACGCGGCAGCTCCATGTCCTCGGACCCCATCTCACCGCTGGCGCGGACGCGGTCGACCAGGGAGCGCAGCTCGTCGTGCACCAGGCGCCGGCGCACGACCAGGCCGATCGTGAGCGCCTGGGGTGACGCGGCGACCACGGTGTTCGACGGGTCGACGACCACGGCCGGGTTGTGCATCGTGGCGATGACCGCGGCAACGCCGTCCGGCAGGGTGCGCTCGGCGACGTCGGCTGCCCGTGCCGTGCGCTCGGCGGTGATGATGAGCCCGACGACGCCCGCGCCGAAGACCCCGCCGAGGAGCATCGACAGTGGCACGAGCCACGCGTTGTCCATGTGGTCAGTGTAGGAGTGGTCATGCGGGGTTCCGACACCGTTCACCCCCGTTCTCAGGCCGGATCGCGAAGCGTTCAGGCCCGAGACACCGACCGTTCACCTGGGCTGACGACACTCTCCCGGTACGCAGAGAGAGGCCATCCCCCATGCGCGAAGTCTTCCAACAGGAACTCCAGGACGTCCAAGAGCGTCTCGCCGAGATCGCCGGGCTCGTCGAGTCCGCCATCACCCGGGCAACGCAGTCGTTCACCGAGTCCGACGTCGCCCTCGCCGAAGAGGTGATCGCGGACGACGCGAAGATCGACGACGCCGCCTCGAGCCTGGACGAGATCGCGATCGACATCCTCGCCCGCCAGGCCCCCGTCGCCCGCGACCTGCGTGTCGTCGTGACCGCCCTGCGCGTCAGCTCGTCGCTCGAGCGGATGGGCGACATGGCCGAGCACATCGCGCAGCTCACCCGCCAGCGCTTCCCCGAGAAGGTCGTCCCGAAGGGCCTGCGCGGCACCTTCAAGAAGATGGGGCAGCTCGACGTCGCCATGGCGCAGAAGCTCACGCGGCTGCTGGCGACCGAGGACATCGCCCTGGCATCGGAGATCCGCGACGAGGACGACGCCATCGACGAGCTGCACGCCAGCGTGTTCGACTTCGTGCTCGGCGAGACGTGGAAGGGCGCACCGATCGACACGGTCGACGCCACGCTGGCCTCGCGCTACCACGAGCGCTTCGCCGACCACGCGGTGTCGATCGCGAAGAAGGTCGAGTACCTGGCGACCGGCGACTGGGTCGGTTCGACCAACCCCTGAGTCCCGTCACCGAACGGCCGACCCCGCTTCCGGCGGGGTCGGCCGTTCGTGCGTCGGGCGGTGCCGGTCGTTCGTGCGTCGGGCGGGGTCGGTCGTTCGTGCGACGGGCGGGGCCCGTCGGTCTGCGAGGATCGTGGACATGGCCCAGGTCGCGATCATCGTCAACGGCATGCCCGCGTCGGGCAAGAGCACGATCGGAGCAGCCCTCGCCGAGGTGCTCGGCTGTCCGTTCCTGTCGAAGGACCGGATCAAGGAGCCCCTGGCCGACATCGCCGGCCCGATGATCCCGTCTCGCGAGCTCGGCGCCATCGCGATGGGCACCATGTGGCAGATGGCTGGAGCCGTCGAGAACGGCGTGGTGCTCGACGCCGTCTGGCTGCCCGTCCGCGACCGTGCCTTCCTGGAGGCCGGACTCACCACCGCAGGGTCCCCGCGCGTCGTCGAGGTGTGGTGCGACGTCGACCGCCTGACGGCCGAGGAACGGCTGGCGGACCGGTACGACCCCGGCTCGCCCCTGCGGCACCCGGTGCACGGCGACTTGGCGGACATCCGGGCGTTCTGGGACGAGCACGGTCAGGCCGCCGGCCCGATGCAGGTCGGCCCCGTCGTCCGGGTGGACACGACGTCCTCCTACGACGTCGGCGACCTCGTGCAGGAGATCGCATCGCACTTCGTGTGAACATCACATTCTGAATACTTTGTGGTTGACCCTGCGATGCTGCTCGATGCCCGTCCCCCGCGGGCATCACGAAGGAGCACACCCATGACCACCCCCACCCGTCGCATCGCGGTGGCCGCCGCCGGTGCCGCACTCGCCGGCGCGCTCACCCTCGGCGCTGCCCTGCCCGCCACCGCTGCCACCGGAACCGGCCCGTCCGTGTCCACCGCGTCAGCCACGTCCACGAAGTCCGGTTCGGTTCCGACGCCCGGGGTGAACGGGATCGACGTCGTCGACGGCATCTCGTACCTCCACGGCACCGGCGTGCCCGGCGCCGAGCTCACCATCAGCGGCCGCACCCTGATGCACACGACCGTGGGCGCCGACGGCACCTGGCGCATCCAGGTCGAACCCGCGTCGGGGTTCAGCATGCTGCAGGCGACCGGCTCCGCGAAGTCACTCCCGATCTACTGGGCGACCGGCAGCCCCGCCGTCCCCGCCGGCCAGGTCACCCCCGAGGCCCCCAAGGCCCGGACGCCCACCCCGGGTGTGAACGGCATCGAGGTCGTCGACGGTGTCTCGTACCTGAGTGGCACCGGGGTCCGCGGTGGCGGCATCAGCATCACCGGCGGATCGAACAGGTACGCGTTCGTGCAGGACGACGGCACCTGGCGGATCGCCGTGCAGCCGAACACGGGCTACCGCATCTACCAGAACGCCAACGGCTCGCAGTCGCTCGACGTCGTCTGGATGACCGGTGACCCGGCAGTGCCGGCGGGCGAGGTCACGCCGCCCCCGGCGATCCCGGCAGCGCCGACGCTCACGGAGTCCAAGCGGCTCGGTCCGAACTCGGTCCACCTGGCCGGCACCGGCACGCCGGGGCTGTACCTGGACGTCGAGTTCTCGTACGGCGGCGGGATCTTCACCAAGGTGCAGGCCGACGGCACGTGGAAGGTCGACGTCGCCGACTCCGCGCGCGGATGGACGATCTACCAGGTCGACAAGACCGCGAAGTCGTCGACGGTCGCGGTGGCGCCGGTCGCCGACTGACCTGATCGACGACGACGGCCCCGGGCTCCTGTCGGAGTCCGGGGCCGTCGGTCGTCGTACCGGTGATGCGTTGGGTGGCTACTTCTTGGCGCCCTGGGCGGCCACGGCGGCGGCACCGGCAGCGGCGGCCTCGGGGTCGAGGTAGCGCGAGGGAGCGGTCGGACGGAAGTCGTCGTCGAGCTCGTACACCAGCGGGATGCCCGTCGGGATGTTGAGCCCCGCGATGTCGTCGTCGGAGATGCCGTCGAGGTGCTTCACCAGCGCGCGCAGCGAGTTGCCGTGCGCGGTCACCAGCACGGTCTTGCCCTGCGCCAGGTCCTTGGTGATGTCCGACTCCCAGTACGGCAGCAGGCGCTCGATGACGAGTGCGAGCGACTCGGTGCGGGGCAGGTCCTCGCCCAGGTCGGCGTAGCGGCGGTCGCCGTACTGCGACCACTCGGCGTCGTCGGCGATGGGGGGCGGCGGCACGTCGAACGAGCGGCGCCACTCCATGAACTGCTGCTCGCCGTACTGCTCGAGCGTCTGGGCCTTGTCCTTGCCCTGCAGGTCGCCGTAGTGGCGCTCGTTGAGGCGCCAGTCGCGCTTGACCGGCAGCCAGGCCAGGTCGGCTTCGAGCAGGGCGATGTCGGCCGTCTGGATCGCGCGGGTCAGCAGCGAGGTGTACAGGACGTCGGGGACGATGCCGGACCCGGCGATGAGCTCGCCGGCGCGCTTCGCCTCCTTCTCGCCCAGCTCGGAGAGCCGGACGTCGACCCAACCGGTGAACAGGTTCTTCTGGTTCCAGTCACTGTTGCCGTGACGGAGCAGGACGAGCGTGGAGGTCATGGCCGAAGTCTACCGAGCGGCCCGCTCCCCGTAGCCTGGTGGCATGCCGATCGGGAACGTCACGCGCGGGACGACCGGGCACAACCGGCTGCGCCGCGTCGACCGGTGGATCGCATCGCAGCCGGCGTTCCGACGGGCTGCCGACCCGCTCGTGGCCGACGTCGGCTACGGCGCGAGCCCGACCACCACGCTCGAGCTCCGCGACCGCCTGGCGCTGGTGCGACCGGACGTCCAGGTGACGGGCATCGAGATCGAACCGTCCCGCGTGACACTGGCGAACGCGGGGACGCGCGACGGCGTCACGTTCCGGCTCGGCGGGTTCGAGACCCCCACGCCCGATGGACGCCGGCCCGTGGTGATCCGCGCGTTCAACGTGCTGCGGCAGTACGACGAGTCCGATGTCGCCGCGTCGTGGCGCATCATGCAGGACCGTCTGCAACCGGGCGGCGTACTCGTCGAGGGCACGTGCAACGAGGTCGGCCGGGTGGCGTCGTGGGTGACGCTCGACGACCGGGCGCCGCAGACCTTCACCGTCTCGTTGCGACTGGCGGGACTCGACGTGCCGTCGGTCGTGGCCGAGCGGCTGCCGAAGGCCCTGATCCACCGGAACGTCCCCGGCGAGCGGGTGCACGCGTTCCTGCGTGACCTCGACCTGGCATGGGCGGTGGCGGCGCCGCTCGGCACGTACGGGCCACGGCAGCGGTGGCTCGCCGCCGTGGCGGGCATGCGCGACCGGGGCTGGCCGGTGTTGCACGGGACGACCCGCTGGCGGCTCGGCGAGCTCAGCCTGCCGTGGTCGGCCGTCGCACCGCGCTGACGCGACACCCGTGCCCGCCGCCCGCCGTCCCTGCGACGCCGAGTCTCGGCCCGGCGGACACATTCGACGTCGCGACCGCGCGAAACTGTCCGCGGAGCCGAGACTCGGCGCGCGCCGGGCAGCGCGCGCGGCTCAGGAGCGCTTGACCGCGCCGAGCCGGGGCAGCCGCGGCACGTTCGCCGTCGCACCGGCCCCGGGCGGCACGATGGTCTCCTGCGCTGCCGTCACCACCACGTCGTCCGCGGTCAGCGTCAGCACCGCAGCCGGGTCGAGCGAGCGCTTGACCACCGCCAGTCCGATCGGCCCGAGCTCGTGGTGCACCGCCGACGCCGCCAGCCGCCCGACCACGACGTCGTCGAGCAGCACAGGGGACCCCGGCGCCGGCAGGACCGCGTCGGAGCCGTCCAGGTGCAGCATCACCACACGCCGCGGCGGATGTCCGAGGTTGTGGACCTTGGCGACGGTCTCCTGCCCGCGGTAGCACCCCTTGCTCAGGTGCACGGCGGAACGCAGCCAGTCGAGTTCGTGCGGGATCGTCCGCTCGTCGACGTCGGTCAGGACCGGACGCCACGCGGCGATGCGCAGGGCCTCGACCGCCAGCAGCCCCGCGACGGGCCGGTCGGACGCGGCGAGCGCGGCCGCGGCGTCGGTGGTGAGGACCGCGATCCGCAGCGTCCAGTCGGAGCCGGGGTGGGCCTCCTGGCTGGCGTAGCTCCACCCGCCCAGCGTGACGGACGCCCACGGGTCGACCCACGCGACGACCGCGTCGGGGACCAGGCCGTCGGCGAACGCGCCGATCGTGACGAACTCGGCGGACCGGTCGGTGACCTCGACGCGCAGCATGAACCGCATCGACGACAACCAGGCCGCGAGCGGCTCGGCGTCGCCGGGTTCGGTGAGCAGCCACGTGGTCCCGCCGTCGTCGACCACGCGGGCCGCGTGCTCGACCCGGCCGGACTGGTCGAGCACCAGCGTCTCGGTGCTGGTGCCGGGCGCGAGACCGAGCAGCAGCTGCGACGTGATCGAGTTGAGCCAGGACAGCCGGTCCGGGCCGGTCACCGTCACGACGCCCAGGCCGAGCTCGACGACCGCGCGACCGTCGGCCAGCGCGCGCTGTTCACCGAGCGGGTTGCCGAAGTGGGCGGCGGGGCCGGCGTCCGACGCGACGAAGGCGGGGCGATCGGCGAACACGGAGACGGCCATCAGTCGACCTTCGCGAGCTGCCCCGAGGCGTGCGAGGTCAGGGCACGGCCGAGTGCGGCGATGTCCCACGCCCAGAAGAGCTTGCCCTCGACCAGGCCGTAGATGCGCGTCGCTGCGGCGTAGTCCTTGGCGTTGGCGGAGCGCATCACGGCGTCGGTGGCCAGGTCGATGCGGCCCTTGCGGACCTGCCCGACGTAGAGCTCGTTGACGCCCGTGGGGTGGATGATCGCCGCTTCGATGTCGAAGCCGTCGTTGGTGTTGCGCAACGTCTCGACGCTCTGGGTGGTGCCGAACGGCACGACGCCGTCACCGAGCAGCATCGCTGGGCCGCGGTCGCCCGGTTCGGACGGACGGTCGAGTCGCCAGTACCCCATCTCGGCGGCGAGCGGCGTGTTCGCGTCGTCGAGCAGCCAGGTCGTCGACGAGTAGTTGAGGTAGGGCAGGCCGTCGTGGCTGAAGCTCACGCGCTGGCCGAACTCGTAGTTCTCGACGTCGGGCTCGTCGCCTTCGCCGACGGGGTACTCGACGACGCCGGTGCCTTCCCAGACGCCGACGAGCCAGGACAGGGGCACGAGTTCCGGGGCCAGGCCCTCGGGCAGTTCGATCAACGCTGGCCCTTGAACAGTTTCACGACGACGGTGACCGACACGAAGGCGATCGCGAGCGACGCCAGGCCCAGCAGACCGACGTAGAAGAGCTCGAGGGCAAGCAGCGAATCCATGCCCCGGAGTCTACGCGGCGCGGCTCAACGCGCCAGGAGCACCACGGCGGTGACGAGCACCACGACGAACGAACCCGACGACGCGATGCTGATCCGCTCGACCAGGCCGTCCTTGGTCGCGGTGATCAGCTGCAGCACGAAGCTGACCATCACCGAGGCCACGAACACCAGCAGCAGCCACGCGAACGAGTCCCGCTCGCTCAGCGTCAGCACCAGGACCGCGCCCAGGATCGACAGCAGCCAGACGGGGAGCACCGACGTCAGCTTGAGTCGACGCTGGTCGGCGGGCGGGACGGGCTCGGTCACGTCCCCATCATGTCAGGTGCGGATCGGGCGCTTCCCGAGCATCACTAGGATGTCCCGCAGACGTCTCATCCGTTCTGGAGGTCCTGTGGCACAGCTCCTGGTACTCACCTCGGCCGCGCCCGGCGACGTCCTGCCCAGCCTCGGCCTGTTGAGCCACCGGATCCGCCACGTCCCGGCCGAGGCGGCCCAGCTCGTGAACGCCCCGCAGTGCGACCTGATGTTCGTCGACGCCCGCACCGACCTGGTGAGCGCCAAGGCCCTGTGCAAGATCCTGTCGACCTCGGGCTCGACCACGCCGATCGTGCTCGTCGTGACCGAGGGCGGGCTGACCGCCGTCACGAGCGAGTGGAACGTCGACGACGTCGTGCTCGAGACCGCCGGCCCGGCCGAGGTCGACGCGCGCATCCGCCTGAGTTCGGGGCGCGCCGCCAAGAACTCGACGGGCACCAAGATCCAGGCGTCCGGCGTGGTCATCGACGAGGCCAGCTACTCGGCGAAGGTGCGCGGCAAACCGCTCGACCTGACGTTCAAGGAGTTCGAGCTCCTGCGGTTCTTCGCCACCCACCCCTCGCGCGTGTTCACCCGCGAGCAGCTGCTGAGCGAAGTCTGGGGCTACGACTACTTCGGCGGCACCCGCACCGTCGACGTGCACGTCCGACGGCTGCGCGCCAAGCTCGGCGACCTGGAGTCGCTCATCGGCACGGTCCGCAACGTCGGCTACCGCTTCAACGTCTACGACGACGAGGCCGAGCGCCTGACCGGCCAGTCGTGACCGACCTGTCGCCGTTCACCGTCCCCGGCGAAGCGCCGCCGTTCTCGGACCAGACCCTGGTCGACGTCCGCGCCGGCCGTGCGGTCGTGGTGCAGGAACCGGCCGAGGGTCCGGCCGACGGCGTGGCCGTCGTGCGCGATCGCGAGCTGGAGCTGGTGGTCCGCCTGGAGGCCCGGGGGAACGGCATCGGCACACGGCTCGTGGAGCAGGCGCTCACCCTGGGCGACGGGGTCGCACCGCGGCTGGCCTGGGCGCACGGCGACGGTCCCGCGGCACGCGCGATCGCGACCCGGTACGGCTGGGCGGCCACGCGCACGCTGCTGCAGCTGCGCGCACCGGTGCCGGATGCCGAGGCCGACCCGGGCCTCCCGGCCGGACACACGCTCTCCGGAGCCCTCATCGGCACCGACGCGCCGTCGGCGGACGAGACCGACTGGCTCGCCCTGAACGGCGCCGCGTTCGCGCATCACCCGGAGCAGGGCTCGATGACGCTCGACGACCTGCGGGCGCGCGAGGCAGAACCGTGGTTCTCCGGCGACGACCTGCTGCTGCTCCGTGACGCATCCGGGGCGCTCGTGGGGTCGTGCTGGCTCAAGGTCGACGACGGCGTCGGCGAGTTCTACGCGGTGGCGGTGCGCCCGGACCAGCAGGGTCGGGGACTCGGCGGCGTGCTGATGCGTGCCGGGTCGGCGCGACTGGTCGGACGGGGGCTGCAGGCGCAGGCGCTCTACGTCGAGGGGGACAACGAGCCGGCGCTGGCACTGTACCGACGGTCCGGGTTCACACAGCATGCGATCGACGTGCAGTACGCGGCACCGGAGCACCTGCCCGGCCGGTAACATGAGAGGGCCGGCGAGGGGTCGGTCACTTCGAGTCGGGGGATCCGTGACGGAGCACATCCGGGCGCAGTACGGCGCGGGCGAACCGCTCGGTGCGGCGTACCGACTGGTCGAGTTGCTGGGCACCGGCGCCACGGGCGAGGTCTGGCGCGTCGGACACACCGCGACCGGCGACGAGTTCGCCGCGAAGCTGCTGCGCGCCGAACTCGCTGCGGATCCCGGCATCGTCGAGCGGTTCGTCCGCGAACGGTCGGTGTTGCTCGCCCTGCAGCACCCGTCGATCGTCCGGGTCCGCGACCTGGTGGTCGAAGGGGACCGCCTGGCGATCGTGATGGACCTGGTCCGCGGCGGATCCGTGCGCGACCTCCTCGCCACGTCCGGCACCCTCCGGCCCCGCGACGCCTTGACGATCACCGCGGAGACGCTCGATGCGCTGGCCGCGGCGCACGAGCAGGACGTCACCCACCGCGACGTCAAGCCCGACAACGTGCTGCTCGCCGCGCCGTGGGCATCGGGTGCGGTCGGGGACGTCCGCGTGACGGACTTCGGCATCGCGTCCGTCGTCGCAGACCGCGAACGTACGACCACCGGGTTGCTCGGCACGCCGCAGTACATGGCGCCGGAGTCGATCAGCCACGGCCGGTCCGATCCCGCCGCCGACGTCTACGGCGCCGGGGTGATGCTCTACGAACTGCTCGCCGGACGGACGCCCTTCGCCGGTCCGGGCACCGACTTCGCCGTCGCGTACCGACACGTCACGTCGACGCCGCCCGTGCTCGACGTGGCTCCCGCGCTCTGGGCCGCGCTGTCGTCGATGCTCGCGAAGGACCCGGGTGCGCGGCCGAGTGCCGTCGACGCGGCGGCGACGCTGCGTCGGGTGGCGCGGGCGGTGTCCGACGCCCCGGCACTCGCGCCGACGGGTGACCCGGAGGCGTTCGACGAGGTCGAGCGGCCGGCGACCGTGGTGCGCGGGGCTGCCGCCGGTGGCGGGGCTGCTTCGGGCGGGGCTGCTGCGGGCAGCTCCGCCGGCTCCGGTGTGGGCGACTCCGGTGTGGTCGGCTCCGGGTCCGACGCCGGTACGGTCGGTCCGGTCCCCGAGCTCGGTCCCGCGGGGTCGCAGACCGTCATCCGGCCGATGTCCCGGCAGCCACGCATCGCGCCACCGGGGTCCTCGACGGCGTCAGCGGCGTCAGCGGCTTCGGCCTCCGAGGGCCCCTGGTGGCGTCGTCGCCCGTCGTGGCTGACGAACCGGGCCGTCGTGTTCGGGGCCCTCGGCGTCGTACTCGTGGCTGCGCTCGTCGTCGGCGGCATCGTCTGGCTTCCAGGAGCCCTCCGGAAGACGCCCGGTGCGGCCGCGACCGCCCAGGCCGCCAGCGCCTACCAGCAGGACCGACCACTGCCCACGGGACTCGCGACCACGCGCAAGGCCACGATCGACCCGCAGCGCCGCACCGTGACGCTCAGCGTGACGTACTCGGCGCAGGACGTCGCGCTGCGGGGCGACCTGCTCGAGGTGGTCCCTGGCGCCCAGCGCGGCTCGACGTGCCCCGCGGTCACCTGGACGGGCGACGGTCTCCGGGCGAAGCGGAACCAGCCCTCACTGACGGGCGTCGACACGGCGTGCGCCTGGACGCTGTCCGGCCTGCAGGTGCCCGCCGGTCAGGACGTCACCGTGCAGGCTGCCGTCGCGCTGCCGTCCGTGACCGACGCCGCCGCACTGCAGACGTGGCTCGACGGGGTCGGCTCGGCCACGACCGCAGCGGTCACGGACCAGTCGGTCACCGGGACCGCGTACCCCGTGCAGCGGCTGCAGGGTGTCGAGGTGCGCACGCCCGACCGGACGGTGAGCCAGACGACGCTGCCGGTGACGATCGTGCCGGTGTGGCCGAGTGGCGCTGACGAACTGAACCCGCTGTACCGCAGTCCGAGCACGGGGACGCCGTCGCAGATGCTGGTCGACGTCGCCGGTGGCGAGGCCGGCGTGCGGTTCGCCGACGGGTGCTCCGGGGCGCTGGCGGTGTCGTCGGACGGGCTCGTCGTGACGGCGCTGTCCGTGGCGCCGTCGTGCACCGTGCTGGCGACGGTGGGGAACTTCACGAACCTGCAGAGTTCACCGTTCGGGATCACGACGCGCGACTGACGGCGGCGGTTGTCGGGAGCCGGGGTGCGGGGTCCGGGTGCCGGTTCCGGGTGCCGCGTCAGGCGCCGGCCGACGCCGTCTGGACGAGTCGGACCGCACCACCGGATGCCGCGTACCCCCGGCCGACGGTCATCGCCACGGGCGAACGTCGGGGCAGGGTCACCCCGAGCAGTTCACCGTCGTAGTCGACGTCCGGCTGCAGGAGCACGCCGCACCGTGCCTTGCGGACCGTCTTCGTCCAGTGGCTGTAGATCGAGCGCAGGTCTGCCGCACGACCGGCCGCCACGACGCACAGTCCGGGCCGCTCGGTGGCCAGGAACGAGCTGATCGCCTGATCGCCGTCGTCGAACCGTTCGGCGTCGTCGATCAACAGCAGCACCGGCCCACGTTCGAGTCGGATGCCCGCCAGCAGCGCCGGGACCTCGTCCGGGCCGACCGCGACCCGGTCGAACCCGGCAGCAGCGAGGGGGGACCGTCGGTCGCAGATCGCCCACACCGCCGGACGCGTGCCCGACGCCGAGCGCGCGAGTTCACCGATCGTCAGCAGCATCGTCGACTTGCCCGACCGCGCGGGTCCGGCGACCAGGACGTGCTCGCCGTCGTACACCTCGAGTGCGGCGACCCCCAGGTCGTCCTCCGCGATGCCGACCGGCAGGCGCCAGGGCTCGGTGTCGAACGACGCGCCGGTGCCCAGGCTCGCGATCGGGACGGTCTCCGGCAGTCGTCCGACCGACTGCGGCTTGGGCGTCGCGTCCGGCCACCGCGCCGCGACCGCGCCGACCGCCTGGTCGAGCGGCAGGCCCGGCGTGGCGACGTGGGCCTGCAGTCGATCGGTCGAGCCGATGAACCGACCCGGCACGGCCGGCGGGACGTTCTTCGGGCGGACGCCGATCGATGCGTAGTCGTACGGGTCGGCCAGGCGGAACAGCCACTTCTGCGTGGTCACCTCGTCCATCGCCGAGGGCACGGCCTTCGCGCGCGTCGTCGAGACGGCGAACGAGATGCCGAGCGCCGGCCCCTCGGCGTACACGCGGTACAGGGCGTCGAGCAGCAGCTGCCCCTCGAAGTCCTGGTACTCGTCGCGGAGTGCCGCCAGTCCGTCGATCAGCACGACGGCACGGCGTCCACCGGGCGAGGCTCGGCGCCGGTCGAGTTCGGTGCGCAGGTGTCGCAGGAACCGTGCACGCAGCTCGACCGAGCCGCTGCCGGACCCCACGTACGCGGTGGTGTGCGGCAGCGTCGCCAGCGGCGCGAGGTCCCCCGGCCCCATGTCGAGCACCAGCAGGTCGAGTTCGTCCGGGCTGGCGGACGCGGCTGCCTGCAGGGCGATCGTCGCCAGGGCGGTGCTGGTGCCGCTGCCCGGGATGCCCATGAGCATGAGGTTGCCCTCGTCCAGGTCCCAGCCCGTCGTCACCTGTCGCTGGTGGTCGGGGTCGTCGGCGATCGCCACGGGCACGACCCGGCCGTCGACGTCGGTCAGCGCGTCGAGGTCGACCCGCTCGCCGAGCGCCTCCGGCCAGATCGGTCGCGGAGCCGCGTGCCCGGCAGCGGTGTTCGCCTGGCCGATGGCCTCGATGAGCAGGTCGAGCTCGGTGTCGTCGCTCGCGCTCGGAACCGGCGCGGCGGGCCGTGCGGGCACGCCGAACACGTCGGTCGGGCGGACGGTCACGGGCCGCTCGGCGCGCTCGTCCCGCGCTCGCCCCGTGACCAGGGCGGTCTGGACCGGGGTGATGTCGTCCTGGCCGAGCTTCACGTAGGCGCGACCGGTCTGCTGCCGACCGATGCCGGCTGCTGCGGGCACGCCGATGACGTTCGTGGAGTCCTCGCGGCTCTGCACCCGGAGCGCGACGCGCATGTTGGTGTTCGCCAGGATGTCCTCGCTCACGACGCCGGCGGGACGCTGGGTCGCCAGGATCATGTGCACCCCGAGCGTGCGGCCCACGGCGGCGACGCTGACGAGCGAGGTGAGGACGTCGGGGAAGTCCTTGGCGAGCATGGCGAACTCGTCGACGACCAGCAGCAGTCGGGGCATCGGCTCGGCGGGGCGCGTCGCCAGGTACGCATCGAGGTTGTCAATGTCGGCACCGGCGGCGGCGAAGACCCGCTGCCGCCGTTCGAGTTCGGCCTCGAGCGCGCGGATCGCCCGGTCGGCGAGCTGCTCGTCGAGGTTGCTGATCGTGCCGATCGTGTGGGGCAGACGCTCGCACGCGGCGAACGCTGCCCCACCCTTGAAGTCGACGAGCAGGAAGTTGAGGTGGGTCGGCGCGGTCCGGGCCGCGAGCCCTGCCACCAGCGACCGCAGGAACTCGCTCTTGCCCGAGCCGGTGGTCCCACCGACCAGACCGTGGGGGCCGTCCCGGACCAGGTCGATCTCGAGCACGCCGGTCTCCGACGCGCCGATCGGCGTCGAGACACCCGTCGGGGCGTCCCATGCGGCGCGGATCGCGTCCGGTGTCCTGCCACCGAGCAGGTCCGGCAGGCGGACCAGGGACGGCAGCGACGCACCGGGCACCGTCAGTTCCGGGTCGTCGAAGTGGGCGATGCTCCGTGCCGCCCGCTCCGCGGTCGCGGCGCTCAGCCCCGCGAGCACGACGTCCTCGACCCGGGTGCGGTCCTCGGGCCGGTACACCGTGGCCGCGGCGTCCGGGGCGACCGTGATGATCGAGGTGCACGCGGCCGGCAACTGCTGCTCGTTCGTCGCGATGACGATCCCGCTCACCCGTCGGCGTCGTTCGCCGGGGCGGAGGGACTGTCCGGGAACGGTACGCCCCTGGCCGAGCAGGTTCCGGGCGGGGGCGTCCCGCCCCTCTGTCAGGACCTCGGAGTCGATGACCACGAGCAGGTTCGGGGTCGGCAGGTCGTCGAGCGCATCGTGCAGCCCACGGAGCATCGATGCGCTCTGGTCGCGCTGGGCCGCCATCCAGCGTGCGCCGGTGCTGCTGCCCGCGACGCGGGCGTGGGGCAGCCAGGAGGCCCAGCTCCAGTCCGTCTCGCGGCCCCGGTCGCAGAACACCCCGACGGTCAGGTCGGCTGGTCCGCAGTGCACGGTCGCCTGGGCGAGGAGGCTCCGGGCCAGCGCGAGCGCGCCGTCCCGGTCGCCGACGATCCCGACGACACCGGCATCGGACAGGTCGGCCACCACCGGGGCGGCCGTCAACCGGCTGTCGTCGACCACGGTCTTCACGGCGTCGTCGAGCTTGACCGACGAACCCCGCTGGTCCACCTCGGGTCGCCACGGCGCGTCGCCGGTGCCCGCGTGCAGGCTCAGGAAGTCCAGGTCGTCGGACCGGCGCTGCCACAGGAGTGTCGTCGGCAGCAGGGCGCGACGGATGACGGTCGCCGGGTCCGGCACGAGTTCCTGCCGGCGTGCCGCTTCGACCGCCGCAGCATCGGTGATCTCGCCCCGGAACGCGTCGACCGCCCCGGCGAAGCGGGTTTCCTCGTCCTTCAGGTTGCGGGCGCGGCGGTGCTTCTGCTCGAACCACATGCCGATCGCGGTCACGGGGCTGAGGAGTGCGAACAGGGCGAAGCGGGCGTCGCCGAGCAGCAGCACCATCGCACCCGCGAGCACGAGCGGCGCAGCGACCGTGATCCAGCTGAACTTCGACGCGGGCGGGACGTCCTTGCGGGTCGGCGGCACGACCGCATCGGTCTCGGTGCTGCGACCTGCACGCGGCGGACGGTTGAACGGTGCCGTCGACGCCGGAGTCAGGTTGGCGGCGGACCCGGCGGGTGCCACCGGGGTCTCGTCGAGCGCCGGACGGACGAGCAGGACCGCGCCGCCGACGATGACGCTCGTGCTGCCGGTGAGCAGGACCCCCTCGTCGGAGATCCGCTCCCCCGCGATCACCGTGCCGTTGGTCGAACCCGAGTCGCGGACACGGATGCCGTCGGCTTCGTGCTCGAGCGTGCAGTGCTCCCACGACGCGCTCTCGGTCGCCAGGACCACGTCGGCCTGCGGTGCCCGTCCGACCACGAGCGGTCGGCCGCGGGGCACGGACACGACCCGTCCTGCGTCGAGGCCACCGGCCAGGGTGACACTCCACCCGTCGACGACGGACGGGCGGTCCTCGGGGGTCCGGGCGATGCGCGATCCCTCGAGCAGCACCAGGTCGCGCAGCGGGGTGTCGGTGCTGGTCCGGTGCCCGTCGACGGCGAGCGTCGTGCCCGGTTCGGGAGACGGCCCGAGAGCCGCACCCAGGAGTTCACCCAGGGTCGAGGCCCCGGACCAGCCGTCGACCTCGACCGCCTCGGACCGGTCGTCGAGTTCGATCAGCACCCGCATCTGCCTGCTCCCTGTCCGTGTGGTGTCGTGTCGCCCGGCCGGTTCCGGGGTCAGCGCTCGGCGGAGTCCGCGAACCAGACCAGCGACGCGGTGTCGTCGCTCGTGCTGGTCGGGCGGAGGCCGAGCGGCTGTGACGACGCGGCGAGCACCGTCGCCGGGGTCGACAGAGCGGACTGCCGCCGGAAGTCCAGTGCGGGACCGGCGATCCCGTCGGCCGCGTCGAGGTCCTGCCGAGCAAGGGCATCGGTGACCTTCGCCGGCGTGGTGCTCCGCGCTGCGCCGACGGCACGCACGAGCGCGACGACCGCGTCGTGGCTGCGTGCGTCCGCGGCCCCGGCCACCGCGGCGAAGGGCTGGTCCCCCGTGAGGTTCTCGGCATCGCCGTCGTTCGCCAGCACCCGGACACCGCCGAGGAAGGCCGACATCGCGCGCCCCTCGGCGTCGGACGTCAACGCACGGGCATCGTCCGCCGCGACACCGACCGTGCGGAACGTGCCGCTCAGGCTGCCGCCCGCCGTGGCGAGCGCCGAGCCGAACGCCGGACTGGTGGCGTCGGGCGTCAGGACGACCGGCACGGAGACGTCGGCGGCCTGCAGTGCGGCGACGAGCGCACCCTGTCGTGCGGCCGAGCCGCTGACCACCACCGCATCCGAGTCGGCCGTCGGCGCAGCGTCCGCCGAGGCCTGGGCGTCGGCCGTCGCGCCGTTCGTCGGCGTCGCTCCGGTCCGCGTGGCGATGGTGCTCGCGAGGGCCGCGGTGTCGGTCGAGTCGGCTGCGTCGAGGACGTGCGCCAGACGGAGCCCGCTCGGCGCACCCCCGCCCAGGTCGACGAGCAGCGGTGACCGCGCACCGCCGAGCGCCGTGGTCATCGCCGCGGCGACGGACCGGTCCGAGGGCGCGGTCGACCACGCGTCCTGCGAGCTCGCCGCGTACGGCAGCACGACGGGCACGCCCGCCTTCGCCGCGGCCGCGGTCGCGCCCGAGACGTGGGCGCCGGACGACGCGACCACGATGCCGGACACGCCGACGTCGACGAGGGCCTGCACCGCCGCGCGGGCGCCGTCGGTCGTGCCGCCGTCGTTGCGCGTGACGAGTTCGACGTGCGTCCCGCCGAGTGCCAGTCGACGCTCGGCGACGCGGGCGCCCTGCGCGGCCTGGTCCCACTCCGAGCCCTCGCCGTCACCGAGGGTGATGACGACGCCGATCTTCGTGGCCGTGGGCACGTGGCCGACGGAGATCGCGACGGGCACGGTGGCGGGGACGGCCTCGCCCGGTGCGGCGCTGAGCGACCGCACCGTCACCACGGCAGCGACCGCCGCGACGACGACGACCGCGACCGCCGTGATCAGCAGGACCCGACGCCCCCGACGGCCGTTCGCGACGGCCTGGTCGGGCGTTGTCGGATCCGGGTTCGGATCCGTGGTGGTGTCGTGCGTGACGGTGTCGTCGGTCATCGTCCCGCCCCGATCTCGAAGGTGTACAGCGTGGTCGCGGTGGCGCTCGAGGGCACGTGCATCCGGAACGCGGGCAGGGACGTCGCTGCCGCGAGCGACGCACGGAACTGCTCCTGCTGCAACAGGATGCCGGCGACGTCCTCGGCGCGGACGTTGGCGTAGCCCGCGGCGTTCTGCGACGCCAGGGCCAGCTGGTAGTCGGCGGAGTCGGACTTCGCGGCGCTGGTGGCCATCGCGCCGAGGATGCCGGACCCGTTGACCTTGCGGTCGCCCAGGTCGAGCATCACCCGGTTCAGGTCCCCCGTCAGCAGGGTCGACGCCCCCTCGACGTCGCGCGTGGACTCCGACGTGCTGGTCTGGATGCGCTGCAGGCTCGACGCGGTCTGGGAGTCGACCGACGACGCGAGGGCGCTGTTCTGCTGCTCGAGCTTCCCCTTCTGCTGGTCGATCGTGCCCTTCGACCCGCTCGTGACGTCGTCGGCGGTGGACCGGAGCCCGGCGATCGACGAGTCGAACGCCTTGACGACCGCGTCACGGCTCTTGCCGGCGGTGTCGCTCACCTGCCGGACCTGCTGGTCGATGATCGCCGTGACGTCCTTCGAGGACTGGTCGGACGCCTGCGCGAACGCGTCCCGCACGGCGTCCTGCAGGGTGGACTGCTGATCGCGGACCTTCGTGAGACGGTCTCCCACGACGGCACTCGACGCGGTGGCGTTGCCGAGCAGGACCCGCAGTCGCTGCGCGGCGCCGTCCACCGATCCGTCGTCGTTCTGGATCGCCTGACGGACCGCGCTCACCGCGGTGGCGACAGCACCGAGGTCCTTGGTGAGCGTGGTGAGCGCACCACCCACACCGTCGGAAGCGTTCGGGTCGGTCGCGGCGATGACGGCGTCCCAGCGTGCGGCCTGGTCGGTCAACCGCTGGTCCATCGGCGTCGAGAACAGACCGCCGGGTCGCAGCGAGGTGTCACTGCCGTCGCAGGTCGTCGCCGTGAGGTAGCCCCGCAGCTCCGCCGCTGTGGCGTCGTCGAGCTTCCCCAGCGCAGCGAGCGCACAGATCTGGTTGGCCACCGCGGAGTTCTGCGCCTGCATCGACGTGCTCAGCAGTCCGTCACCGACGTTGCCGAGCAGTGCGCGTGCGGCGCTCGCCTGCCGGTTCACCGTCGCCAGCGCGTCGCGCACACCGGTGACGTCGCTCGTCGACGTGCCGACCTGGTCCTGCAGCGACTGCAGCGACGCGGCCACCTGGCCGGAACCGTCGCTCTGCAGTCCGTCGAGCACCTGGCCGATGGACGCGAGCTGCGCATCGACGTCCTTCGAACGGTCGATCGCCTCGTCCGCCAGGTCGGGGTTCAGCTGGTCTGCCAGCTGCTGCCCCTTGGCGACCAGGCCGACCAGCGAAGCGCTGACCGCACTGGAGGAGTCCCAGAGCGCACAGGTCAACGAACCACGGGCCTCCTGGGCGGCGCACGTCGTCGCATCCGGCGTGGCCGGACCGACTGCCGCGGTGAGCTGCGCGCTCACCTGCTGTTTGCAGGACTCGCTCGCATCGGCGTAGCCGGTCAGCTGGGACGACACCCGGAGCAGGTTGCCGTACACGCTCGAGCCGGTTGCGCCGGCCTGCGGCGTGGCCGCGCACCCCGCGCCGTCGAGCGTCGGGGCGGGAGCCGTCGCCGAGGTGTCGCCGAGCAGCCCGTCCAGGCTGGTGGTCGTCTGCTGCAGCTGCTGCAGCACCGTCGACTGCGTGGTCTTGACGGTGGCGCCGAGGTCGTCGTTCAGGGACCCGAGCTCACCGGACAGCGACCGCATCGTGCCGGCGAGCTGGGTGCTGCTCTCCTTGAGGCGCTCGGCGGTGCTGACCCCGAGGGTCTTCGACGTCGTCTCGAGGTTCGAACGGACCTCGGTGATGGTGCCGCCAGCGCGGGCGAGCACTTCGTTGACCTGCGCCACCAGGTCGATCGTCCGTCGCTGCAGCGCGAGTTCGGAGTTCGTGCCGGACCCGAACGCGGCGTTCATCACGCCCGACGTCGACAGGTCCGTCGAGATGCCGGGCTGCGCGGCGATGTCGAACGACGGTGCCGAGAAGTCCTTGACGTCGGCCACCAGGTGCAGGGTGCTGCTGGCTCCCGAGGTCGGCGGAGCGAGCAGACGGCCCCACTGCACCACAGCGTCGCCGTCGGCGTTCGTGCTCACCACGCCGTCCGTCGCGGCGCCGCCGGCGTCGGCCGAGTCCGTGACGATCCGGTTCGCGCCGGTACCGGCCAGCACGGTCGAGGCGGCGATGCTGAACGGCGCCCCCACCAGCGCTGGGGTCGTGCGTGACGATCCGGCGACGTCGTAGGTCAGGTCCTTCGACGTCACCGTCAGGTTCTCGACGGTGACGTCGATCTGCACCCGCCCGGAGTACCCGGCCAGGTCGGCCAGGTCCGTCCCCGTCTTCTTCTTGGTGGAGTACTGGGTCGTGATGCGGAGCGGCAGGTCGCCGGCGGCCTTCGCCGGGTCGTGGTCGGTGGTGGCGGACGACGACCGGTTGCTGCCGACCGAGATGGCCGTGTCCGAGATCGACGTGATCGAGCCGTCGGCCGCCAGGTGCGTGTCGACGGTCTGCAGGACCCGGGACGGATCGGTGACCTTCTGGTCGTCAGACGTGCACCCGGACAGCACGAGCGCCAAGATCCCCGCGACGGCCACCACCCCGATGGTCCGTCCGTTGTGCAGTCGAGCTCCGGCCGTTGCGGCGCGCAGAGTCATCACGTTCTTCCCCCAGGTTGTTCACAAGCACCCCGCGTTCACGAGCACATCGATGCTACCGCTGAAATACGGCCCAGAACGGGCTGTGGATGGATCCGATGGCCCCCGTTCGGGCCGCAGGACCTCACCCCACGCGGTTCTGATACGTTGCACGCGACATGCGATCCAATGCGCATGTGCCGTCTTCCGGGGGAACCACCATCATGTGGACCACGATTATGTCCGTCGGCATCGCCGGCGTCGCAGCACTCTGCATCCCACTGCTCGTCCGCACCACGGTGCGTCGCAACGACCTCCGTCGCGCCGCGCAGCGCCCATCCAACCGCCCGGAGGACGGGCCTCTCGTCGTCCGCCTGCGCACCTGGCAGTGGGTGGTCTGGCGTGTCCTCGGGGCCCTGTTCGTCATCGTCGGTGGCTTCTACTCGATCGTGAGCGTCCTCGGCACCGAGCCGTCCGACGACCCCGCGCCGACCATCGCCGCCGTCGCGATCCTGCTGGCCGGCGTCGGAGCACTCGTGCTCGCACGTTCGCTCCGGCGGACCCGGATCACGGCGACTCCCGACGCCGTGCTGATGCGCCAGGGGCTCCGTGCAGAGCGGACGGTGCCCATCGCTTCGATCGCCGCTGTCCGCCCGCTCGCGAACGCGTACGGCGGGATCGATGCACGCGATGCCGACGGCAGGCGACTCTTCACCGTGATGGGCCTGGCACTCGGGTACGCGGAGTTCGAACAGTTCCTCGCCGAGCGCGTCGTCGAGCCGCGACGCACGGCGCCAGCCGCCCCGGGCCCGAACGGGTACGCCGTCCCCACCTGGCGCGGCGCCGGGATCGCTGCGGACTGGACGCTCCTCGCGCTCGGCTCGCGGCGCGGGCCGCAGCCCGTCATCCGGATCCACTCCGACGCGGGCGACGTGGCACTGCACCTCGCCGAGGTCCGGGAACTCGCCCGCGGCCGGCTGCAGGTCGCGGAGTCGCTCTGGGAGCCGGAGGCGTACCTGTGCCGTTCGGGCAGTGCGTCACCTGACTCACCGGCCGGCCAGGCGATGAACGGGTTGCCGACGGGCGTGCTCGCGCTGCTCATCGGGGAGTTGCCCAGACCCGCCGCGGTCTTGCGCGACGCTGAGCTCGACTAGTTCACCCGCTGGATGGAGCAGTTGCCGATGTCGGGCGCCCAGGTCGCACAATGAGGCCGCTGCCCGCGCGTGGGAGCGGGCAGCAGACCGGAGGCCTGGAGTGCGTCGACGACGATCAGCATCAACGGCGCGGGGATGAACCGTCACTGGCCTGTACGGCTCCCACGCTGATGCGGCTGCCTCTTGCTCCAGGCTCGATACCGCAGATGGGATCCGATGCAGGACCCGGCGAACGTGGCAAGCGCGTATGCGTTCGTTGCGAGCCGCCACGGTCCTCCGACACCGGAGACGACGAGGATGAACGAGAACAGAGCCAGCACCATCACCGGCACGCCCACACTCGCCGGCGTGGAGCGGAGGGCGAGACCGCCGACGAGGCCTCCAAGAGCTGAACCGAACAGAGCAAATGGCAGCACTCCGACCGCGTTACCGACCTCCGCGCCGATCGACACGGGGATGATCACGCCAACTGCGGCAACCACCACGGCGGAGACCAGCACACCAACAGGCTGCGGAGTCCCACCCCGATTCCGTTCAGGCCTCGCCATCCGACCTCCCACGGTTGCTGGTCATCGGTGCACGTCCGTCTCGTTGATGCCACCAGGGCCACACCGGCTTTGCCAGAAGCAGGCCAGCGATCGCCGGAAAGAGCCACGCGAACTGGTAGGAGTGGCCCGGACCGGAAATCGATGCCAGCACGAGCAGCATTCCCAGGATGAGGACCATACCAACCGGCCAGGCCCACTTCATCGACACCCGCGCGGTCAACAGTCCGACGACAAGCCCCACAGCCGCAACGCATGCCGCAATGAACACAGCCGATCGAGCGAGTCCGATCGTCACCCAGGCGGCAGCTGAGAAGAGCACCACAACGAGGAGTGTCAAGTACCCCAGGAGCAGCGACCGGTCGAGCTTGTGGTTGATCTCGCGCTTCTTCATGTCTCTCGATACTCGTAGATCGTCGTGGTTGATCCCACGTGGAGCGATATTCGAGGTCTGCCCCTTTCGGACTTAGGGGAGTCGTATCGCCTCGGGATCGTACGTCAAGGCAACGAAGGTCGGACCCGCAAGACGTCGACACCACGTTGAACCAAATCCTCCCCCAAAGACTTCTTTCCCGTGAGGAAAGTATCAGCTGCGCGTATTGCTGACTGGGGGTCTAGGGTAAGCCCGCGTGATACGGGCGCACTCACGTTTCCCATTGCGATCTCAACGGATTCACCCGATCGCAAGACATCCGAATGTGGTAGCTCCCACGCATTCTCATCGGTTGAATCTTCGGTACGAAAGACGATGAGGCGGTCGTTCGCATTTCCACACACATCGATCTCGCGTTTATCGTGAATCACCATCACCAGCGTCCGACGCACTCCATCGAGGGCTCGGATCTTCGCCTCCACCTGCGCTGCCGTGGGCGACTCTTGCTCAAACTGTTTGCCTTTCACCCACCACCGCAAGACAGGACCCGCGGTTCGCCGTTGCGCAGGTAGGTTCTTATCCAAACGTCGCCGAACAAGCGCGCCGAGCACCCACCCGGCGAGCAGACCCATGAACCATGCCCTGATTGATAGTTCCGCGCCGGTCAGCAGGAATCGCGTCATTAGTGGGCCTAGGAAGAACACCGTCGCAAGACCAACCATCGCCCAGCCGGAGCCAACCAGCCCCAGGGCACCAGCAATGACGACCGCTACGAGAACGTTCGTCAGAGCAACTTGAAAGCTCAACTGGTTCAGACCGAAGAACAACCCAACCGAAATAGCGAGGGCGATCAAGACCACATTACCGAAGACGCCTACTCGACTGAGGGGGCTATACACTCGCGCTCGTTTCTTCACTTCACAGTCCAAACGCACCTATCACTAGATCGCGGACCACATCTACCCCCGCATCAACGACGGCTCAATGGGGAAAGCGTCACCTGCATGATCCCGGATTTGCGCGGAAATTCACGGTAGTTACAATTTGCGATAGTTGTAAATAGTTGGAGCGACTTTGAATATCTTCAAGAATCCGCGAATATTGTACGATCCGTCGCCAATCTCGAATCTGTATTTCTGCCCCTGCTCAATCCGATCCGCAATCGTGTCCATATTGTCTCTATAAACCCCCTTGATCAGAATCAAATTTCCGCAGTCGGTGTGGAAGAGCACTTGAGGTTGCGAGCTACCGATTCCCTTCGTTGACTGGGAGGAAGCGGTACCTGATTCAACGGAATCGACGTTGCAGATGAGTGAGATTCGGTGACTATCGTCATATGCGCCAAGTATCAAGGAGCCGAATCCGAAGATGGTTATTGGCACCCCCACGACTACCAAAGCGATTGACAGTGCGACTATGCGTTTTCGCCAAACGCGTCTGCGAATCTTCTTGCTACTATCAGCCATGCTGACTGCCGGCGGCGACTGTTTCATATTCAAAGACTACCCTGAGTGACGTCCGGTGGGCGAGTGAACGTCGGGCCCCTCTGCACCGCTGATGAATCCATTCCAGAATGTTCGCACGAGGTTCTCCCTGCTGGCGTCGCTGCCCGGACGCGCCATCTCGTTGACCACTGAGCCGACGCCTCCGCCAATGGAGTCCAAAGTCTTTGTGGCAATGAACCCCACCGTCTGCTGGGTCACCGGCGTCGCAGTCGAATCAACGTGGCGCCCGAGGGAAAGCAGACTGTCGTCGAGTCCGAGGCGGGATGCGAAATAGCCACCGACTCTCGGTGAAACAGCACTCGAAAGTGCGCTCGACCCGGCGCCAGTGACGACGCCAACGCCCGCGGCTTGCGCATAGCCCATGGGATTTGCGTCGCTGCCTGCCTTCGTCCCGTACAGCGCCATGTTTGACCCAGCATTTTGGATGCCACTCGAAATCGCTGCTTGACCTGCTTTGCCTAGCAAACGCGATCCTCCCGCTTTGGCCATCCAACTCACAGAGGACCTCGCAAGCGCTGGCACCGCCTTGGACAGACCCAGGGACGTCCCTCCTCCGACAGCCCCTGCGACTCCACCGATGAGAGAATCGAGCCCCACCGCGCCCCAATCGACATCGCCGTTTTTACCCTTGTTCGACTGAATTGACATCCCCCCTGCCAATGCGGCGCCTCCTCCGGCTAGCAGCGCTATTGCCAGCACGGGACCGACAGGCGTGAACATCGCAGCCACTGTCGCCAGGGTGCCTACGACGACCGCGACTCGTGAGATGGCATCCGCGTGCTCATCCGCCCAGTCCCGCAGATCTCCGAACATCCCCTGGTGCGCATCCCGGTACGCCTGCATGTCCTTGTCCGTCGCAGGCCGCAACCCCAGCGGGTCAAGCGCCTGCAGCGGGTCGTTCCCCGCGTACGAGTACGGGTTCCCCGCCCACGCCGCCCCCACGACCGGCGCAAGCGGGTCGACGGACAGGAACCCCCGCGCCGCCGGGTCGTAGACGCGCGCCCCGAGCCACTCCAACCCACCGATGGACAGGCCGCCGGAACCGGTCAGCGCAACCCCCGCGGGCAACGCGAGGTCGTTCGCCGCAGCCAGCACCGCCCACGGGTCGGCCGCATCGGTCGCCCGGGCAGTCCGCCACCCCGGCTGCGTCCAGGCATCGCCGATCGCCAGCACTCCGCCGGGCAGGTCGAGCAACGACGTCCCGCCGATGTCCACCAGCGAGGGCACGCTCGACGCTGAGTCGAACCAGGTCGCCACGCCACCGACCTCGGCCAGCTCACCGAGCGCATCCGCCCAGACGTCCAGACGGCCCGTCTCGGTGTAGGCGTCGTCACGGTCGACGATCGCGGACAGGGAGCCGAGTGCCGACCAGCCGTACTCGGTCGTCGATCCGTCAGCAGCCGTCCGACGAACGCGTCGACCGAGCCCGTCGTGCAGGTACTCGGTGCGGGCACCGTCCCGAACGCTCGCGACCAGCTGGCCGGCGACGTCGTACTCGAGCGTGGTCTCGACGCCGTCGACGACCTGTCGGACGAGCCTCCCGCCGTCGTCGTACTGCCAGGTGGACGTACCCGCGCGCACGAGCTGCCCAGCAGCGTCGTACTCGTACGCGACACGACCGGACGACGCCTCGACTGCCGTGATGCGACCGTCGGCATCGCGGTCGATCGTGGTGGTCGAGACACCATCCGGGGTGGTCGCCGTGTGTGCGACGAGCGATCCCGCTCGGTACGACCACGACTGCACCACATCACCCGTGGCGGCCTGAACGATCCGGCCCGAGGCGTCGTAGGCGAACGTGCCCGTGCCGAGCCCGTCACGCTCGACGCCGACGACATGGCCAGCCGCGTCGTGACGGTAGGTCGTCCGGGTGCCGTTCGGGTCGATCCGCGCCGTGCGACGTCCGTCGGCGTCGTACTCCCAGCGGAGCGCCGACCCGGCACGGGTACGCCGGACCAGCAGTCCGCGACGGTCGTACTGCAACTCGTGCTCGACGGCCAGACCCGCGCCCCGCGTGTGGTCGGTGACGACGACAGTGCGCTCGCGCGGGTCGCGGTGGACCTCGGACTGCAGCGTGCCGTCGACGAGGACCTGGTGCTCGCGCCCAGCAGCGTCGTACGTCCACGTGGTGGTGTGTCGTTCCGGGTCGGTCTGGCTCAGCTGCCGACCAGCGGCGTCGTACGTGGCGGTGGTTCGGCGACCGAGCGGGTCGGTGACCGCGACGACACGGTCGGCGTCGTCGTACTCGTGTCGGGTGACCCCGCCCGCGGCGTCGGCGATCGTGGTCAGCCGTCCGCGGTCGTCGTACGAGAACGACGTGACTCCGCCCAGGCCGTTGACGACCTGCGTCAGCTGCCCCGCTACGTCGTACCGGAAACGCCGCTGACCGAAGCGGACGTCATGACTCGAGACGAGCCTGCCGGCCAGGTCGTAGCAGAACCGCGCGGTGCCGGCGCCCGGACTCGTCTGTGCGACCACCCGGCCGACCAGGTCGTACGTGACCCGCTCGACCTCGCCCGTGGGCAGGGTGCGCGCCACGACCCGGGAATCGGCGTCGTAGGTCAGGGTGGTGCGCGCGCCGGTGGCGTCGGTGGCCGCGAACGGGCGGCCGCAGGCGTCGTACTCGTACGTCGATCGCGCGCCGGACGGGGTGGTGACGGCGGTGACGCGGCCGGCCAGGTCACGCACCAGCCGGGTCAGGCCGCCTTCACCGTCGACGAGTTCGACAGGTCTGCCGGCAGCGTCGTAGACGACGAGCTCGGATCCCGCTTCGTCGGAGGTCGTCTCGACGGGCCGCCCGTACGCGTCGAAGCGCACCGTCGCGGCGCTGAACGCGTCGCGCAGGGTCGCGACTCCGGTCCGCGGGTCCTCGGAGCACTCCTGCCGTACACCGGTCGGATCGACGACGGCGGACAGGCCGCCGTTGACGTCGTACTCCCGCTGCCACGTCGCGCCGGTGGGGTCGGTGACGGCCTGGAGGCGCGACAAGGCGTCGTGCACGAACGTCCAGTCCGCGCCGCCCGGCAGCTCAATCCGTGCCAGGT
Organism: Microbacterium sp. M1A1_1b; assembly: GCF_053345565.1. Classification (NCBI taxonomy): domain Bacteria; kingdom Bacillati; phylum Actinomycetota; class Actinomycetes; order Micrococcales; family Microbacteriaceae; genus Microbacterium; species Microbacterium sp. M1A1_1b. Next base: position 98,727 of record NZ_JBKFAJ010000009.1, read on the forward strand.
TGGCTTGGTCGTCGTACGTCTGCGTCGTGGTGCGGCCGAGCGGGTCGGTCGTGGTGCGCAGCTCGCCGTCGGGCCCGTGGTCGAATGTCGTGCGCGCGCCGAGCGGATCGACGACGGCACTGATCCGGCCGCCGACGGTGTGCTCGAAGTGCCAGACCGCCCCGTCCGGGTCCTGGCGAGCGACGAGCTGGCCGGCCGCGTCGTAGCGGTACTCGGTGCGCGCTCCCGAGGGACTCGTGGCGACGACCGGTCGACCGGCGGCGTCGCGCTCGATGCGGAGCGTGTCGCCGACGGCGTTCGTCATGGCGACCAGTTCGCCGAACGCGTCGTGCTCGAGCGTGGCGCTGACACCGGTCGGGTCGACGACACGGGTCAGCACACCGCCCTGCCACGTCAGTTCCGTCCGACCGCCGACCGGGTCGACGACGACCGAGGGGTCGTGGTCGTCGCCGGAGTACTCGTAGGTGACGACCGCACCACCTTCGGTCACGACGGTGACCGGACGGTCGTGGTCGTCGTACCCGTAGGTGATGTCCGCGCCGGCCGGGGTCACCGTCCGGACCTTGCGGCCGCGGTCGTCGTACGCGTGGACCGTCACCGAACCGTCGCGCTCGGTCGCTGACACCAGGTTGCCGTGGGGGTCGTAGCTCATCGACTGGCGGTGGTCGTCCGAGTCGACGACCCCGACCAGCCGCCCCTTGGTGTCCGCGATGTAGGAGTTCGACCGGGTGCCGTCCTGGTCGGACACCACGGTGACCCGCCCGGGCAGGTACGCGAACCGCACCCGCCGACCGTGCGGACTGACCTGCTCGACGACGCGGCGGCGATCGTCGTAGGTGTTGTCGACCTCGACGACGCCGGCAGCACTGGTGACCGTCGTGATCAGGTCGTCGTCGTTCCAGCCGTAGGTCCTGGTGCCGACCGGGTCGGTGACCGTGGTGAGTCGGCCGCGGTCGTCGTAGCCGTACTCGACACGACGACCGTCGGATGCGCGGAGCACCGCGACCCGACCGTCGACGTGGTCGACGTCGACGGAACGACCGTGCTCGTGGACGAGTCGGACGATGGTGTCGTCGGCGTCACGGACGACCTGCACGCCGGTGCCCGTGCCACCGCGCTGCCCGGTCCACAGACCGGACGGCGTGAACGCGATGCGCTCGCCTGCGTTGTCGCGGACGACCAGCTGGTCACCCTCGGCCGCGAGCCAACGGTTCTCGCCGACGCCGCGCGCCCAGCCGTCGGCAGCACGGGGGAAGCGGATCTGACGGCCGTCGCCACCCACGAAGGTCGCTCCCTCGTCGTCGAGGACGAGCCGGGTCTCGAGGACCGAGGACCACCCGGGGCCGAACAGCCCCACGTGGTCGTCGAGGGAGTTGTACATCCGCGTGACCCGGAGCGAAGCGGACGCGCCCGTGAACGCGAGGTCGAGCTCGGGCTCGAGGAAGTTGCCCGTGCCGGTGTTGACCGGGTCCATCGAGAAGCCCGTCGTCGGCTGGGCGCCGTACGCGGTGGGCGGGTCGAACTCGATGTCCTGCCGGCTCTGCGAGACACCGGCGGCCGCGAGTGCTGCGGCCAGCGCCGAGTCGGCGACGCTCGACACGGTGCCGTCACCCCCGGCGGCGGCGAAGGCGTCGGCGATCGTGGTGGCCCACGTGACGTCCTGGTCGTTGGCGGCGAGCCACTGCTCGAACGCCGTCACCAGCCCACCGGCGTCGATGTGGCCCCACGAGCACTGCGCCGCGAAGTCGGCGAGCTTGCCCCGGAGCGCCGCGGGTTTGCCGTCGAGCTCGCGGTTCAGCGTGGACGAACCGGTGGCGAACGAGCGGAGGTCGGTCGGTCGTGCCGAGGACGTCCCGCCACCGCCACCGCCGCCCGTTCCGGGGTTCGGGGTCTGACGGGTGCCGGCCCTGACGTCGGGCGACGGGAACGACGGCGCCTTCTCGTTCTTGACGTCCGGCATTGGGTCGTAGTGGAACGTGTCGTTCCACCAGTCCTGCAGGCCGTTGCGCTCGTCTTCGCGCTCCTGCCACTCGCGGGCGGTCTTGCGGCGAGCGCGCTCCTTGGTGGCGGCGTCCCGCATCTGCTGGACCCAGCCCGCGACCGTGGTCATGGCGTCGGCGATGGACTGCGCGTCGCTCTTGGCGGTCGCTGCGTTCTGCGTGAAGAGGTCGGCGAACCGACCGCGGAACTCCTGCGATGCCGTCGACACGTACGACTGGCGCGACCCTGACTGGCTGGTGATCGCGTCGGCGGACGTCGTCAACGCGGTCTTCAGCGCGGCGGCTGTGGCGTCGTCGAACGCGATGTCGTCGGTGTTGGCGTGGATCTGCGCCATGGTCGTTCCCCCCGAGGATGCTGCTGGTCGTGCGTGGTGCGGTCCGCCCCGGACCGCGGACGCCCGGGCCGTCGTCTCCGACGACCCGGGCGATGGCTCGGTGCTTACGCGCCGCCACCAGCGGTGAAGATGTCCTGCGAGATCTTGTCGAGCTGCGTGCGCAGTTGCTCGAGCTCGGTCTTCGCCTTGTCGAGGGCGGACTTGGTCTCCGGCCAGGTCGACCCACGGAAGGTCGACGCGAGCGGGCCGTCCCAGACGTTGGAGTCGGACAGGATCCGGCCCTGCGCGTCGAGCTGGGAGATCTGGTCGGTGAACCCACCGTTGACGATCGACTGGATCTGGCGGATGGCCGACTTGGCCTGCTCAGTGGAGAGCACACGTGACATGGTGAACCTCTTTCATTTCGTAGCTGCACCCCCGCGCAGTGGAATCCCCCCGGAGGCTCTGACGGGTTCACCTTAGCCGGATTCCGGGGCAGATGTCACCGGCTGTATATCGTGTTGATCCATCCCCCATTTCGGGGGTCATCCACAGTTCCCCCGAACGGCCGCTTGCCGGACACCCGCTGGTGGCAGGATGTGGGGCATGGACACCGAACCGCAGCTCGACGGGGACTCCGTCTCGCACGACCTCGACGACTTCGACGAGGTCGTCGAGATCGAGCACGAGTCGCTGCCCACGGACCGCTACTCCGACCGCGAGATCAGCTGGCTGCGGTTCAACCAGCGCGTGCTCGAACTGGGCGAGGACCGCACGGTCCCGCTGCTCGAACGCGCGAACTTCCTGGCGATCTTCGCGTCGAACCTCGACGAGTTCTTCATGGTCCGCGTCGCCGGGCTGAAGCGCCGCATCGACACCGGCATCGCCGTGCCGACGAACGTGGGCCGCGCGCCCAGCGACGTCCTGCGCGACATCGCGAACAAGGCGCACGAGCTGCAGGACCGGCACGCCCGTGCCTTCATCGACTCGCTCAAGCCGGACATGGACGCGGCGGGCATCCACATCGAACACTGGTCCGACCTGGCCGAGGCCGACCGCCTGACCATGCGCGACTACTTCGCCGAGCAGATCTTCCCGGTCCTGATGCCGCTGGCGGTCGACCCGGCGCACCCGTTCCCCTACATCTCCGGGCTGTCGCTGAACCTGGCCGTGCGGGTCCGCAACCCCAAGTCACAGCGGCAGGAGTTCGCGCGGCTCAAGGTCCCGCAGAACTTCGCGCGACTGATCAAGCTGCCCGACGACAACTCCGGGCGGATGCGCTTCATCCCGCTCGAAGACCTGATCGCGAACCACCTCGGCGACCTGTTCCCGGGGATGGAGGTCCTCGAGCACCACGTGTTCCGGGTCACCCGCAACGAGGACGTCGAGATCGAAGAGGACGAGGCCGAGAACCTCATCCAGGCCCTCGAGCGCGAACTCCTGCGCCGCCGGTTCGGCCCGCCCATCCGCCTCGAGATCACCGAGGACATGGACCCGGTCACGCTCGGCCTGCTGGTGCGCGAACTCGACATCACCGAACAAGAGGTCTACCGGCTGCCGTCGCCGCTCGACCTGGCGTGCCTGTTCGAGATCGCCAAGATCAGCCGGCCCGACCTGCACTACCCCAAGCACGTGCCGACCACGCCCGTGCAGTTCCAGCCAGGCGAGCCGAACACCAAGCCCGACCTGTTCCGCGCGATCGCCACGCGCGACGTGCTGGTGCACCACCCGTACGAGTCCTTCGCCACGAGCGTGCAGGCGTTCCTCGAACAGGCAGCCGCCGACCCGCACGTGCTCGCGATCAAGCAGACGCTCTACCGCACCTCGGGCGACTCCCCCATCGTCGAGGCCCTGATCGACGCCGCCGCCGCGGGCAAGCAGGTGCTGGCACTGGTCGAGATCAAGGCGCGCTTCGACGAGCAGAACAACATCACCTGGGCGCGCAAGCTCGAGAAGGCCGGCGTGCACGTGGTGTACGGCCTGGTCGGGTTGAAGACGCACTCCAAGCTCGTGCTCGTCATCCGGCAAGAGGGCGGCACGCTCAAGCACTACAGCCACATCGGCACGGGCAACTACAACCCGAAGACCTCGCGCATCTACGAGGACATGGGCCTGTTCACCGCCGACGACACCGTGGGCAAGGACCTGACACGCCTGTTCAACGAGCTGTCGGGCTACGCCATCGAGAAGAAGTTCAAGCGGCTGCTCGTCGCGCCGCTGCACCTGCGGAAGGGCCTGCTCAAGCGGATCCAGGTCGAGACCGACAACGCCCTGGCCGGCAAGCCGTCGGGCATCCGGATCAAGGTCAACTCGATGGTCGACGAGCAGATCATCGACGCGCTGTACCTGGCCAGCCAGGCCGGGGTGCCGATCGACATCCTGGTGCGCGGGATCTGCTCGTTGAAGCCGGGGCTCGAAGGCGTCAGCGAGACCATCCGCGTGCGCAGCGTGGTCGGCCGGTACCTCGAGCACTCCCGCGCGTTCGCCTTCCACAACGAGGGCGACCCGTACGTGTACATCGGCAGTGCGGACATGATGCACCGCAACCTCGACCGTCGTGTGGAGGCCCTGGTGCGCCTGTCCGACCCGGCCCACGTGAGCGAGGTCACCGAGATCTTCGACCTGGCGATGGCCGACACCACCAGCTCGTGGCACCTGGAGTCCGACGGCGAGTGGACGCGGCACTCGACCGACGACGACGGCCGCCCGCTCGAGGACGTGCAGAATGTCCTCATGCGGAAGATCTCGTCCCGGAAGCGCTCGACCCGGTGAAGGGCGGACCAACGGGGCCCGTCGTCGCTGCGGGCGCGGTGGTCTGGCGTGAACGGGACGGTGTCCCGCTCGTGTTGCTCGTCCACCGCGAGCACCACAAGGACGTCTCCTTCCCCAAGGGCAAGGTCGACCCGGGCGAAGCCGTCCCCACGGCCGCCGTGCGCGAGACCGACGAAGAGACCGGCTACCGGGTGCACCTCGGAGCACCACTCGGCGTCGCCGAGTACGTGCTGCCGAACGGCCGCGACAAGGTCGTGCACTACTGGGCGGCTCGGGTGTCGGCCAAGGAGTACGAACGCGCTGGTCGGTTCCACCCCAACGACGAGGTCGCCGCGATCGAGTGGGTGTCCATCGAGGACGCCCGTGCACGGCTGACCTACTTCCGCGACGTCGAGATCCTCGAGCGGTTCGCCGAGCGTGTCGACCGGGGCCAGCACGACACCTTCGCGCTCATCGCCCTGCGCCACGCCAAGACCACGCCCGGCGCCGACTGGCGTGGCCCCGACGCCACCCGGCCCCTGCTGCCGGTCGGTCGCTCCCAGGCCAGGGCGGTCTCCGCCCCGGTCGCCGCGTACGGTCCGCGCAAGATCCTCAGCAGCACGGCAGCTCGGTGCCTGGCGACCGTCGAGCCCCTGTCGGCAGCCACCCGACTCGGTGTCTCGAGCACGCCCGGCATCAGCCAGGACGCCCACGACCAGGGCTCCGACGACGTCAAGGGCGTGGTGCGCAAGCGCCTGGCCAAGGGCAAGTCCGCCGTGCTGTGCTCGCACGGCCCGGTGCTGCCCGACATCGTCGCGCACATCGCCTCCGACACCACGGACGACACCAGCCGGTTCGACCTGCGTCGTGCCGCGATGCTGTCGGTCGGCGACTTCTCGGTGATGCACATCGCGGGCGACACGCTCGTCGCCGTCGAGACGCACCGCAACCCCGTCTCGGCGTAGCGACCACCGCGCCGGGGCCCCGTCTCGGCGGAGCAACCAGCGCGCCGGGGCCGCACCGAGCCTCCAGTCCGGCGGTGGGCACGCTGCTCCCGAGCATGCTCCCGCGACGGCGCAACCGCGCGATCTCCGCGCCGCGACAACCCCTCGTTCACCTTCCGTTCACCGGCGGCAACCAAACCGGTCACTTCGCGTCCCTACAGTCACTCGCGGGTCGGCACCGGCCCACGGGACTGAACAGCGGTCCCACCTGCACTCACTTCCCGAAGGGACCCCTGTGAACATCAAGCGAATCGGCACGGTCGCGGCAATCGCGATCGCCGGCGCGGTCGTGCTCTCCTCGTGCGCGGCAAACGAAGGCGGCGCGGGCAGCACCTCGTCGGCCTCGGCTTCGGGTGTCGACTACTCGAACCTCAAGGGCACGCTCACCGGCTCGGGCTCCTCCGCCCAGCAGACCGCGCAGACCACCTGGGCCGCTGGCTTCCAGGACCAGGCCTCCGGCGTCACGGTCAACTACTCGCCCGACGGCTCCGGCGCGGGCCGCAAGAACTTCATCTCTGGCGCGGCGGACTTCGCCGGCTCGGACGCCGCACTGTCCGACGACGAGCTCAAGGGCACGTTCGGCAACTGCGCCGCGGACTCCAAGGCGATCGACATCCCCGTCTACATCTCGCCGATCGCGATCGCGTACAAGATCGACGGCGTGAAGGACCTGACGCTCGATGCCAAGACCATCGCGGGCATCTTCTCCGGCAAGATCACCAAGTGGAACGACTCGGAGATCGCTGACCTGAACAAGGACGCGAAGCTCCCCGACGCCAGCATCACCGTCGTGCACCGCTCGGACGACTCGGGCACCACCGAGAACTTCTCCGAGTACCTCGACGCGAACGCGGGCGACGTCTGGGGCAAGGACCCGAGCCAGACCTTCCCGTTCCAGGTCGGCGACGCCGCTGCCAAGACCTCGGGTGTCGCCTCGGCGATGGCCGGTGCGTCCAACGCGATCACCTACATCGACGACTCCGGCGCAGGTGACCTCGACAAGGCGAAGCTCATGGTCGGCGACTCCGCCACCACGATCTCCGCCGACGGTGCCGCCACGGTGGTCGCCGACTCCGAGATGGTGTCCGGCCGCGACTCGAACGACCTCGCGATCGACATCAACCGCAAGGACACCGCCAAGGGTGCCTGGCCGCTCGTGCTCGTCTCCTACGCCATCGCGTGCCAGGAGTACAAGGACTCGACCAAGGCCGACCTGGTCAAGGCGTACCTGACCTACGTGGTCTCGGACGACGCCCAGAAGTCCGCTGCGACCGAGGCCAAGTCGGCCGCGCTGTCGAGCGACCTCGCCAAGAAGGCCGCCACCGCGGTCGCTTCCATCAAGTAACTCCTCATCGAGAGCCCGGACGCCGGTCCACCCACCACCCGACCGGCGTCCGGGCACTTCCCCGTCTCCCGACAGGAGTCCCACTCCCCATGACGACCGCGCAGCAAGCGTCATCGCTCACCCCACCGAAGCCGAAGGCCGTCGTCCGCGTCGGCGACCGTGTCTTCTCCGCCGCCTCCGTCATCTCCGGCGGCCTCATCCTGGTGGTCCTCGCGCTCGTCGCGGCCTTCCTGGTGTGGCAGAGCATCCCCGCCTTCTCCGCGAAGGCCGGCGAGCTGCCGAACTCCGCGTCGAACTTCTGGACCTACGTCGGCCCGCTGGTCTTCGGCACCGTCTGGTCCGCGCTCCTCGCCCTCGTCATGGGTGTCCCGCTGGCCCTCGGGATCGCGCTGTTCATCTCGCACTTCGCGCCCCGCCGCATCGCCCCGCTGCTCGGCTACGTGATCGACCTGCTGGCCGCGGTGCCGTCGGTCGTCTACGGCCTGTGGGGCATCGTCGTGCTGGCGCGCTTCGTGAAGCCGTTCTACGCGTTCCTCAACGAGTACTTCTCGTGGATCCCGCTGTTCTCCGGATCGCTCTCGGGCACGGGGCGCACGATCCTGACCGCGTCGATCGTGCTGGCAGTGATGACCATCCCGATCATGACCGCGATCATGCGCGAGATCTTCCTGCAGGCGCCGACCCTCAACGAAGAGGCCGCGCTCGCCCTCGGCGCCACGCGCTGGGAGATGATCCGCCTGTCGGTCCTGCCGTTCGCCAAGTCCGGCATCGTCTCGGCGATCATGCTCGGCATGGGTCGTGCCCTCGGCGAGACCATGGCCATCGCGCTCGTGCTGTCGGTGTCCACCAACATCACGTTCCAGGTGCTGACGTCGCTCAACCCGTCGACCATCGCCGCGAACATCGCCCTGCAGTTCGCCGAGGCGTCCGGAACGGCCCTGAACGCGCTGATCGCGTCGGGCCTGATCCTGTTCGTCATCACCCTGGTCATCAACATGCTCGCGCGGTACATCGTGCGCAAGCGCGTCAGCTGAGAGGTCGCACCCCGATGTCCCTCGCACTCCGTCAGTCCGCCGGCAACGTCTTCGCCAACGGCAAGCTGCACAAGTCCGTCCCGTGGTTGCTGCTCGGCGGCAGCTGGGTCGTCCTGGCACTCGTCTTCGCCCTGCTCAACGCGGGCGGCGCCGTCAAGGACTTCAACGTCGTCGCCGCGCTGTTCCTGGGCACGGTCCTGTTCGACGTCCTGATCGTCGTCGTCTCCCGCATCGTCGAGGGTGGCCGCAAGGCCGTCGACCGGCTGGTCACCTCGCTGGTCATCACGGCGTTCGTGATCGCGGTCCTGCCGCTGGTCTCGCTGCTGTACACCGTGCTGGCGGACGGCCTCGCACGCTTCGACGTCGCGTTCTTCTCGTACTCGATGCGCGGCGTCATCTCGACCGGTGGTGGCGCGCTGCACGCCCTGGTCGGCACCATCGAGATCACGCTCTTCGCGGCGGTGATCAGCGTCCCGATCGGTCTGCTCACCTCGATCTACCTGGTCGAGTACGGCACCGGCGCGCTCGCCCGCGGCATCACGTTCTTCGTCGACGTGATGACGGGCATCCCCTCGATCGTCGCCGGTCTGTTCGCGTACTCGCTGTTCGCGCTGTTCCTCGGCCCGGGCGCCCGCTTCGGCCTGGTCGGCTCGGTGGCCCTGGCGGTGCTGATGATCCCGATCATCGTGCGCTCCACCGAAGAGGTCCTGAAGATCGTCCCGATGGAACTCCGCGAAGCGTCCTACGCCCTCGGTGTGCCGAAGTGGCTGACGATCGTGAAGATCGTCCTGCCGACGTCGCTCGCCGGCATCACCACGGGTGTCATGCTCGCCATCGCCCGCGTCATCGGTGAGACCGCTCCGCTGCTGGTCACCGCGGGCTTCACGTCGAGCATGAACTACGACCTGTTCGGCAACCCGATGATGACCCTGCCGGTGTTCGCGTACACGCAGTACTCGCAGCAGGGCGCCAACCCGGTGCCGTTCGTCGACCGGGCCTGGACCGCCGCGCTCGTGCTCATCCTGATCGTGATGCTGCTGAACCTGCTGGCCCGCTTCATCACCCGCCTCTTCGCCCCCAAGCTCTCGCGCTAGCGCGAGTCACCCGAACACAGTAAGGATCACCGTGTCCAAGCGCATCGAGGTCGACGGCCTCAACGTCTACTACTCGAAGTTCCGCGCCGTCGAGGGCGTCGACATGATCATCGAGCCCCGCACGGTCACGGCCTTCATCGGCCCGTCCGGCTGCGGCAAGTCGACCTTCCTCCGCACGCTCAACCGCATGCACGAGGTCATCCCCGGCGCCTACGTCGAGGGCTCGGTCAAGGTGGACGGCGACGACCTGTACGCCCCGGGCGTCGACCCGGTCATCGTCCGCCGTCAGGTCGGCATGGTGTTCCAGCGCCCGAACCCGTTCCCCACGATGTCCATCAAGGACAACGTGCTGGCGGGCGTCAAGCTCAACAACAAGCGCATCAGCCGCTCGGAGTCCGAGGACATCGTCGAGCGGTCGCTGCAGGGTGCGAACCTGTGGAACGAGGTCAAGGACCGCCTGGACAAGCCCGGGATGGGCCTGTCCGGTGGGCAGCAGCAGCGTCTGTGCATCGCCCGCGCCATCGCCGTGCAGCCCGACGTGCTGCTGATGGACGAGCCCTGCTCGGCGCTCGATCCGATCTCCACGCTGGCCATCGAGGACCTGATCGGTGAGCTCAAGAAGGACTTCACGATCGTCATCGTGACGCACAACATGCAGCAGGCCTCGCGCGTCAGCGACCGGACCGCGTTCTTCAACATCGCGGGCACGGGCGCTCCGGGCAAGCTCATCGAGTACGACGACACCGCGACGATGTTCTCGAACCCGTCCGTCCAGGCCACCGAGGACTACGTCTCGGGTCGCTTCGGTTGATCGGCGCCCGGTCCGTCTGCTGACGGACCGCCTGGAGGCCCGGTGCACGTCCGTCACGGACCGCACCGGGCCTCCCGTGGTTGCGGCCGCCACCTCGGGCGACGAGTCCGACGTCGTACGACAACGTTCCTGTCGCCCCACCGGCAGGCCGCGCCGCCCGCGACGAGTCCGACGTCGTACGACAACGTCCCTGTCGCCCCGCCGGCAGGCCGCGCCGCCCAGAACCCCGCACGCGACGAAGCCGCCGTCCGGAGACAGCGGCTTCGTCGTACTGGTTCGTGCGGGAGCGGTCTACGCCGACCCGGTGGGGACCGCGACGATCGGTGTCGTCGTCGGCTGCTTCGACCCGCCGGCCGGCTCGACCGTGATGCCGATGGTCGCACCACTCGACTTCGAGCCACTCAGCACCGCCGAGCGCACGCCGCCGTCGACGTCGTTCATGAGACCAGCGGACTCGATCGTGCCACCGGAGCCGATGTACCAGAGCTCGTAGGTCTTGTCCTTCGGCGCGGCCTTGACACCGTCGAGGATCACGGCCGACTTGCCGAGCTGGTCCGACCACACGACCGTGGCCTTGCCACCGCCGGAGACCGAGGCGCTCTTGCGGGCGAAGTCGGGCGCTGCGTAGATCTGGTCGAGGCCCGATGCTGCCTGCGAGGTGCTCGGTCCGGGGCCGGATCCGGTGCCGAACAGGGCACCACCGGCACCGAGCCCGATCGAGACGCAGACCACACCGACCGCCGCGACGGCACCGAGGAACGCTGCCGGACGCTGGAACCACCGGCGGCGAGCCGCGGCACTGGCCGCACCACCACCGGTGGTGACGGACGTGACCGAGGCGAGTGGGGCCTCCTGGACGGGTTCGGACGGTTCGGCGACGTGCCGGGCCGGAGCGACCGGAGCCGCCGGGGCCTGGGGCGTCGTCTGGATCGCGGCCATCAGCGAGGCCTTGAGCGACGCGGGCGGTGCGACGGACTCGACCGCGTAGGCCAGGGCCCGGGCGGTCTCGGCGAGCGAGTCGGCCTCGGCACGCAGGTCGGGGGATTCGGCGAGGGCGGCCTCGAACTCGCGGCGCTCGTCCTCGGACAGGGCGTCCGTGGCCCAGGAGCCGGTCAGCAGTGCGGGGTCGTCGTGTCGTTGGGTCATGACGTCACCCCCATCTCGTCGCGCAGACGGATCATCCCGTCGCGGAGACGGGTCTTCACGGTGCCGATCGGCACCCCGAGCATCTCGGCCATCTCGCTGTGCGAGTAGCCGCCGTAGTAGGACAGTTGGACTGCCTGGCGCTGGAACTCGGTCAGACGACCGAGGGCGCGACTGACCCGCTCGTGTTCGATGCGGATCTCGACCGATTCGGACACCTGGTCGAACCCGGACTCGAAGTCACGGATGCCGATCTTGGTGTCGCGGTCACGGGAGGACTGTGCGGCACGGACCCGGTCGACGGCACGGCGGTGGGCCATGGTGAGGACCCAGCTGGACGCGCTGCCGCGGGCGGTGTCGAACTTGGCGGCCTGTTGCCAGACCTCGAGGAAGACCTCTTGTGCGACCTCTTCGGACTGTGCACGGTCCCGCAGGAGTCGTGTGATGAGTCCGAGGACGCGGCCGGCGAGCTCGTCGTACAGCTCGGAGAAGGCCTGCTGGTCGCCCTGGGCGACTCGGAGGAGGAGGGCGTCGGCGGACACGGGGGGCGGCTCGGTCGAGCTCCAACGGTCCGTGTCGCGTTCCACGATGGCAAGCATTGCAGGTTTCCCTCCTTCCTGTTCTCAGGTGGTCCGGTGAACGCCTGGCGATCCGCCGTGTGTCCGTCGGGAACTGGGTGGGACGAGGGTCCCGCACGACTCGCAGGGAATTACTCCGACCGGGCGGGTCGGGTCGAGTCGCACGGGATGACCCTCGCCGTGTGACGAACCATGGGTTCGTCTCACGGTGATGATTCGGTGCCCTTGCCCAGTCGGTTTGCTCGGGCTGCCGGATCGGATGGGGCCAGCCACGCCCGGCCGGGTCGGTGTCCACCGTGAGTGAACACGGCAGCGCGTTCGGGATCGATCTCGTAGACTCGTGTTCGCCGGGCCGCAGCAAGCCCCGGGCTCCAAAATTCGCCGCTTCGAGCGGCCTCGCGCCGAGAGGCGCTTCTGCGGCCCGGCGCTTCTGTACCCGGATGCGTCTGCCACTGGCTCCCGGCGCGTCGCCGCTGTCGGACTGGAGGCTCGGTGCCGGCCCGTCTGCCGGGTCGCGCTCCACCGCTGCTCAGTCCAGGGCGTCGCGACGCCAGAGCGCCGCCGCGGCCGACAGGTCCTCGGCCAGCTCCGCCAGCCGGAAGGCGCGGACCGTCAGCACGCTCGCGCGTTCCTCGGCCGTCAGGTCGGAGTCGTCGGCGACGCTCGTCGCCCCGGCGGCCGCCAGTCGGCAGAACGCAGCACCGCGGTCGAGGGCCACCGCGAAGTCGCCCGTGTACAGCCCGTGCAGGATGCTGTCCGCCAGCGACAGGATCTCGGCCGGGCCCGTCGGCTGCTCGGCGCCCGCGACGGCCTGGTCGATCGTGCCGATGCGCTCCGTGCCTCGCGTGAAGAAGTACGCGATCTCGTCCGGGTTCTGCCGGATCACCGTCCGCATCAGGTAGATCCGCCACAGCGCACCGGGCAGCGTGTGTGCTCCGACGCGGGCCCACAGCTCGGCGACGGCCTCGATGCCGTGCACGTCCGTGTAGGTGACCAGGCGCTCGACGACCTGCGGGTCCGGGTCCTGGCGCACGCGGTGCAGCAGCGCGTTGGCGGTCTCGTGCGCGACGCGGTTCACCAGCGCCGGGTCCTCGCCGCCCTGCAGCGCGGCGAACTCGGCGTCGGTGAAGTGGACGGGACGGTGGTGATCGCGAGGCACCGCAGCAGTGTAGGCGGCACCGGTGACGTTCCCGGTGCCGCGGCCGGTAGCCTTGCGGGTGAGGGCCTCTAGCTCAGTTGGTAGAGCACCGGACTTTTAATCCGAGGGTCGTGGGTTCGAGCCCCACGGGGCCCACTGCTCAGGCACGGCCCCGCCGCGTGCGCAGGCCTTCCGTATGATCGACGTCATGCGCGATCGTCCTGCCGGCCGGATCGGCTCGCTCGACGGCCTGCGAGGCATCGCTGCGGCCGTGGTGCTGGTCCACCACTCCCTGCTCACGATCCCGTCGTTCGCGAACGGGAACATGCACCTGCCGGTGCCCGACAGTCGATCGTGGCTCGTCTACAGTCCGCTGCACGTCGTCTGGGCCGGCGGCGAAGCCGTCTTCGTCTTCTTCGTGCTCAGCGGCTTCGTCCTCACCCTGCCCGCACTCCGCCGCACACAGGACTGGGTCGCGTACTTCCCCAGCCGGTTCGTCCGCCTCTACCTGCCGGTGGTCGCCTCGGTGGTGCTCGCGCTGGCGCTGTACCTCCTGATCCCCCGGACGCCCGAAGCCGGGCAGTCCGCCTGGGTGCTCCGGCACGCCGAGCCCCTGACCCTGCACGGTCTCGCCGGCGACCTGACGTTGCTGGCACCGACGCGCCTCAACAGCCCGCTCTGGTCGCTCACGTGGGAGGTTGCCTTCTCCCTGCTGCTGCCGCTGTTCGTCTCGATCGCGGCCATCACCCGTCGGCACTGGTGGGTGACGGTCATCGTGGCGGTGCTGTTGTCCACGGCCGGCCACCCGCTGCGGATGCAGTGGCTGACGTACCTGTCGATGTTCCTGGTCGGTTCAGCCCTGGCCGCGGGGTGGGAACGGATCCCGCCGATCCGACGGTCCCTCGGCTGGCTGCTGTTCTCGGCCAGCGTGCTCGGCATCACCGTCGCGTGGTGGTACCCGAACGATGCGCCCGGCTCGCTCTTCGGCTCGACGGTGGTCCTCCTCGCCGCGGGCATGCTCGTCGTGCTCGCCGGCAAGTGGCTTCCGGCGGAACGTGTCCTGCTCGGGTCGGTCCCGCGCACGCTCGGCCGGATCTCGTTCAGCCTGTACCTGGTGCACGAACCGATCGCCGTGAGCGTCGCCAACCTCGTCCCGACCGCCGTGCCGTGGGTGACACCGCTCGTCACGATCCCGGTCGCCCTCGTCGTGGCCGTGTTCTTCGCTCGCTTCGTCGAGCTGCCCGCACACCGACTCGCCAAGCGCATCGCCCGGCGGGTCTCGACCGCCGATCCGTCCACGCGGACCGGGCGCCGCGTGGCGGAGCCAGCACCGACGACCGTCCGGTCCTGACAGGTCGTCGGGTCCTGACAGGTCGTCGCGGACTCAGGCCCTCCGGTGGGCCCGGTCGGTACCATCTCCGACGTGCTCAGACGGACCGACGGCGGCGCGGAGACCGCACGCGGTCCGCAGCCCAGACGCAGACGACGCCTGCGGCGACCGGTCATCGCCGTCGGGTTGATGGCGGTCGGCGTGGTCGCGCTCGTCGCGCTCGTCCCGTCGATGTCCGGAGTCTGTGGTGCGACGGGCGCGGGCGGGCGGGTCGCCCGCGCGGTCGACGCGGGATCCACGGTCCTGATCGTCGGCGACTCGTACACCGTCGGCAGGGGGTCCAGCGACCAGGAGCACGGCTGGGCGCAGATGCTCACCGCGAGCGAGGCCTGGCGCAGCACCATCGACGGCATCCCCGGTACCGGCTACACCAACGGCGCCGGTGGGAATCCGGCGCAGGACACCTACCTGCCACGGATCGCCGCGCACGCCGCGCTCGACCCGGACCTCGTGCTGGTGCAGGGCAGCCAGAACGACTGGAACGTCGCGGCCGACGTCCTGGAGCGGCGGGTCCAGGCCACGCTGCGGTTGGCGGAGCGGCTGTGGCCCGACGCCGTCGTCGTCGCGATCGGCCCCTCCGCTCCACGCCCTCGCGCCGACACCACGGCCGGCATCGACGCCGCAGTGGCCGCCGGCGCACGATCTGCGCACGTGGCGTACGTGGACCCGAACGCCGAAGGGTGGTTCACCACGCGCAACAGTCCCGCCTACGCCGCACACGACGGCGAGCACCTCGACGATGCCGGCTACCACTACATGGCGGATCGGGTCCGTGCCGCCCTGCAGGCCCTCGCCGCCGACGACGCGACCTGCAGAGCGAACTGAACGGGGTACGTATCCTCCCCAGCGAGCTCATGGCGTTCACACTGCACAGCACAGCGTGCACACAGCGCTCTGGTGGGATGCCGCCGATAGTGTCACTTCCGGATCGACCGAGGTCCTTCCACTTGCACCATCCGCACCAGAACGAACGGGGTACACCGTGATCGAGCTCATCGACGCACCGCAGTCCAGCACCACCGGGGACGCACGCCGGTTCGTCGAACTCGCCGCCGCGACCAACACGACGATGAGCGACCAGCTCCTGTTGGACACACTCCGTCGGAACGCGCACGTCACGACCCGCCACATCCGCAAGGACTTCACCGAGGTCGCCACCGCCTCGGCCGTGCTCGGCTACGTGTGCCGGCAGCGCAAGCAGTTCATCGCCCTGCGCGGGGACGACCCGGCGTGGGCGCAGGAGATCGGCCGCTACGACTCCGAGTCACTCGCGGTCGAAGCCCTGCGCATGCGCCGCCGCTGACCCGGCCGATCAGGACCAGACGCGCCGGATCCCCCACGAACCGGTCCAGGTCCCGTCGGGCTCGAGCCACCGCAGTCCCTCGCCGGAATTCAGGGCATCGGCGGGCGCGGTCATCGGTTCAACGGCAACGGCCAGGCCCTTGCGGTCGCCACGGGGGAACTCGCGCGACGTGAACACCTGCACGTAGGGGAACGACGGGTCCTGCCAGAGCTGGACGCCGTCTCCTTCTGGCCCGTGGATCGTCGTCCGACGGATCCCATCGGCGTCCGGCGTGACGTCGGTGTACGCCGTGTCCAGGTCGGAGTCACCCGCGCGGCGCCCCTGCCGCAGGTCCTCGTCCGTGCCCTCGACCGGCCGGGAGCCGTTCGGGATCTTCCGGTCGTCGACGGTGAATGCGGTGGCGGCGTCGAGCGTCACGACGAGGTCCTCGGCCGGGGTGTCGCCGGCGCGCAGGTACGGGTGCGCCCCGACGGCGAACGGCGCGCGCACGCCGGAGCGGTTCGTGATCGTGTGGGTGATGCGGATGCCGTCGTCGACGAGCTCGTGGTGCACGCGGGTCTCGAGCGTGAACGGCCAACCATGCTGCGGGTGGACCGTGGCCGTCTGCTCGACGGACGACTCGGTCTGCGACACGACGCGGTAGGGCGAGAACCGGAGCAGGCCGTGCGAGGCGTTGCCGTACTTCGGTTCGGACACGTCCAGCTGCTGCTTCGCACCGTCCAGCTCCCACACTCCTCCGGCGACGCGGTTCGGCCACGGGACGAGCACGATGCCGTTCGCACCGGCGGGGGCCTCGGACGCCGGGAACGGCTCGGTCAGGTCGAAGCCCGCGACCCGGAGCTGCCGGATGCCGGCAGCGACCTCGGTCACGATCGCCTCGACGACCCCGTCCGGGCCGGCGTGGTGCAGGCGGTACTGGCCCCCGGTGGGTGCTGCTGCGGTCATGCGCTGTGGTTCCTTCCCGATGCGGTGCCGTCGTCGGCCACCACGACGTCGACCCCGGTGGCCCGCACCTGCTCGACGAGCTCCGCAGGTGCCTCCGCGGTGACGACGACGTCGATGTCCTGCAGGCCGCTGACGACCCCGACGTGGGCGCGCCCGAACTTCGAGCCGTCCACCACCACGACCGTACGCCCGGCCGCGGCGGCGAGCATCCGCTTGGCCGCGGTCTCGGGCAGGTTGACGTTCGTCAGGCCGTGCGCGACGTCGAGCCCGGTGCCCCCGAGGAACACCACGTCGGCCGCGATCATCGGCAGCACCGTGTCGTTGAAGGGCGCGACGAGCGAGTGCTGCAGGGGCCGGAGCGTGCCGCCGGTGACGATCACAGTGAAGCGCGGGACGGCCCGCTCGAGCGTGAGGGCCGTGGTCAGGGAGTTCGTGACGACGGTGACGTCGACCAGTTCGTGGCGGGCGACGAGTGCCTCGGCGACCGCTGCCGGGGTGGTGCCGACGTCGAGCAGGACGCACTCGCCGGCGCGCACGAGCGCTGCCGCAGCGCGGCCGATGGCGGCCTTGGCGACCTGCTGTTCGACCGCGGTCTCCTCGAACGGTCGCTCGGGGGAACCGGCCCCGGGACGGACCGCACCGCCGTGCACCCGCCGCACCCGGCCCTCCCGGTCGAGCACCGCGAGGTCCTGCCGGACCGTCACCTCGCTCGTTCCCGTCGCGGCGGCGAGCGCCGCGGTGCGCACCATGCCGGGTGCGCCGTCCACGATCCGGACGATGCGGTCCTGGCGCAGGGGCGCGGGCATCGTCCCGGCCAGGAACGAGAGGTCGTCATCGGTCACGGGATCAGTTTCGCCTGCTTCCGATCACTTTCGCAATGCTTCGTCCTGCGGCTAGGATGCTCCGGTGATCACCAAGCGCGCGACGAAGCTCGCGGACGGCCGCGACCTCATCTACTTCGACGATGCGGACTCGCAGTTGCCTGCCGAGCGTCGCATCGACGAACGGACGCTCGACCCCCGACCGGTGACGGCGACCATGCGCCAGGACGTCCTGACCGGCGAGTGGGTCTCGATCGCCGCCAGCCGGCAGAACCGCGTGTTCCTGCCGCCGGCCGACCAAGACCCGCTCGCACCGCAGACGGCTGCCAACCCGTCCGAGATCCCGAGCCTGTACGACGTCGCCGTGTTCGAGAACCGGTCGCCGTCGTTCGGGCCCGCGCTCGACGCCGACGACGCCCCGGACTCGCTCGACGCCCTGACCCGGGTCGGGCTGAACCGCACGTTCCGGTCGGTCGGCCGGTGCGAGGTCGTCTGCTTCTCCCCCGAGACGGCGGGGTCGTTCGCGTCGATCTCCGAGTCACGGGCGCGCACCGTCGTCGAGGCCTGGGCCGACCGCACCGCTGCACTGTCCGCCATGCCGGGCATCCAGCAGGTGTTCCCGTTCGAGAACCGCGGCCAGGCGATCGGTGTCACGCTGCACCACCCGCACGGCCAGATCTACGCCTACCCCTACGTCACACCCCGCACGCAACGCCTGCTCGACTCGATCGAGCGCTTCGGACCGGACCTGTTCGAGCAGCACCTGGCGAACGAGCGCGGCTCCGAACGCGTGGTGCTGGCGGGTGAGCACTTCACCGCGTTCGTGCCGTTCGCCGCACGGTGGCCGATCGAGATCCACATGCTGCCGCACCGGCACGTGGCGGACTTCGCCGGCCTGACCGACGCCGAGAAGGACGAGCTCGCGCACATGCACCTGCGGCTGACGCGGGGGCTCGACGCGCTGTACGGCGACCCCACGCCCTACATCGCGGCGTGGCACCAGGCCCCCGTGCACACCGCCCGCGACACCGTGCGGCTGATGCTGCAGATCACGTCGCCCCGTCGGGCGGCCGACAAGTTGAAGTTCCTGGCCGGCAGCGAAGCCGCCATGGGCGCCTGGATCGGGGACCTCGTGCCCGAGAAGGCGGCCGAGTTCATCCGAGGAGGGATCGAGCGCGCATGACGTTCCAGCAGGTGTTCGGGTACGAGCCGGCGGTGCGGTACTCCGCGCCGGGGCGGGTCAACCTGATCGGTGAGCACACCGACTACAACGAGGGCTACGTGCTGCCGTTCGCGATCGACCGGCGCACCACCGCGTCCATCGGGCAGCGTGACGACCGCACGCTGCGGGTCGCGTCGGCGTTCGACGAAGCCGGCGGCCCGGTGTCCCTGTCGCTCGACGACCTCGACCCGGCCGCGATGGCCGGCTGGTCGGCGTACGTGTTCGGCATCGCCTGGGCACTCCGCGAGCAGGGTGCCGACCTGACCGGCAAGACCGGGTTCGACGTCTTCATCGAGTCCGACGTGCCCGTCGGCGCCGGGCTGTCCTCGAGCGCCGCGATCGAGTGCGGCGTGGCGCTGGCGTTCAACGACCTGTGGGAACTCGGCCTCGACCGCAAGCAGCTCGCCCGCGTCGGGCAGTACTCCGAGAACCACGCGGTCGGTGCTCCCACCGGGATCATGGACCAGTCCGCGTCGCTGCTCGGGGAGCGCGACGCCGTGGTGTTCCTCGACTGCCGCACGCTCGACACCGCGGTCGTCGACATGGCACTGCAGGCCAACGGGCTCGAGGTCCTGGTGATGGACACCCGCGTCGAGCACGCGCACGCCACCGGCGGGTACAAGGCACGGCGGGACTCCTGTGAGCGCGGTGCGGCCGTGCTCGGCGTCGAGGCACTGCGCGACGTCGCCGTGGACGACCTGCCCCGGGCACAGGAGCTGCTCGACGACGAGACCTTCCGTCGCGTCCGGCACATCGTGACCGAGGACCAGCGGGTGCTCGACACCGTGCGGACCCTGCGTGAGCACGGACCCCGCGCGATCGGCGAACTGCTCGTCGCGTCGCACGAGTCGATGCGCGACGACTTCGAGATCTCGGTGCCCGAGCTCGACCTTGCCGTCGCCACCGCGATGGCGCACGGAGCCGTCGGGGCACGCATGACCGGCGGCGGGTTCGGCGGCGCGGCGATCGCGCTCGTCGATGCCGCCAAGCGCGAGGCGATCGGTGCCGCGGTCGTGGCGGCGTTCGCCGAGGCCGGGTACCGCGAGCCGACCGTGTTCGTGGTGCACGCCGACCAGGGCGCCCGCCGAGACTGACCGCGCGTGCGGCGCCCGCGCGGCGCGGCGCCCGCCGAACCCCGGCGCCCGCCCGAACTCCGGCGCCGATTGCGTTCGCACAACCGAAAGCACCTCGCACCGCGGAATTCCGTGGTGCGAGGTGCTTTCGGTTGGGCGGACCCTGATGGTGCGGCCGCACCCGCAGGCGTAGCCGCACCCGCACCCGCTCAGTGCAGGTGGCGCTCGGCGGCCTCGACGACGTTCTTCATGAGCATCGCCCGGGTCATCGGCCCGACGCCGCCCGGTGTGGGCGACATGAACCCGGCGACCGACGCGACCGCGGGGTCGACGTCACCGTGCAGCTTCGCCTTGCCGGTGTCGGGGTTCACGACGCGGCTGATGCCGACGTCGATGACCGCGGCACCCGGCTTGACCCAGTCCGGCTTGACCAGTCCGGCGACCCCGGCCGCGGCGACGATGATGTCGGCGCGACGGCATTCGGCCGCGACGTCCTCGGTCAGGGAGTGGGTCAGCGTGGCCGTGGCCTCAAGCCGGGTGAGCAGCAGCCCGAGCGGACGTCCGACCGTCAGCCCCTGGCCGATGATCGTGACGTGCTGCCCGCGGATCGGGATGGCGTAGGCCTCGAGCATCGCCACGATGCCGCGCGGGGTGCACGGCAGCGGGGCGTCGATCGTGCCGGCGCCCCCCGGGACGGCCAGGACGAGCTCGCCGAGGTTGGTCGGGTGCAGGCCGTCGGCGTCCTTCGCCGGGTTCATGAGCTCGAGCATCGGGATGGGGTCGATGCCCTGCGGCAGCGGGAGCTGCACGATGAACGCGGTGACCCGGGGGTCGTCGTTCATCTGCAGGATCGCCGACCGGATGTCCGCTGCGGATGCGGTCTCGGGCAGGTCGATGCGGATCGAGTCGAGCCCGATCTGCGCCGAGTCGCGGTGCTTGCCCGCGACGTACGACAGCGAGCCGGCGTTCTGCCCGACCAGGATGGTCCCGAGCCCGGGGCGGAACCCGTGGTCGTGCAGCCGGTCGATGCGGAGCTTGAGGTCGTCGAGCGTGCGGGCGGCCAAGGCGGTGCCGTCGATGCGGACGGCAGAGCCCTCGCCGGCCCACCGTTCGTGGACCAGCGCGGTGGTGTCGCTCACGCGTACAGCGGGAACGCGTCGGTCAGGGCCTTGACCCGGGCGGAGAGCGCCGCGACGTCCGGGTTCGGCATGAGGGTCAGCGCGATGATGTCCGCGACCTCGGCGAACTCGGCGTCGCTGAACCCGCGGGTGGCGAGCGCCGAGGTGCCGATGCGGACACCCGAGGTGACCATCGGCGGGCGCGGGTCGAACGGCACGGAGTTGCGGTTCACGGTGATGCCGACGTCGTGCAGCAGGTCTTCGGCCTGCTTGCCGTCGACCTCGGACTCGCGCAGGTCGACCAGCACCAGGTGCACGTCGGTGCCACCGGTCAGGACGTCGATGCCGGCCTGGCGTGCGTCGGCCTGCGTCAGGCGGGCTGCGAGCGCCTGGGCACCGCGGATCGTGCGCTCCTGCCGGTCCTTGAACTCGGGCGTCGCCGCGAGCAGGAACGCCGTGGCCTTGGCTGCGATGACGTGCATGAGCGGACCACCCTGCTGCCCCGGGAACACGGCCGAGTTGAGCTTCTTGAACAGGGTCTCGTCGTTCGACAGGATCAGGCCGGAGCGCGGGCCGGCGAGGGTCTTGTGCACGGTCGTCGAGACGACGTGCGCGTGCGGAACGGGCGACGGGTGCAGACCGGCGGCGACGAGCCCGGCGAAGTGCGCCATGTCCACCCAGAGCTTGGCGCCGACCTCGTCCGCGATCTCGCGGAACTTCGCGAAGTCGAGCTGCCGCGGGTACGCCGACCACCCGGCGATGATGACCTTGGGCTGGTGCTCGACGGCCTTGGCGCGGATGTCGTCGTAGTCGACCTGGAACGTGGTCGGGTCGACGCCGTAGGACACGGCGTTGTAGATGCGGCCCGAGAAGTTGAGCTTCATGCCGTGGGTCAGGTGCCCACCGTGGGCGAGCTCGAGGCCCAGGATGGTGTCGCCGGCGGATGCGATCGCGTGCAGGACCGCGGCGTTGGCGGTGGCGCCGGAGTGCGGCTGGACGTTGGCGTAGTCGGCGCCGAAGAGCTTCTTGGCACGCTCGATGGCCAGCGACTCGGCGACGTCGACGTACTCGCAACCGCCGTAGTAGCGCTTGCCGGGGTAGCCCTCGGCGTACTTGTTCGTCAGGACCGAGCCCTGCGACTCGAGCACCGCGCGCGGGACGAAGTTCTCTGACGCGATCATCTCGAGGAAGTCGCGCTGCCGGCCGAGCTCCTGCTGCAGGACCCGGGCGATCTCGGGGTCGACCTCGCTGAGCGGGGCGTTGAAGGCGGCTCGGGCTGCGGCGATGTCGGCAGCAGCAGAGGACACGGGGGCGTCGTCGATCGAGGACGACTCGAACGGGGACAGATCGGTGATGGACACGGGACTCCTTGGTGACGAGCCGGACGTGTCCGGCGGCGAGGATCGGTCGGCGTGGCCCAGGCGTACGGCCACGCACCGTGTCGAGTGTCGCTCCCTGATGGTGACCCATCCGACGCCAGTCGCGACCACACGATCGTACCGAGCCGCCCGGTCTGTGTCACCCTGGATGCATGACCCTGTTGACGCCGTCCGTCGACGAGCGCACCGACGCCGACACGGACGAGCGCACCCGGCTGCGGCCCGACGTCCCGTGGGTGACGGTCGTGTGGGACGACCCGGTCAACCTGATGTCGTACGTCACGTACGTCTTCCAGAGCTACTTCGGGTTCCCCCGCGCGAAGGCCGAGCGGCTCATGCACCAGGTCGACGCCGAGGGCCGCGCGGTCGTCGCCACGGGCAACCGCGAGGCGATGGAACGACACGTGCAGGCCATGCACGGCTTCGGCCTGCAGGCGACCGTCGACCGGGCCCCCGAAGCATGACGAGCACACGTATGACGTGCGAACGCACGACCGGACACCGCGCATGATCCCGTTCGTCCGGCACCGCGACGGCGTCCACCTCGGCCTGGCCTCCGGCGAGCGCTCGCTGCTCACCAGCCTGGTCGACCAGCTGCGCGAGCTGCTCGACGGCGACCTGGACTCCGACCCCGTCACGCTGCGGATGTTCCCGGACGCCTACCCCGGCGACCGGCAGGCGAGCGCCGAGTTCCGCCGCTACACCCGTGACGACCTGCGGGACGCCAAGGCCGCGAACGCCGAGACCGTGCACGCCTGGCTGACCGGTGCGCGCGAGGGCGCGCTGACCCCGGCGGACGAGCAGTCCTGGCTGCGGTGCCTGACCGACCTGCGGCTGACGATCGCGGACCGGCTCGGCATCGTCGACGCCGACACCGAGGAAGCGACCCGCACCGCCGCCGACGGGGTCGGCCTGCGCGACGTCTACGACTGGCTCGGCTACGTGCAGGAACACCTGGTCACGACGATGACGAGCCACCGGTGACCGTCACGGTCCGGGCGTCCACCCCGGACGACCTGGAGGCCCTGCTCGCGTTCCGCACGTCGGACCCGGTCTCGTGGATCGGTCCGGACCGGTACCGGCAGGAGTCCGGCACGCGGAACTACCGCCCGGAGTGGTCGTTCCTGGCCGAACGCGACGGCCGGCCGGTCGGACGGGCCCTGTGGTGGGGCGGCGCCGACGCCGCGAAGCCGTCCACCCTGGACGACCTGATCGTGGACGTGCCCGACGACGAGCGGGTGTCCGTCGCCGCGGGGTTGATCCGTGCCGGCGCCCAGGCCTTCGGCACGGTGCCCGAATGGGTGATCGACGTCGCGGTCGACTGGCACGACGACCCGCGGGCCGTCGCCGCGGTCGCGTGGCGTGAACGGGCGGGCCGGGCCGCGCGGCTCGTCCGGACCACCGAACGGGTGAGCGTCGTGTGGGAGCCGGGGACGGGCCTCCCGACCGCACGCCCGGACGGCGACCTGGTCTTCCGGACCGGCGACGACGACGAGTTCCTCGACCTGTTCGCGCGGGTCACCGTCGGATCGCTCGATGCCCACACCCGTGCCACGGTCGCCGAGCTCGGTGCGCACGGCACCGCGGCGGACGACCTCGAGTTCTACCGGACCCTGCCGGGCCGACGCCAGGACTGGCGCATCGCCGAGGACGCCGACGGCCTGGTGGTCGGGTTCGTGTTGGCGACCCGCACCGCGTACGACGCCGCGATCAGCTACGTCGGCGTCCTGCCGCAGCACCGCGGCCGAGGCATCGTCGACGCACTGCTGGCCGAGGCGCTCCGCATCCACGCCGAGGCGGGCGAGCCGCGGGTGGTGGGGACGACCGACAGCGAGAACGTGCCGATGCGCCGGGCGTTCGAGCGGGCCGGCTTCGGGGTCACGAAGCGGCGGATCGTGCTCGAGGCCTGAACTCGGAAGGAAGCCTTGCAAGTTGGCCTGGTGAAGTAGTACCGTGACGGTATGGAATCGCACGTCGACCTCGCCGGCGACCTGCTCACGCTGCACGGCCGGATCCGACGGACCCTGCTGACGGGCAAGGCCGATCAGGTCACCGCCTCGCAGACCGCCGCACTCGGACGACTGCTGCGCCACGGCGAGTCGACCGTCGCCGAACTCGCGCGTGCCGAGGGCGTCCGGCCGCAGTCGATGGGCGCGACCGTGCAGGCGCTCGTCGACCTCGGGCTCGTCGGACGTCGACCCGACCCCGCCGACGGCCGACGCACGCTGGTCCGCGCCACCGACGACGGTTCGCGTGCCCGCGAGGACGCGTGGACGACCCGCACGCACGTGCTGGCCGAGCGCCTCGCCGCGCTGCCCGATGCCGACCGCGACACCGTCGCCCGCGCCATCGCGATCCTCACCCCCCTGACCGAGTCCTGACGGTCCCGGCGCCCGGCCACCACCTGCGGAAGAAGCCCCCTCACGTCCACCTCCACGCGTCCCGTCCCCGTCGTCGCACCCGACACCGGCGGCAGCGGCTTCGGTCCGAAGCTGCTGATCCCGGTCCTGGTCGGCCCCCTGCTCAACCCGATCAACACCACGATGGTGTCGGTCGCCCTCGCGCCGATCTCACGCGACCTGGGGATCGGCGCCTCGCAGGCGATCTGGCTCGTGGCGGCGCTGTACCTGGCGAGCGCGATCGCCCAGCCGACGATGGGCAAGCTCGCCGACCGGTTCGGGCCGAAGAAGGTGTTCATGGCCGGGCTGGTGGTCGTCGGGATCGCCGGGGTCGTGCCCGAGGTGCTGACGGGCTTCGGCGGGGCGGTGTTCGCCCGCGTGCTCATCGGCATCGGCACCTCGTCGGCCTACCCCGCGGCGCTGACGACCCTGCGCCAGCACTCCCTGCGGATCGGCAAGCCCACCCCGCCGCTGGTGCTCGGCGCGCTGTCGATCACGTCGCTCGTGTCCGCCGCCGCGGGGCCGCCCCTGGGTGGAGCGCTCATCGCGGCGTTCGGCTGGCACGCGATCTTCCTGGTGAACGTCCCGCTGGCGGCGTTCGGCCTGGTCGTCGCCGCGCTGTGGCTGCCGTCCGACCGGCTGCGCCCCCGCACCGACGCCGACGTGCCGGTGCTGACGGCGCTCGACCCGTTCGGCATGGTGCTCATGACCGGTACGGTGTCCGCGCTGCTGGTGTTCCTGCTCGACATCGCCGCCGGCCTGTGGTGGCTGCTCGGTGTCGCGGTCGTGCTGCTCGTCGCACTCGTGCTGTGGGAACTGCGCGCCACGAAGCCGTTCATCGACGTCCGGATGCTCGCGCGGAACGGGGCACTCAGCCGCACCTACGTCCGGCTGTTCCTGGTCTACATGCTCGCCTACACGATGACCTACGGTTTCTCGCAGTGGGTGCAGGACGTCGCCGGGTACTCCAGCGACCAGGCCGGGTACATCCAGCTCCCCGCTGCCGTCATCGCCGGCGTCGCGTCCTTCCTCATCGCCCGCAAGACCGCCGTGCGCGGACCGCTCGTCGTCGCGGCGACGGTGCCGATCGTCGGCGGCCTGCTGCTGCTCGGGCTGCACACCGGGTCGCCGCTGGTGCTGCTCGCACTCGCTCCGGCGCTGTTCGGGATCCCCCAGGCCCTGGCGTCGGTGTCGAACCAGGCGGCGCTGTACCGGATCGTGCCGGCCGAGTCGATCGGCACCGCGGCCGGGCTCTCGCGCACCAGCGTGTACATCGGCGCGATCGCGGCATCGTCACTCATCGGCGGCGTGTTCGGGCAGGCTCCGACCACCGCCGGGCTGCACGTGCTCGGCTGGGTGATCGTCGGCATCGCGGTGCTGTTGAGCGTGTTGACGATCGCCGACCGCGCCCTCCGCGAGCGCCCCGCGGCCTGACGCCCGCGCCCGCGCGCCCGCGTGCCCGCACTCCGCGCATCGCACCCCCGGGCCGACATCGCGCCCCGTCCCCTGGGGGCGCAACGTCCGCAGCGGGGTGCGATGCGGCCCCGCCGGTGCCAACCCGGCCGCACCACCCGCCGGGCCCCCGCCCGCCTGCCGGGGCCGCGCCGGGCCTCCCGTCCGGTCCCGCCCCGGTAGCCTGAACCCGTGACCGACAGCACCGCGACGCACTGGACCCTGACCCTGGTGTGCGACGACCAGCCCGGCATCGTGCACGCCGTGTCCGGCGCGGTGGTGCAGGCGCACGGCAACATCACCGAGTCGCAGCAGTTCTCGAGCCACGACACCAACACGTTCTTCATGCGCCTGCAGGTCATGGCCCCGGTCGACCGTGCGACGTTCGAGCAGGCCCTCGCGCCGGTCGTCGAGCGGTACGGCATGCGCATGCAACTCGACGTGGTCGGCCGGCCGATGCGCACCCTGGTGCTCGTGTCCAAGGCGGGGCACTGCCTGAACGACCTGCTGTACCGTCAGCGCAGCGGCCAGCTGCCCCTCGACGTGCCGCTCGTGCTGTCCAACCACACCGACCTGTCCGAGCTGGCGGCGTTCTACTCGGTGCCGTTCGAGCACCGTCCGGTCACCGATGCCGACAGCAAGCAGGCGATGGAGCAGCGCATCCTCGACGCGGTACAGGAACACGACATCGAGCTCGTCGTCCTGGCCCGCTACATGCAGATCCTGTCGCCGGAGCTCTGCGCCGCGCTGCAGGGTCGTGCGGTGAACATCCACCACTCGTTCCTGCCCGGGTTCAAGGGCGCGAACCCGTACCGGCAGGCCCATGCCCGCGGTGTGAAGCTCATCGGCGCGACGGCGCACTTCGTCACGAGCGACCTGGACGAGGGCCCGATCATCGAGCAGAACGTCGTCCGTGTCGACCACACCAAGGACCCGTCCGAGCTGGTGTCGATCGGCCAGGACGAGGAGTCCCGCACGCTCACCCAGGCGGTGCGCTGGATCGCCGAGGACCGCGTCCTGGTCGACGGCGCCCGCACGATCATCTTCAAGTAGGCACCGCATGAGCAACGCCCCGCAGTCCCCGGTGGACTGGTCGGACACCCCAGACCCGCACGACGACGCCCCGTCCCGTCCCCGGGTCGACGTCTGGGGCGTGCTGCGCGTGGTCGTGTACGTGGCCGGGCTGCTGTCCCTGGCGACGTGGGGCTACTACGCGTGGCCGTTCCCGATGCCCGGGCTGCTGTTCGTGATCGGTGCACCGCTGTTCGCCGCGGTGGTGTTCTTCCTGTTCCGCTCGACGCGCTCGCCGATCGAGACGGACATCGTGGGCAAGACCATCGTCGAGGTCGCGCTCATCGTCGCCGCGGGTGGCGCCTGGATCTCGATCGGGCACCCCGTGGTCGGCCTGATCTTCGTCCTGGTCGCCGCCACCTCCGGCGTGGTCACCTTCCGTCGGGAGACGCGGTGAGCGCGGGCGACGAAGCGGCGGTCGGCCTGGAGGCCCGCCGCACCCTGGTCCGCGCCGCGCACCTGGTCGACGTGGCGGGTTCCACCGCCGACGGATGGGTCCTGCTCGTCGGCGACACGATCCACGCGGTCGGCTCCGGCCCCGACGCCCCCACGGCGGACCAGCTCGTCGACCTCGGCGACGCCACGCTCGTCCCCGGCTTCGTCGACCTGCACGGGCACGGCGCCGGCGGTGCCGCGTACGAGGACGACGCCTTCGGGGCCGCTCTGGCGGTGCACCGGGCGCACGGGACGACCCGCTCGGTCCTGAGCCTGGTCGCGAACCCGGTGCCCGCGATCACCGCCACGCTCGACCACATCCGGTCCGTGATGGCCACCGACCCGCTGATCGTCGGCGTGCACCTCGAGGGGCCGTTCCTGTCGCCGGACAACAAGGGCGCCCACAACGAGCACTTCCTGGTGCCGCCGACCCCGGCCGACGTCGAGACCCTGCTCACCGCGGGCGACGGCATCGTGCGGCAGGTCACGATCGCGCCCGAGCTGCCCGGTGCCCTCGACGCGATCCGCCGCGTGCACGCTGCCGGCGTCGTCGCCGCCGTCGGGCACACCGTCGCCACGCTCGACCAGGCCCGCGCGGGCTTCGACGCCGGCGCCACGGTCCTGACGCACGCGTTCAACGCCATGCCCGGGCTGCACCACCGCGCACCGGGGCCCATCGCGGCCGCGGTCGCCGACGACCGGGTGACGCTCGAGCTCATCCTGGACGGCGTGCACGTGCACCCCTCGGTCGCCCGGGTGCTGCTGCGTGCGGCACCGCACCGCGTCGCGCTCATCACCGACGCGATGGCCGCAGCCGGGTCTCCCGACGGCGCGTACACGCTCGGGTCGCTGGACGTCACCGTGACCGACGGTGTCGCGCACGTGGCGGGGACGGACACCATCGCCGGGTCGACCCTGACGCAGGACGTCGCGCTGCGCATGGCGGTCGAGCAGGCCGGCATGTCCCTGCCCGATGCCGTGGCCGCGCTGACCAGCATCCCTGCGACGGCGATCGGCCTGGGGGACCGACTGGGTCGCCTCGCGCCGGGCTTCGCCGCGGACCTGGTGGCGCTGTCGCCGTCACTCCAGGTGGTCCGCGTCTGGGGTGCCGGCCGCGAGCTGCCCGTCGCGGATGCATCCGACGGGTCCGACCGCCCGTGATGCACGACGGCGAGCTGGCGGTCGACGCCGACCGGGTCCGTCGTCTCGTCGAGCACCAGTTCCCGGCGCTGGGCGGCCGTCCGGTCCGTGCGCTGCCGCTGGCGGGGACGGTCAACGCGGTCTTCCGGCTCGGCGACGACCTGGCCGTCCGCTGCCCGCTCCACCCCGGCGACCCGGACGCGGTCCTCGCCACGATGCAGCACGAAGCCGACGCCGCACGGGAGTTCGCGGGCATCGCCGGGCTGCCGACGCCCGAGCTGGTCGCGATCGGCGCACCGGGCGAGGGCTACCCGCTGCCCTGGACCGTGCACACCTGGATCCCCGGCGACGTCGGGACGCCCGCCGGAGCGGCACACAGCACGGCGTTCGCCGAGGACCTGGCCGCACTCGTGCTGCGGCTCCGCGCGGCCGACACGGGCGGGCGCTCCTTCGCCGGCAGCGGCCGCGGCGGGCACCTGCCGGACCACGACGCGTGGGTCGCGGAGTGCCTCGCACGCAGCGGCGGACTGCTGCCCGTCGACCGGGTGCGGCTGCTGTGGGAGCGGCTCCGTGTGCTGCCCGAGCCGAGCCGGCAGGTGATGACGCACGGCGACCTGATCCCGGCGAACGTGCTGGTGCGGGGCGACCGTCTGGCCGGGGTGCTCGACGCGGGCGGCACCGGACCGGCGGACCCGGCGCTCGACCTGGTCGCCGGGTGGCACCTGCTCGATGCCGATGCCCGCACGGTGTTCCGCGGGGTGATCGGCAGCGACGACGTCGAGTGGTCGCGCGGGGCAGCGTGGGCGCTCGAGCAGGCCCTGGGGCTCGTCTGGTACTACCGCGACACGAACCCGACCATGCACGCACTGGGACGCAGCACGCTCACACGCCTGCTCGCAGCCCCCGAGCTCGCCGGCTGAGCACGACGGCCCCGCCGAGGACCAGCGCGCTCACCGGTCGCGCGGCCGGTCCCCCGGCGCCGTCCCCCACGACGTGTCCGCCGTCGCACCGACCCGCAGCGACAGCGTGCCCCCGCGGGTGACGAACGACGCCGGCACCCACGACTGCCGGAGCGTGCGGCCGTCCAGCTGGGCGCCCTGCACGAACGTGTCGGTCCCGGACGACCGGATGCCGATCCGCTGCCCGCTCGAGCGTCGGATGTCGACCGTCGAGAACGTCGGGCTCGACACGAGCATGTCGGCCCGCCCGGGTGTCTGCGGGTACAGCCCGATCGAGGCGAACACGTACCAGGCGCTCATCGTGCCCAGGTCGTCGTTGCCGGGCAGCCCACCCGGGCCGGTGCCGTACGCGTCGTCGACGACCCGGCGGACGGTCTCCTGCGTCTTCCAGGGCTGGCCGAGCGCGTTGTATATCCACGGCGTGTGGATGTCGGGCTCGTTCGTCGGGTCGAACTTCGTCGCATCGCCGCCGGTGACCGCGAACGCCCCCGAGTCGTCGTGGAAGAACGTGTCGAGCCGCGCCACGGCAGCGGCGTCGCCGCCGAGCGCCTGCGACAGGCCCTGCACGTCCTGCGGCACCAGCCAGGTGTACTGCGCGCTGGTCCCCTGTGCGAACCCGACGCCGGTCGAGGGCGACCAGTCCGGCGCCCACGACCCGTCGGCCTGGCGTGCGGCCTGGTACCCGACGGCCGGGTCGAACGTGTTCTTCCAGTACTCCCCGCGGGCGGCGAACATCCGCGCGTCGGACCGCAGCCCGAGCGACGATGCCCAGGACCCGAGCGCGCTGTCCGAGATCGAGTCCTCGAGGGTCTCGGCGGCCCCACCCCAGCAGTGGCAGTCGTCGTTCGCGGCGTACTGGCGCTGCAGGTACTGGTCGAGCCCGGGTCGCTGTGCCAGGCACTGCCCCGGGCACCCGATGTCACTGAGTGCGTCGGCGTTCTGCGTCGTCGCCTGGGTGCGGAGCGACTGGTACGCGGCTCGGACGTCGAAGTTCCGGACGCCCATCGCGTACCAGGTGGCGATTGTCGCGGCCGAGGGGTCACCCGTCATCACGTGGGTCGGTGCGCCGAGGTGCAGCCACCGGTCCCACACGCCGCCGTTCTGCTGGGCGAACCGCAGCATCGACTGGGCCATGTCCCCGGCGACGTCCGGCCGCAGCAGCGCGAGCAGCTGGATCTGTGCCCGGTACTGGTCCCACCCGGAGTAGGTGCCGTAGACCGCACGGTGTCCGGGGTCGATGCGGTGCACGCGCTGGTCCGGCCCGAGGTAGCGGCCGTCACGGTCGTTGATCGTGTTCGGCTGCATCAGCGCGTGGTAGACGGCGGTGTACAGCTGGGTGGTCCGCTCCGGTGTGCCGCCGCCGACCCGGATGCGCGACAGCTCCTGGTTCCACGACGCCCTGGTCGCCGCCGCCACGCTGTCGACGCTCGCTCGGTGGCCGATCTCGCCGTCGCGGTTGGCGACGGCACCGGCTGCGCTGACGTACGAGATGCCGACGCGGGCGTGCACCGTCGCCCCGCGACGCGCGTCGAAGCCGACCCATGCGCCGGAGCCGCGTCCGGCACGGTCGGCCCCGGTCAGGTACCCCTCACCACCGGAGACGTGCGTGCCTCCAGGCTGGACGGTGCCGTCCTTCCAGGTGCCGGTGCTCGCGAAGTCGCGGTCGAAGGTCGCCGTGAAGTACAGGCGGTAGTAGCTGCGGCGGTCGGGGTTCGTCGCGCCGCCGCCGTTGGCGCGGCGGCTGCAGAAACCGCCGGTCAGGACGCTGCCGCTGACGGTGCGGGTGCGGGGGTCGACGCTGGTGGTGGCGTCCTCGCTGCCGTTGATCGAGTTCGAGGTGCGGAACAGCAGGTTGGCGGCCTTCCCGGAGGGGAAGGTGAACGCACCGATGCCCGCGCGGGTGGTGACGGCCAGGTCGGTGCGGACCCCGTTGTCGAGCTGGACGCCGTAGCGACCGGGGCTGGCGGACTCGTGGTCGTGGGCGTAGCCGGCCGCGTAGACGGCGTCCGTCGTGTCGGCTGACGGCGAGGTCGTGACGGCGGTCGTGACCGGCATGATCGGCACGTCCCCGGCGGCACCGGGTGCGCAGCCCGCACCGTTCAGGTGCGTCAGGCTGAACCCGCGCAACCGGTCGACGTCGTACGAGTAGCCGTTCGCGACGGGTGTCGACGTCTGGTCGCCCGCGGTGCCGGTGGGGCTCCATGCGACCATCCCGAACGGCGCGGTCGCGCCGGGCCAGGTGTTGCCGTCGTGGCTGGTCCCGATGAACGGGTCCACCGATGCGGCGGGGTCGGTGACCGGCCGGGAGGCCGTGGTCACCCCCGTCGCACCGGCTGCGGTGGCCGGCGGGGTCACGACCACGGCACCCAGCAGCGCGACGGCGACGGCCGCTGCGGCGAGCGGGACCGGACGGAGGAGCGGGCGACGGTGCACGCGGGGACGGTTCACGCCGGTGACGCTAGCCCCCTCGGACGGGGGACGGTCACCCCGTCACGGACCGGACGTCCGGATTTCACCTGACATGCACCAGGATGAGCGCATGAGCGTCATGGTCTCCCTCTTCGATGCACGCCGGACCCGAACGAGCGAGAAGTACACCGCGTACCCGCCGGACGTCCTGCCGATGTTCGTGGCCGAGATGGACAGCATGCTCGCCGAACCCGTCCGCGAGGCCCTGGCGGCGGCCGTCAGCGCGGGCGACACCGGATACGTCGGGCACGGCCGGGCACTCCCCGAGGCCTTCGCCGACTTCGCCGGCGACCGCTGGGGCTGGCAGGTGGACCCCGACCTGGTCCGCACCACCACGGACGTGTCGGTCGCGGCGGTCGAGACCCTCCGCCGGGTGATCGAGCCGGGCGACCAGGTCGTGATCATGCCGCCCGTGTACCCGCCGTTCTGGGACTACGTGACCGAGGCCGGCGGGTCCGTCACCGAGGTCCCGCTCCTGCCGCCCGAGGGCCCGGCCGACCCGTTCGACACCACGGCCGGGTGGCAGATCGACCTGGACGGCATCGGGCGCGCGTTCGCCGAGGGTGCCCGCACGGTGCTGCTCTGCAACCCGCACAACCCCCTGGGGCTCGTGCACGACCACGACACCCTGGCCGCCCTGGCGCGGCTCGCAGCCGAGTGGGACGCCGTGGTGATCGCCGACGAGATCCACGCACCGCTCACCCACGCCGACGCGACCTTCACCCCGTTCCTGGACTCCTGCCCCGAGGCGGCCGCGGTCGGCTTCGCCCTGACCAGCGCGAGCAAGGCCTGGAACCTGGCGGGCACCAAGTGCGCGCTGATGGTCGGCGCCTCGGACCGGGCACGCGCATGGTTCGACGGGATGCCCGCCGAGGTCGTCGAGCGCACCGGGATCCTCGGCTACACGGCCAGTGTGGCGGCGTTCAGCGAGGGTGGGCCGTGGCTGGCGTCCCTGCTCGCCGAGCTGGCCGCGAACCGGCGCATCCTGGCCGAGGAGCTCGGCGACGCCCTGCCCGGGGCCGAGCACCGGCAGCCGCAGGCCTCGTACCTGTCGTGGATCGACCTGCGGGCGCTGCCGTGGGGCGAGGACCCGGCAGCCGTGCTGGTCGAGCAGGCGAAGGTCGCGCTGGCCAGCGGACCGGCCTTCGGACGGCAGGGTCGTGGCTTCGCCCGACTCAACTTCGGGTGTTCCGAGGAGACCCTGCGCGAGGGGCTGTCACGGCTGCGGGACGCGTCCACCGCCCGCAACTGAGGGCCTACGCGAAGCGCTGCCACTCCGGCTTGTGGTCGTACGTGTACCGGTAGTAGTCGGCGAGGCGCAGGTCGGCCGCGGCTTCCTCGTCGACCACGACGGTCGCGTGCTCGTGCAGTTGCAGCGCGGACCCGGGCACGAACGACGACAGCGGCCCCTCAACGGCAGCGGCGATCGCGGCGGCCTTGGACGACCCCTGCGCGACGAGCACCAGGTGCCGGGCTTCGAGGATGGTGCCGAGGCCCTGCGTCATGCAGTGCGTCGGGACCTGCTCGGGGGTGTCGAAGAACCGGGCGTTCGCTTCGCGCGTCGACGGCGCGAGCGTCTTGATCCGGGTGCGGGACGCGAACGACGACGTCGGCTCGTTGAACCCGATGTGCCCGTTCGCGCCGATGCCCAGGATCTGGACGTCGATGCCACCCGCGGCACGGATCGCGGCGTCGTACTCCTTCGCCGCGAACGCCAGGTCCGAAGCGCGTCCGTCGGGCACGCGGACCCGGCTGGGCTCGAAGCCGAGCGGGGCGACCACGTCGCGGGCGATGACGCTGGCGTAGGACTCGGGGTGTTCCAGCGGGATGCCGACGTACTCGTCCAGTGCGAAGCCGCGCGCCTGGGCGAAGCTGATCTCGCCGGCATCGACGCGACGACGCAGGTCGGCGTAGATGCCCTGCGGGCTGGACCCGGTCGCCAGGCCGATCACGGCGGCGGGCTTCTCGGTGACGACGGACGCGATCTTCGCCGCGGCGACCCGACCGACCTCGGCCGGCGTGGGCAGGATGATGATCTCCACGCTCCAAGCCTACTGGTCATGACCACTGCGACGGAAGCGGTCCGGTCGACGTTGTCATCGCACTCGGGATGACGCCAGTTGGTATTTCGTATTCTGCATGGACCTGCCCATCGACCTGGAGCACCACTTCATGCAGAAGCCCCGCAAGTACATCCCCACCGCCCTGGCCGCCGCCGCACTCGCTGCCGTCGCCGCCGGCAGCCTGCTCGCGCCGGCCGCCGCGACCGCCGCCGAGTCGCCCGAGGCCCCGATCATCCAGACCGCCCTGTTCGGCGGCGACACCGTCGACATCGCCCCGGGGTACCTGACCGTCGACGACTCTGCTGCGATGTCGTTCGGCGTCAGCACCGGGAAGGTGACCTCGGGCACGATGACCGTCCGCGACACCGACGGCAGCCCGCTCTGCACGGCGCCGATCAGCCTGTCGTCCGGCCAGGGCTTCGCGCTCTGCGCCACCGACGCGCCGCTGTCCGTCGGCGAGCACTCGGTCACGGCCGTCAGCGGGTCCGACGCCGGCACGTCCACGGCCTCGCACGCCCTCGACGTGACGGTCGTCGCGTCCGACGACGCCGAGACGCCCGGCGACGGCGGCGAGCAGCCCGGCGACGGGCAGCCCGGCGATGGCCAGCCCGGCGGCGAGCACGCTCCGGCCGCACCGGAGTACGTCCTCGGCGACACCTCCGGCGACCGCCAGCAGGTCTTCCTGGCGAACGCGCCCGCCCTCGGCAACGGCAACAGCGGCTCGAACCACGCCGTGATCCGTGACGCCGGCGGCGCCGTCGTGCAGGACCGCTCGTGGAACGGCCCGCTCGGTGACCAGGGGCTGGGCGTGTGGCTGGTCGCGCCGCACGGCGAGAAGACGGTCTACACCGTCGAGTACACGACCGCTGCGGGCACCTCCGCTCGCACCGAGGTGGTGCTGGAGCGCGCGTCCGCCGACCTGCCGGCACCGAAGCTCCCCTTCGAGCCGCACGTCGCCGGCAGCCGCGTCGTCTTCGACGTCTACGGCGTCGCAGGAGCGACCCTGACGCTGACCGACAGCGACGGCTCGACCAAGACGGCGACGTTCGGCAGCGCCGGCCTGGCGCAGGTCATCGGCACCGTCGCGACGAACAGCGACAACGCGTACTCCATGGTGCAGTCGAAGGACGGCCAGACCTCGGCGGCGCTGACGCAGCACGTCGACACCCGCACCGACGGTGGCCAGGAACCGGGCGCCGGCGGCCAGCCCGGTGACGGCGGCCAGCCCGGTGACGGCGGCCAGCCCGGTCAGGGTGACGTCGTCACCGCGCCGACCCTGGTCTCCGGCCACGTGCTGAACGACCTGAAGCGCGCCGAGGTCCAGATCGCCGTCGACCCTGCCGACGTCCGCAAGCCGAACGCGTTCTTCGTCTTCACGGACGAGGACGGCACCGTGACCCGCGTGCCGATGCACGACAAGTGGGAGTACACCATCAAGGTGTCGACCCCGAAGTCGCAGGAGATCACGGTCGTCAAGGAGATCGACGGCAAGCGATCGGCTCCGAGCGCGATCACGATCCGCGGGCGCGAGTAGCCCCCCACCGGCACACGCAGGACGGCGGGACACCACCACGGTGTCCCGCCGTTCGGCGTTCGGCGTTCGGGCGCCGGTAGCGTTGCGGCATGCCCACTCCCGAGTTCGTCCTGGCCCTGCGCGAGAAGATCGGCACCGACCTGCTCTGGCTGACCGGGGTCACGGCGGTGGTCACCCGCGGCGACGGCGACGACCGCGAACTGCTGGTCGTCCGACGCGCGGACACCGGGGCACTCACCCCCGTGACCGGCATCGTCGACCCCGGCGAGGAACCCGCGGTCGCCGCCGAGCGCGAGGTGCTCGAGGAAGCCGACGTGGTCGCCGTCGCCGAACGGCTGGCAGGGGTGCGGACCCTGCCGGAGATGACCTACCCGAACGGTGACCGAGCGCAGTACCTCGACCTGGTGTTCGCGTGCCGCTGGGTGTCCGGCGAACCGTTCCCCGCCGACGGCGAGAACACCGAGGCCTTCTGGGCACCCGTCACGGCGCTGCCCGAGATGTCCGCGGACATGCGCGAGCGCGTGCGGATCGGCCTGTCGGACGACCCGCGGGCGCACTTCCGACGCTGACGCCCTACGCGATCGGGGCGATGGCGACGGGCGCGCCGAGCAGCCGGATCGCGACGGCGTCGCCGGTCGACCGACGGTCCCCGACCTCGTGCTGCACCGTCACGATGGTGTCGTCGTCGAGCCGCAGGGTGGTGCGCCGGATCGAGCCGAGGAAGCTCGACGACACGACGGTGCCGGTG
Source organism: Microbacterium sp. M1A1_1b (assembly GCF_053345565.1). NCBI lineage: Bacteria > Bacillati > Actinomycetota > Actinomycetes > Micrococcales > Microbacteriaceae > Microbacterium > Microbacterium sp. M1A1_1b. Next base: position 135,460 of record NZ_JBKFAJ010000009.1, read on the forward strand.
ACGCCCTCGGCAGCGAACGCGATGTCCTCCGGCCGGACGTAGGCCAGCACGGGGCCGTCCGCCACCGTGGGGTCGAGCGCCGGCACCCGGAACCCGTACACGAACACGTCGCCGCCACGCAGGTCGCCCCGCAACCGGTTCGACTGCCCGACGAAGTCCGCCGTGAACGCCGAGGACGGCGCGCGGTAGAGCTCCTCGGGCGTGCCGATCTGCTCGATGTTGCCCGCGTTCATCACCGCGATCCGGTCCGAGACGGCGAGCGCCTCCTCTTGGTCGTGGGTGACGAACACCGTCGTGATGCCGAGGTCGGTCTGGATGCGGCGGATCTCCTCGCGCAACGAGACCCGGACCTTGGCGTCGAGCGCCGACAGCGGCTCGTCGAGCAGCAGCACGCGCGGGCGGGTGACGAGCGCACGGGCGAGTGCCACGCGCTGCTGCTGTCCACCGGAGAGCTGGTGCGGGAACCGGTCGGCGAAGTCGGCGAGGTGCACCATGTCGAGGGCGTCGACGACCCGTTCGCGGCGGGCCGCAGCCGGCACACGGCGCATCTCGAGGCCGAACGCCACGTTCTGCCGCACGGTCATGTGCGGGAACAGCGAGTACTGCTGGAACACCATGCCCATGTCGCGCTTGTTCGCCGGGGTGCTCGCGACGTCCTCGCCGTCGATGCGGATGGCGCCGGCGTCGATCGCCTCGAGCCCGGCCAGTGCCCGGAGTGCGGTCGTCTTGCCGCAGCCGGACGGGCCGAGGAGCGACAGGAACTCGCCGGGTTCGATCCGCAGGGACAGGCCGGTGAGGGCTCGGTGGGTGCCGTAGCGCTTCTCGACGGCGTCGAGCTCGACGACGGCGCCGGTGCCGGACAGGGACGCGGGGGCAGCGGGTGCGGTGGTGGTCATGCGGGGTCCTTGGGGTGGGGACGACGGACGCGCATGCGGCGCTGCCCGATCCGGCCGATGGCGACGAGCAGCACGAAACCGAACACCAGGGCGCCGAGCGAGAAGATCGCCGCGACGTACGGGTCGGTCCCCTGCACCAGGAGCAGTGCCGTCTGGAAGGTGGTGCGGGAGAGGAACGACGCCAGGGTGTACTCACCGAGGACGACGGTGATGGTGAGGAAGCACGCGGCCAGGATCCCCCTGCGCAGGTTCGGCAGGAGCACCCGCCACGTCACCGTCCACCACGAGGCCCCGAGGGACCGGGCGGCCTCGGTCAGCGTGATCATGTCCATCGCCGTGATGGCGGCGGAGATCGGACGGAACGCGAACGGCAACGCGATGATGCCGATCGCGAAGGACAGCGTCCAGGCGCCGGAACCGAACACCTGGGCGACGACCTGGTACACGGGCACGAACCCGACGACCAGCACGACGACCGGCACGGTGATCGGCACCAGGCAGACGAACTCCAGGATGCGTCGGAGCCGTGGGTGGTGCAGCGCGGTGATGACCTGGGCGGGCAGCAGCACGAGCAGGACGATCGCGACGGCGATGACCGCGATCACGAGCGACGCGCCGAGGCCGTCGAACACGGGCTGGTAGGTGCCGGCGTTCGCCGGGTCCGCGATGGCCGTGTAGTGGGCCGTCGTCAGGCTGCCGTCGGTGCCCTGGCGGAAGGTGAACTGCGCCAGGGCGACCAGCGGGACGGCGAAGACGAGTCCGACGACGACCAGGACGATCGCTGCGGTGCCCCGTGACGGGGCCGCGCCGAACCGCGGGACGCGAGCCGGGCCTCCAGACCGGACGGACCGAGCCGGACGTGCCGGCGCTCCCGCGCTCATCGCTGCCACCGGGCGGCGCGACGCTGCAGCAGCGAGTACGCGCCCATCACGACCGCCATCACGACGACCATGCCGAGGGCCAGGACGCCGGCCACGTTCTGCAGGCCGATGAGCGTCTCACTGGTCAGCTGCGCGCGGATCGTCAGCGGGACGATGCCGCCCTGCGAGATGAGTGCCGCGGCGGTCGCGAACGACGAGAACCCGTTCGCGAACAACAGCAGCAGCGATCCCCAGAACGCCGGCGCGAGCACCGGGAGCGCCACGCGACGCCAGTACGTGGCGCGCGATGCGCCGAGCGTCGCGGCGGCTTCACCCCACTGCGTCTTGACGCCCTCGAGTGCCGGCATGAACGTCAGGACCATCAGCGGTACCTGGAAGTAGACGTACGGGATCACCAGCCCGGGCACCGTGTACAGGAAGGCGCCGTCGGCGTTGAGGTCCCAGTGGAAGGTGGAGACGAGCCACGCCGTCACGAGTCCCTGCGTGCCGATCGTCGCGATGAACGCGAACGCCAGCATCACGCCGCCGAACTGGGCCAGGACGCTGGCGGCGGAGTCGATCATCGACCGGACGATGCCGTCCGGCCGGAGCGCGGCGAGCGCCCAGCACACGACGGCACCGATCACGGCACCGATCACGGCGGAGGCCGCGGACAGCCCGAACGAGCCGCCGAAGGCCCGCAGCACGCTGGGGTCGCGGAACGCGGCGAGGTTCGCGAGCGTCAGGTGCCCCGACGCGTCGAAGAACCCGGACCCGACGGCCAGGACCGCGGGGACGGCGAGGAAGAGCAGGACGTACGCGGCGAACGGGGTCAGGCCGAGCCACGCGATGCCGCCGCGGCGCCGGACACGGGGTCCGGCGTCGCGGCGGGCGGTGGCACCGGCGCCCTCGGCCCGGGTCGCGGTCGCCTGCTCGCCGGAGACGAGGGTGGCGGCCGGGACCCCGGCCGCACCGGGCGCCGATGCGGTGGTCATGCTGGTCAGGACCCCATCGTCGAGGACCACTTGGCCGCCAGGACCTTGGCGGCCGCGGTGACCTGGTCGTCGCTCAGCTCGACGTAGTCCTTCGGCGCGCCACCGGCGGCCTCGAGGGCGTCCTTGTCGACCTTGCCCGACTTCTCGAGCGCGGCGAGGGTCGACGGGAACGCGCCGGCCTGCAGGTAGAGGTTCTGCGCCGTGGCGCTGGCGATGTACTCCTGCCACAGGCGGGCGGCCGCGGGGTGCGGGGCGTCCTTGTTGATCGCCTGCGAGTAGTAGGAGCCGAGTGCCTGCCCCTCGGGGACGACGGTCTTCCAGTGCTTGTTGCCCGACGCGCCGGCGTCCGGACCCCAGGCCAGGTTGTTGTAGGACCACTGGATGACGACCGGGGTCTCGCCCGAGGCGACCGTGGCCTGCGACGGCAGGACGTTCTGGAAGTTGCCGGCCTGCTTGAGCTTGCCGAAGTAGTCGACGCCCTTGGTGATGTCGTCGGCCGAGCCACCGTTCTCGAGCGCCGCCAGGTACACCGCGCTGGCGGCCTGGTTCGCCTGGGTCGGGTCACCGGCGATCGAGACCTTGCCCTTGTACTCCGAGCCGAGCAGGTCCTTCAGGTCCTTCGGGGCGTCCGTGATCTTGCTGGAGTCGTACCCGATCGACATCAGGCCCGTGTAGTCGCGGGTCCAGGCGCCGTCCTTGTCCTTCAGGTTCGTGGGGATGTCGCTCCAGTTCGCGACCTTGTAGTCCGTCAGCAGGTCGAGGTTCTGCTGCAGCACCGCGTTGCCCAGGTCGAGCACGTCCGGCGCGGTCGACTGGCCCTTCTGCGACTTCACGGCGGCGACCTCGTCGGCGCTCGATCCGTTCGGGTTCGCCGAGTTGATCGTGATGCCGTACTTCTGCTTGAAGCCGTCGATGATCTTGCCGTAGTTGGCCCAGGTCGGCGGGAGCGCGATGACGTTGAGCTGTCCCTCGGCCTTGGCGGCCTTGACCAGGGCGTCCATGCCGCCGGCGGACTGGGCGCTCGTGGCGGTCTTCCAGGCGGCGGCGCCGCTGCTGCTGCCGGTCGAGGCCGAGCTCGTCGCCGAGCAACCGGCCAGGGTGACCACTGCGGCGGCGGCGAGGGCGATGCCGGCCAGGGTGCGCTTGTTCTGCACGGAGAGTGCCTTTCGGGTGCGTTCGGGGACCCTGGGGTTCGGGTTCTGGATGATCGTGGACGCGGCCGGTATCCGGCTCGTGGTGCAGTGGTGAACGCTGGCGGAACAGGCGGTGCGGTTGTACGGTTCCTCACGACGCGGCGGTCGCCGCTTCGGGCTCGGTCTGGAGGCACGGGTGCAGTTCACGACGACGGTCCTGCAGGCGCGACAGACGGCGACCGGGTTGCCGGTCCCGCCCGAGGTCATCGATGCGTTGGGTGCGGGGAAGCGCCCGGCCGTGGTGGTCACGCTGGACGGTGGCTACACGTACCGCTCCGCCGTGGGGGTGATGGGCGGGCAGTTCCTGGTCCCGTTGTCGGCAGCGCACCGTGCGGCGTCCGGGGTCGCTGCCGGGGACACGGTCCAGGTCACGCTGGACGTCGACGATGCTCCGCGCGCGGTGTCCCTGCCCGAGGACCTGGTGACCGCGATGGACTCGGCGGGGGTGCGGCCGGCGTTCGACGCGCTGTCGAACTCGCGGCAGCGGGCGCTGGCCGATCCGGTGGAGCAGGCGAAGGCCCCGGAGACCCGGCAGCGCCGCATCGACAAGGCCGTGGAGTCGCTCCGGGGTTGACGGGGCCCTTCCGGCACAGGATGTGGAATCGCGCGTTGTCGGTCGGAAGTTCGGACCACCTCCGGGCGAAACGGCTTCCTGTGTGGGCCGCCGCGGGTCCCGCGAGACCGGGCTTGGTCAGGCCAGGTGGGCGACGGCGGAGAACTCGACGAGGGTCCAGGGCTGGCCGAGCCCCGCGCGACCCAGCCGGGTCAGGGACGCGTTGCCCACCGGGTTGGTGGCCGTGAACTCCGTCAGGGCCGCTTCGTCGAGGTCCAGGCACACCGCCACGGCCAGCGTCACCACGACGTCGTGCGCGGCGATGACCAGGCGCGCGGGGCCGTCGACGCGGTCGATGTCCACGAAGACCGATCGCAGCCGGGCCTGGACGTCGACCCACGACTCGCCGCCCGCCGGCCGGTGGTAGTACTTGCCGAGCCGCTGCCGGCGTTCGTCCTCGTCCGGATGGCGGTTCGCCACCCCGCGCAGCGTGTGGCGCTCGAGCACGCCGAGCTCTCGGTCGCGCAATCGCTCGTCGACCCGTCGCGGCGGCTTGTCGACACCGCCGGCCTGGATCGCGATGTCGATCGTCTGCTGCGCCCGGAGGAAGGGCGACACCCACAGCGCGACCGGCACCGAGCCCATGCCCCGTTCGGCGAGCTCGGCACCGAGGGCTCTCGACTGCTGCTCACCGAGGGGGCTGAGCGGCACGTCGGGGTCGCGCTGTTCGATCGCGATCAGGTCGTCACCGGCCGCCTCGGCGCGCTCGGCAGCGACGTTCGCAGTGGACTCGCCGTGACGGACGAGCCAGATCTCGGTGACGGGCATGCGCCCACGCTAGGCCCCTGGGATCAACCGACCACCAGGCGGTGGCTGCTGCCGGGACGGAGAGCGCACGGCAGGCCCGCCGCGCGCAGGCGTGGCACGAGCAGTTCGGGGTGCAGCAGGTCGCGCCACTCCGCGCGAACGATCCGCCGGACGTCAGGGACCGTGAGCACGGCTTCTTGGCGTCGTTTCTCGTCGATGAACACCTCGGTCGGAGAACGGCCGGCTCGGTAGCGGTCCTGCGTGTACTTCGCCCGACCGTCGATCTCGATGACGACGCCCTGTTCCGGGAACCAGAAGTCCACGATGATCCGCCGCCCGTCGACGATGAACTCCTGCTGCAGCACGGGTTCGGGCAGCCCGAGTTCACGGAAGACCACGCGCCCGAGCGACTCAGCGACCGAGCCGGAGCGCGCGTCCGCCAGGTCGAGGACGAGTTCGGCCGCCTGACGACCCCGGGAGCCCGGGGCGGCGGGCACTGCTGCTGCGAGTTCGTCAGGCGAGACCCCGGCTCGGAGTGCCGAGTCCGCCACGACGACCGCTGCGCGGATGTCACCCGTCAGTGCGACGTCGACCACGGTGCGCGGGATGCTCGTCGCCGCGATCGGCCCGTCCCGCGCGACGTGCTCGGGACCGAACGGCCGCGTGTGGAGTGCAAGGCCGTTGCGCGACGACCGGTAGCGCGACTTCGGGACCGTGACGTGGACGACCTCGGGCCACCCGTACAGCCAGGCGAGGCCGTGCAGGGCGACCGCCGACACGTGCGATGCCGCTGCGGGTTCCCCGAGCCGCGCGAGTCTCGCCCAGACACGAGTGACGTAGCGGACGCGTGGCCCTGCGGCGGCCCAGTCCGTCGCCCGCACGAACGCGTTGGGCCCCAGGCGCACGAGCGCGTCCGGACCGGGCTGTCCCGTGCGCCGCCGCAGGGTCGAACCCACGCGGCCGGCTTCACGCATCGCCGTGGCCCTGATGATCGGGAGCGGTCGTTCCATGGCACCACGCTGCCCTGCCGAGCACGGTCGAACGGATGCAACGAGACGGACTGTGGACGACCCTCCAGTCAGACGCCCTGTGGAGGAGTGATCGTTCGTTCCCATACCGACCGCCCTGGGAAGTCGAATCGCGCATTGTCGGTCGAGAATTCCGACCCACAATGCGCGATTCGACCCTCTGCGCGCGAACGGGCCTGCCAACCCGGCGTGCAGCACGACGCCGGACGGACGCACCCGTGTCCGTCCGGCGCCGCGGTCTATGCCCGCCGCACCCGCAGCGTGACGATCTCGAACGGGCGGAGCGTCATGACGACGGGCTCCCCCGCGTCCCACGACGGACCGAGCGGCCGCTCGAGCAGGTCGACCTGCTCGACCGACGCGACCGCGAACCCGAAGTCGACGCCGACGTCGGTCGCCCGACCACCGAGCGCCTCGTACAGGCGCACGACGACGTCGCCGGAACGGTCCTCGGCCAGCTTGACGGCCTCGACCAACACCTGCGGCGACGACACCACCACGAGCGGCGAGACCTCGGCCGACCCCGCCACCGACCGCACCGGCAGGTTGAGCCGGTAGCCCGAGTCCGCGGCGTCGAGCACCGACGCCCCGATGCGCAGCACCGTGCGGAACACGTGGTGCCCCTGGTCGGCGTGCGGGTCCGGGAACGTCGGGCCGCGCAGCAGCGACTCGCGGACCAGGGTGGTCGTGCCCCCGTCCGGTCGGGTCGCCCGGGTGATGTCGTGTCCGTAGGTGGAGTCGTTCGCCACCGCGACGCCGAACCCGGGCTCGGCGACGTGCACCCAGCGGTGGGCACTCGTCTCGAACCGGGCGAAGTCCCACGACGTGTTCTGGTGCGTCGGTCGGTCGATGTGGCCGAACTGGATCTCGCTCGAGGCGACGGACGCCCGGACGTCGAGCGGGAACGCCAGCTTCAGCAGCTTCTGCTGCTCGTGCCAGTCGACCTCGGTCTCGACGACCAGCTCGGGTTCGCCGGCGACCGCGGAGTACCGGGTCGTGACGGTCGACGACCCGACCGAGCGGACCACGACGACCGTCGAACCCTCGATCGCGACTGACGACGCGGCCAGCGGGGACCCGTTGCGCTGGTAGGCGCGGTCGATGTCCCACGCCTCCCACTGGTTCGGGGTGTCGCGGAACACCGTGTACTCGGCACCGGCGCCGCCGGGGGCGATCGCGTCGCGGCCGGTGCCGTGCTCGACGAACGACACGACGTGGCCGGCCGCGTCGATGGTCGCCACGACCGCACCGGTGTCGAACACGAAGCCGTCACCGTGCGGGACGGGAGGCACGGCCTGCGCCTCCGGACCGACGGAACCGCCCAGGGCGGTTGCGTGTCCCGCCGTGACGGGCGAAGCGTTGAACCGCACGACCGACCCGCTGGTGGCGGAGCCGCCGACGGCGTCACCGGAGGGTGCGTCGAGCAGGCCGGTGCCCGACGACGCCGTGGCGCCAGAGGACAGGGCTCCGGACGACCGGGCCCCGGCGAGCGCCGGCGCACCGCCGTTCGCGAGCGCGGTGGTGGCGGCACCAATCAGCCCCTCGAGGGTCTCGGCGACCAGGCGGTAGTTCTCCTCGGCGTTCTCGTAGACCCAGGCGATCGAGGACCCCGGCAGGATGTCGTGGAACTGCTGCAGCAGGACGGTGTGCCAGGCCTGCTCGAGCTCGTCGTACGGGTAGTCGAGCCCCAGCCGGACGGCAGCCGTCGCGGCCCACAGTTCGGCCTCGCGCAGCAGGTGCTCCGAGCGACGGTTTCCCTGCTTCGTGCGGATCTGGGACGTGTAGGTCCCGCGGTGGAACTCGAGGTACATCTCTCCCGACCACACACCGGGCACGGGCAGCTCCTGCTCGAGCTGCTCGAAGACCTGCGCCGGGGTGCCGAGCGTGACGCGCGGTGATCCGTCGAGGTCGTGTTGGCGGCGCGCAGCGGCGACCATCTCACGCGTGGGACCGCCGCCACCGTCGCCGAAGCCGTACAGCAGCATCGACGTGTTCGCGGTGCCGCGCTCCTTGTTCCGTCGCTCGCCGCGGTGCAGGTCGGCGGGCGAGACGTCCGAGTTGTACGTGTCGGCGGGGGGCAGGTGCGTCAGGATGCGCGAGCCGTCGATGCCCTCCCAGTGGAAGGACGTGTGCGGGATGACGTTCGTCTCGTTCCACGAGGGCTTCTGCGTGACGAACCACTTCGACCCCGCGGCGCGGACGATCTGCGGCAGCGCTCCGGTGTACCCGAACGAGTCCGGCAGCCAGGCCTCGGGGGTGTCGACGCCGAACTCCTCGAGGAAGAACCGCTTGCCCGCGACGAACTGCCGCGCGAGCGCTTCGCCGCCGGGCAGGTTCGTGTCCGACTCGACCCACATGCCGCCCACGGGGATCCAGCGCCCCTCGGCGACGCGCTGCTTGATGCGCGTGAAGACCTCCGGGTACTCGTCCCGGATCCACGCGTACTGCTGCGCGGACGAGCACGCGAACGTGAAGTCGGGGTCACGGTCCATCAGGTCGAGCACGTTCGAGAACGTCCGGGCGCACTTGCGCTTCGTCTCGCGCACCGGCCACAGCCAGGCGGAGTCGATGTGCGCGTGCCCGACGGCGATCGCGTGGTGTGCGGCCTGCGACGCGGGGACGGCGAGCACGGGCGCCAGGACCTGACGGGCGGCGGCGGCCGTGCCGGCGACGTCGTCCGGGTCGAGGGCGTCCGCCGCGCGTTCGAGGGACCGCAGGATGTCCGCGCCGCGGGTGCCGTCGGTCGGCAGTTCTGCCATCAGCCCGCGCAGCACCCAGAGGTCCTGCTGCAGCTCCCACACGGTGTCGTCTCGCTCGACGACCTGCAGGGCTGCGACGCGGTAGATCGGCTGGTCACCGGCGGTCGAGCGGGACCCGAGCGGTGTCGCGCCCTGGAACGAGTCGCCGCCGATGTCCGGGTTCGCGCCGGCCTCGATGTACAGCTCGAACGACTCCCCGGGGCCGACGGCCAGCGGGACGGCGTTGTTGCGCGGCTCGATCGCCTTGATCGTGCTGCCGTCCGGTCGGTACGCCAGCCCCTCGGCCTGGAAGCCGGGGTGCCGCTGGGTGAAGCCGAGGTCGACGAACAGCTCGGCCGTCGTGCCCTCGGCGGTGCCGAAGTCGGCGGGGACGGTGCCGGTGACGTGGAACCAGGTGGTCCCCCACGGGCGGATGCCCCAGGGGTCCCCGACCGAGAACGGTGCGAAGTCCTGGGCGACAGCGGTGGCGAACGGCACGGGCTCGTCCGGCACGTCCCACGACGTGACGGTGACGGGCGCGGAACGACGGTGGACCGCGGGGTCGACGCGATCGCGCACCAGGCGGGCGATCCGGGCTTCGACGAGGGGTTCGTCCTTGTGCATGGAGCAGGTTCCTTCCGAGGAGAGCGCTGACGCGCTAGCCCTTGAGACCACCGGCGAGGGCGTTGCCCCCGCCGAGGCCGCGGGACACGATCACGTAGAGCGCGATGACGGGCACGGAGTACACGATCGAGAACGCGGCGAGCTGGCCGTAGGCGACCGCACCGTTCTGACCGAAGAAGTTGAAGATGCTGACCGCGGCCGGCACCTTGTCGGGCGAGAGCAGCAGGACGAACGGGACGAAGAAGTTCCCCCACGCCTGGATGAACACGAAGATGAACACCACGGCGATGCCCGGGCGCATCAGCGGGACCACGATCCGGGTCAGCGTCGTGAACATCGACGCACCGTCGGTCCACGCCGCTTCCTCGAGCGAGATCGGCACCGAGTCCATGAAGTTCTTCGCCATCCAGATCGCCATCGGCAGGCTGGTCGCGGCGAGGAAGAAGATGCATCCCCAGATGTTGTCGATCAGGTTGAGCGAGACGAACAGCGCGTAGACGGGCACCATCATCGCGGTGATCGGCAGGCCGGTGCCGAACAGGATGCTGTACAGGAACGGCTTGTTCACGCGCATCTTGTAGCGCGAGAGCGGGTAGGCCGCCAGCAGCGCGACGACCACCGTGACGACGGCGGTGCCACCGGACAGCAGCAGGCTGTTCGCGAGCGGGATGAACGACAGCTCGGGCGTCAGCACCTTGGCGAAGTTGTCGAGCGTGAACTGCGACGGCACCTTCACCGACAGCGAGGCCTGGGCGTCGAGCGAGGCGAACACCAGCCACAGCAGCGGCACGGCGAAGCACACCGCGATCACGAGCAGCACGACGTTGGCCACCCACCGCATGGTGCGGCCGCGCGGCGAGGTCATGTGCAGGGCACCGGGTGCGGTGACCGAGCGGGTCGCGTTGGACACGGGACGGTCGGGAACGGTGATCGCCATGGTCAGTCCACCTCCGGCTTCAGCGCCTTGATGTAGATGATCGAGAAGACCGCTCCCACCACGAGCAGGATGGTCGCGATCGCGGTCCCGAAGCCGAGCTGCGAGAACTTGAACGCTTCTTGGTAGGCCAGGATCGGCAGCGTGGACGAGTTCGTCCCCGGCCCACCACCGGTCATGACGTAGATGAGCGTGAACACGGACAGCGTCTGCAGCGTGGTCAGCATGAGGTTGGTCGAGATGCTGCGACGGATGACCGGCAGTGTGATGTAGACCAGCCGCTGCCACCCGGTGGCACCGTCGACCTCGGCGGACTCGGTGATCTCCTCGGGGACCTCTTGCACGGCGGCCGAGTACACGAGCATCGAGAACGCGGTGCCGCGCCAGATGTTCGCCAGGATGATCGCCAGCATCGGGAACGTGTACAGCCAGTTCGCGCCCTTGACGCCGAACACCGACAGGAACTCGTTGAGCGTGCCCTGGTCGTTGAAGAACGCGTACGCGGCGAACGAGGCGACGATCTCCGGCAGGACCCAGGCCGCGACGACGAAGGTGCCGACGATCGACCGGACGACCTTGTTGGCCTCGCGCATCAGCAACGCCAGGCCGAGGCCGAGCACGTTCTGCCCGACCACGGCCGAGGCGAACAGGAAGACGACGGTCAGGATGACCGACTTCGGGAAGTCGGGGTCCTGGAACAGCTCGACGTAGTTCTTCATGCCGACGAACTGCTGGTCCGAAGCGCCGACGCCGGTCAGCGCGGAGTTCGTGAACGACCCGTAGAACGACGAGATGACGGGGCCGACCAGGAAGACGATGAGCAGGACCACGGCGGGCAGCAGCGGGACCGCTCGCCCGGCGTTCCGGAGCGGGCGCCGCTTGCGCGGCACCGGTGGGTCGGTGCGCTTCGGCGCACCGGGCGTCGACAGCGTCGGCGCGAGGGGGGTGGTGGACACGGGTGGATGCCTTCCGGGTGCGGAGGGGGTTTCCGAAGGTGAGGGGGAACCGGACAGGAGGCTCGGGGCACGACGTGCGCCGAGCCTCCTGTCCGGTGGGTGGTGCGTCAGCCGGAGACGGTGTTCTTCTTGCCGACCGTCTGGACGACGGAGTCGTCGTAGGCGGCGGCAGCCTGCTTCGGTGTCTGCTGACCGGTCATCACGGACTCCATGGCGACCTGGACGGCGTTGGAGATCTGCGAGTAGTCACTCGTCGCCGGGCGGAAGTTGGTGTGTTCCACCAGCCCGGAGAAGAACTTGAACGTCGGGTTGGCGTCCGTGTACGCGGAGTCCTCGGCGACGTCCTTGCGGACGGCGATCTGGCTGTTCTCGGTGTCGTACTTCAGCGAGCCGTCCTTGTTGAGGAACGTCGAGATGAAGTCGAACGCGGCCTGCGGGGCCTTCGAGTTCTTGCCGACCGCCAGGGTCCAGCCGCCGGACATGCTGTTGTAGCCGGGCGACTGACCGTTCTGCGTCGGCATCGCTGCCTGACCCATCACGTCGTTCCACTCGGACCACGGCGCGGTGCCGGTCTTCAGCCAGGTGCCGGACTGCCACGAGCCGTCCAGGTCGATCGCCAGCTGGCCCTTGGGCAGCCAGGTCTGGGCGATCGTGGTGCCGACGTTCGTGTCGAGCGCCTGCTGCGGTGTCGGGCCGAGGCCGCCCTGGTAGACGTCCTTGACGAACTGCAGCGACTCCTGGAACTGCTTGGAGCCGGTGACCCACTTCTTGTCCTTGTAGAGCGTGTTGCCGGAGCCGTCCGCCCCGTACAGCAGCATCTCGAAGCCCTGCATGGTCGAGGCTTCGCCCTGCGCCTTGCCGGAGTAGATGTTGAACGGGATGACGCCCGAGTCCTTCTCCTTGATGGTCTTCGCGGCGGCGAGCACGTCGTCCCAGGTCTTGGGCTGCCACGGGACGGGCAGGCCGACCTTCTTGAAGATGTCCTTGTTGTACCAGAGGGCCCGGGTGTCGGTGCCCATCGGGACGCCGTAGGTCTTGCCGTCCACGCCTTCGCCGGCCTGCTTGGCGTTGTCGTAGAACTGGTCCCAGTCCTTCCACTTCGCCGTGTACTTGTCCAGCGGCAGCAGGTAGCCGGCCTGGGCGTCGGCCTTGACCAGGAAGGTGTCCTCGTACATGACGTCGGGCGCCGTCGCGGGCGCCTTGTTCATCAGCGCGAGCTTCGTGTAGTAGTCGTTGCCCTGCGCCTGGATGGGGACGAGCGTGACCTTCTTGCCCGGGTTCGCCTTCTCGTACTCGGTCTTGACGGTCTTCATCTGGGCGTCGAGCTGCTGGAAGGCGCCGAACTTCTGGTAGGCGATCTTGATGGTGTCACTCGAGGCGGACCCCGAGCTCGAGCAGCCTGCCAGGCCCACAGCGGCGACTGCCACGGCTGCGAGTCCAGCGATGATGCGGGTGCGTTTCATCGGTGCTCCTTTGCACGGATCCGCGGGCTACCGTGCCCGCGCTGCGCAGTTAGTCCACCGTATTGACTTATTGCTTGTCAAGAGGGAATCGTCACGGTTCGGCAGCAGTCCGGTTCCCGCGTGGTCGGTCGATCCGCGCGTGGTCGGTCGATCCGCGCGTTGGTGGTCGGGAGTTCTCCCGCACCACGCACGATCCGTCCTGCCATCACCGGTGGTGTGGGAAGGAACGGACTGGAGGCCCGGTGCCAGCTGGCACCGGACCTCCAGTCCGTCAGACGGTCACGCAGCGCCGCCTCAGCGCCGGATCAGCAGCGCGCTCGCCCGCGGCGACAGCGCGGCGTCGAGCACCAGGCACGCCGCCCCGACAGCAGCCACGTCGGCTCCGCGGTCGGTCTCGACGACGGTGACCGGGTGCTTCGGGACCAGGATCGGCGACCCGGTGATCGCCTGGCGGGCGGCCGGCAGTGCCGCCGCGGCGATCCGCGACCAGAACGGTCCCCCGAACACGACGCGGTCGATGTCCAACAGGTTGACGATGACGACGGCGGCGCGGCCCATCACGGTGCCGGCTTCGGCGGCCAGTGCGGTCGCGGTCGGGTCACCGGAGTCGATGGCCGCGGCCAGGTCGTCCCACGCCCGGTCCACCGCGCCGGCGTCGTCAGCGACCGGCACCCCACCCGTCAGGTCCAGGCCCCGCGCCGCAGCCAGGCGCACGAGCCGCTCGGGAGCGACCGCCGCACCGACTTCACCACGGTCCCCGTTGCCGTCCGGCGTCCCGGCGAGCGAGCCCTGGTCGACCATGAGGTGCCCCGCGTCGCCGGCGTTCGCCCCGGTCCCGCGCACGGGTTCGTGGTCGACGACCAGTCCCACGCCGAAGCCGGTGCCGAAGTAGACGAACGCGAAGTTCCGCGCCGAGGACTCCCCCGCCAGGAACATCTCGCCGACGGCCGCGGCGGTGACGTCCTTCTCGAGCAGCACCGGGTGTCCGGTCGCCTCGGCCAACGCGTCGCGCAGGGGCACCCCGCGCCACCGCGGCAGGAACGGCGGGTCCACGACGATGCCCGCGTCGACGTCGATCGGTCCGGGGCTGGCGATCCCGACGCCCAGGACGGCGTCCGGGTCGACCTCGGCCGACGCGACGAGCCCGTCGATCGCGGACGCCATCGTCCGGATGACCTGGTCGGGGTCGTCGGCGGTCGGGGTCGAGGTCGTCGTCGACGCCACCACGGTCCCCGCCAGGTCGAGCAACACGTACGTGACGACCGCGGGGTCGACGTGCACGCCGACGGCGAACCGGCTGCCCGGTTCCAGCCGCAGGATCGTCCGGGGCTTGCCCCGACCCGACACCACGGTGCCCGACTCGACGATCATGCCCGCGTCGATGAGGAACCGTGTGACGTTCGAGACGGTCTGTGCGCTGAGGCCCGTGCGGCCAGCGAGCTCGACGCGACTCAGCCCGTCCGGTGAGCGGCGGACGGCGTCGAGCACGACCGTCCGGTTGAAGCCGCCGATCGACGGCAGGTTCGCGCCGCGTCGGTGTTCCGCCATGTCTGGACCCTACCGCGCAGCCGCGCGACCGAATGGTCCCCGGGTACCACGACGGAACGACGCCGGAACGACACCGCCGGAGCCCGTGCGCGGATACCGTTCCCGCCATGGACATCCTCTCCTGGCTCACGAACAGCGCCGACCAGATCCCCGAAGCCGTCCGGTGGCTGGTCGCGGCGGGGTTCGCGGCACTCGAGGTCCTCGGGCTCGGCCCCTTCGTCCCGGGCGAGATCGCGGTGCTGCTGCTCGGCGCGACCTTCGACAGCATCGTCGGTGCGATCGTGCTCGTCGTCGCGGTGACGATCGGCGCCTCGGTCGGCGATCACGTGCTGTACTTCCTGGGCCGCCGGTTCGGCAGCGGCATCCGCGACCGGAAGTTCGTGCGGCGTCTGGGCGTCGAGCGGTGGGACGCGGCCATCGGTGTGGTGGAGCGGCGCGGCGCGATGGCGATCATCGCGACACGACTGGTGCCCGTGATCCGCACGCTGACCCCACTCGCCGCGGGGACCGC
This sequence comes from Microbacterium sp. M1A1_1b, assembly GCF_053345565.1. Lineage (NCBI taxonomy): Bacteria > Bacillati > Actinomycetota > Actinomycetes > Micrococcales > Microbacteriaceae > Microbacterium > Microbacterium sp. M1A1_1b. The sequence goes on from NZ_JBKFAJ010000009.1 coordinate 150,566, forward strand.
CAAGCTCCCGCCGGCGCGGTTCACGACGGCCTCGCTCATCGGCAGCCTGACGTGGGCGCTGCTCTGGGGCGGCTGCGGGTTCCTGCTGCAGTCGTCGATCGCGGCGGCGCAGGCAGCACTCGGCAACGTGACGTGGATCGTCGCCGGGATGATCGCGGCCGTGGTCGTGCTCGTCGTCGGGTTCCGCGCCGCACGGAAGCGCGGACTGCTCCCCGAGCACATCGAACGACGCACCGTGCTGTCCTGGTCGGTCGTCGGCGTGAGCGTGCTGCTGGTGGTCCTCGGCGTCGTCAGCCAGGGCGGGATCGACTTCGCCCCGTGGTCCGTCCGGGTCCTCGGCGTCGTCACCGCGATCGCCGCAGCAGCGGTGGCCGTCATGTCGGCGCGCTCCGGACGTCCGGTCTGGAACGTCCTGGTCCCCTTCGTGGTGGTCGTCGGCGGCCTGGTCGGCGCGGCAGGGCACCACGGCATCCCCGCCTCGTTCGTCGTCGTCCTGACGGTCGTCCTCGCCGTGTGGGCCCTCGCGGGTCGCTCGACGCGCACCGGCACGGCGGCGCTCGTGATGGCCAGCCTCGGCACGGGCATCGACACGTGGCCGTGGGCCTGGGACGGCGGCTGGGCGGTCATCGGGTCGCTCGGCAGTCTCTGCCTGCTGGCGGCACTGGTCATCGGCACCGTGGCTGCGGTCGGGACGTGGCGCGACGTCGTGCTGGCGCGGTACGCGTCGGCCACGACCGCAGTCGATGCAGGAGTGTGACGGTCAGCGCTGGCCCCCGCACGGGTCGCACCGTTACCCTGACCGCATGACGGATCTCCGCCTCGAAGCACTCTCCGCTGCCACCGCCACGGCGGCCAACTCCCTGACGCTCAAGCCGGGGCAGGAGCAGTTCGTGCAGCCGACCACGTACGGCGTCGCCGAGTCGGACGTGAAGCCCAGTGCCTCGTGGCCCCGGGTCGTCCTCGACGGGGACGAGGTCGTGGGGCTCATCATCGGCAGTTTCGACGCCGAGAACCCGCAAGAGGAACTGCAGGCCTGCATCTGGCGCGTCAACGTCTCCGGCACGGCGCAGGGTCGCGGTGTCGGCCGGTTCGCCGTACACGGCCTGGCCGACGAGGCCCGCAAGCGCGGCTTCGAGCGCCTGACCGTCGTGTACGAACCCGGTGAGGGCTCACCCGAGGACTTCTTCGCGGCCGTCGGCTTCGAGGTCGTCCGCGAGACCCAGTACGGCGACCACTTCGCGGTGCTGACGCTCTAGTGGACCAGGACTTCGGCGCCGCGGTGGCCGACGTCGTCCGCTCGATCCCGTCCGGGCGGGTGATGACGTACGGCGACGTCGCCGCGGTCCTGGGGTCGCGCGCGTCGCGTGCGGTCGGCAAGGTGATGGCACACGAGGGCTCCGACCTGCCGTGGTGGCGCGTGGTGCGGTCCGGTGGGATGCCGCCGGTCCGCCACGAGGCACGCGCGCTGGAGCAGTACCGGGTCGAGGGCACGCCCCTGACCCAGGGCAGGACGACCTGGAGGCTCGACATGCGTCGAGCGCGCTGGTCGCCCGAGCTGGACAGCCCGCAGGGGCCGGTTGGTCACGAAGTGGTAACGGACCAGAACTGACCAAACCACTCCGGCAGGGGCGCCGAATCACTGTCACCAGCCGGGAAACACCCGGAGCGCTCACCAGCCGCAGGTAGCTGGTTCTCCACCCTCTTGGGGGGTGTGTTCGGCGTGTACCAAGCAAAGGACTCACTCATGCGCAAGATCACCAAGACCACGGTCTCCCTCGCCGCTGCCGGCGCGATCATCCTGGGCGGTGCCGGGTTCGGCATCTCCGCCGCGAACGCGTCGACCCCCACGGTCCACACCGTCGCGTCGTCCTCGTCGAAGATCCCCGCCCCCGTCGCCTCGGTCCCGAACGTGCTCGGTGGGAACACCTCCGTCGCACTCGACAAGGGCTTCACCGACGCCCTCACCAGCCTGAAGCTGACCCCGGGTGTCTCCGGCACCGCGAAGCTCGAGAACGGTGCCGTGTCGTTCCCGATCACCGCCGGCTCGGTCACCTACTGGTCGCCGGATGGGTCGTACCGTCCCTACGTGCAGGGTCTGCTGAACCACAACGGTTCCGGCCTGACGCTGAAGGCCG